>NZ_JAAKVR010000001.1:0-643105 GCF_049175755.1 Aeromonas sp. 600282 | reverse complement strand
GAGAAGGATTCGAACCTTCGAAGGCAGAGCCGTCAGATTTACAGTCTGATCCCTTTGGCCGCTCGGGAACCCCTCCACAAGTGCGAGGCGCATACTAACAGATCTTCCGGTTTTGTGAACCCCCAAGCAGGATTTTTCCATTAAAAGAATTGGATTTGTGGCCGATAACCAGTGAAATCGCCATTTTCGAGAGTTATCTCATGCTGCCCAGTTCAATCCGTAATCACCTGCTCGTCGATGAGGGCCAGTTGGGACAGCGCCTCAACCGTGACCTGCAACATGGCGATCGGGCGGATTTCCGGTTGCATCTGGCCCTGCTGACCGACGCGGTGGAGGAGCAGCCCTGGTTTGATGCCAAACCGGCGGCCACTTCCCAGAGCCGTGACTGGCGTATGCACTTTGACCTGAGACCGGCAGAGGTGCTGGTGGCTGAAGGGGCTGGGAGTGACTGCAGTGCCATCAATGAGCGGTTGCAACAGGGGGGAAGCATGGTGGATGTGCGGCTCTGGCTGGCGCTGCAAACGCCGCCGCTGGCGGTCAAGCAATCCTTGCTGGATGAGGCTGTCTACGACAACCTGTCACCGCTGGCGCGGGAGCGGTTGCAAGGAAAGCTGGCCGATGTGCCGAGGCAGGAGGATCCGCTGGTATTGCTGCCGATCCTCGATCGTTTGCAAGAGGGGGTGGATACCCGGTTGCACTGGCTTAGTTGATGGCGCCTGTTCACTGGTGTAACGCGATGCTTGTCGGAAAATCACAGGCAACAAAAAGGCGGGTAACCCCGCCTTTATGCTCTTTGGAATTTTTAGCCTTGCGGCATGCTATCAAGCGTCAGCTTCATCCGGTTGCGGCTGTTCTTTGAGCGCGGCATTGGCACGACGGGCAATCGGCTTTTCGGTGTGACGGTTGAGTTGGCGCTCCAGTTTTTGCCCCAGTTCGTTGATGGCGGCGTAGAGATCCTCATGCTCTGCCTGGGCAAACAGTTTGCCGTTGGGGATGCCAGCACTGGCTTCGACAGTGAACATCAGACGCTCTTTGGAAACAATCACATGGGGTGTGATGAGAGGCACCTGAAGACGTTCGAGCTTTTCAAAACGGGATTCGATGCGCTCGCGGATAGCCGGGGTGATGTCGATGATTTTGCTGGTAATTTCGATTTTCATATTGGCCCCCTTCGGGTCGTCTTGCTTGTGTCTTCACCTTCAGATTACTCATTGGTAAAGATTGAAATGTGATCCATGTCACATAACCTTCCCTTGGCTATTCAGCAACTTATAAATTGTGATCTTTTCCGGTTTCGTGCCAAAAACAGCTTGAGCTCCATGAAACTGGCAGGCAGTATGACGGGAATAGGATCGTTTCTGTCCCTTCTTGGCAGCACTTCGTGTCGACCTCATGTCCGGTTTCCACTGCTTGATATCGCATGTTTGTACTCTTTCCTCGCAACCTCTGATCTGATGAGCGGATGCAGGGGGCGTTGCTATGCCTGATTGGACATCAAACGTGGTTGGTTGTTGTGTTGGAGTGGTAAATGAAGCAGCAGGCCACGCAAGTCATGTGGTTTTTCGATCGGCAACATGATCAGTGGAGTCTCTCTGATCAGGGGGCCTACCAGCAGTGGCAAGGGGAGGGCAATCATCCCTGGGCCGCTAGCTTGTTACCGGAAGACGAGGCAGGCTTTGCCGACTTTCTCGTCCGGCTTCATGAATCACATCTGCCTGAACAGTTTATCGGTCATCTGAAAGATGATCAGGGGCAGCTCAACCATGTGCTCTGGAGCGGTCAGTTTGTGCCCACCCAGCAGATCTGCTGTGGCTGGCTGGCCCCTCTTGATACCGCCAACAGTGCAGTCTCCTCCCTCAACCTCTCTTTGCCATTGCTGCAAACCACCCTGCTCACCCAGTTGGCGCAGGCGCTCTCTGCCCGCACCGGGCTCGATTTCTTCAATACCCTGGTTAGCCAGCTGGCTCATATCCTCAAGGTGGATGCGGTCTGGGTGGGTGAGTTGTGCGGTGCAGATCGGGTCAAAGTACTGGCCGCCGACGGGCTGGCGCAGAAGGACTATCCGCTGGCGGGCTCCCCCTGTCAGGAGCTCTACAAGCAAGGGGCCATCTGTTTCGAGGTGATCGATGAGTCGCAGGAGTATCAACCCTGGCTGGCGGCCGGGCAGACTTACTACGGTCAGCCGCTGTTTGATGCCAGAGGCCAACTTCTGGGCCATCTGGCGCTGCTCTATTCGGCCCCGGCAGATACCAGCAATCTCACCTCGGTGCTCAATACCTTCTCGGTACGGATGGTGGCCGAGCTGGAGCGTCTGCAATCCGATGCCCAGATGCGCCTCTCTGCCGTTGCATTCGAGACCCACGAAGGGATCATCATCACGGATCCGGGGTTCAAGATCCTGCGGGTCAACAACGCCTTCAGTCAGATCACCGGCTTTGACAGCCAGTCGGTGCTGGGCCTGCATCTGGAAGAGGATCTCTGGCCAAATCTGGGGGGGCTCGGCTACGAGCTCAATACCCTCAGCCGCTGGCAGGGGGAGACCCAGCGTCGCCATGTCGATGGTCACACCTATCCCCAGTGGGAGATAGTGACGCCGGTGCAGGACGAGAAGGGGGTGATCAGCCACTTTGTCATCTGCTTCGAGGATATCTCCGAGCGCAAGGCGGCCGAGCGACGCATTCAGGATCTCGCCTATTACGACGAGCTGACCGGATTGCCCAATCGCCGTCAGCTCCACGAGACTCTGGTGCAGGCCTTCAACGAGGCGACCCGCGATGGCTTGATTGGCGCGCTGCTCTTTATCGATCTCGATCACTTCAAGACCATCAACGACTCCCTCGGCCACGCCACCGGTGACTGGCTGCTCAAGGAGGTCGCCGCCCGTCTCAAACGGTTGGTGCGACAGGGGGATTGTCTGGCCCGCCTCGGTGGTGACGAGTTTGTTCTGTTGCTGCCATCGCTCTCGGCCAGCCCGCCCCAGGCGGAGATGCAGGCCGATATCATTGCCGAGCGGCTCATCACCGAGATTGCCGCTCCTTATACCTATGTGGGGCAGGTGCTGCACATCGGTGCCAGCGTCGGCATTACCCTGTTTCCGGATCGGGAGCAGGGGGTCGATGATCTGCTCAAGCAGGCGGATACCGCCATGTATCAGGCCAAGTCCGCTGGCCGCAAGACCCGTCGCTTCTTCGATGCCTCGATGCAGCAGCAGGCGGATCGCCGTCTGCTCATTCACAACGAATTGCGCAACGCCCTCAGCCAGCAAGAGCTGACCCTCTACTATCAGCCCCAGCATATGGTCGATGGCGGCGATATCATTGGTGTCGAGGCGCTCATTCGCTGGCAGCCAGCCGGTCGCTCGCTGGTCTCGCCGGCCGAATTTATTCCCATTGCCGAGGAGACGGACCTGATTGTCGATATCGGCAACTGGGTGCTGCACGAGGCGTGCGCCCAGTATGTGCTGTGGGAGGAAAACGGCATCCACATTCCGCAGATCTCGGTCAACGTCAGTGCCAAGCAGTTCCATGCCACCGATTTTGTCGAGCGGATCCACGATGTGTTGGCGCAAACCGGCATGGATCCGGCCTGCCTCAATCTGGAGATCACCGAGTCCGTGGTGCTGGGTCATGCCGAGGACACCATCAGCAAGATGACCGAGCTCAAGGAGCTCGGCATCAGCTTTGCCATCGACGATTTTGGCGCCGGTTACTCCTCCCTGAGCTACCTCAAGCGGCTGCCTGCCGATGAGCTCAAGATCGACCGCTCCTTCATTCAGGACATCCCGAAAGATGGCGACAACATGGCCATCGTCGAGGCGGTGATCGCCATGGCTCGACATATGGGGTTCAACGTCACGGCGGAAGGGGTGGAATCCCGCCAGCAACTGGAGTTTCTCAAGGCGCAGGGGTGCAGTTTCTATCAGGGCTATCTCGCCTCCAAGCCGCTGCCGGTGCCCTATCTGGAGAAATATGTACAGCGGCTGACCAGACCGGAGCAACTGCGTGAAATGCAGCTGAGCGAGGCAGAAAAATAGTCCTTGCTCCCCGCTGTAGCGCTGCCCGGCAACGGGTAGAATGAGAGGCAGTAGACCCACCGCCAGCGGGCGGTGTATTGCCCTCAATGGAGATGCTCAGTGAAAGCTGTATGGGGAATTGTTTTGTCGGCGCTGTTCGTGCCGACCCTGATGGCGCAGACTGCCGACCAGACGCTCTACCGTCAGGCGTATGACGCCGTACGGGCCAATGATCAGGCCCGTTTCCAGCAAATTCGTGCCCGGTTGACCCATTACCCCCTGCTCCCTTACCTCGATTACTATCAGCTCGCCTTTCGTCCGGGGGCGGCGGATTACAACGATGTGACCCGCTTTATCCGCCAGCATGGAGATACCCCCCAGTCCAACCGGCTGGAGCGCAGCTATCTGACCTATCTGGCCCAGAGCCAGCAGTGGTCGCAGTTCCTGCGCTTCTATCCGGCCAAGCCGAGCTCCACCGATCTGCTCTGCATGCACTATCAGGCGCTCTATTACACCGGCAAGCCGAAAGAGGCGTTGCAGGGGGCGGGCAAGATCTGGATGAGCGGTCAATCCCGTCCCGATGCCTGCTCCCCGCTGTTCCAGCTGTGGCAGGCATCCGGTCAGCGAACCCAGGAGAAGATCTGGCAGCGGATGACGCTGGCGTTCGAGGCGGAAAACCCCAACCTGATCCGCCACCTTGGCGCAACCCTGGGTAGCGGCTTGCAAAGCTATGGCGATCAGATGGTGACCCTGTTCGAGCAGCCTGCCAAGGCGATGAACCCGGCCTATTTCAGCAGCAATCCTTATTCTCGCAAGCTGCTCTCCCTCGGTTTGACCCGCTATGCCAATCAGGAGCCGGAGTCGGTGCTGCGCCAGCTTGCGCTGTTTCGCAGCCGTTTCGGCCTGACCCAGGCCGAGGTGAAACCGGTAGAACGTGCCATTGCCCGCCGCCTGCTGCTGGATCGCTCCATTGCCCAGCGTAGCTGGGTCGACAGCACGGTGAAAAAGCTGGCGGATCCCGACATTACCGAGCTGCGGGCGCGACTGGCCATCTGGGAGCAGGATTGGCGTGGCCTCTCCGGCTGGGTGAAGATGATGCCGATGGCCCGTCAGAAAGAGGATCGCTGGCGCTACTGGATGGCGCGCTCCCTTGAGGTGCAGGGGCAGCAAAAACCGGCGCGGGATCTCTATCTGGAGACCGCCAACCTGCGCGGTTTCTACGGCTTTATGGCCGCCCAGCGCACCGGCGTGCCCTATCGCATCAAGAACCAGAGCGTCAAGCATGTACCGGACTGGCGCACGGCCAGCCAGCGCTGGCCCTTCCTGTTGCGGGTGCGCGAATTGCTCTCGATGAACGAGATTGCGGCGGCCCGCTCGGAGTGGATCCACAACATGGATCGCAATCCGGTGGCCCAGCGCATCGAGTTTGGTCATATCGCCCTCAATCAGGGGTGGCACGAGCTGGCCATTCTCGCCAGCATTCGCGCCGAAGCGTGGGATGCCCTCGACCTGCGCTTCCCGCTGCCGCTCAAACGCACCTTCTCCCAGATGGCGCAAGAGCGCACCATGAACACCAGTTTGCTCTATGCCATCTCCCGTCAGGAGAGTGCCCTCTATCCGCTGGCCCAGTCGCCGGTGGGGGCGCGCGGTCTGATGCAACTGATGCCTGCTACTGCCAAAGAGACTGCCGGCAAGCTGGGGGTGCCCTATCGCAACGAGCAGCAACTGTTTGATCCGACGATGAATATTCGTCTGGGGAGCGCTTATCTCAAGCGCTTGCTGGATGTCTATGATGGCAACCGGATCCTGGCGGCGGCCGCCTACAACGCCGGGCCGGGACGGGTAAAACGCTGGCGAGAGCAGAGTGACAACAAGCCGATGGACGTGTGGGTCGAGAGTATCCCCTACAAGGAGACCCGCAACTACGTACAAAACGTGTTGTCGTTCGATCTCATTTATCAGCACAAGCTGCAGCAGCCGCTGCGCTTCATGTCGGAGCGGGAGCTCAATCACGCCTATTGAGTCGGGGGCCGCCAGCCGGCCCCTGTTTTCAAATTTCCTTGCTGCCGGGTATCATCGGGTAAGGTTTTGTTACCAAAGGAAACATGCCTGGTGACCTGGCTCCGGGAATTGCATCAGGCCGCAGGGTATACTCAGGCGTCGGCACCGACAGGTTCCCCCACAATAAAGGAATGGATAGTGGCAACGATTAAAGACGTTTCTCAGCTGGCAAATGTGTCTATCTCCACCGTGTCGCGGGTTATCAATAACACGGCACAGGTAGCACCGGAAAAGCGTGAGGCCGTACTGGCGGCCATGAAGGAACTGAATTTTCGACCCAACAGTTTTGCCCAGGCACTGGTCAGCAAGCGTTCCAACTGCATTGGCGTGCTGGTTGGCGACCTCTGCGGCGGCCCCTTCTTTGCCCAGATGATGCGTGGCATCGAAACCATGGTCGATCAGGCCAACAAGTTCACCATCGTCATGTCTGGCAACCACGATATCGCGCGCGAGCGTCATGCCATTCAGGCGCTGCTGCAGCGCCAGTGCGATGCGCTGATCCTCCACAGCAAGGCGCTCCCGGACGAGGAGCTGAGCGAGCTGGCGGCAGGCTCTACCCCCATCGTGTTTATCAACCGTCAGGTGCCGGGCTTTGAGGATCGCTGCGTCTGGCTCGATAACCAGGCGGGGATCACCACCGCGTGCCAGCACTTGCTGGATGCCGGTCATCGCAACATCGCCTTTATCACCTCCGATGATGAAGAGTTTGTCGATGGTCAGCAGCGGATGGCCGGTTACACCCAGACCCTGGCCAGAGCCGGGATCGCCTTTGATCCTGCACTCGTCAGCCGCGCCTTTGCCGACGAAAATGGCGGCTATGTGGCGATGAGTGAACTGCTGGCCCGTGGTGTCGAGTTCACGGCCGTGCTCGGTTTCAACGACGGCATGGTGGCGGGGGCGATCTCTTGCCTGCTGGAGCGGGGTTACAAGATCCCGCAGCAGGTGTCGGTGGTGGGGTTCGACGATATCCCCTACGCCCGCTACATCTATCCCAAGCTCACCACGGTGCGCTACCCCATCGAGGAGATGGGCAGCCGCGCTGCCGAACTGGCGCTGCGCCTGCTCGATCACAAGCCGGTAGACGGCCTGGCGCTCAAGTTTGAAGCCCAGCTGGTGGAGCGTGAGTCAGTCGCCTGACGTGCGTCAAACAGTGAACAACAGTGTGGCCCCATCGGGGCCACACTGTTTTCTGAGTTATCTCTCTAATCCGCCATTTATCCCGCCAGGGCGATCCGCTGCTGGCGGCGTGCCTCCACCCCTTCTGCCACCATATCGAGCAGCCGCCTTGTCTGTTCCCAGCCGATACAGCTATCGGTGATCGACTGGCCGTAGCGCAGCGGTTTGCTGCCGATATCCTGACGCCCTTCGCAGATAAAACTTTCCACCATGATGGCGGCGATGGCATGGCTACCAGCACCCAGCTGGTCGGCAATGTCACGGGCAACCAGCAGCTGGCGGGCATGCTGCTTCTGGCTGTTGCCGTGGCTGCAATCGATCATCAGCCGGGGTGACAGATGATGCTGGCGCAGCAGTTCGCCAGCCTCTGTCACATGATTGCTCTGATAGTTGGGCTGGCGGCCACCTCGCAGGATCAGGTGGCAGTCGGGGTTGCCATGGCTGCGCACCAGTGCCAGCTGGCCATCACCGGAAGGTTGGGTATAGAGGTGGGCCGCCCGGCTGGCGAGGATCGCCTCGACCGCGATCCGGATATTGCCGTCGGTGCCGTTTTTAAAACCAATGGGGCAGGGGAGGGCCGAGGCCAGTTGGCGGTGGAGCTGGGATTCGGTGGTGCGGGCACCGATAGCGCCCCAGCTGATGAGATCCCCCAGATAGAGCATGCTGGTGAGATCGAGAAATTCGGTGGCACAGGCGAGCCCTTCCTGTCCAAGGGCCTGCAGTAACTCTCGGGCCTGGGATAGGCCCTTTTCCAGCCGATCGCTGCCATCGAGGTCGGGATCGAAGATAAACCCTTTCCAGCCGAGCGTCGTGCGCGGCTTTTCGAAATAGGTGCGCATCACCAGTTGCAACTGCTCCCCGTATTGGTCCTGCAGTTCAGCGAGCTGGCCACCATAGTCGCGGGCGGCAGCCGGATCGTGAATGGAGCAGGGGCCGATCACCAGCAGCAGGCGATCATCCTCACCCTGCAGAATATGGCGGGCTTGCTGGCGGCTGCGTGCAATTTGGCGAGCGAGCCGTACCGGACAGGGTCTGGCCTTTAACATCTCGTCAGGGGTGGGCAATGTTGCAAGGGGTGAAGCATTCAGAAGTGAGGTGAACATGAGCGATCCTGATGAAAATGGAAATCTGCATGCTCTTTGCTGTCCAGTGGGGATCTTCCCCTTATTCTCTTGGTTAACAGAGCGCGGGCATGGGCCCGCGCTCTGTTATATCGGCCTTGGCTACCTTAGAAGCGGGCTGAGCCGCTGACGTAGTAGCTGCGACCCGGTTCGACGTTCTGGAAGACGGTGTCTTTCTCTTGCAGGCGCACGTCGGTCAGGTTGTTGATCCCCAGTCGCAGGTCAAAGTTCTCGGTGACCTTGAAGCCGGTGCCGAGATCGAAGGTCTGATAGCTGGGCAGCTTGTGCAGTACGACAACCTTGTTGACGGTCTGCTCGGCAAACTGGGTGCCGGTGTAGGTGGTGCCGACAAAGGCATTGACCCGCTCGGTGGCCTGCCAGGTGATCTTGGCGTTGGCCTTGTGCTCGGGCCGCTCGGGCAGAGCCTGACCCTGATCGCCTTCCGCCTTGAGGTAGGTGTAGTTGGCGCCAAGGTTGATATCGTCGGTCAGATCGAGCTTGCCGGTCAGCTCCAGCCCCTTGGTGGTGGCTTTCTCCAGGTTGTACCAAGTGCGGTCAGTGGAGTTCGGCAACTGCTTGAAGGTGAGCATGTCGTCGATGTCGGAGTAGAAGAGGGTGGCGCTGGTCTCCCAGATCCCTTCTCCTGCGATGACACCCAGCTCGTAGTTGGTGCTGGTTTCCGGCTTGACCTTGTCGCTGCCATAGATGCGGCAGCTGCCGCCGCAGCTCTCGATGCTGTAACCGTTGGAGTACTGGTGTGGTGCCGGAGCCTTGAAGGCCTGGCTGACCCCGCCCTTGACGGTCACCACATCGTTCATCTCATAGACCAGATAGCCGCGCGGGGTGAAGTGGCTGCCGTAGATCTCGTGGTGATCGTAACGGCCGCCCAGCGTGAAGGTCAGGCTGTCGGTCAGGCCGATCTCGTCCTGAGCGAACAGCGCCTCCTGGGAGTGACTCTCTTTGCCGCCGATATCCTTGTAGCTCACCGCATCCACCAGCTCCCGATCCAGATATTCACCACCCAGGGTCAGGTAGTGGTTGGCCAGCGCCAGGTTGGTATAGCCCTTGAGGGTCAGGGTGTTCTCTTCCAGCTCCCGCTGTTGCGGGGCAGAGTAGCTGGTGTTGAAGTCGTCGATCTGGGAGCTTTCATAGTTGGCCATGACGGTGGTGTCACCCCAGCTCCAGTTCCCCTTGTGGGTCAGACCAAACAGGTTGCGATCGTTTTGCTGCTGGCGGCTGTGCACCTTGTTGCCGGTTTTGCGGAAGATATCGAGAGGCCGCTCATCCTGGTTGTAGAGGTAATCCAGCTCGAAGCGTTGTTGCTCATCCACCAGCCAGCTCAGGGTAGAGGCGAAGTTGCGGGTCTGTTTGGCTTCGATAAGGGGGATGCCGTCAGCAGCTTCGGTGGGGGTCCAGGCTTGACGGTCATACACCTCGCCGTTCATCCGGATCAGCAGGTTGTCGGTCAGGGGGCCGGTAAAGCCCAGGTTGGTCCTGTGCTGATCGCCGCCATCCTTGCCCTCGATGGCCTTGAAGTCGGCATCAGCCGCCCCTTGCCAGGTTTTGCCCGGCTGTTTGGTGATGATATTGATGACACCACCGATGGCATCGGAGCCGTAAAGTGCTGACATGGGACCACGGATCACCTCGACCCGCTGGATCATGCCAAGGGGGACCGGGGTGTTGTCGAAGTTGCCGCCGCGCCACAGGGCATTGGAGGAGGAGAGGCGTTTGCCATCCACCAGTACCAGGGTGTACTTGCCGGACATGCCACGAATACCGATATCGCTGCGGCCATTGGTGTCCGCTTCAGCCTGAATGCCCACTTCGTGGCGCAGCAGGTCGGCAAGGTCATTGACGGGCGCGGCGGCGATCTGTTCGGCCGTGATGACAGAGATAGAGGCCGGTGCCGAGCGGGTATTGTGCGCCGTTGTGGTGACGGTGATCACCTCATCGGCTTGAGGGGCGTTACTGGCGGCGATGGCTTGCTGGGTCAGCAGAGTGACGATGGTGGTGGCCAGCAGGCTGGGAGCAATAAAACGGGAGGTTGAGGATTTCATTATTTACATCTTCCATAATATGCAAATGATAAGCGTTATCATTATCAAGTTGAATTTACTCCGATCGCAACTCTTTTTTATTGGCGAAGCTCAGTTTCGTTCGTCACTCTCTTTTGACTAAAAAGAAGTTAATGAAATTGATTCTCATTTGTATTGATCGTTTTTTCGCTCCTTGTTAGGATGCCGTTCACCCTGATATCTGGTGAGTCAAATGGCTCACTTTAAGTCGTGTCAGGCAGTGATTCATTCCAAGGAGTAGCACCGTCATGTGTGACCATGCACTGGAAGGAGAGTGGCCCGCCACAGCGGTCGGGCTGGATAAAGTGTGCTGTTTTGCCAGCGGTGACAGGGTACTGGTCGCCTCCGGTATCCACGACAGTTTTACCGGCATCCCACCGGATAAGCTCCTTGCCCATCTGCGTCAGCTGCGCCAGCAGGGGATGGTCAATCCCATCGCCATCGGCGCCATTCCGTTTGATACCCAATCCCCCTGGCATCTGGTGATCCCGGCGCAATCGCAGTGGGTCGCAAGGGATGCGCTGTTGCCCGCCAGCTGTTGCCAGCTCCATGGCGAGGTGAGCGAAGTGACCGGCTCCGCCCACTATCAGGGGGCGGTGCGGGCAGCGTTGCAGCAGTTCAGCGAGGGGCAACTCGAGAAAGTGGTGTTGTCACGCGCCATCGACGTGCAGAGCGCAGAGCAGACCTCCCCCGCACACGCCTATGGCTCTCTGCTGGCCCAGAATCCGGGCGCCTATGTGTTCCAGATCCCGCTGCCGGATGGGGAGACCCTGCTTGGTGCGAGCCCCGAGCTGCTGGTATCGCGCAGCGAGATGGCGGTGGTGAGCAATCCGCTGGCGGGTTCCCGTCCGCGCCACGCGTTTCCTGATCAACATGCGGCCAGTGCCGAACTGCTTGGGGCGCAAAAAGATCGCTATGAACATGCGCTGGTGGCCGATGCGGTTGCTGCGGCCCTCGCTCCCTTCTGCCGCGAGCTGGATGTGCCCGCGGAGCCGCAGGTGATCGCGACCCCTACCATGTGGCACCTCTCGACCCGCATCGCCGGACGGCTCCATGAGCCATCTCCCGTGCTGGCACTGGCGCTGGCGCTACACCCGACACCGGCGGTGTGCGGCACGCCGCTCTCGGCAGCGCGTCAGGCCATCGCCCGGCTCGAGGGGTACGATCGCCGCTTCTACTGTGGCGCCGTCGGCTGGATGGATGCCGATGGCAATGGCGAGTGGGTTGTCACCATTCGCTGTGGCGTGCTGGCCGGTAGGCAACTGCGACTCTATGCTGGTGCCGGGGTGGTGGTGGGCTCTTCGCCCGAAGCAGAGTGGCAAGAGACCGCTGCCAAGCTTGGCACCATGTTGCGCGCCTTTGGCCTCGAGAGCCGGGAGCCGGAGGTGACAACATGAAGCCGCTGGTACCCTTTACCCCCTGGCCCGCCGAGCTGGCAGCCCACTACCGGGCACAAGGGTGGTGGCGCGGACAACCGCTCACCGCCCTGCTAGATGACTCTGCCGAACGTTATTCCGAGCGCACGGCCCTGATCTGCGGCGAGCGAACCCTCAGTTATGGCCAGTTAAAGCGTGAGGTCGATGCACTGGCGGCGCGGCTGGCCGCGCGCGGGCTGGGTCATGGCGATACCGCGCTGGTGCAGTTGCCCAACTGCGCCGAGTTCTATATCTGCTGGTTTGCCCTGATCCGCTGCGGCGTGGTGGCGGTGCATGCCCTCTACAGCCATCAACGGCGCGAGCTGGTGGCCTTTGCCCGCCAGATTGAGCCCGCCTTGCTGGTACTAAGCCCCTCTCACCCCGGCTTTGCCGGTGAAGCGGGAAGCCTCGTGGCCCTTGATGAACTGGTATCTCCTTCCTGCCAGACACTGCTGTTCGAGCAGGCTGAAGGCTCCGATCTTCAGTCGGGATTTGCATGGCATCAGCCTGACCCCATAGCCCGTGCTGATGGTTCGCCGCCGGCGGCCACTGCACCAACCCCTACACCGACTCCAGCCGATCAGGTCGCTTTTTTCCAGCTCTCCGGCGGCAGCACCGGCACCCCCAAACTGATCCCCCGTACCCACGATGACTATGGCTACAGCGTGCGCCAGAGCGTAGAGGTGTGCGGCTGGGATGAGCGGGTGATCTATCTCTGCGCTCTGCCAGCGCCCCACAACTTTCCCCTGAGCTCCCCCGGGGCACTCGGGGTGTTTTATGCCGGTGGCTGCGTGGTGCTGGCAAAGGATCCTTCCGCCGCAACCTGTCTGCCGCTGGTGCAGCGCCATCAGGTCAACTGGGCGGCGCTGGTGCCACCGGCTCTGGCGCTCTGGCTGGAGGCGGCCAGCCACTATCCGCAGACCTCCCTGGAGTGTGTGCAGGTGGGCGGCGCGCGCCTCAGCCCGGCTCATGCCGAGGCGGTAGCGAGCCGCCTTGGCTGCCGCTTGCAGCAGGTGTTCGGCATGGCCGAGGGGCTGGTCAACTACACCCGCATCGAGGATGACCAGTGGCACATCGTCAATACCCAGGGCCGCCCGATGAGCCCGGGCGACGAGGTCGAGGTGCGGGATAGCGACGGACGCCCCTTGCCAGATGGCGAGTGCGGCGAGCTCTGGACGCGTGGCCCCTACACCTTTCGCGGCTACTTCAAAGCTGATGCCCACAATCAGCGTGCCTTCGACCGGGACGGTTTCTACTGCACCGGCGATCTGGTCTGCCGCTTGCACAGTGGTCATTTGATAGTGGTGGGGCGCAACAAGGATCAGATCAACCGGGGCGGGGAGAAGATCGACGCCCTCGAGATTGAAGAGCTGTTGCTGACCCACCCGGAGGTGCGGCAGGCAGCGCTGGTCGCCATGCCTGATCCCATGCTCGGGGAGCGCAGCTGCGCCTTTCTGATGTGCCGCGAGCCCCTCAATTTGCCCCGCTTGCGCCGTTTCCTGCGCGAGCAGGGGGTGGCCGATTACAAACTGCCCGATCGCCTGGTGCTGGTGGAGCAACTGCCCCACACCCCGGTCGGCAAGATAGACAAACAGACGCTGCGCGAGCAGCTCGCCAAGGAGTGTGCATGACCATTCAATCCCTCGCCGCCTATCCGCTGCCTACCGCCGAGGAGCTGCCCACCGGGCGGGTGAACTGGCCCTTCGAACCGGGCCGCGCAGCCTTGCTGGTCCACGATATGCAGCACTATTTCGTCGACTTCTACGGGCCGGACAATCCGCTGATCAATCAGGTCATCGACCATATCGCCACCCTGATCCGTCAGGCGCGAGCTCTTGGCATGCCGGTGGTCTATACCGCCCAGCCCGCCGAGCAGAGTCAGGCCGATCGGGCGCTGCTCAACGACATGTGGGGGCCCGGGTTGACCCAGGCGCCGGAGCGCCAACCAATCGTTCCGGCGCTGGCACCCGAGCCGCAGGATACGGTGCTGACCAAGTGGCGCTACAGCGCTTTTTGCCGTTCACCGCTGGCCGAGCTGATGGCCGAATGGGGGCGGGATCAGCTGGTGATCTGCGGCATCTACGGCCATATCGGGGTGATGCAGACGGCGGTCGATGCTTTTATGCGCGATATTCGCCCCTTCCTGGTGGCTGATGCCATCGCCGACTTTTCCCGCGAAGATCATCTGCTGGCGCTCTCCTACGTCAGCCGCAATGCAGGTCGGGTGATTACCGTGGCCGAGGTGATGGCGGCCAGCAAACGCCCCCTGACTCGGGAGTCGCTGCGTGCTCAGGTGTTGGCGCGGCTACCCGCCGAGATGCAGCATGAGCAGCCCACCGAGGATGACAACTTGCTCGACTATGGTCTCGATTCGCTGGCTGTGATGGGGCTGGTGGAGGAGTGGCGCCAGCAGGGAGTGGTGGTGGAGCTGGCCGAGCTGGCCCGCACGCCGACCCTGGCCCATTGGTGGGCGCTCCTCTCCCGTCAGCTGAATGTCAGTCAGGACACGGCTTATCAGGTCAACGAAGAGCACGTCAGCGAACCGGAGTGCACCCCATGAGCGAGTGGCAAGGCAGAACCGTCTGGGTAACCGGTGCGGCACAGGGAATTGGCCATGCGGTGGCGCGCACCTTTGCCGAGGCAGGGGCCAGCGTGGTGGCGTTCGATTTGCAACTGGTCGAGGCGCTGCCCGGCAACGTGAAGGGAGTGGTGATCGATGTCAGCGACAGCGAGGCCGTGACCCGCTGCTGCGAACAGCTGCTGGACGAAGGGCTGGGGCCCGATGTGCTGGTCAATGTCGCGGGCGTACTGGCGACCGGCAGGATCGATGAGGTGGATGACGCTCTTTTGCAGCGCACCTTCGCCATCAACACTTTCGCCCCCTTCTACCTGATGCGGGCCCTGACCCCCTGGTTTCAGGGACGGCGCAGGGGCGCCATCGTCAATGTCTCCTCCAATGCCGGTCGGGTGCCACGAGTGGGGATGGGCATCTATGGCGCCTCCAAGGCGGCGCTGACCAGCCTCACCCAAACGGCGGGGTTGGAGCTTGCTCCCTACGGCGTGCGCTGCAATCTGGTGTCGCCGGGCTCTACCCGCACCCCCATGCTGTACGGCATGTGGCAGGAGGGGGAGGCGGCGCAGCAGGAAGGAGAGCTGCGTACCATCGCGGGCCTGCCCGGGCAGTTCAAGCTGGGGATCCCTCTTGGCAAGCTCGGGACACCCGACGAGGTGGCTGCCTGCGTGCTGTTTCTCGCCTCCGATGCCGCCAGCCATATCACCCTGCAGGATCTGGTGGTCGATGGCGGTGCCACCCTGGGGGTCTAGCCCACGCGCTGCCGATCTGGCAGGCGTGACACTCTCTTTATGGAGGAGGCCAGGCCTCCTCGCTTTTCAGCCATGCGGGCAGGAGCAAGCCGCTGCCCGCTCGATGTTTGCGCAAGGACATTCCCATGGAACAGACAATGGCGATGCGCGCCACCCACCAGCGTGGTGAGCACCCGCGCTGGCCGCTTACCACTGCTCAGGCGGGCATCTGGTTTGCCCAGCAAAAATACCCGCAGAGCCCCGCCTGCAATACCGGCGAGTACTGGCTGCTGGAGGGGGCGCTGGCTCCCCATCACTTCACCCGTGCGGTGCGCCAGACCATCGACGAGATCCCCGGTCTGCACTGCGCTTTTGTTGCCACTGCCGATGGCCCGCAGATGGTGGCCAACCCCGCCTGCTGGCAGCTGGCAGAGCGGGATCTGCGCAGCGAAGCCGACCCGCTTGCGGCCGCGCAGGTCGAGATGCGTGCGCAGCTGGCCGTCCCCTTCAATCTGGCCGGGGGGCCGCTGTTTGCCACCACCCTCTATCGCCTTGGTGAGGGGCGGTGGGCCTGGTTTATCGCCGTGCACCATATCGCCATCGATGGCTTTGGCCTGAGCCTGCTCTGCCAGCGGGTGGCCAATTGGTATGAGGCGCTCTGCGTCGGCGAGCAGCCAGCACCCTGCCACTATGCGACCCAGCAGGAGTTGCTGGCCGAGGAGGTGGCCTATCAGGATTCGCCGCGCGCAGAGCGGGATCGCGATTTCTTCGTGCAGCAGCTGGCCGGGGTGGAGAATCCGGCGTCGCTCTCCCGCCGTCCGGCGCAAGGGCCGGGCCCCACATATCGTCTTGAGCAGCGGCTGGCTGGTCGCCAGTGGCAGGCATTGGTGGCACGGGCGAGTCGTTCGGCCTGTCACCCCTACAGCCTGCTGCTGGCGGCGGTGGCCAGCTATGTGCAGCGGATGAGCGGCGCTGGCGAGGTGGTGCTGGGTATTCCGCTGATGGGGCGGCTGGGCTCAGCAGCGGCCGATACCCCCTGCATGAAGGTCAATGTGGTGCCCCTGCGCATCGAGCTGAGCGGCACCAGCCGGGTAGGGGCGTTGCTGGCACAGGTCGAGCGGCAATTTGCCGCCCTGCGCCGTCATCAGGGCTGCCGTCAGGAGTGGTTGCAACAGCGTCAGCCGGGCCAGCCGCTGTTTGGCCCTCAGGTCAACCTGATGCCCTTTGCCCGTACCCTCAGCGTTGGTGAAGGGCACAACCAGGTTCGTGGCGAGGTGCAGGTGCTGGCGGCAGGGCCGGTGGAGGAATGCGCCTTCTACTTTGCCGAGGAGGCAGGCGCGATGACCCTGACCCTCGAAGCACATCAGGGGCGCTTCAGCCAACAGGAGAGTGAACGTCATCTGGCCCGACTGGTAGCCTATCTGGCCGCCTGGAGTGAGGCGGCTGACGAGACCCCGGCGGTGCGCTTGCCGCTGTTGCTGCCCTGCGAGCAGGCTGAGCTGACGCGCTGGAACCAAACCGACCATCCGTTGCCGACCACTACCCTGAGCGCACTGCTGGCCGAGGGGCTGGCGGCGGCAGATCAGAGCGCCATCGCGCTGGAGTGTGGTGCCGAGCGCTGGAGTGTGGCCGAGCTGCGTCAGCGTACCCGTCAGTTGGCCAGCTATCTGGCGGGAAAGGGCGTGGGCCCCGGTTGTCGGGTGGCGGTAGTGATCCCGCGCTCTCCCGAGCTTATTCTCGCCCAGCAGGCCATCATGGCGGTGGGAGCGGTCTACGTGCCCGTGGATCCGGACTATCCGGCGGAGCGGATCGGCTACATTCTCGCCAGCAGCGATCCTGCGCTGGTGCTGACTAGTCGCACATTGCGGATGCCGCTCGACGTGGCCGCACCACTTGTCTGCCTAGATGCCCCCGGTGTGGCAGAGCAGCTGGCGACGATAGACGTGGTGGCGATAACACCTTGTGATCTGCCAGCCCCCAAACCGGAAGATGCGGCCTACATCATCTACACCTCAGGTTCGACCGGTCGGCCCAAAGGGGTGGTGGTGAGCCACGGCGCCATCGTCAACCGGCTGCTCTGGATGCAGCACATGTATCCCATCGGCCCGGCGGATCGGGTGCTGCAAAAGACCCCGGCCGGTTTCGATGTCTCCATCTGGGAGTTCTTCTGGCCCTTTATGACTGGGGCGCGGCTGGTGCTCGCCAAACCGGGTGGCCACAAGGATCCCGCCTACCTTACCGAGCTAATTGAGCAGGCCGGGGTCACCACCTTGCACTTTGTCCCCTCCATGCTGCAGATCTTTGTCACTCAGGCCGAGCCTGCGCGTTGCAGGGCACTGCGGCAGGTATTCTGCTCCGGCGAGGCGCTGCCCGCGGATCTGGTGCAGCGCTGGTATGGGGCATTTTCAGCCCCCCTGCACAACCTCTATGGCCCGACCGAAGCAGCGGTGGATGTCACCTGGTATCCCTGCCGGGCAGACGAGGCGGTGACCAGCGTGCCCATCGGCTATCCGGTCTGGAATACCAGCATCCACATTCTCGACCCCTGGTTGCAGCCGGTGCCGCCCGGTGTCGCGGGTGAGCTCTGGATCGGCGGCGTGCAGGTGGCGGAGGGCTACTTTGGCCAGCCCGAGCTCACCGCCGAGCGCTTTATTGCCAACCCCTTCGGAGCGGGACGGCTCTATCGCAGCGGCGATCTGGCCGCCTGGCGCGAGGATGGCGCCATCGAGTATCTGGGGCGCCTCGATTTTCAGGTGAAGATCCGTGGCCAGCGCATCGAACTGGAGGAGATCGAGCAGGTGCTGCTGCGCCATCCCCGGGTGGCGCAGGCGGTGGTGCTGGCCCCTGAATTTGCCCCCGGCGATCGTCGTCTGGTGGCCTATGTGGTGGCCGCAGATAGCAGAGATCTGACGCTGGCCGAGCTTACACCTGCCCTTGGCGCCGTGCTGCCCGACTATATGGTGCCGGGGCTCCTGGTAAACCTGGCTGAGCTGCCGCTCACTCCCAATGGCAAGCTGGATCGCAAGGGGCTGCCGCTGCCCGACATGGCGTCGGCGGTGGGTCAGTCACTGCCGAAAACCTTGCTGGAGGAGCGCCTCTGTCGCCTCTTCGCCGAGATACTGGGGCTGGCGCGGGTCGGCGCCGACGATAACTTCTTTGCGCTCGGTGGCCATTCCCTGCTGGCGGCGCAGTTGGTGGTGCGTATTGAAGAGTCGACCGGACAGGCGCTCACTTTGGCCAGTCTGTTCGAAGCGCCGAGCCCAGCCCAGCTGGCGCGCCGTCTTGGCGGCGAACGTGAAGGGATGCCCATGCTGTTGCCCCTGCGAGCGCCCGGTGCGCCAGCGGGTACATCGGGTACCACTCTCTTTTGCGTCCATCCCGCCGGCGGGCTCGGCTGGTGTTATGCGCCGCTGGTGCCCCATCTGCCGGCCGACATGGCGGTCTATGCCCTACAGGCGCGGGCGCTCTGCCAGCCGGATGTCCCGCTGCCCGCCAGTTTCGACGAGCTGGCTCTCGACTATGTGACCGAGCTGCGTCGTCAGCAGAGCGAGGGGCCCTACTGGCTGCTCGGCTGGTCGCTCGGGGGCATGCTGGTGCACCGGATGGCCGCCATGTTGCAGGAGCAGGGACAGGAGGTGGCCATGGTGCTGCTGCTCGATGCCTACTCCTGTCAGCAGTGGCAGACCCAGCCGTTGCCCGACGAGCAGCGGATGCTCGATGCGCTGCTGCGAATGGGGGGGATTGCGGTTGCGGACGAGGCGCTCGACTCCCTCACTCGCGACGAGGTGGTGGCCAGGCTGGGGGCGGAGGGGAGTGCGCTGGCCATGCTCGACGAGCAGGTGGTGAGCGCCATGATTGAGCTGGTGGGCCACAACAACCGGCTGATCCGTGAGCCGGTCGACTACTGCTACCACGGGGAGGTGATCTTTATCGAGGCGTCAGCTTCCCGCCAGCCCTGGCTGGATGGACGTGGCTGGGAGCCGCTGACAAAAGGCGAAATCCGCTATGAGCGCTTCCCCTGCCTGCATCAGGAGATGGTGCATCCCGACTGGTTGGCGAAGATCGGCGCTTTTATTTGTGAGCGGGTCGATGGGGTCGGGCAACAACCGCACATCCGGCAGGAAGGGGATGCATGACCCCGGTTGCCGCCATCCGGGAAGCCTTGCAGGCGGGCAAGCTGGTGGGGCTGGGGGAGCCGCACTGGCACCCGGATTTTATCCGGCGCCAGCACGCCTGGCTGTGTGATCCGGCGCTCTGGGGAATCATGACCGATCTGGTGCTGGAGTGCGGCAACCGCCGCCATCAAGGCTTGCTCGATGCCTGGCTGGCGGGTGAGGTGCGCTGGCAAGGGGAGCCGCTGACGCTGGCGCGGCTCTATCCGGTCTGGCTCGACTCCTGTGCCTTTCCCGCTTGGATGGCCCCCGAGTTTCCGGCTCTCTTTTCCGCTCTGCGCCAGAGCAATCTGGCGCGCCCTGCACATATGCGGCTGCGGGTGCATCTCTGCGAGCCCTCGTTCGAGTGGCAGGAGATGAGCCCGGAGCGATGGCAGCAGCACAACAGGGGGCGGGATCAGGCGCTGGCCGACTATCTTCTTGCACTTCCCGCCCGCGGCGTGGTGGTGTTGGCTGGGGCGCGCCATCTGCTCAAAGCCGCAGGGGATCCCCACTTTGCGCAGCCGACGCTGGGTCAGTTGCTGGAGGCGGCAAGGCCGGGTTGGCTGCAGGTGCTTCACCCCTGGCCAATGGTTGCTGGGAAGGGAGATGAGGAAGAGGAGCTGGTGTGCGAGTTGGCCGATATCACAACTGTCGAGCTGTATCCCCACTGGTCGGCGCATCCGCCGCTGGAAACTCTTGTCGACAGGTTGGTGCGCGTGGCTGACCGGGGACGGGAGATGCGAATTTGCCCCACCTTGCTGGCCGAGCCTTGGCGCAGCCGCTTGTTGAGTCGCGCTCACTTGCTGCCAGCTGGCATGGCCCGCCAGCTGCAACATTGGCTGGCGTAACTGCTGGTTGGCGTAACCGCTAACTTGAGTAACAGAAGGGGGAGTAGGCTCCCCTTTTCAATATTTGGCATCCTGCATTCAGTGCTGCAAAGTTGCACCATTTACGGCATACCTTGCCACTCATCGCCGAAAATTCAGCTCCTTCGCTACTTTAAAGAAGTTTCTACTGGTCTTACCTGAGTAAATTCTTTTGCTTTTTATTTAACAAGGTATTTACATCTAAGTGTCACCAGCATCGGTGACGCCTACAACGGCAAGGAGCCAGTTATGACCCATGTCGACATCCCTTTCCTTCGTTACCTCGATGCGGAAGGGTGCCCGGTCGCCACCTTACCGACCTGGCTGGACAAGGCGATACTGCACACCTTTTACCGCAATATGGTGATGGTGCGCAGCTATGACAAAAAAGCGATAGCGCTGCAACGAACCGGCAAACTCGGTACTTTTCCCTCCCATCTCGGCGCAGAAGCCGTGGGGATTGGCATTGGTCTCGCCATGCAGCCGCAGGATGTCTACGTTCCCTACTATCGAGACATGCCCACCCTCTATGTGCGGGGCGTGCCGATGGAGAAAAACCTGCAATATTGGGGGGGGGACGAGCGGGGCAGTTATTTTCTCAAACCCGATGGGACTCCCTCTGAAGATCTCCCCATCTGCGTCCCCATCGCTACCCAGATCACCCACGCCTGCGGTATTGCCTCGGCCTTCAAACTGCGTAATCAACCGCGGGTTGCCGTAGTCACCATCGGCGATGGCGGTACCTCCAAGGGGGATTTTCTGGAGGGGCTCAACTGCGCCGGTGTCTGGCACCTGCCGATGGTCATCATCGTCAACAACAACCAGTGGGCCATCTCGGTGCCACGCAAACTGCAATCGAGCGCTCCTACGCTGGCCCAGAAGGGGATTGGCGCCGGGGTGCGCAGTCTGCAGGTGGATGGCAATGATGTGGTGGCGGTCTACGATGCCGCCCGCAGTGCCGTCGAACGGGCCCGCAGCGGCAAGGGGCCGACCCTGATAGAAGCGGTCAGTTATCGCCTCGGCGATCACACCACGGCCGACGATGCCACTCGTTATCGCGATGGGGCCGAGGTCGAGGCCGCCTGGGCGAAAGAGCCGGTCAAGCGGCTACGCCAGTTTATGCATAGCAAAGGGTGGTGGGATGAGGAGCAGGAGCAGAGCCTGCTGGCGGAGGCTACCCGAGAGGTAGAGCAGGCGGTCGCCCGTTATGAGGCGATGGCGCCCCAGCCGCCGGAGGCGATGCTCGATTATCACTACGCCAGCCTGCCCGCCGAACTCGTGCCCCAGCGCGAGCGAGTGATTGCCAAGGGGATGAAGCAGGAGGTTGGCCATGAGTGAGATCAGTTTGCTGGAAGCGGTCAACATGGCCCTTCACTACGAGATGGAGCACGACCCGGATGTGGTGGTGCTCGGCGAGGATGTGGGGGTCAACGGCGGGGTGTTTCGCGCCACCGTGGGCCTGCGCGACAAGTTCGGTTTCAAGCGGGTGATCGACACGCCGCTGGCCGAGGGATTAATCGCCGGGGTGGCGGTCGGCATGGCCACCCAGGGGCTCAAGCCGGTGGCTGAGTTCCAGTTTCAGGGCTTCATCTTTCCCGGGATGGAGCAGATCATCTGTCAGGCGGCGCGGATGCGAAACCGCACCCGTGGCCGCCTCTCCTGTCCCCTCGTCTATCGCTCCCCGTATGGCGCGGGCATTCATTCGCCTGAACATCACAGCGAGAGCGTCGAGGCGCTGTTTGCCCATATCCCTGGGCTAAGGGTAGTGATCCCCTCCAGCCCGAGACGCGCCTATGGCCTGCTGCTCTCGGCCATCCGCGATCCGGATCCCGTGATGTTTTTCGAACCGGACCGCATCTATCGCTCGATGAAATCCGAGGTGGTGGATGACGGTGTCGGCCTGCCGCTGGATGTCTGCTTCACCCTGCGCCCGGGCCGGGATATCACGGTAGTGGCCTGGGGGGCCTGCATCCAGGAGGTGATGCGGGCGGCGAACCTGCTGGCCGAGCAGGATATCCAGTGCGAGGTGCTGGATCTGGCCACCATCAAGCCGCTGGATATGGAGACCATCCTCACCTCGGTACGCAAGACCGGCCGGTTACTGGTGGTGCATGAGGCGTGTGGCAGCTTCGGGGTCGGGGCCGAAATCGTTGCGCGGGTGACCGAGCAGGCACTTCCCAGCCTCAAGGCGCCACCCAAACGATTGACCGGGGTGGATGCCGCCGTCCCCTACTATCGCAACGAGGCGTATTACCTCATCACCGAGCAGGATATCGCCGATGCCGCTCATCAGCTGATGGAGAACCAGTGGCTATGAAATTTTTCAAATTACCGGATCTGGGTGAAGGGTTGGCCGAAGCCGAGATCGTCGAATGGAAGGTGAGTGCCGGTGATACCGTTGCGGTCGATCAGGTGCTCTTGTCGGTGGAAACGGCCAAAGCGCTGGTGGATGTGCCCTCTCCGGTGGCCGGGGTGATTGCCCGTCTCTGCGGCGCCGAGGGGGATATCCTCCATATCGGTGCGCCGCTGGTGGAGTTCGAGGGGGGCGAAGATGATGGCACCGTGGTGGGCAAGGTGAGCGCCCATCAGCAACATATCGAGGATCACTTCGTGGTGGGGGCCATTGCCCCGGGTGGCGCGCTGGTGCAAGCCATGCCTGCCGTGCGCCTGCTGGCACAAAAACTGGGTCTGGATATCGACCGGATCAAGGGAAGTGGCAGCGGCGGCATGGTGACCGAGCTGGATGTGCAGCAGGCATTCGAGTCACAGCAGAGCAGCGGCAACGAGTTCCTCAAAGGGTCGCGGCGTGCCATGGCCAAGGCGATGGAGCTCTCTCATCAGACTGTGGTGCCGGTCAGCATCACCGATGAGGTGGATTTGCGTCACTGGCGGCCTGATGAGGATGTGACGGTGCGCCTTATCAAGGCCATTGGCGTGGCGTGCCGCGCCGAGCCCTCGATGAACGCCTGGTTTGATGGCGACACCCTTTCACGGCGTCTGTTCAAAGAGGTCAATGTAGCCATCGCGGTGGATTCAAAGCATGGCCTTTATGTGCCGGTGATGGAGAACGTGGCCGAGCGGGAGGGGGCGGATATCCGGCAGGGGCTGGATCGGATGATCGCCGATGTGAAGGCGCGCGCCGTGCCGCGCGAGATGTTGCAGGGGGCGACCATTACGCTCACCAACTTCGGCGCCATCGCAGGCCGCTATGCCAGCCCCATCGTGACGCCGCCGCAGGTGGCCATCATAGGGGCAGGCAAACTGTTCGAAAAAGTGGTGTTCATCCATGGTGAAGCGCGTCCCGTCAGAGCATTGCCGCTGTCGATGACATTTGACCACAGAGCCTGTACTGGCGGGGAGGCGGCTCGTTTTCTCAAAGCGCTGGTCGAAGCGTTGGAAGCAGCGACCTTATAACAGTTTGTGCCCTGCCGTTGGCAGGGCACAAATTTGTTTGCGTAATCTACAAAGCCACGTATAATCCAAACCAGCTTGAAAGGGCGATAGTTATGTCAATGAATACGATGTTTCACATCTTGTCCTGTTGTTCATAAGTTAATCCCGTTTTTTGAGCTTTACCCGCTGAAAAGCATAAGTAATTATTTTGAATACAGGTTTAAAAGATATGTCTAACATGATCACCGGTACCGTTAAGTTTTTCAACGAAACCAAAGGTTTTGGCTTCATCCAGCAAGAAAACGGCCCGGACGTTTTCGTTCACTTCAGCGCCATTCAAGGTAACGGTTTCCGTACCCTGGCTGAAGGTCAGCGCGTACAGTTCTCTGTGACCCAAGGTCAGAAAGGCCCGCAGGCTGAGAACGTAACCGCTCTGTAATTCTTACAGAATTTAAGAAAGCCGTGGTACCTCTGGTGCCACGGCTTTTTGTTTATCTGGCTTCTGCTACTGACTCCCATGTGCTGAATCATGCTGTTATCGCTCCTGCTTGCTGCCACCTTGACTCTGACGTCCGATGCGCCGGTACCGGTTCAATCCGCGATGGAAGCGCAGGTGATCTGCCAGCAATTCGTCCAGGTCCGGATGGGCACTGCACAGCAACCCGATGAGCTGAATGCGCGACTGGTGCCTGAAAGGGAGGGGGAGTGGCTGGTGGATGGCAAAGTAAAAGGACCCGAAGGTCCTTTGCTGTTTGCCTGTCATCTTCACCAAGGGGAGCGCTGGGAGCTACTCAACTTTTCGCTCTGGGCACCACAGCCGGTCAAAGCGGTTTGAGTGCAACCAGCAGATGTTGCAGGTGTTCAACCATGGTCATGCCAAACGGGGTGAGATAGCCGCCATCTTCTGCGCTGATGAGCCCCTGTTGGTGCAGACGGGCTGCCGCCTGGCACAACTCTTCAGACATATCGCTGCGTAATTTAATCCCTAGGCTCATGTTGGCCGGATCAAAGCATGCCAGTATTTTCAAATCGTTCACGAATTCGTTAGAAACCTGGTCGATCCCAATCATGGATTTACTCCTTACGCTAAAGATGTATGCAAACTAGCATCCCCGGATCCACTTTAGTGGGCGCTGGCTCAAATTATTGATCTTTGGCTGGATGCTGCGTTTCAAATGCTGTTTTTTTCGGCGTAATCAGATGGTTGGCTGACAGCTTCGCCAAGGGCCGAGCCGGACCAAACGTGGTAGGATAGGGGAATTCTTTATATCGGACGGTCCATTGGCGGCTGTTCGCCCAGTCCAAGGTATTGCTCATGGTCAAGATCACGCTGGTATCCCTGCTGCATTCACACACCGCCACTTTCCCTGTTTACCCAGTCTCCTTGCTGACCTCCTTGTTGGAGGGCCATGAGGGAGAGGTGTGGCTACCTGCCCGCAAGGGGGGCGACATTACCCATCTTCGCAAACATGCTAAAGGGGCTCGCGCCCGCGAGCTGGCAAATCTCGATGCCGGTTGGTGCGATTTTATATCTGGTCAGGAAGGGGCGACTGCGGAGCTGGATGCGCTGGCCAACTACGACACCGAGATGATGGACAACTTGCAGATGTACTGGCATAGCGCGGGCAAGATCAACAGCCCGATCACAGATAATTTGTTCGAACTTCGTCGCGAAGTGGTGGATGAGGCCCATGGCGAAAAGCTTGCCGCTCTCTGGGAGCAACAACAACAGCAGCGATTTGAGCAGTTGATGAAAAGTGCGGCTGACGGTCGGGATCAACTCTGTTTCGTCGAAGTAGAGTCTGCCTACTGGCTGCGACAGAAGTTGAGCGAGCAACCTGATGTAGAGCTGATCACCCCGACCTTTTAATCCGGTCTGGAAGGTGGGTGAAACGTTTTATTCGCCGCCCTGCTCTATCCTTATGAGCGTTGCTGTTTCCCCGACGGGAGTCAGGAGGCGGCAAGCTGGACAAGCTGACCACAAGATGTGAACATGGCGCCCTTTATCGAGAGAGAGACTTGGCCAATGAGCTATGAACTGAGCGACACCGAGCGCAATGCCGCGCTGCAACTGAACGCTGACTACCGTTACGATCACTTCATCAGCAAGCTGGTCGAGCATGAAGAGCTGTTCGTCCTGACTGACGAGCATGGCGTCATGATGCTGACCACCGACGATGAAGATTGCATCCCGGTATGGCCGCACCCGGAGTACGCCAAGGCGTGGGCCGAAGGCGAGTGGGCCGATTGCAAACCACAGTCCATCACCCTCAAGGTGTGGCTGGAGCGGTGGATTGACGGCATGGAGCAGGACGAGCTGTGTGTTGCCGTGTTCCCGACCCCGGATCAGGAAGGCATCGTACTGGAGCCGGCTGACGTGGCTGACGCCATTGCCGAGAAGCAGGCCAAACGCGGCTGATCACCGAGCTATTCGCAACACCGGTTGCCAACAAAGACCCCGCTATCTGGCGGGGTCTTTGTTTTAGGTCTGTTTGCCAAACGAGTTGTGGCTATCAGGGCTGGCGATAGGTGGTGTCGATGATGGGCTCGGCCGGGAAAGTCTTGCCACTCTTGATGGCTGCCCTGGTCTCGGATTTTAGCTCTTCATCGATCCACAGCAGACCGCCATAGCTGTAACCGCTGTTGTCGCCACCGAGTGGCCAATAGAGCTGCTCGCTCTTGGGCGTTGCTGGTACTTTTGGCAGTTTGATCCAGCGCCATGCCCCTTCCCGTGTGTAGGGCACCTGATACGCAGGCACGAAGCTGGCCAGCTCATAGAGCCGCTGCTGGATCTGCCGTGACAGGGCCGCTTTTTTGGCAAAGTCGAACTCCTTGTCATACTGCTCCACCAAGGCTGTGATGGCGTCGTCATCGATGTTCATGATGTTGTTGGTCTGGGGCTTGTTGGCGTTGACCTTGTGGAAGAACTCCCAATAGGCGGGATAGCGGCTACCCGCCCAGGCCATCCAGGCGCTCTGGTGCTTTTTCTCCAGCATCGATTTGAAACCGGCCGATGCATCCATCAGGTTGAGCTCCAGATTAAGCCCCGCCTTCTTGGCCTCTTCCCGCAACAGCGTGAGCCGCTGGGCGTGCTCTGCGGTGGTGTAGGTGATGGCGAGGGTCAGTGACTGCCCCTTGTCGTTTTGCAAAATCCCCTGCGGCCCCACTTTGTTAAAGCCTGCCTTGGCAAAGTATTCCCGTGCCAGTTTGGGATCGAACGGACGGGCCTTGATCTCGCTGTTGGTAAACTCCCCCTGACCTGAGCCATAGCTGTTGAGGCGTTGGTAATCCCCCCGCAGCAGGGTAGCGAGCATTCTGTCGAAATTGAGGGCATGCTGGATGCCGAGGCGAACATCGAGATTGCGCAGCAGCGGATCGGCGGTGTTGAGATAGAGCCCCATCGGCGGTTGCGGGGTCTGGTTGTAGAACCAGCGCCGCTCGATATACCCCTTCTCGAACTCGGCGGTGTTGGTCTTGTCGTGCCACCAGTTGGGCATCACCAGCGGGAAGCTGTCGAGATCGCCGCGCAGGAAGTGCTGCCAGGCGATGTTCAGCTCCCTGAGCACCTTGATCTCGATCCGCGCAGGATTGAAGCGATGCTGGAAGTAGCGCTCGTCATCCCCCCACCAGTGTTCAATCCGTTTTAAAGTGACCGATTTGCCCTTTTTCACCTGATCGATCTGATAAGGACCGGTGACTGGCAACACCTTCCAGTTGTACTCCTTGACCCAGTTGGCGGTGAGCTTGATGGCGTGGCTCGGCTCCGGGCTGATGGGCAGTGACTCGAGCAGATCCTGGCGGCTCTTTTCGGTGCCGCTGGTGATGGCCAGGGTGTGATCATCAAACTTGGTGATATCGGTTATCTGGGTGCTGTAGTAGTTGTTGTACCAGGGGTCGTTGATCTCCTTGCTGCGCATCATCTTGAGGGTAAAGAGCCAGTCATCGGCGGTGACCGGTTGGCCATCTGACCAGCGTGCCTTGGGATTGATGCGAAAATAGAGGGTCTTGTTGTCGGCGCCGAAGGCCCACTCGTTTGCCAGCATCGGCATGGGGTTGCCGGTGACGGGATGAGTGCTCAGCAGTGGCAGGTTGGTTTCCCGCACGTAACTGGCAAAGCCGCCGTTGGAGTCGGGGCCATATTTGCGCAGGGTCAGGGGGAAGCTGGTCATAAAGGTGCGAAAGGTGCCGCCGCGTTTGGCGGCCGGATCGGCATAGAGAGGATCCTGGTTGTTGCTCTCCCACTTCAAGTCGGCAGGCAGCGTGGCACTCCAGCCAAACGGGCTCCAGCACAGGGCCAGGGTGATGGCGGTGGCGCGAATGATAGGGGAGAGTCGGCGCTCCCCGGCGTTGATGGTCGATGGCATGTCCTTGCTCTCCTGAAGTCTGCTTCCTGCAGATCACGCACTGGTGATGTCAGTCCCGATGGGGACTGGCTCATCATGAAAATTTTATCCTGTCAGGTCAATGAAATAGCGTGAATTAGCGGGTGGCCTAGGCCGCAACGCAGTGCAGGGTGATCCCCTTGGCCGCGATGGCTGCCCGCATGGGGGCGGGCAGGGCATCATCGGTAACCAGCACGTTGATCTGGCCCGGCGTGCCAAGCTGGCTCGGGTGGATGGCGCCAAACTTGCTGCTGTCGGTGATCACCACATTGGTCATCCCCTTGGCAAGCACGCTGTTGACCACATCGGCCCGCATCATGTCGCGGCCGGTAAACCCCATCTCGGGATGAAAGCCATCCACCCCGATGAAGGCCTTGGAGAAGTGCACCTGCTCGATGCAGAGGCGAGTGAGCGGCCCCACCACGCTCTCGCTCTGATGCTGGAACAGCCCGCCGAGCAGCACCACCTGAGCCGGGGTGTCTTTGAGCAGATGGGCGATATAGCTGCTGATGGTGATGATGGTGACCCGTTTGTGCAGGGCCAGATGGCGCGCCAGCATGGCGTTGGCGCTGCCCCCTTCGATAAAGACTGTCTCGCCATCCTCTACCAGCTGGGCGGCACGCTCGGCGAGGCGCTCCTTGAGCAGGTAATTGATGTTCATCCGGGCATCCGGGTCATCGGTCTCCAGCGCCATGGCCGAGCCGTGTACCCGTCTGAGCAGTCCCTGCTTCTCCAGCGCGGTGAGGTCGTTGCGCACCGTCACCTCAGACACGCCGGTATGTCGGGAGAGTTCACTCACGCTCATCTTGCGAGCCTGATGGACCAGAGTGAGGATCAGTTGGTGGCGTGGATTCATGGTGCGCTCACATGCAAGGTGGTGGATAGCGGCAAGCCACCCGTGGGGTGGCTTGCCAATCATATGACGTCACAGGCGCCATGGGGAGCGCCCCGTCAGAGACTGTGCTCGGTGCGGGCGATGATATCATCTTGCGCATCCGGGGATAAGGCGGTGAAGAAGGCTGAATAGCCCGCCACCCGTACCACCAGATCCCGGTATTGATCCGGATTGGCCTTGGCTGCCAGCAGGGTTTCCCGCGAGACGATGTTGTACTGCACGTGCCACCCCTTGTGCACCTCGAAGAAGGTGCGCAGCAGGCTCATCAGCTTGGCCTTGTCCCGCTCGTTCTCAAGGCTCGCCGGACTCAGCTTCTGGTTGAGCAGCACCCCGCCGAGGATGGCCGCCGTGGGCAGCTTGCCGATGGAGTTGAACACCGCCGTCGGGCCGAGACGATCCGAACCCGACGAGGGGCTGGCCCCTTCCGCCAGCGGCGTGCGGGCGTGGCGGCCATCCGGGGTGGCCATGGTGGCGGCACCGAAGGGGACGTTGGCCGAGATGGAGGAGGTGCCGGCATAGTAGGTGCCGCCGATGGGGCCACGGCCGAAGCGGGAGTTGTGCAGCCCCTTGAGCTCGTCGATGTAGCTCTGGTAAGCCTGCACCAGCAGCAGGTCAACCTCGTCCAGATCGTTGCCATATTTGGGGGCTGCATTGGTGAGGCGCTGGCGCAGCTGCTCCCCCTCCAGTCCTGAAAAATCTTGCTCGAGTGCTTCGGCCAGCTCTTGCTGATCCACTATCCCCTGTTCGAACACCAGTTTCTTCAGGGCAGCCAGACTGTTGCCGAGGTTGGCGATCCCCACCTGCAGACCTGAGACCCAGTCATAGACGGCGCCCCCCTCCTTGATGGTCTTGCCGCGCTCGATGCAGTCATCCACCAGGGCGCTGCAGAGGATGTCGTGGGCCTGAGCCTCCAGCACGCTGTCGACCACGCAGTCGATCTCGATGGATTTGCGGGTGAAGTAGCGCACCTGTTCGTCCCAGCGGGCCATCACCTCGTCAAAGTTGCCAAAGCTCCCGTCTCGCAGCGACTGGGGCTGGGGCAGGAATACCTTGCCGGTGGTGGCATCGCGGCCGCCATCAAGGGAGGCCAGCAGGATGCGGGCGAAGTTGATAAAGCTCATGCCGGTGCAGCGATAGCCCCACTTGCCGGGCACGGCGGTCTCGATGCAACCGATGGCGGCGTAGTGGTGGGCATCCTCCACGCTCACCCCGAGCTTGATGAACTCGGGGATCACCACCTCGTCGTTGTTGAAGGCGGGCATGCCAAAGCCGCAGCGGATCACCTGAATGCAGGCGTCGAGGAAATCCTCGCTCATCCCGGCATGGTAGCGCACCGAGAGGTTGGGCTGGGTGGATCTCAGCTGGCCGCAGGACTCCAGAATCGCGTAGGAGAGGCCGTTGACCGCGTCATGGGCACTGCCATCCCGCCAGTTCTGGCCGCCGATGGTGACGTTTTGATAGAGCGGGCTGCCGGCGGATGCCTTGGAGTGGGTGCCGGAGCGGATCTTGTTCACCTCTAGCAACTTGAGCCAGCACCCTTGCAGCAGCTCGATGGCGCGCGTCCGAGGCAGGGATTCCGACAATTCCACCTCGCGGCGATACCAGGGGTAGAGGTACTGATCCATCCGGCCAAACGACACCGAGTGACCGTTGGATTCGATCTGCAGGATGAGCTGGATAAAGTAGCAGAGCTGCAGCGCCTGCCAGAAGGTCTCGGGGGGCTGGTGGGCGATGTGGGCGCAGTTGAGCGCGATGGTCTCAAGCTCGTTTCGGCGCTCGGGGCGCGGCTCTTGCGCGGCCATGTCACGGGCAAGGGCGGCGTAGCGCCCGATATGAGCGCTGACCGCATCCAGGGTGATGGCGACGGCGTGCAGGAACTGCTCGCGCTGCAGATCGGCCCAATCCGCCAAATCCAGCCGACTGCGGCGCTCGGCCACCTTGGCCTTGAAGCCATCGAGCCCCAGCGTGAGCAGCTCCTCATAGTTGACCGCGAGGTGGGCATCCCCCGAGGTCATGTTGCCCTCGGCCTTGATGATGCCGCTCTCCAGCAGCGCTTTCTGCTCGTCGGTAAAGAGGCCGAAGCAGCGATCCTGCACCGTCTGGCCGCGCCAGAAGGGGGTGAGGGCGTGGATGATCGCCTTGTCGGTTTCGCTGACTGCAAAACCGGCGCCGGGGCGATCTGCCAGCTCGTCGACCTCCTTCTCAATCCAGCTCACCGTGTATTCGGGAAAGAGCGGCGCCGCCCGTACCTGACTGGCCTGATTGCCGACGATCAGCTCGTCGTGCTTGATCCAGATGGTGCGTTCCTTGAGGTGATGGGCCAGAGCCAGGGCGCGGCGCACCGGCAGCGGCCGGGCGAGATGAGTCTGATAGGCCTCGGTATAGTGGCGGGCCCGCTCGGTACAGACCGGCGGCTGAACGATGTGGATCAGGCTCTCTTTGTGGGCGCGGATCCGCGGGCTCAGGGTATTGAGGTCGAGCTGGGTCATGATCTTATCCTCTGGTCACAGGGGTCAGCCCCTGACGTTGGGCGTATGCGTGGGCAAAGTGGAGTAAATCGGGGTCGTCAAACGGTGTCTCAGGCGCCTGATAGGGCAGATCCAGCAGGGCATATTTGCCCATCCCCAGCGTGTGGTAGGGGAGGAAGTGGATCTCCTGCACCGTGCCGAGGCTGGCAGCGGTGTCGGTGATGGCTTCGATCGACGCGTGGTCGGCATTGAAGCCGGGAATGAGTGGCACCCGGATCTGCATCGGCACGCCGCGCTCGGCGAGGCGCTTGAGGTTCGCGATGGGCAACTCCACCTTGCCGCGGGTCCAGTGGAAGAAACGTTCTTTATCCACGTGTTTGAGGTCCGCCAGCAGCAGATCCAGTGAGGGAAGGCTTTGCTCAATCTGGTGCCAGGGCACATGCAGGCAGCTCTCGACCGCGGTGTGCAGCCCTTCGGCCTTGCAGCGGGCCAGCAGGTTGGCAGCAAATTCGGGCTGCATAAACGGTTCGCCACCTGAGAGGGTGACGCCACCGCCGCTGCGCTCGAAGAAGGGGCGATCCCGCAAGATGGTGTCCATCAGGGTGTCCAGGGTTTCATCGCGGCCGCACACCTGCAGCGCTTCGCTTGGGCAGAGGCCGCGCAGCCGTTCCATATCATCGGCCTTGAGGGCAGAACGGCTGAGCTGGATGCCCTCGCTGTCACGCAAGATTGCCGGACAAGCCTGGCTGCAGAGCTGGCATCCCTCGATGCACTGGCGCCGGTCGAGTAGTATGTCCGGCTTGGGAGAGCGGCTTTCCGGGTTTTGACACCAGCGACAGGCCAGCGAGCACCCCTTGAGAAACACCAGGGTGCGAATGCCGGGGCCATCGTGAGTTGAATATCGTTGCAGGTCGAAAATCATACCGCCTCCTTTTGTATTTGCATTCTATTTTCTTTCATTCGAAAGTTGATTTGATTTCGATCAAGCTGTTTGCAGATGTTTTCTCGCTAGAATGGCGACATATTGAACATCCCGTTAAGGAGTTAGAGATGGAGCTGTATCTCGATACCGCCGATGTGGCGGCAGTGCGTCGCTGGTCACGGATCCTGCCGTTGGCCGGTGTCACCACCAATCCTTCCATTACCGCCGCCGGGGGATTGCCGCTCTGTGAGCTGCTGCCCGCCTTGCGCGATGTGCTGGGGCCCAAGGCGCGCCTGTTTGCCCAGGTGATGGCCAAAACCGAAACCGAGATGGTGCGCGAGGCGTTCGCTCTGCGTGAGCTGGACCCGGATCTGGTGATCAAAATCCCGGTATGCGCAGAGGGGCTGGCGGCCATCAAGAGCCTGACCGCCAACGGTGTGCCGACTTTGGGCACCGCTGTCTATACCCCGCTGCAGGGTTGGCTGGCGGCGGTGGCGGGGGCAGAGTACGTGGCGCCCTACGTCAACCGGCTGGATGCCCAGGGGGGTGACGGCATCGCCACCGTGCAGGAGCTGCAACAGCTGCTTGCGCTGCACGCGCCGAACAGCAAGGTGCTGGCGGCATCGTTCCGTACCCCGCGCCAGGCGCTCGACTGCCTGCTGGCGGGTTGCCAGTCCATCACTCTGCCGCTCGATGTGGCGGAGCAGCTGATGAACGTGCCAGCGGTGGATGCGGCGCTGGTGAAGTTCGATCAGGATTGGCAGCGCGCTTTCGGTCGCTGATTGCCTGATTGCAGTGACAGATGGGGGAGGGTGAGGAGACGCAGGAGGGGATTGGGATTGACCGACTAGACTTGTAATAGGCAGTCAGATGCGCTGGCTGCCTTGCGATCTACCGGAGGTATCCCATGAGCGACCATCTGCTGCTCCCCCATGGTGAAGATCTGCGACGTGCGGTGCGCTGGCTCAGTGAGCACCACCAGTACGATATCGCCGCCATCGAAGAGGCCAGCCAGCGTTTCGATCTCTCGCCGCTGGATGAGGAGTTTCTGATCCGGCACTGGCTCGATAGCCAGCGCCAGTCGTGAGGACAGAGTTAGAAGAAGTTGGTGAGGTTGATGCCAAACTCTTTGGGGTCGACCGTGCACTCGATGCTCTCCTTCACACTCGATCTGGCCAGATCCAGCCACTGCACATCGAGGTAGTGGCGCTGGGAAGCGTGATAGATCACCTTGACCACCGGCTTGAGCGGCTGCTGCTCGTTGCGCTGCATCACGATGGCCAACCGCTGGTTTGAAAGCTGTACCAGCGTTCCCACCGGATAGACCCCCATGCACTTGATGAACTTGGTGACCAGTTCGGCATCGAAGTGCTGGTTGACTCCCCTTAGCAGAATGCGAAAGGCCTGGGTGGGTTGCATGCCAGCCTTGTAGACTCTGTCGGCAGTTACTGCGTCATAGACATCGACAATACCGCTCATGCGGGTATAGAGGGAGAGTTCATCCCCTTTGAGCCTTAGTGGGTAGCCAGTACCATCGAGCCGCTCGTGGTGGTTGGCGGCTACTTCCAGCATGGTTGGGGTGATGCCGGGGGTATTGCGGAGAATGTCGTAGCTATGCACCACATGCTGGCGCATGATGGCAAACTCCTCGTCGGTCAGCTTGCCCGGTTTGTTGAGCACCTCGTCCGGCGTCATGATCTTGCCCACGTCGTGCAACAGCCCTCCCAGAGTCAACTCCTTGAGCACGCTGCGCTCCAGCCCCAGATAACGGCCGAAGTTGGCCAGCAGGATGGCCACGTTCATGGAGTGCTCCATCAGATAGGCATCCTTGGCACGAATACGGGCCAGGCAGAGCATGGCATCGCCATGGGTGAACATGGTGTCCACCATCTCCTCGGCGACTTCGGCGAGCGGGGTGATGTTGATGGGTTCACCCGCCTTGAGCTGACGAATGAACTTGCCTTGCAGCTCGCGCGCCTCCTGATAGAGGCGGCGGATCTTCAGCTCCCGCCCTTCGCCGTTGGCCCCGACCCGGCGTCCTGCCTGAGCACTGTTGGCATTGAGGTCAGGGGAGGTGATGGCGTCACTCTCGGTACTGCCCAGCTTGCTGCGGGCCAGATCGATGCGTACCGTGAGCACCCCCTGACGCACCAGATTGGCAATTTGCGCCACACTGGTCACCATGCCCATCCGGGCAATCTCCATCCCACCTGTCTGGCTGGCGATAGCAATGACATACATGCCGGGTTTCAGCTGGTTGACGGGAATGACGGGGTAGGATGCTTGAGACTTCATGAGGGCTTCCTGACTCTTATTATTATGAGTATCGTGCGGATGGATTGCACCCGAGAAGTGTAACATCGGATGACCAGTTCGTCATAATTGGCAACCCCTTAACAGTGGCGTTGTCGCCCCCGCCCGATATAATGACGCCCCTTTACTTGTTGGACTCCGAGGTTGTGAATGCGGCTTGATAAATTTCTGTGCGATTGTTCCGATTTGACCCGCTCGCTGGCAGGCAAACTGATCCGTCAGGGTGAGGTCATGGTGGATGGCATTGTGGTCAAGCAGCCTGCCTTTCATATCAATGAGCAGAGCCAGATCGAGTTTGACGGCGTGCTGCTGACGCTGGAGCAGCGCAACCGTTATTTCATGCTGCACAAACCGGAAGGGTATGTCTGCTCCAACGAGGATCCGGATCACCCGACCGTTTTCTTCCTGATGGATGAGCCGGCGATGGGCAAGCTGCACGTGGTGGGGCGCCTTGACCTCGATACCACCGGACTGGTGTTGGTGACCGACGATGGTCAATGGTCCCATCGCATCACCTCGCCGCGTCGCGAATGTGCCAAAACCTATCACGTCTGGCTGGCCGACCCGGTGAGCCCGGATGCAATCGAGTTGTTCGCCGAAGGGGTCTACCTGCGCAACGAGACCGATAAAACCCGTCCAGCCCAGCTGGAAATTCTCGGTGAGTGCGAGGCCAGGCTGACAATTCACGAAGGCAAGTACCATCAGGTCAAGCGGATGTTTGCCTCCATCGGTAACAAGGTCGTTGGCTTGCATCGCGAGCGGATTGGCGGCCTGACGCTGGATGAGACGCTTGCTCTCGGTGAATACCGTGAGCTGACCGTTGACGAGATCGCCCTGTTCTGATCAAGCTTGTTGCCGGGTGTCAGTGAGTGCTGAAACCCAGCACCAGTGCCGTACCCAGGGTGGCAATCAGTGCCCCCACCCAGGCGGCAATGGATGGCCGCTCCCCCGAGTGCCACCACAACAGTGGCAGCAGCAGTACCGGCGTGGTGGAGGAGAGAATGGCCACCATGCCAACCTCGCCCTGCCGTAACGCAATCAGGATCAGCGTCATGCCTAGCGTCATCGCCAGGAAGCCATTAGCGATGATCATAGCTAGGACCCTACGGTTGATAGGGTTTAACGGACGTGCGATAGGCATTCCTGCCAGTCGCAAGCTGCAGTGTGCCAGCAACGCGGTGGCCATTCTGACCCCGGACGCGCTGACGGCATCGACATTGCCGCTCATCATCACAGGTTTGGCGATGATCACACCGAGACTCTGGCAAAGCGCAGCGGTGAGACCCAGCGTGATGCCTATTCCCAGGCCGCCACGGATCTGCTCCCACTCGTTATTGTTGCTGCGCCTGCCAAACAGGATCGCCAGCATCACGCCGACAAAAACCAGCAAGGCACCCAGCAAGCGCCATCCGGTCAGTGGCTCATTAAACAACCAGAGCCCCAGCATGGCTGAGAAGAGGGCATGACAGGAGAAGAGCAGGCCGCTGCGTCTTGGGCCCATCCTGTTCATGCAGGCATAGAGCGCCGTATCACCAATAAAAATGCCGATAAGTCCGGAGAGGGCGAGCAGTGGAAGTGTGCCGGCGGTGAGGGTTTGCCAGCCGCCGCTGAGCAGGCTGATGCTGCCGAGCATCAGGCTGACCAGAAACATGCGCCAGCGGCTGTAGGCAAATGCGCCGAGATGACGGGCCGGTTTGACCGAAATCAGCGCTGCAATTGCCCATAAACTGGCCGAGGCGAGGGCCAGCCACTCATAACCCATAAAAACTCCTGAAAAAAATCTCCCGAAAGACTCCATCTCCCGGGCAAGCCCGATACAATACGGGGCGTTTTCGGGGATAACAAGCGCGGCATCAGGCATTCATAAGGCGAGCCGTCGGCCTTCCCCCTCCTGCAGTAGTTTTATTCGAGGTTTTGTCATGAGGTCTGGTTTCTTCCCCACGCTGGCGCGACGCTGGCTCCCCCCCCTATTGCTTGCCGCGCTGGCCGTTCCACAGGCTCATGCAACAGCCGTTGTACAGCAGCCTCCTGTGGCCGACCGGCAGATGTTGGTCAAAGGCAATGGTGCCGAACCGGAATCCCTTGACCCGGCACTGGTGCGCTCCGGTTTTCCGGGGGAAGCCGTGTTGGTCGATCTTTTTGAAGGGCTGGTCAGTGAGGATGGCCAGGGGCATATCGTCCCGGCTCAGGCACAGCGCTGGGAGGTCAGTGAAGATGGGCTGGAGTGGCGATTTTTCCTGCGCCCCCAACTGAAGTGGTCCAATGGCGAGCCGCTGGTGGCCGCTGATTTCGTCTATGCCTGGCGCCGTCTGCTCGATCCGGCCATCAACTCCCCTTCTGCCGGATTGCTGTTGGCCATGGGGATCAACAATGCGCAATCCATCTATGCCGGCGCACTGGAGCTCGACAATCTTGGCATTGAGGCGCAAAGCGATCAGATCCTGAAAGTCACCCTGGAGCGGCCGGTTCCTTATTTTTTGCAGCTAATAAGTCAGCGTCCCTTTGTACCGGTCAATCGGCAGGTGATAGCCCAGTTTGGCAAACAGTGGACCGAGCCCGGCAAGCTGGTGAGCAATGGGGCGTATCGTTTGGCTAGTTGGGTGCCTAACGAGAGACTCGAAGCCGAACGCAATATCCACTACTGGGACGATCGCCACACTCGCATCGGGCGAGTCACCTACCTGCCTATCACCTCGCAACATGCGGAGCGGTTGCGTTATGAGGCCGGTGAAATCCAGCTGACCAACAAGGTCTCCCTCGGCTATTACCAGAAGATGAAGCGCGGATCCCCGGAGCGGCTCTGGGGCTTGCCGCTGTTTGGTACCTATCTCTATGCATTCAATTTGAAACGCCCGGAACTGCAGGATGTGCGGGTGCGTCAGGCGCTCTCCATGGCGGTTGATCGACTGCAGCTCATTGAATCGGTGAGCGGGCAGGGTGAACAGGCGGCATGGTCGCTGTTGCCGGAGATGCCAGGTTACCCCCGGGTGGTATTGCCTGTCGCGCTTGAAGATATGCCGACCCGTCAGGCCAAAGCGGCTGCACTGCTGTCAGCGGCCGGGTATAACAGCGCTAATCCACTCAAGCTGAGCATTACCTACAACAGTGCCGACACCCACAAGCAGATGGCAATGGCCATTGCTGCCATGTGGCAGAAGCTGGGGGTACAGGTCACCCTCAACAGTCTGGAGTGGGGCGCCTATCAGGTGGCCAAGGATAGCGGTGATTTCCAGGTGGCCAGAAGTTTCCTGTTTGGCGATTACGTGGAGCCGTCAGCCATATTGGGCAGCTTCCGTTGTCAGGATCTGCGCAACGAGAGCGGCTACTGCAATCCCGATTTTGATCTGCTGCTGGAGCAGGCTGCCAATACGCTGGACAGTGCGAGTCGGGTTGAATTGTACCGGCATGCCGAACAGTTGCTGCTTGAAGAGGCGCCGATCCTCCCCGTGTATCATTACAATCAGATGAGACTGGTTGACCCCACCCTGCGGGGACTGCCCTGCCAGAATTTGAAAGGGACGATTGCCACCAAGGATCTCTATTTCAGCCCGCAGTGAGGAGCATTTCATGAAACTTGCCATCATTTCCGACATCCACGGCAGCATCATTGCGCTGGAGCGGGTATTGACCCGACTTGACTCCTGGCAGCCGGATCACTATCTGCTGCTCGGCGATCTGCTCAACCATGGCCCGCGTAATCCTCTGCCGGAAGGGTATAACCCGGCGGCAGTGGCTGACAGGCTCAACGAGCTTGCGCCACAGATCATCGCGGTGCGGGGCAATTGCGATTCCGAAGTGGATCAGATGCTGTTGCGCTTTCCCATCACCGCCCCCTACAACCAGTTGCTGATCGATGAGCGGCGCTGGTTTGTCAGCCACGGTCATCTTTATCGCCCGGACGAGGTACAGCTACCGCCGGGTAGTCTGTTCCTGAGCGGCCACACCCATGTACCTGTGCTGGAGTGGCAGGGGGAACGGATATTGATGAACCCGGGGTCAATCTGTTTCCCGCGCGGCGAGCTGCCAGCCAGTTATGGAAGCTATGAGGATGGGGTACTGCGCGTCAACGCGTGTGAGGATGGGCGGGAGTTGTTGCGCCTTGCGCTTTAAAACGAAGAGCAAAAATGCAAGGCCTGATAAGAGATGTCAGGCCTTGATACCGTAGGAGCGGGTGCCAGAGCGAGTATTGCCTTTGGCGTCATAGGTCAGGCTGTTGCGATCACGCAACTGACTCAGAAAGGTTGCCAGACGACGGTTGGAGACGATGCTCAATTCAAGCAAGCGACCGTTGATATCATTTTGTGCCTGGCAGGCATCCAGTTTTGCACGAAGCTGCGCCATCTCGTCGGGATAGGCTGCCAGCTGCAGTGCCAGTTCCGGCATCTCTGCCAGTGTCTTGTCCAGAGTTTCTATCGCAGCAAGCAACTGCTGTTTGCGCTCGGTCAGTGCAGGCAGGGCCAGTGCCTGATGCTGCTCGAGCAAGCTGAACTCCTCTTCCAGAATGCCTTGCATCTGGCTGAGGTAATCATCTTGGGTGTGCAGTAACGAAGGTAAGTCCATCATCCCAGAACTTTGTCCAGATTGGCCTCGAAACTGAACATCTTCTTGGCTACAGCGTCGCTGTTAACCTGATATTCGCCACTCGCGACGGCTTTTTTCAGTCGTTCAACCTTGCTCTCGTTGCCGGTTGAGGCGGTATTGAGGTTCTGTTGCATTTTTTGCAATTGTTGCGCCTCACTGGTCAAGGAGACGGAGTCCAGCTTGACAGTGGTCGCTTTGTTTTCGGGCGATGAGGTGACTGACTTGCTGCCTGTCCCTTGGCTATTAGCGGTATTTTGCAACCGATTATTCGCCAAGTTGTTGATATTGTTGATGGCCATTTTAGTTACCTTCGTCTGCTTTAAGGTTTGCTTACCTGTTTATCGGTGCGGCAGCTCAAAACTTTAGAAAAAAAATTGTTCAGGCTCCGGATATCAAAAAGTGACCGATGCGGCACCGACTGCTGTGACTTTACCTTCCACCGTTTTGCCGGAGCGAATATTGACGAGTTTGATGATCTCTCCGAAACTGCCATCTTGCAAGGCTCGGGCCATGGTTTTGATCTGGAAGTTGCTGTTTTCGGCTGTCAGGGTGACCTGATCCCCTTTACATATCACGCAAACCTGGCTCAAGCGGATGGGCTGTCCCGGTTTGATCTCCCGCTTGCTGCGTACCCCAATCAGAGGGGCCGGGTTGGTCAGATAGTCACCACGGATCAGGGTTTGATCCTGAAACGCCACTACCAGCTTGCTTTCATTCAGCAGATCCCCTTTGGTAATGGGGTCGGTGACAGTAACAAAGGGTTTTTGAATACTGACCCTTACCGGTAAGTAGACATCCCAGGGTTTTTCTTCCTCACACTTCATGTAAACAGTTGTATTACGACGAATTTCCATTTTTGCTGGCAAGCTGATGGTCAACAGATCATCGCAACGGGTTAGCGGGAGTCTCTCATCAAGGGTCGCGGCAGTGACCTCTGCTCTGGCATCCAGCGGCAGATCGAGTTGACCATAAACGAACTCTTGTGCCTGCTCTCTCAGATAGGTTGTGACATCCGAGGCATGGCTCGAGGATATGCTGCCAAAAAAGAGGCTGATGAGTAAAAGTCGGTTAATCATTTTCGCTCGTCGGTCGATAAGTTGTTCACGCATATCACCATATTTAACTATGATTGCTTCAGAATCTGTTTGTTGTCACATCGATAGTCTGACGCAATCCATCACGCATGCATGATTAATGCCAAGCGTTTTTAGGGAGTGTTTATGGCCAGTATCCTGGACTCGGTCAACCAACGTACCCAGCTAGTGGGGCAAAACCGGCTGGAATTGTTGTTGTTTCGTCTCAATGGACGTCAAAGATTTGGCATCAACGTATTCAAAGTGCGTGAAGTGTTGCAGTGCCCCCCCTTGACCGTGATGCCCAAGTTGAACTCCTGTATTCGCGGAGTGGCTCATATTCGTGGCCAGACTATCTCGGTCATCGATCTCAGCATGGCAATGGGCAAGCGCCCCATTGAAGATTTGAGCAAGTGCTTCATTATCATCTCCGAGTACAACCGCTCCATTCAGGGTTTTTTGGTGCACTCGGTCGAGCGCATCATCAATATGAACTGGGAATCTATCCTTCCTCCCCCCAAGGGGGCTGGTCGCATCAACTATATGACGGCGGTTACCGAGGTTGATGGCGAGTTGGTCGAGATCCTCGACGTTGAACGTATTCTCAACGAAATATCTCCGGTTTCTACTGAGGTCAGCCAGGAGCTGGTGGAGGCCAGTGTCGAGCATCCGACCTTGGGACGTCCCGTATTGGTTGCTGACGACTCTTCGGTTGCGCGCAAACAGGTACAGCGTGCGCTGGAGGCGATCGGAGTTGAATGCGTGCTGGCAAAAGATGGCCGCGAAGCATTGAACATGCTGCTGGAGATGACCAAAAATGGCCCTATCAAGGATCAGATTGCGCTGGTGATTTCCGATATCGAAATGCCCGAGATGGATGGCTATACATTCACTGCCGAGATCCGGAATAATCCCAATCTCAAAGATTTGCATGTTATTCTGCATACCTCGCTCAGTGGTGTATTTAACCAGGCTATGGTGCAAAAAGTTGGTGCAAACAACTTTATTGCCAAGTTCCAGCCTGATGAATTGGCCAAAGCCGTACAAAACGCACTCTAATTTAAAGAAGAACAGCTGCATGAAGACACTTTCGGATGACTTATACAAACAGTTCAGCAACTTTCTTGCGGTTCAGAGCGGGATCGTGCTGGGTGATAACAAACAGTATCTGGTGAAGAGCCGTCTTTCACCTTTGATGGCACAGTTTGGCATCGAGAGTCTGTCTGAACTGGTCACCCGTGCAATGAGTGTACGAGAGCGTGACCTGAAAATGGCGGTTGTTGATGCGATGACCACTAACGAGACCCTCTGGTTTCGTGATACATATCCGTTCCAGCTGCTGACCGACAAGATTTTTCCTGAATTGGGCAAAAGTGGTCGCCCTGTCAAGATTTGGTCTGCTGCCTCATCTTCGGGACAGGAGCCATATTCTATCGCCATGACGGCGCTGGAGCAGCAGATGAAGAAGCCGGGTACCTTGCCCGGTGGAGTGCAGATTGTCGGGACAGACATATCGACTACCATGCTGAATCAGTGCAAGGAAGGGGTATATGACAGTCTGGCTTTGGCACGCGGATTGTCGCCAGAGCGCAAGAAGATGTTTTTTGAGCCCTATGGTGACAACAAAATGCGGGTGGTAGAGCGAGTCAGAAAATTGACCACCTTCCGGCCGCTCAATCTGCTGGAGAGTTATAGTCTGCTCGGTAAATTTGACATCATTTTTTGCCGTAACGTGCTTATCTACTTTGCACCGGAAGTGAAGTCAAAAATCCTCAACCAGTTTGCATCCAGCCTCAATCCTGGTGGATACCTGATGCTGGGAGCGTCGGAATCGCTGGCGGGTTTGACTGACCGATTCGAGATGATTCGGTGCAATCCCGGAATTGTTTACAAGGTCAAATAACGTTGCAGCCCATGGTATTCAATGAGTTGTGATTGGTGACATTGTTTATAAGAGAAGGAGGCACAGTGCCTCCTTCTCTCTTTATGGCTCCATTCTTATAGCTCCATTCGTGATGGCATTGCGCCATGTTCCTATCTATCGCGCAGCAGATCCTTGCACTCCGTCTAAAGGCTTTCATAGCTAGGCTCGACAACCTGGCAACATTTTGAAAATCGTCTGGCACATCTCTTGCAAGCAAAATATACCAAGCAGGAGGTGTGCTATGGCTTTTTCATTCGACAAGGCATTTGGTATCCATCAATACACGCTGGGTGTTCGCGCCAAGCGTGCCGAGGTGTTGTCCAGCAATATTGCCAATGCGGACACGCCAGGTTTTAAAGCAAGGGATATCAACTTTGCACAGGCATTGCAGGATGCCCAGCATAAACAGGGTTTTGGCCTGGTAACAACCAGTGAAAAGCACTTTGCCTTGAATATGGATGCCCCCGGTACTGTTCAATACCGCAATCCGTTGCAGCCTGATACGGGTGATGGCAACACGGTGGATGTGCAGCAGGAGCGGAGCGAGTTCTTGCGCAACAGTCTGGAGTACCAAACCTCCCTGGAATTTATGAATCGCAAGATCAGTGGCCTGCTTAAAGCCCTGAAAGGAGAGCAGTGATGAGTTTGTTCAAGGTCTTTGATATTGCCGGCTCGGCCATGAGTGCGCAGTCCGTGCGTCTCAATACGGTTGCCAGCAATATGGCCAACGCGGACAGCGTAAGCTCCAGCGTGGAAAACACTTACCACGCAAGGCGGCCAATTTTTGCCGCTCAGCTCGATCAGGCCATGTCAGATAAGCAGGGATCGGTCGGCGTTGAGGTGAAGGGCATTGTCGAGAGCAAGGCTCCACTGCTCAAGGAGTACAACCCTAACCACCCGATGGCGGACAAGGATGGCTTTATCTTCAAACCGAACGTCAACATGGTTGAAGAGATGGCTGACATGATCAATGCCTCGCGCAGCTACCAGACCAATGTACAGGTTGCAGATTCGGCCAAGAAGATGCTGCAGCAGACGCTCCAGCTTGGCAAATCCTGATAGGAGGGATGCAACATGGTCGACACCACAAACAGTGTGAACGGCATTGGCCGTACCACGACCCAGACCACAGGCACCACAACGACGCCGAAGAAAGAGCTGGATCAGGCTTCGTTTATGAAACTGCTGACCATGCAACTATCATATCAGGATCCCTTCAAGCCGGTGGACAATGCCCAGATGCTCTCCCAGATGGCTTCCATGTCTACCTCGGAGGGGATCAGCAGTCTGTCTACCCAGATGGGCAAGCTCAATGAGCAGATGATCTCCAGCCAGGCTCTGCAAGCATCTTCTCTGGTTGGCCAGAATGTACTCTTGCCCAGCAATGTGGGCTATCTGGACAAGGAGGGCCCTGTCTCCGGTGTCGTTCAGGTTGGCACGACCAATCAATACGCGGGTGTCAAGATTATCGTTGAAGACGAGGCGGGTCAGGTCATCAAGGAATTTAGCCTGGAAGGAGAACAGAAGGGCAATGTGGAGATCGCCTGGGATGGCACTGACAAGGCGGGCAACCGGGTCAAGCCAGGCAAATACGTGATCAAGGCCAGTGGCAGTGTGGATGGCAAGGCAGAAACTATTCCCACATACGCTTATGGCAAGGTCGACAGCGTTGCCCTGGGGAATGCAACAAATCCCACAATGCTTAATTTGAAGGGACTGGGGAGCACCCTGCTGAGTTCCGTCCTGCAAATATCAGGCACCAATCCAAACCAGACGGCTACTCCGTCAAAAACCACGTCGACAGCATCGATCTAAGGAGCTGGATATGTCATTTAACAATGCCTTGAGCGGTGTCAACGCGGCACAAAAAGACTTGAACGTCACCGCTAACAACATTGCGAACGTCAATACAATGGGCTTTAAAGAGTCCCGTGCCGAGTTTGCGGATGTCTACGCCAACTCCATCTTTGTCAATGCCAAGACTCAGGTCGGTAACGGTGTGGCGACCGGTGCTGTTGCCCAGCAGTTCCATCAGGGTGCGCTGCAATTTACCAATAACGCGCTGGATTTGGCCATTCAGGGGAACGGCTTCTTTGTCACCTCTGATGGTTTGACCAACCTGGATCGCACTTACACCCGTGCCGGTGCATTCAAGCTCAATGAAAACAGCTATATGGTCAACAATCAGGGCCACTATCTGCAAGGCTACGAGATCAACGCCGATGGCACACCCAAGGCGGTCAGTATCAATGCGACCAAGCCGATCCAGATCCCTGATCGGGCGGGTGAGCCGATCAAAACCAGCAAGATTGATGCAAGTTTCAACTTGCCTTCCACCGCATCGCCCCTGCCTGCAGGTAATGGTGCGGGGGATGCCTCCACCTTTGACCCTAAGGATTCCAAAACCTACTCCTCATCCACCTCAGTGGTGATTTATGACTCGCTCGGTGAACCTCACACTATCACCCAGTATTTTGTCAAAGAAGCAGATCCAGCAGACCTGACCAAGCCAGCTAGCCCGACAGCTTGGCGCATGTATCTTTATCAAGGTGACAAGCCGGTCGATATCGTCGGAGGGGTGACGCCAACAATGGCCACAGGGTTGAATCCTGCACCTGCCGGTGCCCGAATTACCTTTGGTGCCGATGGTAAAATGATTACTCCGACCACACCGGCAAACATCCAAACGGAGCAGTTGGGGGCAGCAGGAGCGGGAATTATTACCAATGGTGCGGATCCTACCCAGCAGGTAGATATCACTTTCGGCACTGTGACCCAATATGCCTCACCGTTTGAAGTCAACAAGTTGTCACAGGATGGTTCCACTGTCGGCCGTTTGACCAAGGTCGAGATCACGCCGGATGGGATTGTCTCTGCAACCTACAGCAATGCCACCACCATCAAGGTAGCCATGGTGGCCATGGCCAAATTTGCCAACTCGCAAGGGCTGACCCAGGTGGGTGATACTTCCTGGCGGCAATCCCTGCTCTCCGGCGATGCTTTGCCGGGAACGCCCAATTCAGGCACCTTCGGTACCATCAAATCGTCGGCGCTGGAGCAATCCAACGTAGATTTGACCTCCGAACTGGTTGATCTGATCACTGCCCAGCGTAACTTCCAGGCGAACTCCCGCTCTCTGGAGGTCAACAGTTCGCTGCAGCAGACCATCTTGCAGATCCGTTAATTCCTCTCAGGCGACGGGGCACCTTGGGTGCCCCGTTTTTTTATCGTTCTCTACTGTCGAATGGCGTGGCATTCCCCTTCTGTTGGCATCCAAATTGCAGTTCTGCTGTCAGAGTCATCTGTTTGACGGAGAATCCCATGGATCACCTGCTTTATATCGCCATGTCCGGGGCCAAAGAGAACATGAACAGCCTGGCTGTTCGCGGTAATAACCTCGCCAATGCCAATACCACCGGCTTTAAATCCGATTTCGAGCAGGCCCGCAGCATGCAGGCCTTTGGTGAGGGGCTGCCCAGTCGGGTATTTGCCATGACGGAACGTCCCGGCCAGAACCTGCAGCATGGCATGTTGATGACCACGGGGAGGGATCTTGACGTGGCGGTGGATGGTCCCGGCTGGATTGCGGTGCAAGATCCGAAGGGGGGGGAGGCCTATACCCGTATGGGAAATCTGCAGGTCAATGCGACTGGCAACCTGCAGACCTCTACCGGCTTGAACGTCGTGGATGACGGTGGTCAACCCATCGTGCTGCCAATGCCGATGGAGAAGCTGGAGATTAACCGGGATGGCACCATCAGTGGCCGTCCTGAAGGGGCCGCCGCGAATTTGTCGGAAGATTTTCAGCGGATCAAACTGGTTAACCCGGCCGCCGATGCGGTAGAGAAGGGCCAGGATGGGCTTTTTCGGCGCAAAGATGGCCAGAATGAGCCTGCCTCTGCCAACGTTGGCCTGATCGCCGGCTCCCTGGAGGGGAGCAATGTCAATGTGGTGGATGAGATGACCAACCTGATCCGGTTACAACGACAGTTTGAAACCCAGGTCAAGATGATGAAAACGGCCGAAGAGAATGACGAGGCCCAAACCCAGTTGCTGCGTATCAGCTAATCAAGGAGTTACCTATGAATCCTGCACTCTGGATCAGCAAGACCGGGTTGGATGCTCAGCAGACCAATATTTCGGTCACCTCGAACAACCTGGCGAACGCCAGCACCGTTGGTTTCAAGAAATCGCGGGCCATTTTCGAGGATCTGCTCTATCAAAACATCAATCAGCCCGGCGGCCGTTCGTCGGCGGATACCGAGTTGCCCTCCGGCTTGATGCTTGGCGCGGGCGCCAAGGTGGTGGCTACCCAGAAAAACCACAGTCAGGGCAACGTACAGACTACGGATAATTCGCTGGATCTGATGATCAGTGGCCGTGGCTACTTTGAAATTCAATTGCCCGACGGCAGCCTGGCCTATACCCGTAATGGGCAATTCACCCTTAACAGCGAAGGCACCATAGTGACGCCGGGTAACGGTTATCCCCTGCAGCCAGAAATCCAGATCCCGGAAAATGCCCAGAGTGTCACTGTCGGCACTGATGGTCAGGTCTCGGTACAGCTGAAGGGGGATGGTGCTTCTCAAGTGGTCGGACAGATCACCCTGTCAGATTTTGTCAATGCCAGTGGTCTGCAGCCGATGGGTGAGAACATGTTTCTGGAAACCCAGTCCAGCGGTGCAGCCATTCAGGGAACTGCAGGGGCGGATGGCATGGGGGTCTTGAAGCAAGGGATGCTGGAAAGCTCCAACGTTAACGTCACCGAAGAGCTGGTGAATCTGATCCAGGCTCAGCGGGTCTACGAGATGAACTCTAAAGTCCTCTCTGCGGTGGATGGCATGATGTCCTTCCTGATCCAGCGGACCTAATGGGGAGAGCCATGATGAAAAGCGTATGGATACTGGGGTTGCTGGTGTTGGGGGGGTGTAGCAGTACTCCCAATACACCCAGGCCTGATGACCCCGAGTTTTCCCCCGTATACGGGGAGTCGGAGCCAGTCTCGGTGAGACCGACAGGTGCTATTTTTCAGCCGGATCAGGTTAATGGCATCTATTCGGATATCAAGGCGCACAAGGTGGGTGACATCATCACCATCGAGCTGGCCGAGTCCACTTCCGCCTCGAAGAAGGCAAATACCCAGAGTGGCAAGGATAACAAGTTTAATCTGGATCCGGTGACGCTGGGGGGCGTGCCTGTCACTGCCAGCCCCTATGATCTCTCCGCATCCATCGCTCAAAACAGTGCCTTCAAGGGGCAGGCCAAGGCGGATCAGAGCAACAGCCTGCAAGGCAATATTTCGGTCAGTGTGGCCAAGGTACTGCCCAATGGCAATCTGCTGGTACGGGGCGAGAAGTGGATCATGCTCAACAATGGCAATGAGTATATCCGTATCACAGGTCTGATTAGACCGGAGGATGTCACCTCGGATAACAGCGTGTCATCCCAGAAAGTGGCGAATGCCCGTATCTACTATGGTGGTACCGGCGATCTTGCCAATACCCAGGAACAGGGATGGCTTACCAGCTTTTTCAATGGTCCATGGTGGCCGCTCTAGGAGATGTTATGAAGTCACTCCGTTTGGTTACTCTGCTCTGCTGTCTACTGCCTTTGGGGATGGCGAATGCCGCCCGGATAAAGGACATCAGCTCAGTAGAGGGGGTGCGTAGCAACCAGTTGATCGGCTACGGTCTGGTCGTGGGTCTACCCGGTACCGGCGAGAAGAACAACGCCTTTACCGAACAGACCTTCCGCACCATGCTCAACAACTTTGGTATCAAGGTACCGGACAACATCAAACCCAAGATCAAGGATGTGGCGCCGGTGGCAATCCATGCGGATTTGCCGCCGTTTGCCAAGCCGGGCCAGACCATAGACGTCACTGTTTCTGCCATCGGTGAGGCCAAGAGCCTGCGCGGTGGTACGCTGCTGCAGAGTTTCCTGAAAGGGCTGGATGGGCGGGTCTATGCGGTCGCGCAGGGCAGCCTGGTGGTCGGCGGGTTGGGGGCCGAGGGGGCTGATGGCTCCAAGGTGGTGGTCAATACTCCGACCGTCGGCCGCATTGCCAATGGTGCCACCGTAGAGCGAGAGGTGCCCAATGCCTTCAGCCAGGGTGACACCATCACATTCAATCTCAATCGCCCCGATTTTACCACCGCGCGTCGGTTGGCCGATGTGGTCAACGATCTGGTGGGGCCCAATACTGCGCAGGCACTCGATGCCACTTCGGTCAAGGTTTATGCCCCACGAGATCCGGGTCAACGGGTCTCCTATCTGGCGACCATCGAGAACCTGGAGGTGGATCCGGCCAACGAGGCGGCCAAGATCATCGTCAACTCCCGCACCGGCACCATCGTTATCGGCAGTCAGGTGAAGCTCAAACCGGCGGCCATCAGCCACGGAGGCCTGACGGTGACCATAGCCGAAAACCAGCAGGTTTCTCAACCCAACCCGCTGGCGGGGGGCGAGACCACGGTCACCAACAACTCGACCATCAATGTCCAGCAGGAGCCCGGGCGGATGTTCAAGTTTGATACCGGTGCGACTCTGGACGATCTGGTCCGAGCGGTCAATCAGGTCGGGGTCGCCCCCGGTGATTTGATGGCTATCCTTGAGGCGCTGCAGCAGGCAGGTGCCATCGAGGGGCAACTGGTCATATTGTAACTGGCGGCAAGTGATTGCCACGGGTGGCAATGAGGTAAGCAAAATGGCGGAGTTTGACACCAACAGCGGCATGAATCTCGGGGTGGTGCAGGATATCAAGAACCTGGACCGTCTGCGCCAGATGAGCCACAGCAAAGAGGGGCAGGCCGAGGCACTGCAGGGGGCTGCGCGCCAGTTCGAGTCAATCTTTACCCAGATGTTGTTTCAGAGCATGCGTCAGGCCAACGGGGTGTTGACTCAGGACAACCCGATGAACAGCAGCTATACCCAGTTCTATGAAGGGATGCTGGATGAACAGCGAGTGGCAGACATGTCCAGCAAGGGGGGGCTTGGATTGGCTGACATGGTTGCCAGGCAGCTCTCACCGGCGACATTTGTCCATCAGGATGGCCGGGTGCTCAAGATGCCGCAACGGACGGAACGGGTCTATAAACCCTACGAGCCACCCAAGGCGGCTGCTACTGATTTGATCTCGGCATCAAAAGTTGGCAAAGATTTTGCTGAAAAAGAGATGACCGAGGGGGTCAAGGAGAGCCACGCACTCACTATGCCCCGTCGACCGCACCGCAGCATTCCGCCCATGGGACGTATGGCCAGCGAAGAGGGCAGTGCCGCCAGTAGTGGGGGCAAAGAGTTCGATACGCCGGAAGAGTTCGTTCATCGCCTGATGCCGCTGGCCAAGAAAGCGGCCGACAAGTTGGGGTTAAGCCCGGCGGTACTGGTCGCTCAGGCGGCACTGGAGAGCGGCTGGGGCAAACGGGTGATCAAGGATGGTGAAGGGCAGATGACCCATAACCTGTTTGGCATCAAGGCCGATCCTCGCTGGGAAGGGCCCAAGGCGGTAGTCAGCACCCTGGAATATGAAGAGGGTGTGGCGTCCCGCCAGAAAGCGGCGTTTCGTTCCTATGGCTCGTTTGAAGAGAGCTTCAACGACTATGTGGACTTTCTCACCTCCGGTTCCCGCTACAAGGGGGCCCTGGCCAGAGTGGACAGTCCGGATCGCTACTTCGAGGCGCTGCAACAGGCGGGTTATGCCACCGACCCGCACTATGCCAGAAAACTGAAACAGGTATTGCGCAGTGATGCCATTGCCCGATACAACGAGATGGAGCTGTAACATATGGCAAGCGATCTGCTTGGAATTGGTACATCGGGCGTGCTGGCACAGCAGCGCCTGCTGCAGAGCACCAGTAACAATATCGTAAACGTCAATAGCCAGGGCTATGTGCGTGAGCGTACGCTGGTGTTTACCAATGCCATCGGTCTTGGCACCGGTGACATCAGGACCGAGCGGGTAATCAACAGCTATATGCAGGGAGAAGTGCGTCGCGATACCTCTGCCTTTTACGCATCCCTGACTCATTACGAGCAGCTGGCCGGCGTGGATCGCCTGCTGGGAGACAGCAGCAATAGCGTAGGGGAGACCATCACCTCTTATTTCAAGTCCTTTCATTCGGCAAATGAATCACCCGCCGAGATCGGTGGCCGCAAGGTAGTGATGACGGAGCTGAGCGGTATGGTGAACCGCTTTCACACACTCTCGGCCCAGCTCGACAAGCAGAGCGATACCCTCAACACCCGTATTGAAGATGAGACCAAGCAGGTCAACAGTCTGCTCACCAGCATCAATGATCTCAACCAGGCGATCATCCGTACTCAGGGGTCTCCCGAAGAGAACCTGATGCTGTTTGATCAGCGTGACGAGGCGATCAGGCAGCTCTCCGAGAAGATGGATATCCGTACCGTAACCCAGGCTAACGGCAGCGTATTGGTCAATATGAGCACTGGTCATTCGCTGATCCTGGATGGGGGCGTTGCCCAGTTCAAGGTGGTGGCGGGCGATCCCGATTCCCGTGATCAGGAGTTGCAGCTGACTCTTGGCGACAATCAGGCTCTCATCGATCACGATACCTTCGGGGGGGCCATGGGAGGGCTGTTCAAGGCGCGTACCGACCTGGAGCCGACCAAGCGTGAACTGGGCCAGCTGGCCGTTGCGATGGCGGATGCCATGAACCAGCAAAACCGTCTCGGGATGGATCTGGACAACGAGTTGGGCAGCGATATTTTCACCCTGCCAACCAGCAAGGGATTGCCTTATGGCGACAACACAGGGTCGGTCGGAGCGAATGTCAGCTTTGTACCCGGCAAAGGAAGCTCTGTAACCCCCTTCGACTATGAAGTGCGCTTTAGCAGTGCGAGCGGATATGAAGTGTTCTCGCTGGACAAATCTGGTAATCGCACCTCTGTGGCGACGGGCACCACGCCGCCAGCAACGTTTGAACTGGCTGGCCACGGGATCTCGATCGATCTCACCGGTACGCCAGCGGCAGGAGACAAGCTGCTGCTGCAACCAACCAAGGGGGCTGCTGCCGGGCTGGCTCAGCAGATCAACCGGCCGGAAGACCTGGCCTTGGCTGCACCTCTCAAAGTACAGAAGACTACCAACAACATCGGCAGTGCAGACATCAAGCTCGATGGCATCTTCAATACCGGAACGGGTTCCGGTTTTGGTACCAACAGCCTGGATCCCGCCGCTCCCCAGATCGTCAAGATCGGCAATAACGGCAATTATGAGGTGTATGCCGGTGATGGCACTACCTTGATCGGTGTCGCGCCGGCAGCCAGCAAAGGGCAGAATTTGATGGCCTCGATAGTAAACCCCTTTCCGGGTGGGCCTGCGGTCTACAGCAACCCGAAACAGAGCCCGGGCTACGAGTTCAGCATTACCGGCACGGTAGAACAAACCGACAGCTTCCAGCTTAGTTACAACACCAATGGTTTTGCTGATAACAGCAATGGTCTGGCAATGGCTGAGTTGCAGAACAAGGATCTGGTACGCAAAAGCACCAATGGTGGTACCACCAACGACAAGATGACCTTTAACCAGGCTTACTCCGGGTTGGTGATGGAAGTGGGTAACAATACCAGTCAGGCAAAAACCCTGCTCAAGGCTAATGAATCCAAGCTGATCCAGAGTACCGGGATCTACGAGAGCGTCTCCGGGGTCAATCTGGAGGAGGAAGCGGCCAATCTGATCCGTTTCCAGCAATCTTACGCGGCATCCGCGCAGGTGGTCAGTACGGCCAAAACCATCTTCGATACACTGCTTTCGTCCGTGAGGTAACGTCATGCGCATCACTACAAACATGATCTACGATCGGAATCTTTACTCCCTCACCAATACCAACGAGCGACTGGACAAGGCCTATCAGCAGCTGCAAACCGGCAACAAGTTTCAGAGCGCCGGTGAGGATCCGGCAGGCATGAGCCAGAAGATGGCGCTGACCAAAGAGATTGAACTGTTTAAACAGTACGGGGTGAATGGCAGTTTGCTGCAGAACAGTCTGGGGCATGAAGAGACGGTATTGGACTCTCTCAATACTGCGATGCTCAGTGCCCAGACCCTGATCCAGAAATCCAATAATGGTGCCATTAGCCTGGATGACCGAAAGGCCATTGCCAGCGAACTGGAAGGGTTGCAGCAGCAAATGTTTGACCTGATGAACAGCAAGAACTCATCGGGTGAATTTATTTTCGGGGGCAATCAGAGCAAGACCCAGCCCTATGTGAAAGATGCCAACGGTAAATACATTTATCAGGGAGATCCTGGCCAGCGAAATATTCAGGTATCGCCCACAGTGCAAATTGCTGCCAATGACTCCGGACAGGATCTGTTTGAAATCGTAGCAACCAGAAGAACCGCCAGTGCCACCAGTGCGAATATCAAGGTAGGGGTCGGGGATCAGGGGGATTTTGATAATTTCTATAAATCCAGTTACGACCCGGCACTGCCCAGCAACACCTACACAGTCTCCACCACAATTGGCCCGCCCGATACCTATGATATCAAGGATGCGGGTGGCAATACCCTGCAGACAGGTAATTACACTCCCGGTACCAAAATACCGTTCAATGGTCTCGAACTGACACTGGATCAGCCTGCAGGTGGTGCAGCACAGCAGTTTGCTCTCAATCCTCCCAAGAATGACAACGTGTTGAACGGGATGTCAGACTTCATTACGGCTCTGCGTGATCCCAATATTTCAGCCGAGAGTTTTGAGCAAAAAGTGGCCGATGCCACCGTTCATATGAAAAATGCCCGTTTGAACATTGATCATGGGCTGGGTGAACTGGGTGGCCGGATGAACAGTCTGGAGCAGGTGATGGGTTCCAACGAGGGGTTGAGCACCCTCAATGCCGAGGCGAGAGCCAAGGTGTCGGAAGCCGATCTCTATGAGGTAATTTCAGCCCTGTCAAAAGAGGATGCGGCATTGAGTGCCTCGCAGCTCTCGTTCAGCAAAATAAGTCGTCTGACGCTATTTGACTATATTCGCTAAGAAAAGGCCCCTATGGGGCCTTTTTGCTATGCATCCCCGGCAGAGTTCCCCTGATATGTTCCGACAATTGTAACAAGCTGTTGCCATACCCTGTTTCCTGGTTGAGGCGGGGTTGACCTCCCTGCGGGATTGGATAATCATGCCGCCCGCACAACAGAGGGTTGTGCATATTATTTGCAGCATCTCGTTAGGCGAGGCTCCTGTATAAACACAGGCCACTGATCTCACGACGTCCAGAGACGCCCAAGATCAGGACAGTTTTCATCGGATTAAGGTGTAAACCCAAGTGGCTTCCGGCATGCCGGATACGTTATGCAGTGCTAAAGCTGGTACGTGGGGATGATGACACGCCGAACGGCGTCATTTCCTGCCTATTACTCGTCAATCAAATTGCTGTTTTCTTTCAGACAGCGAACGGTCTCCGCTCGCGCTCAGGCTTGCCTGAAATCACATGAGGTTCTTTGTGATGAAGAAAACACACACCATTCTCAACCGTCATCAACTGCTCGATCTCGCCAGCCTGCAAGGCTGGCTGGAACACAATCTGGATCCGGTTCAGCGCGCCGATCAGCTGCTGACCCTGCGTCCGGAAGAGCTCAACTGCATCTTTGACACCTTGCCTGCGTCAGAAGGGGCAGAACTGATCGCTTCTCTCTCCGCAGAGAGTGCCGGTCGCCTTTTGCTGCGGCTGCATGGCAGCATCGTCAGCGTGTTGCAGGAGGCTATTCCCCGTCGCGAAATGGTGGCTATCCTGCGCAAACTGAGTCGTCAGGATCGCACCATGTTGCTTGCTCGCTTCCCGACCCAGGCGCAGGCCATCTACTACTCACTGCTGGATTGGCCGCCTGAGTCCGTCGGGGCCAATATGCGCCACGAGTATCTGGCAGTGAGCGAACAGGATTCCGTCGGCAAGGCCAAGCAGCTGATCCACGATGCCTGGGACAATGCCCAGCTGTTCCGCCACATCTATGTGGTCAACGTGGATGGCCGTCTACAGGGGAGTATCTCGCTCAAGAGCTTGCTGATTGCTGACCCCGAGGCCAGTGTCGCTAACCTGATGGACCGGGAGACGGTGCGGATCAACGCTCGGGCTGATCAGGAGCTGGCGGCGCGCCTGCTGATCGACCGCGACCTGTCGGTATTGCCGGTCGAGGATCAGGGGAGACTGGTCGGTATTTTCCACGTCGATGATGCCGCCGACATTCTGGAGCTTGAATCCACCGAGGATGCCGAGATGCAGGGTGGCTCATCACCGCTCGATACCCCTTACTTGCAGGCGACGCCCTGGCAGCTGTGGCGCAAACGGGTGGGCTGGCTGCTTATCCTGTTCGTGGCGGAAGCTTACACCGGCACAGTGTTGCGGGCATTCGAGGAGCAGCTGGAAGCCGCCATCGCGCTGGCCTTCTTCATTCCACTCCTGATCGGTACTGGCGGTAACAGCGGCACCCAGATCACCACCACCATAGTACGAGCCATGGCGGTCGGGGAGGTGAGTCTGCGCAATCTCGGCACAGTGCTGAAAAAGGAGCTCTCCACCGGTCTGCTCATCTCGGGTGCCATTGCCATGGCGGCCTGGGTACGGGCATGGAGTCTCGGCGTCGGTCCCCAGATTGGCATGGTGGTGACCTTTACTATCATCGCCATCGTGCTCTGGAGTGCCACGGTCGCATCCATTATTCCCATGGTGCTGCGTCGTTTCCGCATCGATCCGGCGGTGGTCTCTGCACCCTTCATCGCGACGCTGGTGGATGGTACCGGCCTTATCATCTACTTCGAGATGGCCAAGCTGTTGTTGCCCGAGTTGCAGTAACCGGGAGATTGAGATGCAAAAGGCAGCCAGTGGGCTGCCTTTTGCATTTATCTTTCCGGTTTAGCCGAGTTGGAACAACAGTGGCCAGCCCTGCTCCTGGCAATAACGATGCTCTTTCTCCAGATTCTGCATCAGGAGACGGTTCTCCTCGCACCAGTCAATCGGCAGGGTCACGACCAGCTGATCCCCTTGTACCGCGACTTTCCACTCGGGCAGCAGGTTGTCCTGGCGCTTGTGGTGAGCGGCGACTGCGAGGCGCAAGATGCGGATGCAACGCAGCACCGTTTGCATGTCGTGGTTGGGCAGGGGAGGCAGCTCGGAGAGCTTGAGCCCCTTGCGCTGAAAGCGTACCAGCGCAGCCAGCAGCGCCTGATCGTCCTGGTTGAAGCCAGGCAGGTCGGTGTGTTGCAGGATATAGGCGGAGTGGCGGTGAATGCCGCTGTAGTTGATGGCAAGGCCAATTTCGTGCAGCCGCGCCGCCCAGCCGAGGATGGCGCGATAGGGCTCTATCTCCATCTGCCAGGGCTCTTGCAAGGCATCAAACAGGGTCAGCACGCTCTGCTCCACCCGGGCTGCTTGTTTGCGGTCCATCCGGTAGTGGATGCCTAGCGCCTGTGCGGTACGTTCGCGAATATCGTGGTGCTGCAAGCGCTCCTCGAATTCGTAAAGCAACCCTTCGCGCAGAGCACCGTCAGAGTAGTCGAGTCGCTCGATGGGCAGCGAGGTAAACAGCCCGAGCAGAATGGCGACCGCGGCGGCAAACACCTCCTGACGCTCCTCGGTCAGCCCCGCCAGTTTGAGGTTATCGACCCGCTTGCGTTCGATCATCAGGGCTTTGAGCTGTTCCAGCCCCTCCAGCGTAATGCTACCGTCAGTCAGCCCCTCACCCTGCAGCACGTCGCGCACGGTACGAATTGAACCTGAGCTGCCAAGACTGCTCTGCCAGCCCAGCTTGCGGTACTGATTGACGATGGGGGCGAGTTGGTGCTGCGCTTCCAGTACCGCATTGCTGAAGTGCTTGTCGCTCAGCTTGCCGCTGGCAAAGAAGCTCTGGGTAAAGCTGACGCAGCCCATCTTGCGACTGGTGAGGGCCTTGTGCTCAAACCCCTCACCTATGATGAGCTCAGTGCTGCCGCCACCAATGTCGATCACCAGTACCTGACCTTCAATATGCTGGGTATGGGCGACCCCCTGATAGATGAGGCGCGCCTCTTCCTGGCCGCTGATGATCTCGATGGGGTGGTTGAGTACCTTGGCTGCTTCGCTGACGAATTCACGGGCGTTACTGGCGCGGCGCAGGGTGTAGGTACCGGCAATACGAATTTGATCCGGTTTGATATTGGTGAGCCGTTCGGCAAAGAGTGACAGACAGGCGAGGCCGCGTTCCATCGCCTCTGGGCTCATGCGCTTCTGCTCGTCCATCCCCTCGGCCAGACGCACCCGCTCCTTGATGCGATCGACGATGCGAAAACGCCCTTCGCTCAGATGGGCGATCACCATGTGAAAACTGTTGGAGCCGAGATCGACGGCGGCATAGAGACTATTGTCCATTGTTTGACTCGATACGTTTGAGATAGTCGTAAATCGCGACCTGAGAGCGGATTTTTCGGCGATTGCCCCGCTTCACATATTCGTTTTTCTGGTCGGCATCGATCACCCGCGCCTTGCAGGTATCACTCAGTTGTAGCTCGAGAATATCCATGATGCGCTGCTTGAGCCGCTCGTCATAGATGGGCGTGCCCACCTCGATCCGGCCGTCAATATTGCGGCTCATCCAGTCAGCGCTGGAGATATAGAGCTGGGGGTTGCCCTTGTTGTGGAACACCATCACCCGCGGGTGCTCGAGGAAGCGGTCGATGATGCTGATCACCTTGATGTTGTCACTCAAACCCGGCACGCCCGGCCGCAGGGCGCACATGCCACGGATGATCATCTGGATCGGCACGCCCGCCTGACCGGCGGCATAGAGCCGGTTGATGAGATCCCGGTCCACCAGATTGTTGATCTTGAGGATGATGCCGCTCGGCTGGCCCGCCTTGGCGTTGGATAGCTCGTTGTCGATGAGACGATAGAGCTGACGTCTGCTGTTGATGGGGGAGACCAGCAGGTGGTTGAATTTGTAACGCTTATAGGGGTACTCGATATATTCAAACACCCCCTCTACTTCGGCGGTGATATCCGGATTGCGGGTCAGCAGCGAGAAGTCGGTGTAGATCTTGGCGGTCTTCTCGTTGAAGTTACCGGTACCGATGTGGGCATAGCGCACTGGCTCGCCATTTTCGTGGCGAGTGATGAGGCATAGCTTGGAATGGATCTTGAGGCTCGGTACCCCGAACACCACCTTGACCCCGGCATCGGTGAGGATGTTGGCCCAGTCGATGTTGGCCGCTTCGTCGAAGCGGGCACGCAGCTCGACCACCACGGTCACCTTCTTGCCGTTGTTGGCGGCATCGATGAGGGAGTGGATGATCCGCGACTTCTTGGCCACCCGATAAATGTTGATGCGAATGGCGCTCACCGCCGGATCGAACGCCGCCTGGCGCACCAACTCGGTGAAGTGGTGGAACTTGTGATACGGGTAGTAGAGCAGAATATCCTGCTTGGTGATGGCATCGAAGGCGTTGACGAAGCCGTCAAAATCGCGGCAATCCAGCGCCGGCAGTTTGGGGTTTTCCAAATAGTCACGGCCCACGTTGGGGAAGCCGATGAAATCCTTGAAGTTGTGGTAACGCCCACCCGGCATGATGGCGTCGTAGGAGCTGATCTGCAGCTTGAGTTTCAGGAAGCTTATCATGGCGGCGGGCATCTCCCGCTCGTAGACGAAACGCACCGGCATTGCGGTGAGGCGCTGCTTCAAGCCGTCACTCATCTTGTCCACCAGGCTCAAGTCCAGCTGGTCGGAGAGGTCGTATTCGGCATCCCGGGTCAGCTTCACCGCATAGGCGGCAATCTCGTCGTAGTCGAAGAAGCCTTTGAAGATCTCGTCGAGGCAGAAGCGGATGACGTTATCCAGAATGATGATCTGCTTCTTGCGGCGGGTCCCTTCCGGCGGCAGCTGGAAGAAGCGGGGCAGGTCGTCGGTCGGCACTTCCACCAGAGCGTACTGGATCACCTGACCGTTCTTCTTCATCTCGATGGCCAGATAGGTGTACTCATCCTTGAGGAATTTGACCGGATTGACCTCTTTGTTGAGCAGGATCGGGATGATGTGGCGCAGCACCTTCTCCTTGAAGAAGACCCGCAGCCACTTCTGAATGGCATCGGAGAGCTGGTTCTCGTTGACCAGAAAGATGTTGTGGCGAGCGAGCGCAATCAACAGCTCTTTATAGGTGTTGTCGAACGCTTCACCGAGCGCCATCACTTTTTGCTGGATGGCGCGCAGCAGCACTTTTGCTTCATCGTCGCCACCATGTACTTCATTGATGAGGATGCGGCGCTTGACGTCCGATACCCGTACCTTGAAGAACTCATCCTGGTTGGAGGAGAAGATCCCCAGAAAACGAACCCGCTCGATGAGGGGCACCGTCTTGTCCATTGCCTCTTGCAACACCCGTTCATTGAATGAGAGCCAGCTCAGCTCTTTCTCTTCATACTGCTTGTCGGTGCTCATCTTGTGCCTCTGTTTCAGGTCGCGTCTGCGCGGCAGTTATGGCGTTAATATATGACAAATAAATGACAGTATTGTTACTGCTCGCTGAACGCTTCGTCGATGTCGACGACCAGATCGTCGGAGAGGGATTCCAGCGCGGTGATAAGCGTATCCATCGCGAGCCCGTCGGGCAGGGCTACCAGCGCATGGGCATAGAAGAGCGGGGCGCCGGAGTGGGGAGCCGGTTCACAGCCAGTGGTGAGATCGGCCACATTGATCTCGAGCTGACGCAGGATGCTGGCTACTTCATGGACGATGCCGGGGCGGTCGTTGCCGGTCACCGTCATCATGACTTGATGGGCTGGCTCGGTGGTCGGTGTCCCTTCGGCAAAGCTGATGGTCAGACCCGGTAGCATGGCCAGTGCTTCGCACAGGCTGCGATAGTGCTCATCGGGGACAGAGACATGGAGAATACCGGCAAACTGGCCCGCCAGTTCGCTCATGGCGCTGCCCAGCCAGTTGCCCTGCTCGCGGCTGATGACTGCTGCCAGACTCTCGACGATCCCGGGTTTGTCTGCACCGATCACGGTGACCACCAATTGCTTTTGCATCCTGCTCTCCTTGAAATGGGATTTCTTGCTCTATCCCTATTGTGCCTGCTGGGGCTGGTCATATGAACCCCCGCCTGCTGACAAATAGATAAAAAGACGGGACTTTTCACTTTCTATACACGGGTCTGCTGCCTTGCTCCGTGGCGGCTGTGGTAAAGTAATTCCCCTTTCGTGTCGTGAAATGGATCGTGCTCTCATGAATACCCTTGTCCTATCGGGATTGTTGTTGCTGGCGCTGCTTGTGCTGGCGATCTTCTGGAGCAGAGGCAGACAGCAAAAGCGCCTGCCCTATGATATGCAGGAGACCCTGTTCAGTCCCGCCGAGCGCTCCTTTCTCGGGGTGCTGGATCTGGCGGTGGGTGACAAGGCCCGGGTCTTTGCCAAGGTGCGGGTGGCTGATGTGCTGACGCCGCAGGCCGGGATCGGCAAAAGCAAATGGCAGCAGTACTTCAACAAGATCAGCGCCAAGCATTTCGACTATCTGCTTTGCCACCCCGCTGATCTCTCCTTTATCTGTGCCATCGAACTCGATGACAGCTCCCACCGTCACCAGAAGCGCAAGGCGCGGGATCTCTTTCTGAAAACCGCCTGCGACAGCGCCGGACTGCCGTTGCTGCAGATCCCGGCAAGTGCCAGCTATCTGGTGGAAGAGCTGCGCGAACAGATCCTGCCACTGCTGGTCAAAACCAGCGAACCATTGATCGATGATCTGCCGCACGGGGCGCGGCGCGAGCCGACGTTCAATCCTCTGTTGCTGGACGGCGTGGATGTCGGTGCCGGGATGCGTGGCCGCAATGCCCATGCCGAGGCCATCTCGCCTGCGTCGCTCCACGAGCCCGCCATCCAGGTCAAGGGGATGGTGGAGGCGCCACAGAGTGAGGGGGAGTTGGTCGATAGCCTGTTCGCCGATGTGGAAGATGATGAAGAGCACGAGGTACACCACTGCCCTCGTTGTGATGCACCTCTGGTGGAGCGGGAGGCGAAAAAAGGCCCCCACGCCGGTCGACTCTTCCTGGCCTGTAGTCGTTTTCCCGCGTGTCGTTATGCGGCGCCGCATCACCACCACAGCCACTGAGTTCATCTGACCGTATTGCATGCTGCCCTCTGACGAGGGCAGTTTTCTTTCCGCCATTGGCGGCGTTTGCTAGCGGCGCCAATGCAGAAAATTCCTCGGCAAAATTTATCTAATCTCCCGTTTCTATCGATACACTTAGCCTGAATACGACAATTTTTGACAATGTGTCGGTTTTTTGGCACTTTGTGTGCCTGCAAAAAGACAGTCAGTAGCTGTTTTATTACTAAATAAAACAATAAGTTAGTTCAGGATATCGCGAGGGATGGATATGGTGGAGATGGGCGTGTTGATTGTTGATGCCGATGCGCAGCGGCGCCAGCAGTTGGGAACCGTGCTCACGTTTATGGGGATCCTGTGGCAGGATGTCGCAGAAGGGGACCTGGATGTCGCCATCGAATCTTCTGGCCCACTGCAAGGGGTGCTGGTGGGTGAACTGGCAGGTCGCACCTTGCCCGAGTTACTTGCCGCTTTCCCTCGTACCCCCTTTATCTCGCTGGTTGAGGCGGAACTGCCCAACAGCAACTTTATCGGTGTTGCCCAGGCCCCCTTTACCTATGAGTCGCTGACTCGTCACCTGCACTTCTGTCAGGCTTTTGTCTCTCTCCATCCCCGTCAACAGACCCACGACAAGGGGCAGACGTTGCTGCGTTTGCTGGTGGGCAAAGGGAAGGGGATCCAGGAGGTTCGCCGCCTCATCAGCCAGGTGGCCGAGACCGATGCCAACGTGCTGATCCTTGGTGAATCGGGAACCGGCAAAGAAGTGGTGGCCCGTGCCATTCACGAACTCTCGGCCCGCAGTAGTGGCCCCTTTGTGCCTATCAACTGTGGTGCCATTCCTGCCGAGTTGCTTGAGAGCGAACTGTTCGGTCACGAGAAGGGAGCCTTTACCGGCGCCATCGCAGCTCGTCGCGGTCGTTTCGAGCTGGCGCAGGGGGGCACTCTGTTCCTCGACGAGATTGGCGACATGCCGATGCCGATGCAGGTCAAACTGCTGCGGGTATTGCAGGAGCGGCTGTTCGACAGGGTCGGTGGCGGCAAACCCATTCAGGCCGATGTGCGCATCATTGCGGCGACCCATCGGGATCTGGAGGCATTGATCCGCAGTCAGGGTTTTCGTGAAGATCTCTACTACCGCCTCAACGTCTTCCCCATTGAGACCCCGCCACTGCGGGATCGCATCGATGACATTCCGCTGCTGCTGCAGGAGTTGCTCAACCGTCACGCGGAGCAGCACCACAGTGTGATCCGTCTGACCCAGCGGGCGCTGGAGTCGCTGATGCAGTACCCCTGGCCGGGCAATGTGCGCGAGCTTTCCAACCTGCTGGAGCGGCTGCTTATCCTCTACCCGCAACAGATCGTCGATGTGGCGGATCTGCCGAGTCGTTATCGTCTGTTGCCGAGCGAGCCGCGGGATGAGCGGCTGACCGAGATGGATGAGCGGGATGCGCTGGCGGCGGTGTTCCAGGAGCCGCCGGAGCTGGATCACCCCCTCGCCTCTGCCCGCACCATGCAACTGCCGGAGGAGGGGGTCAATCTCAAGGAGATGCTGGCCGACCTTGAAGTCGAGCTGATCCGCCAGGCGCTGGAGTCGCAGGACGGGGTGGTGGCCCGCGCCGCCGATCTGCTCGGCATGCGCCGTACCACCCTGGTAGAGAAGATGAAAAAGTACGGGATGAGCAAGGACGTTTAAGGGTCAAAGCCTTGACGTTAACATGCAATCTATTGTTTTAATTAACATATTTTAGTGGCATGGAAATTGAATGACCTGACCCAATAGCCAGTTTGAGGTCAGGTTTATGACGATCCAGCAGCAGGACATGCCACTCCAGTCCCACGAAGTGAGCCAGCTCTATGCCATCTTCAAGGCGCTCCCCACCGGGGTGTTGCTGCTTGACGGGGCTGGGGTGGTCACCCGCGCGAATCCGGCAGCCATCTCCCTGCTGGGGGAGCCGTTGGAAGGAGAGCTCTGGCGCCGCATCATTGCCCGCTGTTTTGAACCACGTGAGGATGATGGCCACGAGATCTCCCTGCGCGATGGACGACGGGTCCAGCTTTCTACCCAGCCGCTGCCGGATCAGAGCGGCCAGCTGGTCTTTATCAATGACCTCACTGAAACCCGCAAGCTTCAGGATCGCATCAACCACATGAAGCGGCTGTCGGCGCTGGGCAATATGGCGGCTTCGCTCGCCCACCAGATCCGCACTCCGCTCTCCGCCGCCATGCTCTATGCCGCCAACCTGGCCAACCGTACCCTCAAGCCGGAGTCCCGCAGCCAGTTTCAGCAAAAGCTGATGGCCCGCCTCCAGGATCTGGAGAAGCAGATCAACGACATCCTGCTGTTTGCCCGCAATGGCGACAATCAGGTGGTCACCCCCATCTCGGTACAGGGCTTGCTGGCTGAAGTGCAGGCTGGTGCCGAGGCTTTCTGTCAGCAACAGGGCTGCGAACTGCACATAGAGGCGCCGGAGCCCGATCTCTGCCTGCTGGCCAACAGCAGCGCACTGGCGGGCGCCATCAACAACCTGATCGCCAATGCCCAGCAGGCGGGGGCCACGTCACTCTTGGTCAGCGCGGTGCGCAGTGGTGTCCGGGTGGAGATGCGTGTCATCGACAATGGCAAGGGGATCCCTTCTCACCTGCTTGGTCAGGTATTCGAACCCTTCTTTACCACCCGCTCCCAAGGCACTGGCCTCGGGCTGGCGGTGGTGCAATCCGTCGTGCGTGCCCATCAGGGGGAGGTCGGTGTGGCCTCGGTTCCCGGTGAAGGCACCTGTTTTACTCTGTCGTTCCCCCTGCATCAGCAGCAGGTGCAACTTGGAGGTGCAGCATGAGCCTTGTTAAGGAGCTGTGCCTGCCGAGAGGGAGCCATATCAATGCGGCCAGGTTGGCTGTCGTGGGAGGTGTAGCATGACTCAGGCCCGGATCCTGGTTGTAGAAGATGACAATGGCCTGCGCGAAGCGCTGGTGGATACCCTTTTGCTCGGCGGTTATGAGTGCCGCGAAGCGGACAGCGGCGAGCGTGCTCTGCTGGCCCTCTCCCGTCAGCCGTTTGACATGGTGATCTCCGATATCCAGATGGGGGGAATGGACGGCCTCACCCTGCTGGCTACCATCCGCCAGCAATATCCGCAGATACCTGTGTTGCTGATGACCGCCTACGCCAATATCGACGGCGCGGTGCGCGCCATGCGCGAAGGGGCCATCGACTATCTGGCCAAGCCCTTTTCGCCGGAGGTGCTGCTCAATCAGGTCAGCCGCTATGTGCCTGCTCAGAAGGTGGAAAAACGTGCCGTGGTCTACGGGGATCCCAAAACTGCCGAGCTGTTCCAGCTGGCGACCCGGGTGGCCAGAAGCGAAGCGACCGTGATGGTGACCGGCCCGAGCGGGACGGGTAAAGAGGTGCTGGCCCGTTACATTCACGACAACTCCAGCCGCGCCGAGCAGCCTTTCGTCGCCATCAACTGCGCCGCCATTCCGGAAAACATGCTGGAGGCAACCCTGTTTGGCTACGAGAAGGGAGCCTTCACTGGTGCGGTACAGGGGTGCCCGGGCAAGTTCGAGCAGGCGCAGGGGGGCACCCTGCTGCTTGACGAGATCACCGAGATGGATCAGGGGCTGCAAGCCAAATTGCTGCGGGTGTTGCAGGAGAAAGAGGTGGAGCGGCTCGGCAGTCGCAAGATGATCCCGCTGGATGTGCGAGTTATCGCCACCAGCAACCGGGATTTGAAAAAAGCGGTGCAGGATGGCCTGTTCCGCGAAGATCTCTACTATCGCCTCAACGTCTTCCCGCTGCGATGGTCTGCCCTGAGTGAGCGGCCCGGCGACATTCTGCCGCTGGCGGAGCACCTGCTGGCCCTGCATGCCAGCCAGCAAGGGCTGCCCACCCCGCAGCTGGAGCCGCAGGCGCGCGAGCGGCTGCTCTCTCATCCCTGGCCCGGCAATGTGCGGGAGCTGGATAACGTGGTACAGCGTGCCCTGATCCTTAGCCCCGACGGGGTCATTGATTGTGACCACCTCATTCTGGAAGAGCTGGACGAGCAGGAGATGGAGTTTGTCAGCGTGGAGCGCAGCTATGGCGGCGATCGCCTCGGCAGCGAGCTCAAGCAGCAGGAGCACCAGATCATTCTCGACACCCTGCAAGAGTGCAATGGCAGTCGCAAGGATGTGGCCGACCGGCTCGGGATCAGCCCGCGCACTCTGCGCTACAAGCTGGCCCAGATGCGTGAGGCGGGGATCGACCTGCCAGCCTGAGTCAGCGGCAAGAGAACCGTCATGGTGTGGGGGCTGTCATGGTCTTGACGGCCCGGCTCGATTATCATGGGGCCCTTGGCGCTTTGAGCCTGGGCCCTGTTTTTATTGGTAAAACAGGGGACCGAGCCTTAATAAGGGACCCCTATGATCTCTCATCGAAAACTCGAAACCGTACTGAACCATCTGCTCGAACCGCACGCCATCAAGGATTACTGCCCCAACGGCTTGCAAGTGGAGGGGCGCGAGCGCATTCGCAAGGTGGTGACCGGTGTCACCGCCAGTCAGGCGCTCATCGACGCGGCGGTGGCTGCCGATGCCGATGCCATTCTGGTCCATCACGGCTACTTCTGGAGCGGTGAACCGGCCCAGATCACCGGTATGAAGCAGCGTCGGCTCAAGACCCTGCTGACCCACGATATCAACCTGTTTGCCTACCATTTGCCGCTGGATGTCCATCCCGAGGTGGGTAACAACGCCCAGCTCGCCAAGCTGCTCGACATCAAGGTGCGTCGCGGTCTGGAGCCGTGGAACAGCAAGAGCGTCGCCATGGTGGGCAAGCTGGAAGAGCCGATGAGCGGCGCCGACTTTGCCAAACTGATTGCCGAACGCCTTGGCCGCGAACCACTCTATTGTGGCGACAGCGGCCCCGAGCTTATCCGTTCCGTGGCCTGGTGCACCGGTGGCGGTCAGAGCTACATCAATCTGGCGGCGGAGCAGGGCATCGATGCCTTTATCTCCGGTGAAGCCTCCGAGCAGACCATTCACACCGCTCGCGAGATGGGGATGCACTTCTACGCTGCTGGCCATCACGCCACCGAGCGTTACGGCGTCAAGGCGCTGGGGGAGTGGCTGGCGACCGTGCACGGGCTGGATGTCACCTTTATCGATATCGACAATCCGGTGTAGGGTCGCTTGGCCGAGTAATCCGACCTAACCGCTGCTATCGTGCGGTAGGTAGAAATGACAAGGGAGGCTTAAGCCTCCCTTGTTGTATCTGACATGCAGTTGTTAGCGGTTACTCGCAGGCGTAACCCGCGGGGCCCAGCAGGGCGCCATCCAGTTGCACGGCGCCGTCTACCATTTGCAGCCTGCCTTCGCAGAACCAGCGTACCACCAGCGGGTAGATGCTGTGCTCCTGCGCCTGTACCCGTGCCGCTACCTCCTCCGCCGTGTCCCCTTCAAAGATGGGCACGCGGGCCTGCAGGATCACCGGGCCCCCGTCCAGCTCTTCGGTCACGAAGTGGACACTGGCGCCGTGTTCACTGTCACCGGCATCTATGGCGCGCTGGTGGGTGTGCAGGCCCTGATACTTGGGCAGCAGGGAGGGGTGGATATTGATCATCCTGCCGGCGAAATGGCGCACCAGATCGCCGCTCAATATCCGCATAAACCCGGCCAGCACCACCAGATCCGGCTGATAGTCTGCCATCAGCGCCAGCAGGGCGGCGTCATACTCCTCCCGGCTGGCAAACTGCTGCTGGGCCAGAATGGAGGTCGCCACGCCAGCTTCTTTGGCGCGAACCAGACCATAGGCATCGGCCTTGTTGCTGATAACGCCGACCACTTCACCGGCAATCTTGTCGCTGGCGCAGTGGTCGAGGATCGCCTGCAGGTTGCTGCCGCTGCCAGAGATTAGGACGAGGATCCGCATCATTTGATGACGACCTGCTCCTCACCGTCTGTTGCCTTGGCGATATGACCGATGTGCCATGCGTTCTCGCCTTCCGCTTTGAGCAGGGTCAGCGCCTTCTCCAGCTGATTGGCAGGCAGGGCGATGATCATGCCGACACCGCAGTTGAAGGTGCGATACATCTCGTGACGGGTGACGTTGCCAGCCTGCTGCAGCCAGCTGAACACCGCCGGCCACTGCCAGCTCTGCTCGTCGATCACCGCTTGAGTATTGGCAGGCAATACGCGGGGGATATTCTCCCAGAAGCCACCGCCGGTGATGTGGGAGAGGGCGTGGATCTCGCACTCCTTGATGAGCTTGAGCACAGGTTTCACATAGATGCGGGTCGGCTCCAGCAGGGCGTTGGCCAGGGTGGTGTCCCCCAGCGGCTGATGCACGTCTGCTTTGGAGACTTCCAGAATTTTACGGATCAGGGAGAAGCCGTTGGAGTGAGGGCCGCTGGCGGCCAGGGCGATCAGGGCATCCCCTTCACCGACCTTGCTGCCGTCGATGATTTCGCTCTTCTCCACCACACCGACGCAGAAACCGGCGATGTCGTAGTCTTCCCCTTCATACATACCCGGCATCTCGGCAGTCTCGCCGCCCACCAGGGCACAGCCTGACTTCTCGCAACCGGCACCGATCCCGGTGACCACCGCGGCCGCGGTGTCCACGTCCAGCTTGCCGGTTGCATAGTAGTCGAGGAAGAACAGCGGCTCGGCGCCCTGTACGATCAGGTCATTGACGCACATGGCCACCAGATCGATGCCCACGGTGTCGTGCTTCTTCAGGTCGATGGCCAGCCGCAGCTTGGTGCCCACACCATCGGTACCGGAGACCAGTACCGGCTCCTTGTAGCCCGCAGGGATTTGACACAAGGCCCCAAAGCCGCCAAGACCACCAAGGACTTCAGGACGACGAGTGCGCTTTGACACGCCCTTGATACGTTCAACCAGTGCATTGCCGGCATCGATATCTACGCCAGCATCCTTGTAGCTCAGTGAGGTTTTGTCAGTCACGAGTATTCCCCGTCATGTAAAGAAGTGGAGGGTAAAATTCGGGGCGTATTCTAACAGTGGCGGTGAAAAACCAGAAAGGAAATCGTTTGCGCGTTTTTGCGCGGAAATGCTCTACAAGCGGTGGCTTTTGTTGTATGATTCCGCGATTTTTTTGCGGCAGGTTAGAGGAGATAATAATGAAAGTCGTTGAAGTCAAACACCCCCTGGTCAAACACAAGATCGGTCTGATGCGTGAAGGCGATATCAGCACCAAGCGTTTCCGTGAACTGGCCAAAGAAGTGGGCAGTTTGTTGACCTATGAAGCGACCTCTGACTTCGAAACCGAGAAGGTTATCATCGATGGCTGGAATGGGCCAGTAGAAGTTGACCAGATCAAAGGCAAGAAGGTAACCGTCGTACCTATCCTGCGTGCCGGCCTTGGCATGATGGATGGCGTGCTGGAGCACATGCCGAGCGCCCGCGTCAGCGTGGTCGGTATCTACCGCGATGAAGAGACCCTGCAACCGGTTCCCTATTTCGAGAAGATCGTCAGCAACATCGAAGAGCGTCTGGCGCTGGTCATCGATCCGATGCTGGCCACCGGTGGTTCCATGATCGCCACCATCGATCTGCTGAAGAAGAAAGGCTGCCAATCCATCAAGGTGCTGGTACTGGTTGCCGCGCCGGAAGGGATCAAGGCGCTGGAAGCCGCTCACCCTGACGTAGAGCTCTACTGTGCTTCTGTCGACCAGGGGCTGAACGAGAAAGGCTACATCGTGCCGGGTCTAGGCGATGCAGGCGACAAGATCTTCGGTACCAAATAAGTTTATGCCTTGACCTGCTTCCCATGTGGAAGGGGTGATCGGAGCCGGCGCATCGCCGGCTCTGCTGTTTGTGGCCGCTTGTGCCAGCCTTGCCGCAGGATGCGCCTTGCCGCTACCATAAGCACACTCTCCCATTTCGAGACTCTGTTCATGTTCAAACGTGTTGTGACCGCCCTCTGCTGCGGCTTGTCATTCATGGCCTCGGCCGCTCAGGTGACCGACCTCTATCAGGGCAAGGCCCCGACCAGTGGCGACATGGTGGCCGCTCAAGGGCAGGCACTGGGTCAGGTGCTGATCAAGGTCACCGGCAAACGCGACATCCTCACCCAACCTGTGGTGGTCAAGGCGCTGGCGGCCCCGGGCGACTATGTCAAAAGCTATGGCTATCAGGATCAGGACTCCGTTAAGTATCTGAAAGCCGAGTTCAAGAGTGACAAGGTCAACAGCTTGGTCTCCGAGAGCCAGTTTGCCCTGCTTGGCCCGGCGCGTCCCCAAATGGCCATCTGGCTGGTGGTGGATCAGGGTGAGCGTCGCCTGCTGGCGGATCAATCCAGCGATGGTTGGGCGCAAGCCTTGCGCGAGCAGGCCCAGACGCTGGGGCTACCCATCAGCATTCCGCTGATGGATCTCGATGACAACATGGCGGTCAGTGCCACCGACGTCTGGGGACGCTTTGCCGACCCGATTTTGCAGGCAAGCCAGCGCTATGGCGCCGAGATGGTTGTGTTGGGCAAGCTGACACCAGAAGGTGACAAGTGGAGCATCGATTGGGGACTCTACGGCCCCAAGGCGGCCGGTGAAGTGGCCGAGCTGACCCGTGGCAATAGCGCCGGCACTCAGGCCGAAGTGGCGCAAGGGTTTGCTGATACCCTGGCGGCCTGGCTGGTGAAAAACTACGGTGCCCGCATTTCTGGTCCGGCAACCAGCCAGACCCTGGTGGTAGATGGCCTCTCCGAAGTGGACAGCATGATCGCCGTGCAGAAGATGCTGCAGGGGATGGCCAACGTCAGCAAGGTGGCGATCGGCAAGCTGGAGGGGGACCAGGTCACCTTCAACTTTACCCTGCAAGGGGATCAGGCCGAACTGGTGCGGGCACTGCAGCTCGAGAGTCGTTTGCGCAAGGTTGACGATAATGGCAGCGGTTTGCGTTACCAATGGTCGCAGCCCTGATTTTATAAGGCTTTTGTAGACCGCCCAGCTTGTCCGGGCGGTTCTCTATCTGCCTTTGCGATGATACACTTAGCCACAAATGTCACAGTCAAAGCCCAACGAGTGAAGCAACCGGCCCAACTGTCTTTAGCCGTACAACTACCGGATGATGAAACCTTCGTCAGTTTTTATCCCGGCAACAATGCTCATCTGATCACCGCCCTCAAGAATGCGGCCATCGGTCAGGGATCGCCTTTCCTCTATTTCTGGGGAGCCAAGGGATCCGGACGCTCTCATCTGCTCCATGCCACCTGTGCCGAGGTCAATGCCCGCGATGCGGCGGCGGCCTATCTCTCCCTCGATCAGTTTGAACAGCTCGATCCCAGCATGCTCGATGCCCTCGAAAGCCTGCCGCTGGTCTGTCTCGACAGCCTCGAGGCGATCGCCGGCAATGCCGTGTGGGAGCGGGCGCTGTTCGATTTCTACAACCGCTGGCAGGAGAAGGGCGAGGGGACGCTGGTGGTCACCGGCTGCAGCGCACCGCGTAAACTGGGACTGCAACTGCCGGATCTCGCTTCGCGCCTCGACTGGGGTGTCAGTTTCCATCTCGAAGAGCTGGATGATGAAGGCAAGCTCAGTGCCCTGCAGCTGCGTGCCGAGCTGCGGGGCTTCAAATTGCCCATCGATGTGGGCCGCTTCCTGCTCAACCGACTCTCCCGCGATATGCGAACCCTGCTCACCACTCTCAATCAGCTCGACAACGCCTCATTTCGCGCCAAGCGCAAGCTCACCATTCCCTTTGTCAAAGAGATCCTCGAGCTCTGATCCTCTCTGCGGTGTGCGGTTGTGGCCTGACTTTCGTTTGAATGGCAGATAAAAAGAAACCCCGACATCAGGCCGGGGTTTTGCTATTTCAAGGCAGCTCTCTTATTAGTGGAACTGATCTTCTTCGGTGGAGCCGGTCAGTGCGGTCACCGAGGATTGGCCACCCTGAATCACGGTAGTCACCTTGTCGAAGTAACCGGTACCGACCTCCTGCTGGTGGGCCACGAAGGTGTAGCCACGGCTGGCGGCAGCAAATTCCGGCTCCTGCACCATCTCGACGTAGTGCTTCATCCCTTCGCCACGGGCGTACTGGTAGGCCAGTTCGTACATGTGGAACCACATGTTGTGGATACCCGCGAGGGTGATGAACTGATACTTGTAGCCCATGTCGGAGAGCTCCTGCTGGAAGCGGGCGATGGTGGCATCGTCCAGATTTTTCTTCCAGTTGAAGCTCGGGGAGCAGTTGTAGGCCAGGATGCGATCCGGGAACTTGGCCTTGATTGCTTCGGCAAATTTACGCGCTTCGTCCAGATCCGGCTTGGCGGTTTCACACCACACCATGTCGGCGTAGGGGGCGTAAGCCAGACCGCGAGCGATGGCCTGATCGATACCGGCACGCACCTTGTAGAATCCTTCAGCAGTGCGCTCACCAGTCAGGAAGTCTGCATCGTACGGGTCGGCGTCGGTGGTCAACAGGTCAGCGGCGTTGGCGTCGGTACGGGCGATCACCAGGGTGGTGGTGCCGCACACATCGGCTGCCAGACGGGCAGCAACCAGCTTCTGCACCGCTTCCTGAGTCGGTACCAGCACTTTGCCACCCATATGACCGCACTTCTTGACCGAAGCGAGCTGATCTTCGAAGTGCACGCCAGCGGCGCCCGCTTCAATCATCCCCTTCATCAGTTCGAAGGCGTTCAGCACACCGCCGAAACCGGCTTCCGCATCAGCCACGATCGGCAGGAAGTAGTCGATAAAGCCCTCATCCTGAGGTCCTACCTTGTTGGCCCACTGGATCTGGTCGGCACGGGCGAAGGAGTTGTTGATGCGCTCCACCACGGACGGTACCGAGTTGGCCGGGTAGAGGGACTGATCCGGATACATGGTGGAGGACAAGTTGTTGTCCGCCGCCACCTGCCAGCCGGAGAGGTAGATCGCCTCGATCCCCGCCTTGGCCTGCTGCACTGCCTGACCACCGGTCAGGGCGCCGAGGCAGTTGACGTAGCCTTTCTTGGCGTCGCCGTGGATCAGACCCCACAGCTTGTCGGCTCCACGCTGGGCCAGGGTGTGCTCTGGCTGCAAGCTGCCGCGCAGGTTCACCACATCTTCGGCGCTGTAGCCGCGCTTGATCCCTTTCCAGCGGGGGTTTTCCGCCCAGTCTTTCTCGATAGCCTGGATCTGTTGCTCACGGGTCAGTGCCATATCAGTTCCCTCTTTCATTGATTTCACGTTTCCATTGACTTGTTATTGGCGAGCCCCGCTGGGGGCCCGTGATTCAGAGCCGCTCGTAACCGGGCAGCGTCAGAAAATCGATCAGGGTATCGGCGCAGGTGATCTCTTCCATCAGATCTCTTGCCTCGGCAAAGCGTCCTGTCTGCCAGCGAGCTGTGCCCACCTCGGCTTTGACCACTTCCAGCTCCTCGGCCAGCATCTGGCGGAACAGCTCCTTAGTCACCACCTTGCCGTTCGACAGGCTCTTGCCGTGGCGTATCCACTGCCAGATGGAGGTGCGGGAGATCTCGGCGGTGGCGGCATCTTCCATCAGACCGTAGATGGGGACGCAGCCGTTGCCGTTGATCCAGGCCTCCAGATATTGCAGGGCAACCCGGATATTGGTGCGCATCCCCGCCTCGGTGCGCTCGCCCTCACAGGGGGCCAGCAGGTCGGTGGCGGTGATGGGGGCATCCTGCTCGCGCAGCACGCCGATCTGGTTCTTGGCGCCAGCCGCAATGGTGGCATTGAACACCGCCATGGCGGTATCAGCTAGGCCAGGGTGGGCGACCCAGGTACCATCGTGGCCGTTGTTGGCTTCGCGCTCCTTGTCGGCCTTGACCTTGGCGAAGACCTGCTCGTTGGCGGCAGCGTCCTTGGCCGGAATAAAGGCGGCCATACCCCCCATCGCCAGCGCACCCCGCTTGTGACAGGTCTTGATCAGCAGCCGCGAGTAGGCGGAGAGGAACGGCTTGTCCATGGTCACCACCTGACGATCAGGCAGTACCCGATCCGGATGGTTCTTCAAGGTTTTGATATAGCTGAAGATGTAGTCCCAGCGGCCGCAGTTCAGCGCAACGATGTGATCCTTCATCTGATAGAGCAGCTCATCCATCTCGAATACGGCTGGCAGGGTTTCAATCAGCACGGTGGCCTTGATGGTGCCACGGGGCAGACCGAACTTGTCCTCGGTCCAGGCGAACACTTCGCTCCACCAGCGCCCTTCCAGATGGCTCTGCAACTTGGGCACGTAGAAGTAGGGGCCCGAGCCTTTGGCCAGCAGCGCCTGATAGTTGTGCAGGAAGTAGAGAGCAAAATCGAACAGGCCACCGGGGATCGGCTCGCCATCGAAGGTGACATGTTTTTCCGGCAGGTGCAGACCGCGTACCCGGCAGATGAGCACCGCCGGATTGTGGGTCAGGGTGTAGGCCTTTCCTTCCGGACTGGTGTAAGAGATGGTGCCGTTGACCGCATCTCGCAGGTTGATTTGGCCCTCGATCACCTTATTCCAGGCGGGAGCCAGTGAATCCTCGAAATCCGCCATGAACACCTTGACGTTGGCGTTGAGGGCGTTGATCACCATCTTGCGCTCGACCGGGCCGGTTATCTCCACACGGCGGTCTTGCAGGTCGGTGGGAATACCGCGAATGGTCCAGTCACCTTCACGGATGTGGGCGGTTTCCGGCAGGAAGTCCGGCAGCTCGCCGCCATCGATACGGGCCTGGCGTGCCACACGTTGTTTCAGCAATTCCCCTCTTTGGGGAGCAAAACGTTCCACCAGTTCGGAGACCAGAGCCACCGCGTCCGGCGTCAGAATTTGCGCGTATTCGGGTAGCATCTCGCCCTGGATGCGAAGGCGGGCGCTGCAGTGGGTCTGAGCCGGTGCCGACATAAGGTTCACTCCTTTGAGAATTACATTTTGAACTTACTAACTACGACTAAAGTCGAATCCCTGTTCCTGAAACGTTCCCGCAACAACGGGGTAACACGATTGATAAGGTGCGAAATATTGTTGAATACGTCAACAGTTTTTTTTAAACGACTGTTTTTTCGATATAGTTAAGTTGATGTTTTTTATTGTTTTATTGGATTGGTATAAAAGCTCTACGCAGATGGTTATGCTCCTGCTTTTTCCCATCGGACAACGGCTAATTTGGGCCGTTACCCTGCCCCTCATTTTGTAACTTATTACGTAATAAAATTACAAATGCAAAAACAAATCCCGACCTAACTCCAGGCTGTGCCAAAACAGCCGTATAAAGCGCGTTTGAATGTGGTAATGAATGTTTTGCTAATGCTAGACCTGATTGGTGAACGTGCGTTTTAAACTTGGTGTGGTGATGCAGGCTCTGTTGGCACCAGAGGTTGCAGCGATAGAAAGTGAAGCGCAATAACGTAGGTTTGTATCAGTTGTCGGGGGGAATGCCGGAGAGGGAAGGGGGAGACACATTAGTCAATAATACTGCCATCCTTGATAGAATTAGCAGTTTGTCGTTTTTTGCAGATTTCTCGCCAAGGGCCTGAAACTGAGTGCGTTGAACAGGCGATGTGCTGGTGATTGAGCGGCCATCTGGCCGGGCTCAATAGTCATCATCCGGTTCGGCCAGATCGATCACATCCAGCTGGATGACCTGTTCGTCTTCGCTTTCGGTGTGGCAAGGGGTGTCATGAGGAACGGAATAAAGTGTAATGGCGGGTGCGAAATCGGTGTTCTGGTTCATGCCTGGTCCTGTGTTGCACGCAAGCCGGACAGTGATCCCTTCACTCGTGTTTCCACCTCCCTGTGTTGTCTACCGGCGGAAAGTTGCGCATCTTAATGAGTTCGGCAAAAAGATTCAAGTGGTTCTGGGTGTTTTTTGTTCTTGGTGAGCTGGCATCGTCAGAAGGATAAATCGGAAGCAAAAAAATAGCCCAGTCGTTTGACTGGGCTATTCTCGGGGAAAATGGTCGGTGTGAGAGGATTCGAACCTCCGACCCTCTACACCCCATGCAGATGCGCTACCTGGCTGCGCTACACACCGACGGAGTCAGACTCGGCTGACGGGGAGGAAGTCTAATAGCATGGCCAAACGGGTGCAACTCCTTTTTTATCATAGAGATGCCGATTGCTTCTTTATTGCTCAGTCGGGATGCGGCTTGGGTCTGACGTGCAGATTTGGCATAATCGCTGCCCTGTCACCGCTAGCTATCATGCCTGCTATCTATGGAATCATCTGACAGGTATGGATAGCTGGAATGTAAAAAGCACAATTGAACAATATAAAGAGGGGATGGGCGTGAAACCATCAGAGGTCCCAGAAACACTGGGTCAGGCTCCGAGTCAGACCGCGCAGGATGAACAGTGGATGCGCCATGCTATGGCATTGGCCGCCCGGGCCGAAGGGATTGGCGAGATCCCGGTCGGTGCCGTTCTGGTGCTGGATGGTCAGGTGGTGGGCGAGGGGTGGAACCGCTCCATCAGCGAACACGATGCCTGTGCCCATGCCGAGGTGATGGCAATTCGGGCAGCGGGCCAGCAGCTTGCGAACTACCGCCTGCTCGACACCACACTTTATGTGACGCTGGAACCCTGCTGCATGTGTGCCGGTGCGCTGATCCATAGCCGGGTCAAGCGGGTGGTTTACGGCGCACGTGATCTCAAGACCGGTGCTGCGGGGTCGGTGTTCGAGATCTTGCAGGACCCGCGCCACAACCACAGTGTCGAGCTGACCGGCGGTGTGCTGGCCGATGCCTGCTCGGCCCAGTTGTCGGCCTTCTTCAAGCGTCGCCGCGCCGAGAAAAAGGCGGTCAAACTGGCGCTGCAACAATCAAACGATGCCCTTTCCTGAATGATTTGGGGGCAGCACAGGCTGCCCTTGCTGATTATTCTCACAAATATCTCTTTATAAACAATATATTGTGTTCACTTTCCCTCGAAAGGACCCCCGCCCATTTTTCCACTAGCAACCTCGGTTAAAGCGCTCTCGATGTAACAAAACTGTCATGCAACCGCCATATAATGCCGCCAAGCCTAGCTTACATTGAGGTCTTGCATGTCATCGGAATCGTTAAACCTGGTCATGGCGGGCAGTAGAAAACGCCGGATCAAGGATAAATTGGCCAAATATGGCGTCACCACAGGCGGAGCCCTGGTACTGGTGGCGCTGCTGCTTATCTTCTTTTATCTGCTCTATGTGGTGAAACCCATCTTCAATGGCGCCTCCATGGAGCCAACTGCCTCATTTACCCTGCCTGCCGCAGGGAAGACCGCCTGGCTCGGCGTGGAAGAGCAGAACGAGATCGGCTATCGCTTCAGCGATAAAGGACTGGTCAACTTCTTCGCGGTGCAGGGAGATGACAAGATCAAGGTCGGGCAATCCCTTGGTCATGCTGAGGTCACCGGTGATGTCACTGCGGTGGCGCCACCGTCCCCTGGTCAGAAGCTGATCGCCTACGGTTTCGCCGATGGCAAGGCGCAGGTCGTCCAGCCTGCGTTCAAGGTCTCCTATCCCAACGATGTGCGGGTGATCGAACCCAGTCTGCAATATCCCTTTGGCGAGGAGCCGGTAGTGGTCGATCCGCAGGGCAAAGCGCTGCGTGCCATGGTGTTTGAGGCCACCAAGGACAAGATGGCGACCGCCGCCGTGACCGAAGATGGTCGTGGCGTACTGATGGTGATGAGCGGTGAGGAGAACTTCCTCTCCGGCGAGATTGAGTGGAGCAGTGAGAACTACACCATTCCGTCCCTGCCGCGCCATGTGGATCAGATGCTTTTGACCCCCAATCTGCGGATCCTCTTTGTGCGGGAAGGCAATCGTCTCTCTGTCTATGACATTCATGACCTGAGCAATATATCCGTGCGCAATGTGCTGGAGATCAATGCGCCAGATGCCAACGTGACCCGGGTCGAGCTGCTCTCCGGTGCCTCCTCCCTGCTGGTGGGCAACGACAACGGCATCATCTCCCAGTGGTTTGAAGTGGCAAAAGATGGCAAACGCCAGTTCACTCAGATCCGTGACTTCAAGGGCGATGGCGCGGTGGATCTTCTGACCCCCGAGCACTATCGCAAAGCCTTCATCAGTGCCGACAAGGACGGCATCATCAGCTTCTTCCACGCCACTGGCGAGACCAAGCTGCTGACCGAGACGGTGGAAGGGGGTGAACTCTCTGCCCTGGCCATCTCCCCCCGTCACAACCTGTTGCTGATGCAGCAAGGGGAGACCTTCAAGCTTTTCTCGGTGGAGAACGATCACCCCGAGGTGACCTGGTCGGCCCTGTGGCAGAAGGTATGGTATGAAGGGTATCCTGAGCCCCAGTATGTGTGGCAATCCACCTCCGCCAGCAACGACTTTGAAGCCAAGCTGAGCCTGGTGCCACTGGTATTCGGTACGCTGAAAGCCTCTTTCTACGCCATGGTGTTTGCGGTGCCGCTCGGCGTGGCCGGTGCCATCTATACCGCCTACTTCATGTCGGCGGGGCTGCGCAAATACGTCAAGCCGACGGTGGAGATCATGGCGGCGCTGCCGACCGTTATCCTGGGCTTCCTGGCGGGTCTGTGGCTGGCGCCCATCATAGAGGGGGCGCTGCCCGGGGTGATCCTGCTGTTGATCCTGCTGCCGATGGGGATGCTGCTGACTGCGCTTATCTGGAACTATCTGCCGGAGCGAGGCAAGTCCTGGCTGCCGGAGGGGTGGCACGCCATCCTGCTTATTCCAGTGCTGCTGCTGATTGGCTGGGGGGCCTTCGCCCTGAGCCCGCTCATCGAGAATGCCTTTATGCACGGTGATTCGCGCATCTGGCTGACCCACGAAATGGGTATCAAGTTTGACCAGCGCAATTCGCTGGTGGTCGGTATCGCCATGGGCTTTGCGGTCATCCCCACCATCTTCTCCATCGCCGAAGATGCGGTCTTCTCGGTGCCCAAGCATCTGACCCAGGGCTCGCTGGCGTTGGGGGCTACCCCGTGGCAGACCCTGAGCCGGGTGGTGATCCTCACTGCCAGCCCGGGCATCTTCTCGGCGGTGATGATGGGCCTTGGCCGTGCCGTGGGCGAAACCATGATCGTACTGATGGCTACCGGCAACACCCCCATCATGGACTTCTCCATGTTCCAGGGGCTGCGTACTCTGGCCGCCAACATTGCGGTGGAGATGCCGGAGTCGGAAGTGGGCAGCTCCCACTATCGGGTACTGTTCCTCGCGGCCTTCGTCCTGTTTGTGTTCACCTTTATGTTCAACACCCTGGCCGAGTTTGTCCGTCAGCGGTTGCGTGAAAAATACAGCTCGATGTAAGGGGCGGCTCTGTAATGGACAAGGAATCGACAATGGGTAAGTGGTTTAAATCAGGGGCCCCCTGGATCTGGATGACCGGCGGAGCCGTCAGCCTGAGTCTGGTGGCGGTACTGGGTCTGCTGCTGCTGATCGGATGGCGTGGTCTGGTCTACTTCTGGCCGCACCCCATCTATGAGTGGCAGCTGGAGGACGCCAGCGGCAACAAGAGCGTGCTGATCGGCGAGATCAACGATCGCGAGCTGGTGCCGGTGGAGCGACTGCGCGCCGCAGGTCTGCCGCTGGAGGGGGAAGAGCGCGAGCTGCTGACCCGCTATCTGGTCAAGACCGGCAACCGTGAGTTCGTCGACCTCGATTTTCGCTGGGTACTGGAGACGGACATCAAGTCCCAGAGCCAGCCAGCCGAGCTGGCCATGGTTGAGCGTGCCACCAACGGTAACTTCTACGGTTATATCGTCGGGGTAAAAGAGGATGGCCGCGAGCTGACTTCGGATCTGCATCCTGCCCTGCAGCGGGTGCTGGCGAGAGCCAATGCCCTCTCCGAACAGGCCAACGATCTGCAAAAAGGGGACATCGGCAGCATCAACTATCAGCTGGAGCGGCTGCGCCTGAAAGAGCGCAAGGCCGAGCTGGAAGAGAAGCTGACCGATCAGCTGAAAGCTCAGCTGGAGCGTGAACGTCAGGCCCTTAACGATCGTTATCAGGTGCTGGAAAAAGAGCTCTTCTCACTGCGCAGTCAGGCTGACCGGGACAGCATCACCGTCAAGGATATGCGTGGCGAGCTGGTGACCATGCCCATGTCCAGGGTACTGGATGTGGTATGGCCCAACGACATGAGCCTGCTGGCCAAGGTGGGTCACTGGTTCCACCAGATCGGCAAGTTTGTATCCGACGATCCCCGTGAGGCGAACACCGAGGGCGGCGTCTTCCCGGCCATCTTCGGCACCGTCTTCATGGTGTTCCTGATGGCGATCATCGTGACCCCGCTCGGCGTGGTGGCGGCGGTCTACCTGCACGAGTACGCAGGCAAGAACAGCCTGACCAAGATCATCCGCATCGCGGTGATCAATCTGGCGGGCGTGCCCTCCATCGTCTACGGCGTGTTTGGTCTGGGCTTCTTCGTCTACACGCTCGGTGGCTCGCTGGATCAGCTGTTCTACCCGGAAGCGCTGCCGAGCCCGACCTTTGGTTCACCTGGCGTGATTTGGTCGGCGCTGACCCTGGCTATCCTGACCCTGCCGGTGGTGATTGTCTCCACCGAAGAGGGGCTGGCGCGGATCCCGAGCACCATCCGTCAGGGCTCGTTGGCACTGGGCGCCACCCAGGCCGAGACCTTGTGGCGCATCGTGCTGCCGATGGCGAGCCCGGCCATCATGACCGGCCTTATTCTGGCGATTGCCCGTGCAGCCGGTGAAGTTGCGCCGCTGATGCTGGTGGGGGTGGTGAAACTGGCACCGACCTTGCCGATGGATGGCAACTTCCCGTATCTGCATGTGGAGCGCAAGTTCATGCACCTGGGCTTCCACATCTATGACGTCGGCTTCCAGAGCCCCAACGTCGAGGCGGCCCGCCCGCTGGTCTACGCCACCTCCTTCCTGCTGGTGACGGTGATCGTGGGCCTGAACCTGACCGCTATCGGTATTCGTAACCACTTGCGCGAGAAATTCCGGTCGCTGGAGCATTAATCCGGCGCCGCATGAGTGATACAAGAGTGAGATAACAGAGGGGCGGCCGAGCGCGAGCCGCCATCTCTCTGCACCAATACGTGAGGGGCGCCGGCAGCAGTCCGGCCACTCCAGATAGATTTTGAGGTAACAGATGATCAACGTAACGACCACGTCTACCCAGCACACCGCGCTGGACCTGCTCAACCTGACCCCGGAGCAGACCGCGCTGGAGGTGAAGGATCTCAACCTGTACTACGGCAGCAAGCAGGCGCTGTTCAACGTCAACATGAAGATCCCCAAAGGGCAGGTTACCGCCTTTATCGGCCCGTCAGGCTGTGGCAAATCGACCCTGCTGCGCTGCATCAACCGGATGAACGATCTGGTGGAGATCTGCCGCATCGAGGGGGAAATCCAACTGCACGGCCACAACATCTATGACAAGAGCGTCGATGTTTCCGCCCTGCGCCGTCAGGTGGGCATGGTGTTCCAGCGCCCGAACCCGTTCCCCAAGTCCATCTACGAGAACGTGGTCTATGGTCTGCGCCTGCAGGGGATCAACGATCGTCGCACTCTGGATGAAGCGGCCGAGCGCTCCCTGCGCGGTGCGGCCCTGTGGGACGAGGTGAAGGATCGTCTGCACGACAACGCCTTCGGTCTCTCCGGTGGTCAGCAGCAGCGTCTGGTGATTGCCCGCGCCATCGCCATCGAGCCGGAAGTGTTGCTGCTCGATGAACCGACCTCGGCGCTCGACCCCATCTCCACCCTCACCATCGAGGAGCTGATCAACGAGCTCAAGAGCCAGTTCACCGTGGTGATCGTGACCCACAACATGCAACAGGCTGCGCGCGTGTCGGATCAGACCGCCTTCATGTATATGGGCGAGCTTATCGAGTACTCGGATACCAACACCATCTTCACCACCCCGGCCAAGAAAAAGACCGAAGATTACATTACCGGTCGTTACGGCTAAGGAGAGGAGAGGATGAATCTCAGCAAACAGATTGGCAGTCGCTTCCACGGCTAAGGCATAATCGGAGCAATCAAGGATTATTTGTATGGACAATATGAACCTCAATAAACACATCTCCGGTCAGTTCAATGCCGAGCTTGAGAGCGTGCGCAACCAAGTGCTGGTGATGGGCGGCATGGTGGAGCAGCAGCTCACCGACGCCATCGCGGCGATCCACGATCAGGATCTCGATGCGGCGCGCAAGATCGTGGCCAACGACCACAAGGTCAACGCGATGGAAGTGGCGATCGACGAGGAGTGCACCCGCATCATCGCCAAGCGTCAGCCGACTGCCTCCGACCTGCGACTGGTGATGGCCATCATCAAGACCATTACCGATTTGGAGCGTATTGGCGACGTGGCCGACAAGATCGCCCGCATGCTGACTGACAACGCCAACAAGCCGCAGCCGCCACTGGTGTCGCTGGAGAACATGGGCCGTCGAACCATCAAGATGCTGCACGATGTGCTCGATGCCTTCGCCCGCATGGATCTGGATGCGGCGCTGGCGGTCTACAAGGAAGATGACAAGGTAGACCGGGAGTACGAGTCCATCATTCGCGAGCTGATGACTTACATGATGGAAGACCCCCGCACCATCCCCCAGGTCCTCAACGTCCTGTGGGCGGCGCGGGCCATCGAGCGGGTCGGCGATCGCTGCCAGCACATCTGCGAGTACATCGTCTACTACGTGAAAGGCAAGGATGTGCGCCACACCAAGGCGGACGATCTGGGCACCTTGCTGGGCAAGGGCTAACCGGAAGTGAATAAAAAGGCGCGTGAAGCGCCTTTTTTTGTTGCATAACTGGTCGGAGTAAGATAAAGCCCCCAACTGGCTGTTTTCTGATAGAATACTCCCCCTGTGTGAGTCCCGGATGGGTTCACGGTCCGGTCTCCCGGGCCCAGTTTGCCGTCTTGTGCTAAGGCGGGTGTAGCAATAGGTTAATCATGAGTTTTGCCGATAGTTTGTTCTTTTTAATGCTGCTGGTTGGCGGCAGTGTGTTCTTCTCCCTCTCCGAGATCTCTCTCGCCGCGTCTCGCAAAATCAAATTGCAGGTGATGGCGGATGAAGGTAATCGCCAGGCCGAAAAGGTGCTGGCCCTGCAGGCCCAGCCGGGCAACTTTTTCACCGTGGTGCAGATTGGCCTCAATACCGTCGCCATTCTGGGCGGTATCCTGGGTGAGTCTGCCCTCAACCCCGCCATCAAGGGAATTGTCTCCCAGTTCTACCAAGGCCCCTGGCTTGGCGAGATCAGCTCCGGTGCCTCCTTTGTGTTCGTCACCGGCATGTTTATCCTGATCGCTGACCTGATGCCCAAGCGTCTGGCCATGACCATGCCCGAGCAGATTGCCGTGGTGGTGGTGCGCCCCATGCTCTTCTTCGTCACCGTGTTGATGCCGCTGGTGTGGATCTTCAACGGGTTGGCCAACTCCCTGTTCCGTCTGATGCGCGTCTCCACGGTGCGCAACGACGAGATCACCTCCGATGATATCTATGCTGTGATGGATGCCGGTGCCGAGGCGGGGGTTATCCAGCGCGAGGAGCATCAGCTCATCGAGAACGTGTTCGAGTTGCAGTCCCTTGGTGTCACCTCTGCCATGACGGCCCGCGAGAGTCTCATCTACTTCACCCTGCAAGAGAGCGAAGAGAGCATCAAGGCCAAGATCGCCGAGCATCCCCACAACAAGTTTCTGGTCTGTGACCACAACCTCGACAGCATCAAGGGCTTTGTCGATGCAAAAGAGCTGCTTATCCGCGTTATCGGCGGACAGAGCATCGATCTTATCGGTGGCAACCTGGTGCAGAACGTCATCATCATCCCCGATACCCTCAACCTCTATGAGGCGATGGAGTACTTCAAGAATCATCGTGGCGACTTTGCCGTGGTGATGAACGAGTACGCGCTGGTGGTGGGGATTGTCACCATGAACGACCTGATGAGTACCGTCATGGGCGAGTGGGCGACCCACGTAGTGGAAGAGCAGATCGTCCAGCGGGACGAGAACTCCTGGCTGGTGGACGGGGTTACCCCCATCTCCGACGTGATGCGCGCCTTCGATATCGAAGAGTTCCCCGAGAACCAGAACTACGAGACCATCGCCGGCTTTATCATGTATATGCTGCGCAAGATCCCCAAGCGCACTGACTCGGTCAAATACGCCGGTTACAAGTTCGAAGTGGTCGATATCGACAGTTACAAGATTGATCAGCTGCTGGTTACCCGGGTCGAACCGGCTGTGGCCGAGAAGCCAGCTCAGGAATCGTAAAAGGAGCGACATAAGAGTCATGAAGATGCAGTCTCATTCCCGTGCGCTGGCCTGTGTCGCGCTCGCCCTGGCACTGGGTGCCTGTAGCCAGAGTGCGCCGCGCAAAGCCACAGTGGCAGCCAAGCCGGTAGCCCCCAAGCCTGCCGTGGTCGTGCCGCAGCCGGATCCCGATGCGGTGGTGCAAAGCGGGATGGCAGAGCCGAGCCCGGTTTTTGACGAGCAGTATCACGGTCCGGATCAGGGGTCGCTGGAGTCGGTGACCGCCCTGTTTGCCCGTGGCTACATCGAGTCCGCCATGCGCGAGACCATGCTGGCAGCGGTGCACAACGACTATCCGCTGCTCGGCATGCGGGATGTGCGGTTGACCGATCCGGTCTCCAAATTCCTCACCTCCGAGCATGCGGCCACTACGGCCCATGACTACCTCTATGCGGGTGTACAGCGTCGCCTCGGTCGTCCGCTAAGCCCTGCCCAGTGGGAGCAGATCTGGCGCGGTTTGCCGCAGCAGGGTCGGGTCTCCGACTGGGTCAAACAGATTAAGCGAGTGCTGGCCGGGCGTTAAGTTACCAGCGGATCAAGATTGTGATGAGGCCACCTTAGGGTGGCCTCTTGCATTTCTGCGTTTGCCTCGCCGTTTGCACGCTGATTTCTGCTGATACTGATTGCCGCCCGTGGCGCTTTGCTTTATCTTGTTTTGGCCATCCAAACATCTATATGTTTTTATGGCTGAATGGTAAAAGGGCTTCCCAGGATGAAGCAGGACGATCTGCAGCGATTCGATGTGAAACCGCAGATCAACAAAACAAACAGATAAATACGCAAATAAACAACGCACATAACTAAGAGACACGACAGATGGAAACCAGGGAATTGTGGGTGCTGGATGGGGGCATGGGGCGCGAGTTGGCACGGCGGGGGGCACCGTTTCGTCAACCCGAGTGGTCGGCGTTGGCCTTGATGGAGGCGCCAGAGACGGTGCGTGACGTGCATCAGGCCTATGTAGCGAGCGGAGCCCGGGTCATCACCACCAACAGCTATGCGCTGGTGCCGTTTCATATCGGCGATGAGCGTTTCTTTGCCGACGGGGAGGGGCTGGCAGCGCTGGCTGGTCAACTGGCCCGTGAGGTGGCTGACGCGCAGAAGGGGGCCGTGCAGGTGGCGGGTTCTCTGCCACCGTTGTTTGGCTCCTACCGTGCCGACCTGTTCAAGGCGGACAGGGTGAGCGAGCTGGCGACGCCGCTTATCCGGGCGCTATCCCCTTATGTGGATATCTGGCTGGCCGAGACCATGAGCCTGATTGCCGAGCCACTGGCCCTGAAAGCGCTGTTGCCTGACGATGGCAAGCCGTTCTGGGTCTCCTTCACGCTGGAAGATGAGGCGCCGGGCAACGAGCCGCGACTACGTTCCGGCGAGCAGGTGGCTGATGCGGTGACCACGTTAGTGGCGGCCGGGGTCGATGCCATCCTGTTCAACTGCTGTCAGCCCGAGGTGATCGAGGGGGCCCTCGAGGTTGCTCGCGCCCGATTGCAGGCGCTGGGCCGCGCAGACATCCGCCTCGGCGCCTATGCCAACGCCTTCCCGCCGCAGCCCAAAGAGGCCACCGCCAACGATGGGCTGGACGAGATCCGCGCCGATCTGGGGCCGCTGGATTATCTCGGCTGGGCCGAGCGCTGGCGCGCGGCCGGGGCGAATTTGATCGGTGGTTGCTGCGGCATCGGCCCCGAGCATATTCAGGCGCTGAGCCGCCGGTTGCGCTAAGGAGCTTCCATGAAAGAGAGCAAGATTGGGCTCTGGTCACTCACCGCGCTGGTGTTCAGCTCCATGGTGGGGGCGGGAATTTTTAGCCTGCCCCAGAACATGGCCGAGGTGGCTGGCGCCCGCGCCGTGCTGATCGGCTGGGGCGTGACGGGTGTGGGCATCCTGGCGCTCGCCATGAGTTTTCTCTATCTGTCGCGGTTAAGGCCGGATCTCGACGGCGGCATCTACAGCTACGCCCGCGCCGGTTTTGGCGAGCTGGTGGGCTTCTTCTCTGCCTGGGGATACTGGCTCTGTGCCACCATCGGCGTGGTGGGCTATCTGGTGATCGCATTTGCGGCGCTGGGCAGCTTTGTCGATACGCCGGAGCAGATCTGGTTTGGTGACGGCAATACCCTGGCGGCGTTTGTCGGCGAGTCCTGCATCCTTTGGGCTGTGCACCTGCTGGTGGCTCGAGGTGTGCAGCAGGCGGCGCTATTCAATCTGGTGGCGACCCTGGCCAAGAGCCTGCCGCTGCTGCTGTTTATTCTGTTTGCCTGCTACTGGTTCGATCCGGTCACCTTCGTGGCGGATCAGCAGGGTAGTAGCCTGGCGGTGCCGGTTTCCGAGCAGGTGCGCAACACCATGCTGATCACCCTCTGGGTCTTCACCGGTATCGAGGGGGCAGCGGTGCTGTCGGCCCGCGCCAGAAACCGGCTGGATGTGGGCACGGCCACTGTGCTTGGGGTGCTATTGGCGCTGCTGCTCTATATGCTTATCTCGGTGCTGGCGCTCGGAATATTGAGTCGGCCCGAGCTCGCAGCGCTGCCCAACCCTTCCATGGCTGGGCTGATGGCCCAGATGACCGGCTCCTGGGGCAAGCTGCTCATCAGCGTCGGCCTTATCGTCTCGGTGCTTGCCTCCTACGTGAGCTGGACCCTCTTCTCGGCGGAGGTACCGTTCAGCGCGGCCCGACACGGTGCGTTTCCCGCCATCTTCCGGCGCCAGAACCGCAATGGGACGCCTATCGCATCGCTCTGGCTCACCAGCCTGACGGTGCAGACTTGCCTGCTGCTGGTATGGCTGCTCGGCAAGGGCTACACCAGTCTGCTGCTTATATCGACCTCGATGATTTTGGTGCCTTACCTGCTGATCGGTTTGTTTCTGCTCAAGCTCTCGTTCAGCAGGAAGGGGGAGAGCGGGCAGGGCCGCGGTCTGATGCGGGCGGTGGCGCTGGTGGCGAGCGGTTACGGCTTCTGGCTGCTCTATGCCGCCGGGGTGGAGTATCTGCTGCTGTCGTTGTTGCTCTACGGGCCGGGCTTGCTGCTGTTTCTCTACAGCCGCCGTCAGCTGGGCACAGATCTTTGCCTGAGTGGCCGCGAGCGGCTATTGGCCGGAGTGACCTTGCTGAGCCTGATCCCCGCCGTCTGGTCGTTCGCCCATCTCTGATATCGAAGAGGTGACTGAGCATAAAAGAGAGCGCCACAGTGGCGCTCTCTTGTTATCAGGGACTGGTTATCAGGGGCTTGCTATCCGGGAGTTGCTATTCGATGCGAAGGCTCAGCGGCTGGCTGGTCCGGCCGGTTTGCCAAACAGCACTGCGAGCTTTTGTCGCCAGGGTAGGCCACGGGCGTCACGCAGCATGTCGCGCCACTCATGGAAGGTGAGAGTGAGGGGGTTGAAGCTGTGGATAGGCTTGGTGATGCCGAAGCGGCACGGCTCGGCCGGGTCTTCTTCCACAAAGGTGCCAAACAGACGATCCCAGATGATCAGCACCCCGGCGAAGTTGCGGTCTATGTATTTGGCGTTGCTGGCGTGGTGCACCCTGTGGTGGGAGGGGGTGTTGAAGATCCACTCAAGCCAGCCGAGCTTGCCCACCACCTGGGTGTGGACGAAAAACTGGAAGCCCAGGCTCAGCAGCACGGTGGCGACCACCGCCTCGGGCGGGAAGCCGATGACAATCATCGGGATCCAGAACAGCCACATGCCGGAGATGGGGTACATCAGGCTCTGGCGAAAGGCGGTGGAGAGGTTGAGCCGCTCCGAGCTGTGGTGCACCACGTGGGAGGCCCACAGCCAGCGCACATGGTGGCTGGTGAAGTGGAACAGCCAGTAACAGAGATCCTGCAACAGGAACAGCAGTAGCACACTCCAGAGATTCAGCTCGATATCGAACAGTCGCCAGCCCCAGAGGGTGTCATACAGATAAGCAATGGCGATGGCCGCCAGCACATCGCCCCCCTGATGCATCAGGGCCAGGGCTGCGTTGGCGAACAGATCCCGCCACTGGTAGGTAGCGGTGGGAAAGGCCGCGCCATGTTTGCGCAGGTAGAGCATCTCCCAGCCGATAAAGGCCAGAAAAACCGGTGAGAGGTAGAGCAGAAGCAGTTGCACATCCATATGCGGCCATCCATTCAGAGCAATTGCTCTTCAGCATAAAGGATGAAAGCAATATTTCATTAACATTTTCTAGCCATCTTGCCCGATGGCTCTGGCGGGTTTGCAGTGAGGCCGCAATTCAATCTGATGGATGGTGACCGCTGACTATGCTTGATGCAGATTGACCGTCAGAGGATTGGGCGATGCGTGTCTGTGTTTATCTGTTGCTGGGATTTTGCCTGCTGGCCCAGGCCAAAACCCGTGTTGAAATTTTGGCCGATGCCAACTATCCCCCCTACTCCTGGCAGGAAGGGGAGGAGGTCAGGGGGATCTATGCCGACATCATCCGTGAGGTGACCTCTGCCATGCCTGACTATGAGGTGGTGCTCAAGCCCATGCCGTGGCGGCGCGGTCTGAGCATGGTGGAGCAGGGGGCCGCCTTCGCCATCTTTCCACCTTACTACATGCCCGATACCCGCCCTTATATGTGGCCCTACTCCCAGCCGATGCTGGATGAAGAGCTGGTGGTGATGTGCGGCGCCAGTGTGGCGGCCAATACCCCGCAGGCTAGGTTTCCGCTCGACTATCACGGTTTGCGTTTTGGCATGAACGCCGGTTTTGCCGTCGGCGGCGATGCCTTCTGGCAGGCGGTAAAAGAGAAGCAGATCGACGTGGAGGAGGTGAAAAGCAATCGGGAGAACCTGCTCAAGATTGTTCGCGGCCGGGTCGATTGCACCATCAATGATCGCCTCTCCCTGCTCTATGAGTTGCTCAACATGATAAAGGCCGATCAGCTGGCGGTGGCCGATATGTCCCTGCTCAAACAGGGGCCGGTGCTCAGCAAGGAGCAGGGGTTTCTCGGCTACAGCCGCAAGGGAGAGTATCCCTACAAACAGGCCTTTATCGACCAGTTTGACAAGGAGCTCTATCAGCTCAAAAAACGTGACGGGGTGAAAGTGATCGTGGAGCGCTATTTGGGAAAGTCCCCGCGCTGAGCCGATGAGAGGGGCACTCGGGTTCAGCTGGGTTAAGCCTGCTCAGCGTGACACACAAGAAGAGGGACCTTGCGGTCCCTCTTCGTTTATCCAGCAGAGCGTGTTGGCTACAGCACCTGACTCAGGAACTGGCGCAGGCGTGGGGAGGGGGGATTGTCGAAGAAATCGGCGGGTTTTTCATCCACCAGCAGTTCGCCACTCTCCATAAAGAGCACCCGATCAGCCACCTCGCGGGCAAAGCCCATCTCGTGGGTCACTACCACCATGGTCATCCCTTCGCGGGCCAGCCCCTTCATCACATCCAGCACTTCCCCCACCATTTCGGGGTCCAGCGCACTGGTGGGCTCGTCAAACAGCATGATGCGTGGCTGCATGGCGAGCGCCCGGGCGATGGCCACCCGCTGTTGCTGACCGCCGGAGAGTTGGGAGGGATAGCTGGCCGCTTTCACCGACAGCCCCACTTTCAGCAGCAGCGCCTTGGCTCTGTCTTCGGCCTCACGGCGCGACAGCCCCCGCACCTTCTGAGGGGCGAGGCAGATATTATCCAGCACCGTCAGGTGGGGAAAGAGGTTGAAGGACTGGAACACCATGCCCACCTCTTCCCGCAGCTTGTTGACATCGCCCGGCTCTGTCAGGCTGATGCCATCGACCACGATCTTGCCGTCGTTGATGGTCTCCAGCTGGTTGAGGGTGCGCAGGAAGGTGGATTTGCCCGAGCCGCTGGGGCCGACGATCACGACCACTTCCCCTTCGGCCACCTCGGTGGTGACGTTTTTCAGGGCATGCACTTCGCTGCCGTAGAACTTCTCTACACCGGTCGTTTTGATGATGGGATCAGTTGCTTTTCGCATATTTCACCTCGAGACGGCGCACCAGAAAGGAGAGAGTACCGGTCAGCACCAGATAGAGCAGCGCCACGGTGAACCACACCTCGAACGGGCTGAAGGTAGAGCTGACCACCTCGCGTCCCGCCTTGGTCAGATCGGTGATGGAGATGACCGACACCAGCGAGGAGTCCTTGATCAGGTTGATGAACTGACCCGCCAGTGGCGGCAGCACCCGTTTGAACGCCTGCGGCAGGATGACGTAGCGCATGGTCTGGGCGGAGGTGAGGCCCAGACTGCGACCCGCCTCCATCTGCCCCTTGTGAATGGAACTGATGCCGGCGCGGACGATCTCCGCCACATAGGCACCGGTAAAGACCGCCAGCGCGGCGACCCCGGCGGTGAAGCGGTCGAGGTTCAGCACGGTGCCGATAAAGAAGTAGACGATGAAGATCTGTACCAGCAGCGGCGTGCCGCGGATCAGCTCCACATAGGTGATGGCCAGATTGCGCAGGGCCGGATTGGGGGAGAGGCGGGCCAGTCCGGCCAGGGTGCCAAGCAAAATAGCGAAGATGCCTGCTACCAGCGAGAGCTTGACGGTGACCCAGACGCCCCAGGCGATGGGGCCTGCGGTCCAGCTCAGCTGGGTGTCGAGGGTATCGCCACGAAAAACGGTATCCCCTTCGGCGACTTGTACGCCAGTGCTAGCGATGGCTTGCCGCACATTGGGGTCGAGATCGTCTTGCAGGAACAGCTTGCCCTTCTCGGCCTCGCTGGTGCCCGCCATCACGGTGCCGTCAAATTCGGCGACATTCTTCTGCTCCGCCTGATAGGCGATGTATTGGGGAATGCGTTCCCAGCGCCAGGTGTAATCCACTGACTGGACAGCCTTGTAGATGCCGAATACGGCAACCAGCAGCATCAGCAGGAAAACCCCATGCCAGAGTAGCTGATTGGGCTGTTTTTCCATCTGTCTTGTCGGTTTGGGTGTGTGCACAGTCACAACCTCTTCTCGTTATTGTGTGGGGAGCTGCGTGGTGCAGGGGCGGCATGTGCCGCCCCCTGGAGGTTATTTGAGCTGATTCAGCCAGGCGTTGGATTCGAACCACTTCTTGTAGAGACGGTCGTAGCTGCCATCGCCCTTGATCTGGCGCAGGTAGTTGTTGAACCAGTTGAGGGTGTCCTGATCCCCTTTGCGGATGGCCCAGGCCAGCGGCTCGAAGGTGAACGGCTTGTCGAGGTGTACCACGGCGCCCTTGTTCTGGGAGGCGAAAATAGCGTTGTAGGGCAGGTCATAGACGAACGCATCGACCTTGCCGTTGATCACTTCCAGCTTGGCGTCATCCTGAGTTTCAAACTGCAGCAGGGTGGCTTTGGGGATCAGGCGCTTCACTGCCTGCTCGCCGGTGGTGCCGAGCTTGACCGCGATCTTGTATTTCGGGTCGTTGAGGTCGGTGAAGGATTTGATTTCGCCCGCCTTCTCTTTGCGCAGGACGATGGTCTGGCCGACCACGATGTAGGGATCGGCAAAGTTGACCCGCAGGTTGCGCTGGGGAGTGACGGTCATGCCGCCCATGATGACGTCGAACTTGTTGGTCAGCAGCGCCGGAATGATGCCATCCCAGGCGGTGTTGACGAACTCGACCTTCACGCCCATCTCTTTGGCGACCATCTTGGCGAGATCCACATCAAAGCCGATGTATTGGCCCTGCTTGTTGGTCATCTCGAAGGGTTGATAGCCGGCGTCGAAGCCGACTCGCAGCACGCCGCGTTCGAGCACGGCATCCAGGGTGGAGGTGGGGGCAGGGGTCGGGGCCGCCGTGGCGATCCCGCAAAACAGCAGGGTAGAAAGAATCAGTTTTTTGATCATAAGTGACGTCTCTGTCGGTGGTTTGTTCGGCCTTGAACCTGATCCCGTGCGACTCCGTGGCACAAGAGACTGCTGCATCCGGCAACAGGCAAGACAGGATGAATGTCTTGAGCGGGACAAAAGCCCCATATGAGATGCTATGAATAGTTGTTGAGTGAAAAATGTACCAAAAACAGATTGTGTCAGAAGACTCAACAGGTTAGAGACATTTATTGCTCATGGCTTCATTCATAAAATCACACGAAAACAACATATCTATCTAATGGGGTGGGTTCAAGCCCAAATTATCCCCAAGACATTTTGTTACAAACTCAGGGCGCCGCTTGCGACTCTTATTGAGTTGTTGGGCTCCGTAAGAGGCTTTTTGTGGGGCTGATACGAATACGCATTGGTGGGATATCACACGCATTGCTCTGTTTGTCAGCAAACGAACGGGCTTTATTGTGAAAACCATCAAGTCGCACTGGGTCTTGGCAAACGCTTCTCATATACTCAGTTACCCTCTCTGCATGGCTTTGGTATGGACGCCTCACTACTGCTTAAGCTGGATATTTTTACCTTGATGATCATGGCCTTGTGTGGCTATTGTCTCGGTTTCCTCACTCTTACCATCATTCGTGTTACCCACAACGATATTCCCGGTGTCGGGGTCTGGTGGTGGTCCAGTCTGTTTGCCATGCTGGGTCAGGCTGGATTTGCCAGTCTGCTGCTGACCCCCACCCCCTATGGCTCCTGGGTGGGCAATGTCTTCCTGATTTTTCATGTGTCGTTGCTGCTGGTCGCCCAACGCTGTTTCTTCCGTCAATCGCCGGGCTGGCCTGTCTGCTGGGGATTCATCCTGCTGTTTGCCGCCGTCATGACCTGGTCGGTCGCAATCGATGGCCGGATTGCGGTGCGGGTGATGATCAGCAGCGCCACCTTCCTCATACTCAGTTCGCTCATCATCTGGCAGCTCTGGCGTCACGGCCGCCCTGATTATCAGGTGGCGGTATGGGTGCTGATTGGCCTCAATCTGGTGCTGATTGCCATGACCCTGATGCGGATATTTACCGTGTGGGGCGAGGTGATCGAAAGCCCGTTCCAGCGTCAGTTGTTCAACGTGTTGCCCTATGTCTCCATGCTGGTGGGTAGCTCCATGCTCACCTTCGGGGTACTGCTGCTCTGCAACCAGCACCGGGCGCTGGAGCTGCGCTATCAGGCCAGTCATGATCCGTTGACCGGCTTGTTCAATCGCCGTGGTTTTATGGAACGTCTGGCCTGGGGACGCCCTGCACAGCAGGGGGCGTTGGTGGTGCTCGATCTGGATGACTTCAAGCAGATCAACGATCGGCATGGCCATGAGGTGGGGGATCGGGTGCTGGAGCGGGTCGGGTTGGCACTGCGCGAGCTGGAGGGCGTATTGGCCAGTCGCTTTGGGGGCGAGGAGTTTGTGCTGTTGTTTCGCCATGTCGCCGCAGACGAGGCCATCGCCCGTTGCCAGTCACTGCGGGTTCAGCTTGCGGCCAGCGAGGTGGAGGGGATTCATATCACCGTCAGCATGGGTATTGCTTACTGGCAGGGGGAGTGGCACTTTGACAGCCTGTTCAGCCGTGCGGATGACGCTCTCTATCGGGCCAAGCGGGAAGGAAAGAACCGGGTCTGTCAGGCTGCCTGATGCAGGAATAGGTTCAGGAATAAAATCAGGGCGCGGTGATCCGCGCCCTGTCTGCTTGCCGGATATAGCTCGTTAGCTGCCACCCGCTAATCTGCATTCGCTTGAGGGGGTCTCGGTGCCTGCGCCTTGAGGAAGGGGAGCAGCAGCAGGGCCGAGATACCTGCCGCCACCGAGATCACCACGAAGAAGCCGTTCCAGTGCCAGATCTCCATCACCTTGGCCAGCGGATAGCCTGACAGCGCCGCCCCCATGTAGGCAAACAGGCCGACAAAGCCGGTGGCGGCCCCCGCCGAGTTTTTGTGGGAGCACTCCGCCGCTGCCATGCCGATCAGCATCTGGGGGCCAAACACGAAGAAGCCGATGGTAAAGAAGCAGGCCGCCTGCATCACATAGCTGAAGAAGGGCATCAGCCAGAGCGATCCCACCGCCAGCAGGATCCCCACCGCAAAGATCAGGTTCATCGGGCCACGGTTGCCGTTGAACAGCTTGTCCGATCCCCAACCCGCCACCAAAGCGCCGATAAAGCCCCCCACCTCGAACATGGAGATGGCCGAGTTGGCGCTCATCAGATTGAAGCCGCGCTGCTCGGTCATGTAGAGGTTGCCCCAGTCATTGATGGCGGTGCGCACCACATAGACCAACACGTAGCAGCAGGCGAGCAGCCAGATATAGGGGTTGCCCAGCACATATTTGCGCAGGATCTGGCGATGGGAGAGGCCCGCATCCTGAGTCTGCTGGGCCAGCTCCATGGCATCCTTGCGCCACTCGCCCACCGTTGGCAATCCCATGGCACTCGGGGTATCCCGCAGCCGCCAGCAGAGGAACAATCCCGCGATGATGGCGATAAGGCCGGGCACTATCATGCCGTAGCGCCAGCCATGTTGCAGGGCGATGGTGCTGACGATAAGGGGGATGAGCGCGCCGCCGACGTTGTGAGCTGTGTTCCAGGCCGACCACCAGACTCCGCGCTCGGTACGCGAATACCAGCTGGTAAGCAGCTTGGAGCAGGGGGGCCAGCCCCAACCTTGGAAGAAGGCGTTGGCGACCCAGAGGGTGGCAAACATCCAGAGTGCCGACGAGAGGCCGAACAGGATGTTGATAACGCCGGTGGCCATCAGTCCGACACCCATAAAGTAGCGCGGGTTGGCGCGGTCACTGATGATGCCTGAAAAGAACTTGGAGCAGCCGTAGGTGATGTAGAACAGGGTCCAGAGCATGCCGATGTCGGACTTGTCCAGCATGCCGCTCGCCAGCATGTCCGGCATGGCGAAGTTGAAGCTCTTGCGGGTGAAGTAGAACACCGCGTAGCCCAGATACATGGTCAGCAGCAGGTGCAGCCGCCAGTGGCGATAGGTGGCGTCGATCTCGGCCTGATCCCGGATAAGGGGCCGGTGCGGCGCGCTTCTCATAAAACTCAGCACTGGCAGGCCCTCTGGTGGTGATTAGCCATGACTCTCTTCCCGTCTGCGACTGGGCAGGTTGACCGTCAGCTGAGTGCCGTGGATGCAGGAGAGTTGCAGATTGCCCCCTAGGGCCTGTACCCGCTCGCGAATGCCGAGCAGGCCATAGCCCTGTTGCGGGCGGCTTTCCGGCAAACCGCGGCCATCATCTTCCAGCACCAGTTGCAACTGCTCGCCGTAGGCCCGAGCGCGAATGGTGACCGAGTGGGCGTTGGCATGTTTGACCACGTTGTTGAGCCCCTCCTGACAGACCCGAAACAGGGTGACCCGCTGGGCATCCGAGAGATCCCCATCCGCCAGCTGCCACTCCAGACGGGTGACGATGCCGTGACGCTCCAGCTCCAGCTCTCTGAGCAGTGCCCGTACCGCCTGTTCAAGAGTCATGTCGTCGAGTTGGCGCGGGCGCAGCCGCCCGAGCAGACCGCGCACCGCGTCGTAGATCCCGAGCGACAGTGTGTCGATCAGGGCGCTGCTCTGGCCCACCCCGGCATTATCGGGGGCGAGGCGGCGTACGATCCCGGCTTGGGTACGAATGGCGGTGATGGTCTGGCCGATGTCGTCGTGCAGCTCGCGCGCTACCTCCTTGCGGATGCTCTCCTCGGTCTCCAGCAGCCGCTCGGTGAGTTGGCGATTATGGGCGAGTTGGCGGGTCAGCGCCTGATTGAGTTCGCGCTGGCGCTGGATCCCGGCACCCAGCAGCAGGCCGGTAAGGCTCTGGGCCAGCAGGGAGAGCAGCAGATCGAGAGGGTGATCGTGCCAGGCCTGACTGGCCAGCAGGGCGATGGTGTTCATCAGGGTGGCGAGCAGCGCCCCTTGCCAGCCGTAGCGCCACGCCATGGCGATGATGGGGATGGCCAGACAAAACGGGGTGAAGCGTACCAGCGAGTTGGGCAATCCCAGTTGCAGCCAGAGGCTCAATACGAACAGCAGCAGATACCAGACCAGATGGCGAAAGCGCCACTCCACCGGCTGATCCACCAGCGCAGGCCCCAGCGGCACCCAGGTGGCGCGGGTGAGGTAGTGCCAGATCAGCATGCAGGTGGAGGTGAGGGTCAGACCGCCGGTCAGGCTGAGCAGCAGGGCCGAGAGGCCATCTTCCCCGGCCAGATGCCAGAGCAGGGCTTGCAGCAGCGCCGCCGCCGTGACGGTGGCGAGCAGCAGCAACAGTTGCTGCCAGTCGTTGCGCACCTGCTGGCGACGGGCAATCAGCAGCGGTAGCAGGGTCAGCAGACTGCCCGCGACCAGCCAAGGCCAGTGGGGCAGCCCCACTTCCAGATTGAGCCAGTAGAGCAGCAGCCCTTCGCACAGCAACAGCGGCGGCCAGTAGTGGCCGGGACTTTGCAGCAGCAAGCCAAGGCGCAGGCCGAAGGGGAAGAGCAGCACCGCCAGCGCCGGGCCGCCCGCCAGATGCAGGCTGATGCTCCAGAGGCAAAACCAGCCGGCGGCAAAGATGAAGCAGGCCGCCAGCGCGATGGCGACATAGCTGGCAAAACGGGAGATCACCAGCTATCCAGCATGCGGTGGGCCAGCTCGACGTTGTTGCTGACCTTGAGCTTGTCCATCAGGTTGGCGCGATGGACGTGAACCGTCTTGGGGGAGAGGCCAAGTTGCTCGGCGATGGCTTTCACCTCCAGCCCCTGTGCCAGCAACTGGGCAATCTCCCGCTCCCGATTGGTGAGGGGATCCCGGCTGCTGCTGGCCAGTTTCTGGGCGATGTCCGGTGTCAGATAACACCCCCCCTGGGCGGCGGTACGCACCGCGGCGATCAGCTCGTCCGGACTGCAGCGCTTGGAGAGAAATCCTTTGGCACCGGTTTGCAGCGCCTGCTCGATGAGGGCGGGGCTGTCATGCACCGAGAGCATTACCACCGCGAGACCGGAGGGGAGCTGCTTGAGCAGATCCAGCCCCGATTGGTCGGGCATCGAGATGTCGCAGACGCAGACTCGCGCCCCGCTGCCGGGCAGACCGGCAAGGGCGTCGCTGGCGGAGCCGAATTCGGCGACCACCTGCAGATCGGGCTCCAGATTGAGCAGTTGGGCAAAACCGGATCGGACGATCTGGTGATCGTCGATGAGGGCAATGTTTATCATGATGTCAGCCTGAAATTCGGTGCGTCATGACCATGACGCGGCCAACAAGATACCTGCCCCCCGAGTCAGGCTCAAGCAGCAGCAGGAAAAGGGGCTAAAAACCGGGGGGCAAGGTGCGCAAAGCTTGATCGGGATCAGCTTGCAAGGGCGAGCAAGCGGGCTGATCAACAGGGGGATGACCAGCCCGGGGGACTCAGCGGTGCAGCTCGCCGGCGCGCTCCGGCTGATAAACCACGTCCAGAATTTCGACCTCGATGGTGCGACCGGCCGGGCCTGGCCAGGCGATGCTGTCGCCCACTTTCAGACCGAGCAGGGCGCTGCCCACCGGCGCCAGTACCGAGATGTTGCTCTCGTCGCCCTTGGCATCGCGCGGGTAGACCAGGGTGAGGCAGAACTCGTTGCCGCTGCTCTGCATCTTGAAGCGTACCTTGCTGTTCATGGTGACCACGTCCGGCGGCATGTCGGCCGGTTCGCGGATCTCGGCGCGGTCCAGCTCCTCTTGCAGGGCGAGATGCTGCGGGTGGTTGCCGAGCAGTTGTTCGATACGGTCCAGATCAAGGCTGGAGATAACCAGATGAGGTTGTTTCATAAGATATTCCTTATCAATAGCGGATAGGCCCATACCGGCGGGTGCAGGTTGGCCATCACGCAAAGTGTTACAAAAATGGATTCAACAGGTTCAATCGATTGAAAATGCCATGCCCCCAAGCGACTCGCGGCCGAAGGAGCGAGGCGGGGGCTCAGCAGGGTGTGAGCAAATGCGAGGAAATAGCGAGTATTTTCATGGGGCTACCATAACCATTCTGGCCGGCCTTGGCAACCGTGATTGAGTGACTACTCAGGAACCTGATAGTTGTACTGACGGATGATCCGCGCCAGTGTGCCATCATGGCGCATCTCGTCAATCACGGCTTGCCAGCGACGCCCTTCGGTGAAGGGAAAATCCTTGCTGGCCGCGATAAATAACTGGGTACGCATCAAGGATTCGCCTTTTACTATCTCATCGATGGAAAATCCGCCCGTCTGCTGGTTGTAGAGGATGACGTTCCAGGCTGCGACCCAGGCATCGATGCGTCCTCGTTGCAGTTTGAGGGCATTGAGGTCTTCGGTGGCGACGGTTTGGCTGGCGAGATTCAGCCTCTGCTTGAGCAGATACTGGCCGAAGGAGTGACGCAAGGTGCCCACCTTGAGTGAAGGAAGCGCGTTTATCATGAGCGGGGTGGGATGCTTGTGGCGATTGCTGACAATGAGGAACTCTTCATCAAGGATGGGGGAAACCCAGTAGTAGAGATGCTCCCGTTGAGAGCTGCGTACTGGCGGTATCAGCAGTACATCCTTGCGATGGGTGGTTTGGGTGAGGGCTCGGGCCAGCGGCATCAACTCGATGGTGAGCGGTTCTTTAAGGCGTCGCGCGGCCTCTTCCATGATCTCGATGGCGACACCGCTTGGTTTGCCGTGAGAGGAGCGAATGACGTAAGGGGGCAGCTCGGCCGCCACCAGCACAATAGCCTGGGCACCGGTGTGTACCAGCAACAACAGCAGTGCAAAAAAGGGCAGGCAGAGAGCGCGCATCAAGGTCGTGAGCCAGAGTCGAATATGCAGAGTGTAACATTCCTGCCTGCGTTGTCGTTGGGCTCGCTGAGGGGTTGGGATCTCAGTCGAAGAAATCGCGCAGATCGCGCACTTCGTAATCAGCGAGTTGCTGCCAGGGAAGCTGAGCAGGCAGCTTGCGCAGGGTTACCTCCATCCGGTAGCTGCGATAGCCGTCGAGACTGGCCGATTCGACCACCAGCGGGATCTGCCACTGACTCGACCAGAGAATGCGGGTTCGTTGCTGCCCTTCGCGCTTTTCATACCAGCGGGCCTGCTCGGGGGCGGCCTCATCCAGCGGGGTCATCCCCTCGAGCAGCACTGGGTTGACGAGATGGCGGATCCGCAGCCAGTCGGGCTTGAAGGCCACCTGGCCATACTCTTCCACCGGCACTTCAACCAGCTGGTTGTGCCAGCTGTCGGCATAGCGCAGCTGAAGTTCACCCTCATCACTGTGGCTGACCCAGCGGGCCGCCATCTGGTGGGTAAAGTGCTTGTGGCCGGGGGTGGCGTCGTGAGTGGCATGATAGGCACGGGCAAGGGGGAGGGGAATGAGCCGCTGGCTCCACACCTGATTGCCCACGCGCAGCCACTTCTCTTGCCAGACACTCTCTCTGGCGATGCCATCGCTGCCGGTGTTCCGGTCGTGATAGCTGATCCGGGCGGCGAGATTCGGGGGCGTGTCGTCAGCATGCAGGGGGAAGGCGAGGGTGCTGCCAAGCAGCCATAATGAAAGCAAAAGTCGCATCATCATCTGTCGCTCGAAAGAGCCGGGGCCCGGGTCGCTGAGTCGATTGCTCAGATGTACCCGGGCCCCTGCTGCTTACAGGCCGAGCGCCTCCCGCAGTTTGCCAAACACCTTGGTGTTATCCAGCGTGCCTTTGAAGCGGTTGCTGCCGGCGCCATCGGCAAACAGCATCACATCGCCGCCGCCGTGGGTTTCCGATGTGAGTTTGACGCCGGTCTCCTGCAGATAGTCATTAGCCATCACCTGATCGCTGGTGAGGACCGGGCGTACATCGGGGCGGTTGGGGCCGTTACCGAACACCAGGGTGGTGAAGGGCTTTCCATCCACGTCGTTCTGGGTCGAGCCATCGCCATTTTTCACCAGATCCAGCACCGGATTGCCCTTGGCGGAGTAGCCGTTAATGGTCATGGTGTGGTCATGGTCGGCGGTGACCACGATCAGGGTATTGCTGAGATCCACTTTACCCAGCGCCGTCTTGACCGCCTCATCCAGTGCCACCGCGTCGGTGAGCGAGCGCTTGGCGTTGGTGCCGTGCAGGGCATGATCGATCCGGCCGCCTTCTACCATCAGGAAATAACCCTGACTGTTCTTGCTCAGCAGGTCGATCGCCTTGGCGGTCATTTCGGAGAGGGACGGCTGGGTATTGGCAGCCCCTTTGGCGACCCGATCCAGCTCGTAGTCGAGGTGGGATTTGCTGCTGAACAGACCGAGCACCTTGCCGCTGGTGACCTTGGCCAGTTCACTTTGGGTGGTGACATAGCTGTATCCCTGCACCTTCATCTCGGCGGTCAGGTCGCGGTTGTCATTGCGACCGCCCTTGTTGCTGGCGCTGTAGGGGGTCCAGTGGTTGGCACCACCGCCCATCAGCACATCGACCCCATCCCCCAGCGCCTGGTTGAAACCTGCGCCCCCCGGAACAGCTTGTGCGGCGATGTCATAGGCGGCATCCCGATGGCAGATGTGGGCGTAGGTAGCCGCCGGGGTCGCGTGGGTCAGCTCGGTGGTAGTGACGGCCCCGACCGATTTGCCTGCCGCCTTGGCCAGCTCGAGAATGGTGGGCACCGGCTTGCCGTTATCGCTGCTGCAATTGTTGACGGTTTTGTTGCCATTGACGTCTTTGCCGGGGGCGACGGCTTTGGTGTCGCTGCTCATGGCGATCACCTCGTTGTTCATCTTGACCCCGGTGGTGTAGGCCGCCATGGAGGGGGCCGAGTCGGTGGTCTGGGCATCGTTGGAGAAGGTCTTGATGCGGGCACTGCGCGGCAGTTTCATCATCTCCAGATTGCCCTCTTCTCCCACCTTGAACAGGCGGGTGGCGGTGAGCACGGTGGGCCCCATGCCATCACCGATAAAGAGAATGACGTTTTTGGCATCAGCGGCCTGTGCCTGGGAGGTTGCGCCCAGCGCACTGAACAGGGCTGCGCAGACCAGCGTGTGCTTGATGGATGTGTTCATCTGTTTGCTCATGAAAGTGCTCCTTACAGCTTGGCCGCAGCCTTGATCTTGCCGAACACGGCGGTGTTATCGAGTGAGCCATGGAAGCTGTCAGCCCCCTTGCCGATGGCGCCGAGGAAGACATCTGTGCCGCCGTGGGTCTCGTTGCCGATCTCGCCTACCTTGACCACCACTTCCTGGTGGTAGTCATTGGCGGAGACGGTGGCGTCGTCGAGCGGGGCGACGCTGCTGCGCGGGCCATCCACCCGGTTGTAGCCGTTGCCAAAACCTATGATGGTGTAGGGCATGCCCTCGCTATCCTTGCTTGGCTCGCCAGTCTCGTAGTTCTTCACCAGCCCGAGTACGCCGGGGTTGTCGGCGGTGGTCTTGCCGGTGCGCTTGGCATAGCCGTTGAGCACGAGCGTGTGGTCGTGATCGGCGGTGACCACGATCAGGGTGTTTTTCAGCTCGGGGTCGCTCTTTTTCACCTCGTCGATGGCGGCCTTGATGGCGTTGTCGAAGGCGATGGTGTCCTGCAGCGCCCGCTTGGCGTTGGTGTCGTGCAGGGCGTGGTCGATGCGGCCCCCTTCCACCATCAGGAAGTAACCCTTCTCTTTGCCCTTGAGCTGCTTGATGGCGGCCAGGGTCATCTGGGCCAGTGACGGCTCGCTGGCGGGGCGGTCCAGGTCATATTTCATGTGGCTGGAACCAAACAGACCCAGCAGCGGCTTGCCCGCATCGGCCTTGTTCAGCTCATCCAGATTGCTGGCAAACTGGTAGCCCTTGGCCTGCATTTCGCTGATGAGGTTGCGGCCATCCTCCCGCTTGCCCTTGTCAGCTTTGGGCAGGAAGAAACTGCTGCCGCCACCGAGCACCACATCCAGCCCCTCCTTGAGGGCGCTGTTGTAGCCTTTGCCGCCCGGCACCAGCTGGACGGCGATATCTGCCTCCAGATCCCGGTTGCAGATATGGGCATAGGTAGCCGCCGGGGTGGCGTGGGTTACCCGGGTACTAGTCACCACGCCGGTACCGCGGCCATCGGCTTTGGCCAGCTCCAGCAGGGTGGTCACCGGCTTGCCGGCGCTCTTGCTGCAGTCACTCTCATAGGTGGCGTCGCCGTCCATGCTGATGACGCCGTTGTTGCTCTTGACCCCGGTCATGTAGGCCGCCATTGAGGGGGCCGAGTCAGTGACCTGGGCATCGTGGGAGAAGGTCTTGATAAAGGCCGTCTCTGGCAGGGTATCGATGGTGAGATCACCCTCTTCGCCGACACCGTAGATGCGGGCCGCCGTCAGGGTGTTGAGGCCCATGCCGTCACCGAGGAAGAAGATGACGTTGGTGGGTTGGGCTGCGGGCTTGGTCGCCACCGTGTCATTGTCTGATTTGCAGCCGGCAGCCAGGGCGGCGCCGATCATCACTGCAAGTCCTGCCATTTTTCTCATTGGGGTTCGCTCCTTGTAAAACCTGAGCGCAGCCTAGAGGGGGCAGATGACACTTTTACTGACTATCGGTGACGGTTGTGTGAAAAAGTGATGAAAATGTTACACTATATCAATGTGTTATCTATCAATTGAGCCAGTTGGTCCGGTCGCTTCCGGCAAGGTTGCTCCGCCTCGGCGGTTTGCTGATTTGATGAGGTGATGGTTAGAATGACCTGTCAAAAGAGGCCCGCAGCAGGTAAAATGCGCCCCCTTCGTTCGATGCCCGCGGCAGAGCGCCTGTTGTTCCATGCGCGCGCCCGCAGCCCCCACAGAGAGTAACGGATATGTCCATCAACTGGTTCCCCGGTCACATGCACAAGGCCCGCAAAGAGATTGCCGAGGTCATGCCCCAGGTCGATGTGATCATCGAGATGCTCGATGCCCGCATCCCCTTCTCCAGCGAAAACCCGCTGGTGCCCGAGCTGCGTGGTGATACCCCGGTGATCAAGGTGCTGAACAAGGCGGACCTCGCCGATCCGGCGATCACCGATCTGTGGGTGGCGCACATGGAAAAAGAGAAGGGGATCAAGGCGCTGCCGCTGACGCAACAAGAGCCGGAGAAGATCAAGCAACTGCTGACTCTCTGTCACGAGATGCTGCCGGAGCGCAATTTTGAGCTGCGCGGCGTGCGGGCGATGATCATGGGGATCCCCAACGTGGGCAAGTCCACTCTGATCAATACCCTGGCGGGGCGCATCATCGCCCGTACCGGCAACGAGGCGGGGGTGACCAAGTCCCAGCAGCGGATCAAGCTGGATAACAACGTTATCCTGACCGATACCCCAGGTTTCCTCTGGCCCAAGCTCAACCCGCCCTCCTGTGGTTATCGTCTGGCCATCACAGCGGCCATTAAAGACACGGTGTTCGACTATGCCGATATCGCCATGTTCGCCGCTGACTACTTCATCAAGGCCTATCCGGAGCGGATCAAGGCGCGCTACCAGATTGACGAGTTGCCCGAGACCGAGATCGAGCTGCTGGAGATGATCGCCCGCCAGCGGGCGTTTATGCGCAAAGGGGGGCTGGCCGACCTGCACAAGGCGTCCGAGATCTTGATTAACGAGTTCCGCTCCGGCTTGCTTGGCCGCATCTCGCTGGAGACGCCGGAGATGGTGAGCGTCGAGATTGTCGAAGCTGCCGCAGAAGCCGAGCAAAAAGCCAAAGAGAAGGCCGAGCGGGAAGAGGAGCGTCAGGCCCGCGCCCGTCGCAAGTACGCCCGCAAGCGTCAGAGATAATTATCCTCAGGCGTCCCGAGCTTGCCTGACAACGAGCGAGCTTGTGTGACCGAGAGGACAAAACACGAAGAGGCGACCCAAGGGTCGCCTCTTCTGTTTTATCTGGTGAAATGCCGCCCACTCTGATGGGGTGTCCGCGCTATAAGCCATGCCATCAACCAAAACGGTGGAGCGCCGCCTCAAACAGCGACATATGAAGCGGGATCAGCTGTTGCCAGTCGCGGCGATAGCCGCCACCGGGTACAGCGGCGACAGGCAACCCATGCTTGATTGCACAGTCAAATACCATGGCATCGCGCAGGCGCACCCCTTCATCGCTCAGGGAGAGATAGCCAAGCTCGTCGGCATGATGCACATCGACGCCCGCCTGATAGAGGATGAGATCCGGCGAATAGAGGCGCAGTGCCAGTGAGAGTGCCTGTTGCAGTGTGGTGAGATAGGCATCGTCCGTCATGCCGCTTGGCAGCGGAAAGTCGAGGTGAGAGGTGGCTTTGTGATGGGGAAAGTTGTGCTCACCATGGAGGGATAGGGTGATGATATCGCGCCGTCCAGCGCACAGGGCCGCACTGCCATCTCCCTGATGCACATCGAGATCGACGATCAGCACCTGTTCACAGTGCCCCTCGTCGAGGCAAGCCTGGGCCGCAATCACCAGATCGTTGAACAGACAAAAACCGCTGCCGTGATCCCGGTGGGCGTGGTGGTAGCCACCGGAGATCTGCAAGCCGCAGCCCTGCTCAAGTGCATAGCGGCTGGCGGCAATAGTGGCACCCACCGAGCGCAAGGTGCGCTCCATCAGCATGGGTGACCAGGGAAAACCGATCTTGCGGATGGCGCGCTCTTCAAGTTGGCCACTCAGGGCCGCCGCGACATAATCAGCATCGTGAATGCGACAGATTTGCTCCCGGGTGGCCGACGGCGCTTCGCCAAGGGGGTAACCCTGCACCTGCAAGCGCTCAAACAGCCCCTGATACTTGGCCAGCGGGAAGCGATGGCGTTCGGGCAGGATCAGGGAGGAGTAGAGGGGGTGATAGAAAATATGCAGTGACATCAGGGCATTGTTCCATCGATGCAGAGATGAACCTGGATATGAAAAAGGGGAGCCAGGCTCCCCTTGTCATTCCCGACGGGTCAGGATGATGTTTCCGGATTACTGCTGCTGGATAACCCAGATCTGGAAGGCTTTGCGGGTTTCCGCATCGGCCTTGTTGTACCAGTTTTGCAGCTGGGTCAGGGCTTCCGGATTGCTTTGCGCCTTGCTGGGCGCGGCTTGGGCCGGTGCGCTGGCGGCAGCCATCACGGCAGCAGAGGAGACGGCAACGGTTTTGGGCTGGTTGAAAGCTTTGCCCATGTTGATCAGCTCTTGCTGATAGTCACGGGTCAGCTGGAAGCCCTCTACTTTCGGCATTACGAACTGTTCACTGCTCACTTGCTGGCCACTGACCTTGTCTTTTAGCACCACTTTCTGATCTTTCAGGAACTGTTTGGCTTCTGCTTCATTGCGGGGCTTTTTATAGTCCAGCACCAGCTGCTGATTGTCGGCTGCAGTGAAGTTCAGCACCAGCGGCTCGGCGGTCACCAGCTTGATTTCGTTACGGCTGGAGTAGTTGCCTTCAAAGGCGACGACCAACTGGTGCTTGCCGGCAGAGAGGGGGAAGGTGCTGGTTTTGTCGAGCAGCTGGGGGTTGATGGATTGGCCATCAATCAACTGCACGATGTAAGGGGTGGATACTTCCAGTTTGGCATCAGCCAAGGCGCTACCGGCCCACAACAGACCAGCCAGCGCCGGTACCAGAACAGTCAGTTTCATTTCATCTCCTTGAACAGTCAGGCGATTGCCCACTGAAAACAGGGGCTCATTTTTACAGGTTTGGTCTACTGCGGCAATGGCTCTTTCTGGTGGTCAACGTTCGCGCTGCTGTCAGTTTGTTTATCAATAGAGGCTGACATATTTATTCGATCCGACGCGTGAACGGGGGGAGGGCATCAAGTAACCCCTTGCCATAACGTTTGGTCAGTAGACGTCGATCAAGAATGGTGACCCGCCCCCGATCGGCCTCTTTGCGGATGAGGCGGCCACAGGCCTGGATCAGTTTGCGCGATGCTTCTGGCACCGTCAGTTGCAGAAAGGGGTTGCCGCCTCGCTGCTCCACCCACTCGGCGGTAGCCTCCTCGACCGGTGAGTTGGGCACCGCAAAGGGGAGTTTGGTGATCACCAGATTGGTGAGATAGTGACCCGGCAGATCCAGTCCCTCCGAGAAGCTGCCGGTACCAAACAGGATGCTGGCCTGACCGCCATCGCATTTCTGCTTGTGCAGGGTGAGCAGTGCATTGCGGGAGGCTTCCCCCTGCACCAGCAGTGACAGTCCCTTGGCTCGCAAGCCAACGGCCACCTCATTCATCTGGCGGTAGGAGGAGAAGAGCACCAGACTCGCCTCCTTGCCCGCCAGAATACGTGGCAGCACGCTGATGAGTTCATTGGTAAAGGCTGGTGAGTTGGGTTCGTGCTCCATCTTGGGCAGATAGAGCTCGGCTTTCTGGTAGTCAAAGGGGGAGCGCAGGCGCAGATAGCGGGTACCGTCGTGCTCCTTGAGCCCCACCTGATGGCGAAAATAACTAAAGGAAGAGAGGGCGGTGAGGGTCGCTGAGACCAGTACGGCACCTAGACATTTCGACCAGAGCCACTCCTCCAGCAGATAGCCTACCTCAATCGGTGAGGCGTGCAGCCAGATATCGCCGTCATCGCTCTTGGCCATCCAGCGGGCGAGCGGGGTTTTACCGGTCGGCACATGGCGCCCCAGCATCTCCCACAGGGCGCAGAAACTCTCCAGCCGTTGCAGATGAAAACCGCTCTCGGCCAGCAGGGGTTCGGCCTCCTTGCGGCGGATCTCGCCATCTTTCAGCGCTTCACCTATGGCCCCCTGCATCCGATCCAGCGCCCGCAGCGCCTTCTTGCTCGACTCCTTGAGATTCTCCGCCAGCATGGGTAGGGGATCCGGCAATACCCCTTCGACGAAGCGGTAGTGGGGTTCCGTGCCAAACAGCCGATCGTTGGCGCTGAGCCACTGCTCGACCGCCTTCAGATCGGGCTGGATGGTGGCCAGCGCATCCTGCAGTTTGAGTTGGGGGTCGAGCAGGCTCTCCTTATTAAGAGTCCGCGCCAGCTTGCCTGCACTTTGTACCAGCTTCTCCAGCCAGCGGCGCGAGCCTTTGACGCTGGCCGATGCCGCGCCGTGATCCCGGGCGATGCTGGGCAGGTGATGGGCCTCATCCAGCACATAGATGCACTCATCAGGGGGCGGCAGAATGATGCCGCCGCCCATGGTGAGATCGGAGAGCAGGAGTGCATGGTTGACGACCAGCACATCGGCGCTCTCCATGTCGTTGCGGGCGCGATGAAAGGGGCAGTGCTGGTGATGGCTTAGCGCCTTGTTGCAGGTGTGGCGGTCTGCGGCGATGCGATCCCAGCAAGTGTCGGGAATGGGCTCCGGCCAGTTGTCCCGATCCCCGTCCCACTTGCCATTGGTGTAGGTCTGCCACAGCGCCTGGTAGCGATCCTTGTCGCTGTCCGATGGTTTGGATTTGCTCAGACTGCCAAAGTCGAGCTCGAAGTTGGCCATCTCGGCGCCACTGGCTGCCTGCTCCAGCAGATGCTCGCAACAGTAGCGTTGACGCCCCTTGACCAGCATAAAGCGAAACGGCAGCTCGCTGTGGCGGTGGTAAAAAGGAAGGTCTTTGTGGATCAGCTGCTCTTGCAGGGCCACTGTGGCGGTGGAGATCACTAGCTTCTTCTGGGTGAGTCGCGCCACCGGAATGGCGCCCTGCGCATAGGAGAGGGATTTGCCGATACCGGTGCCCGCTTCGGCAACCAGAATACGGCGTTGTTTGTCGTACTCGCCGGTCAGGGTTTTGGCTATCTCGGCCACCAGAAAGTTCTGCTCTTTGCGCGGTACAAAACCGGGTAATCCATCCGAAATCTGGCGATAGGTTTGACGAATGGTTGCTTTGAGGCGAGTAGAGAGCATGAAGAGAAGGCCAGTTAGGGGTTAATAGAAGGACAAGGATACCCGCAACCCCTCGGTGAGGTCGAGGCAACAGCCATTATCACGGCAGTTTTACGCTGATCAGACCACTTTGGTTGTTTATCAGGTATTTAGCGTTATTTGCATGCAAAATAGACTATTTGAGTCCAAATAATCAGCAGGATTCATTGTAAACGTTTTCCTTTTGCCTTGCCGTCAGGTGAGACTTGGCTCACATTTTTGCCTCCATGACTATGGTTTGCGTAAAAAGTTCCAAGTTTTTTCATTGCGGTTCAAAAAATCCGGTGCTAGTCTCGGCGGCATAGTGATGCAAAGAACATCGCTAACACAGGGAATAACAACAACTTAGTGTTTAATTACAGTAGGCATTGGAAACTATGAAAAAGACAATTCTGGCTATTGCTATTCCGGCTCTGTTTGCATCCGCCGCTAACGCTGCAGTGATCTATGACAAAGACGGTACCACTTTCGACGTATACGGCCGTGTACAGGCTAACTACTACGGTGAGCACGATGATACCGATGGCGAGCTGATTGGTTCTTCCCGTCTGGGCTGGTCCGGTAAAGTTGCTCTGAACAACACTTGGTCCGGTATCGCCAAGACCGAGTGGCAAGTTGCTGCTGAAAACTCCGACAAGGGCAGTGACGGTAAGTCTAGCAAGTTCGATGCTCGTCATATCTATGCAGGCTTTGACGGCACCCAGTACGGTAAAATCATCTTCGGTCAGACCGACACTGCTTTCTACGACGTACTCGAGCCGACCGATATTTTCAACGAGTGGGGCGATGCGGGTAACTTCTATGACGGTCGTCAGGAAGGCCAGGTTATCTACTCCAACACCTTCGGTGGTTTCAAAGGTAAAGTTTCCTACCAAACCAATGACGACGTAGCGGTCAAGATCACTGACGTTGGTCAGAAGGTCAAAGAAGATGCCATCTTTGGTTCCGACGTTAAGCGTAAGAAAGCTTATGCCGTTGCCGCCGGTTACGATTTTGACTTCGGCCTGGGCTTCAACGCCGGTTATGCCTACTCCGACCTGCAAAACAAAGTTAATGGTCAGACTGGTAAGAAAGACGAGTGGGCTATTGGCGCGCACTACGCTATCAATGGCTTCTATTTTGCCGGTGTTTACACTGAAGGCGAAGTGAAGAACAAGAGCCTGGGTCTGAAAGATGACGGCCGTGGTTACGAGCTGGCTGCTTCTTACAACGTAGATGCTTGGACCTTCCTGGCTGGTTACAACTTCAAAGAAGGCAAGGCCAACGCTCAAGCTGCCGGTTCTACTTACAAGGATCTGGTTGACGAGACCCTGCTGGGTGTTCAGTACGCTTTCACTCCGAAGCTGAAAGCTTACACCGAGTACAAGATCCAGGGTATCGAGAAGCATGACGACGAGTGGACTGTTGCTCTGCAGTACAACTTCTAATAAGTTGAACAAGAGTAATATCCAGGCTTGAGTCTTTGACCAGGCTACAAATGGCCGAGATAATTTCTCGGCCATTTTCTTTTTTGGCGACAGCGGATTGGCGCCATGATAAATCGCCGGATTGCTGTGTTAAGTGATCTTTGGCAAACCATTTGTCTCGGTTAATCTCTCCTGCTTCCTGCTTCCTGCTTCCTGCTTCCTGCTTCCTGCTTCCTGCTTCCTGCTTCCTGCTTCCTGTTTATCTCTTTGATGGGGAGTGCACCGTTCTCCTTTGCGTCGTACAGCCTTGCTCGCAGCAGTTTGGTTTGACCGTTAGAGTCTGGCAGCCCTTGCAAGGGGCGGTGCTATTTGCGCGGATTGCGTGGATATTGAGGGGGCATACTTGCTGGATGTGAGGCAGCGCCAGGGGAGGGTATTGAGGCCAGTCAGCTGTGGGGGCTCGACGTAGGGCCGAGCGTGACTGACGTCAGTGTTTAAATCGGTAACAAATAAAATGGGAAGATGCCCAGGCATCTTCCCATTCTGGCGATATGAGGTAGCTGCTTTTGCAGGATCAGCCGTGTTGGCGGCGGTCGTTGGCCTGGGCGAGCAGCATGCGGCTTTCACGCAGGAACTGGTCGGCATGCTCGCCGAAGAAACCGGAAACTTGCGAGAATGCGTTGATGAAACCGTCCCTGTCTCCTCGCTCCAGCAGCCCCAGCGCTTCGCCGAAGTTTTGGTAGTAGCGACGGATCATCGCCAGGTTCTGCGGTGACGACAAAATGATGTCGGCATAGAGGTGGGGATCCTGGGCAAACAGCCGCCCCACCATGGCGAGCTCCAGCCGGTAGATGGGGGAGCTCAAACTCAGCAGGCGATCCAGATTGGCCTGCTCCCGGGAGAGGTGCCAGCCATAGGCAAAGGTGGCGAAGTGACGCAGTGCCTGAATGAGGGTCATCGCCTCATCGTGGGCCTTGGCTTCCACCTGTTGCAAGCGGGCGCCCCAGATGGTCATCTGCTCCAGCAGCCATTGGCTGGCGGCGGGGTCACGACCCTGGCAGCAGACGATCACCTGCTTGGCGAGACTCGCCACATCCGGCCCGAACATGGGGTGCAGTCCCAGTACCGGCCCCTGATGTACCGCCAGCATATGTTCGAGCGGCGCCGCCTTCACGCTGGTGACATCCACCAGCAGGCAGTGGGCGGGCAGGTTACCGAGGCGATCGATGATCTGGCAGGTGATATCGATTGGCACCGCCACCATCACCAGACCGGCTCCGGCAAGGATCTCGTCAGCGCGTGGCCAGTCGGCTTGTTCCAGCGTCTCGACCCGGTAGCCTGAGAGGCTGAACATATGACCGAACAGCCGACCAAGCTGGCCCTGACCGCCGATGATGACCACCTTGCCAAGATCCGGCTTTATGCATTTGAAGCCGGTATCTTTCTCGCTGGCGTAAGATTCGCGCATCACCCGGCGCAGCACATCTTCGATGAGATCGCCGGGCACTCCCAACTGCTCGGCCTCGGCGCGGCGGCGGGCCAGCATGCTCGCCTCCCGGTCCGGTGCATAGATGGGCAGGCCGTGGCGGCTCTTTACCTCACCCACTTCTCCCACTAGGGCCAGACGGGCGGCCAGCAGATCGATCAGCTGCTTGTCCACCGCATCTATCTTGTCCCTGAGTACATTCAACTCTTCAGCCATATCCAGTCCCTGCTGGCGCCGCAGCGGCGGCGCCCTGAAAATCAAGATGCAACAAGGTATCACGGCATGAGCGGTTTGATGCCACCAGCGGTGATACCCAGATTGTTCAATAGGTTACGACAAGATACCACGGCTTATCGTGCAGTTCTGCCTTTGAGGGGGTCAGCCAGCTGGTTGTGACAGCGGGCCAGCAGGGTGGCGGTGGTGTCCCAGTCGATGCAGGCATCGGTGATGGAGACCCCGTAGCGCATCTGCTGCTTGGGCTGCTCGCTGGACTGGTTGCCCTCAAACAGGTTGGATTCGAGCATCACCCCGATGATGGAGCGGTTGCCCTCCTGGATCTGGTGGATGACGTTGTCGGCCACCTTGGGCTGCAAACGGTGATCCTTGCTGGAGTTGCCGTGGCTGCAATCCACCACAAGGCTCGGCAGCAGGCCCGCTTTCTCCAGCGCCTCTTCCGCCAGCGACACGTTGACCGAGTCGTAGTTGGGATGTTTGCCGCCGCGCAGGATCACGTGGCCATCCGGGTTGCCCTGGGTCTGCAGCAGCGCAACCTGGCCCTGCTGGTTGATCCCCATAAAGGCGTGAGGGGAGGAGGCCGCCTGCAGCGCATTGATGGCGGTCCCCAGGTTGCCGTCGGTGCCGTTCTTGAAGCCGACCGGCATGGAGAGGCCGGACGCCATCTCCCTGTGGGTCTGGGATTCGGTGGTGCGGGCGCCGATGGCCGACCAGGAGAAGAGCTCCGCCAGGTATTGGGGGCTGATGGGGTCGAGCGCTTCGGTGGCCAGCGGCAGCTCCAGCTCCGCCAGCCAGCAGAGTAGCTCGCGGGCACGGTGCAGCCCCAGCTCCACATCGAAGGTGCCATCCAGATTGGGGTCGTTGATAAAGCCTTTCCAGCCGACCGTGGTGCGCGGCTTCTCAAAGTAGACCCGCATGACAATGTAGAGAGAGTCCTGATAGGCATCATGCAGCGCTTTGAGTCTGGTTGCGTACTCTTTGGCGGCGTCCATGTCGTGGATGGAGCAGGGACCACAGATCACCAATAGGCGGTGATCGCGGCGGTGAATGATGTCGGCGATGGTATTGCGGGCCCCTTGCACGAATGCCAGCGCCTTGTCGGAGATGGGTAACTTCTCCTTGAGCTGGGCAGGCGTGATCATCACTTGTTCGGACTGGATATGGATGTTGTTCAGGGGGTCTCTTTGCATGATTTCATTCTCTCTACTGTATTAAGCCAAAAGCGGCTGTACCTATATATTTACACTGGTACCTGCTTTGTTACGCAACCGCCATCACCTTACCAAGGAAAAACAAACAATCAAGTGAAACCAGTGGGTTTACCGCTAAAAAGTCAGATAAAGGAGCTGCTATATAGCGCGAACAGGAATAATACAGAGGGTTTTTCGGAGGCTTAATGGTTTTTGTGTAATCTAATGTTTACGACTTGAGGGCGTGAAGGCTGCGTTGTCCAGCTGTTTACCCACAGTAAATGGTATCTCTGGGAGACTGCAACGCGATGGCAATGATGGTGTGAGGTGGCTATCTGGTCAGCCATAGAAAGAGGGAGCCATAATGGCTCCCTTTGCGGTAGGAAGGGGGATCCCGTCTGGCTGCGGATCAGCGCTTTTGTTTTCCCTGCAGCTCTTTGTTCAGGCGAGTGAGCATCCCCTGGGTGACCAGCACGATGCCCTGCTCGGAGCGGTGGAAGCGACGTGCATCTTCATCGGCGTTTTCACCGATCACCGTGCCTTCCGGCAGTTTGCACCCCTTGTCGATCACCACCCGGCGCAGTCGGCAACCGGCACCAATCTCCACACCCGGGAAGATAACGGCCTGATCCAGAGTGCAGAAGGAGTCGACCCGCACATTGGTAAAGAGCACCGAACTCAGGATGAAAGAGCCACTGACGATGGTGCCCCCGGCAAACATGGAGTTGATGGTCATGCCGTGCTGACCGTTTCGGTCCTGCACGAACTTGGCGGGAGGAGTCATGTTCTGGCTGGTCCAGATGGGCCAGTCCTGATCGTAGATATCGAGCTCCGGCGTGACGGAGGCGAGATCCATGTTGGCTTCCCAGAAGGAGTCCACAGTGCCCACATCGCGCCAGTAGGGGCGGCGATCCGGACAGCAGCCGACACAGGACATGCCAAACGGGTGAGCGAATGCGGTGCCCTCTTTCACCACGCGGGGGATCACGTCCATGCCGAAATCGTGATGGGACTGCTCGTTGGCAATGTCCTCTTCCAGCAACTGATAGAGATACTCCGCATCGAAGATATAGACGCCCATGGAGGCCAGCGCGGTGTCGGCTTTGCCCGGCATGGCGGGCGGGTTGGCGGGTTTTTCGACGAAGGCATTGATCTTGCGATCATCATCCACAGCCATTACCCCGAAGGCGCTTGCTTCACTGCGTGGCACCTCGATGCAGGCTACAGTCACCTTGGCGCCCATATTGACGTGGTCGAGCAGCATGGCGGCGTAATCCATCTTGTAGATGTGATCGCCCGCCAGCACCACCACATATTTGGGGGCGTGATCGCGGATGATATCCAGATTCTGGTAGACCGCATCGGCGGTACCCCGATACCAGTTCACCTCATCCACCCGCTGCTGGGCAGGGAGCAGATCGATAAACTCGTTCATCTGGTAGCGCAGGAAAGACCAGCCCGATTGGAGATGGCGCAACAGGCTGTGGGATTTGTACTGGGTCACGACACCGACCCGACGAATGCCGGAGTTGATGCAGTTGGAGAGCACGAAATCGATAATGCGAAATTTGCCGCCGAAATGAACGGCAGGTTTTGCACGGTTGTCGGTTAACTGTTTGAGGCGACTACCCCGCCCTCCTGCGAGTACCAAAGCCATGGTCTCGTTCAGCAACTGTCTGGATTTTGCTGTATTGGCAGGTTGTAACAACATCTCATATCCCTTTGTAGATAAATCACTACAATGTTGCCTCCTTTGAGCCCTCAAGAAAGTGCTTTCAGTCACATTTTATGGTTTCTGACGTAATAAAATGACCTTTTTGTTATTAAAAATGACGGGTTGATCCGTCATTGCTTTCAATATGGTCAGTTGTCAATTGAAGCGAGCCGAGCAACAAAAGGGGCGGCGAGAGACCGAGAGAAGGGATGAAAAAGCCCCTGCCAATGGTTGGCAGGGGCCCGGTTTGTTGAGACCCAGTAAGCCGGGTCTGATTAACAAGGTTCAGGCTGCGTTGGCTAGTGGCTCCTCGCTCTTCTTCTGGTAGGCCTGCGGGGTGAGCCCAAGCAGCTCCTGCACGGTCGAGGCGACGGTAATGGAGGAGACGGTGCCCACCAGGATCCCGGCAAACAGGGTGAAGGAGAAGCCGTAGAGGGCGTCACCGCCAAACAGCAGCAGCGCACCCACGGTAAACAGGGTGGTGCCCGAGGTGATCATGGTGCGACTGAAGGTCGCCTTGATGGCCACATCGGAGCATTCGTGGATGCCCATCTGGGTACGCGAGCTCAGCAGATCCCGCAACCTGTCCGAGATGACGATGCTGTCGTTGAGGGAGTAGCCGATCACCGCCATCAAACCGGCGATGATGTTCAGGTCGAATTCGATCTGAAAGAGTGACAGCAGCCCCAGCGCTACGATGGCGTCATGGACCACCGAGAGCAGGATGCCGATGGCCTGACGCCACTCGAAACGAAACGCCAGATAGGCCGACATCGCCAGCGAAGCCACCAGCACGGCCAGCATCCCCTGCTGGAACAGTTCGGCACCCACCTGAGGGCCGACGATGGTGGTGCGCAGCAACTCGACCGGTATCCCCAGTTGCTGGGTCAGCATGGTGGCGAGATCCGCCGCGGGCCAGGGCAGTTCGTGGGGGGGCAGCTTGATCAGCCACTCGCCTGGAATACCGGCCGAGCTCAGCTCAACGGCTCCCGCCAGCGGGGAGACCAGCATGGCATTGAGCTCATGGGCCTCTTTCAGGGTCTGGATATGAAACTCCAGCAGGATCCCGCCGGTAAAATCGAGCCCCAATGTCAGGCCGTTCACCAACAAGATGGCGACACTGGCCACGGTCAGCAGGATGGAAGCCCACAGGCCGATATAACGCCAACGGGTCAACCCCATGGCAACGATCATTCTCAACATAATTCTCTCCTTGGCCAGCCAGCATCAGGCTGTTGGCCCATCACGACGTGTCGCGACACGCCGGGAAAATAGTGTTCTGCTTTGGCCGCTCCGGCCATATCCATAGCCGATGGCGCAGCCAAAGCCGCTCATCAGAGGGACTGCTGTCCCGTTACACCTTCAGCGTGCGCTCGCTGCTGCGTCCCCAGAGGGGGTTGATGATGGCGCGCGTCCCCCAGATCCCGGTGATCATGCTGGAGAGCAGACCCAGAATGAGGGTGATGGAGAAGCCCTGCAGCGGCCCGGAGCCGATGGAGTAGAGCACCACAGCGCAGATGAGCGTAGTGATGTTGGCATCAAAAATGGTGTGGAAGGCGGAGCGATAGCCAAAGTCGATGGCGTTGGCCAGTGAGCCCCCTTCTCGCAGACGGTCCCTGATCCGCTCGAAGATCAGCACATGGGTATCCACCGCCATGCCCACCGTCAGCACCAGACCGGCGATCCCCGGCAGGGTCAGCACGGCGCCCGGCAGCACTGCCAGCATGCCGACCTGCATCAACAGGTTGGCGACCAGCGCCGTGATGGCAACCCAGCCGAATTTGCGGTACCAGGCCATCATAAACAGCATCATGCCTGCCATGCCGAAGGCCAGCGCGGTGAAACCCGCCTCGATATTCTGCATCCCCAGCGTCGGGCCTATGCTGCGTTCTTCCAGGATCTTGAGAGGGGCGGTGAGGGCTCCGGCGCGCAGCAGCATGGCCAGCTCTTGTGCTTCCGGCAGACTGCCAATGCCGGTGATGCGGAACTGGTTGCCAAGGGCGGTCTGGATGGTGGCGACGTTGATCACCTCGCTCTGGGCGCGCAGTTTGCCCTGGGCATTGGTCTTGTACTCGGTGAAGACGGTCGCCATCGGCTTGCCCACATGCAGGCGGCTGAACTGGTTCATCTTGCTGCCACCCAGGGTGTCAAGCACGATATTGACCTGGGGCTGGCCCATCTCGCCCATATTGGCGCGGGCATCGACGATGTGCTCGCCGGTGAGTACCGGCTTGCGCGCCATGCCGACGGCCTGACCGTTGCGATCGGCGATGTAGAAGTGGCTGTCGGCTTTGGCCTCGTAGAAGGCCAGCGAGGCGGTGGCCCCGATCACCTCTTTCGCCTGTTTGGGGTTATGTACTCCGGGCAGTTCGATACGGATACCATCCTGCCCCTGACGCACCACCGAGGCCTCGACGATGCCGAGCTCGTTGATCCGTTTTTTCAGGATCGACAGGTTCTGGGTCACGGCGTTGTTGACCAGCAGGGTACGCTCCGCCTCGCTCAGCACCAGTTTCAGATCATTGCCGGAGCGGGTCAGCTTCCACTGATCCTGACGGGTACCGGCACTCTCCTTGATGATGGCGAGCCAGCTCTCCTGTTCGGCCACCTCCGGCAGGGTGACGGCTACGGCGCCCTGTGCGCTGCGCGTGACGCTGGCGCCGCGCAGGTTGGCTTCACGGAAGCGGGTGCGCAGGGTATCCACCAGATTCTTGGTCTGATTGTCGATGACAAAGTCCACGTCCACCCCGATAAGCAGCTGGGAGCCACCACGCAGGTCCAGTCCCAGCTTGATGGGATCGGCGCCGAGGCGGGTGATCCAGGTCGGCGCGTTGGAGTGAAACTCCAGGGTCAGGGCGGCACTGTCGACCCCTTGCTGCTCCAGCAACTGCTTTGCGCGCTGCTGCTCGCCCTGGCTGGCAAAGACCAGCTCGACCCGCTCAGGTTGCTCAATGACCTTGAGCGGGGTCAGGTGCTTGTCGCTCAGCAACATCTGTTGCTGGGTGGTCAGGCGCTGCTGTCCGTGCAGGCCGAGGGAGGGCTGCTCACCAAAAAAGGTGGGCAGGGAGTAAAAGGTAAAGGTCAACAGCATCAACAGCAGCAGTGCGTACTGCCACTTGCTCATGCGGTTGAGAACGGTGCGATTGCTTTTTCTCATGGCAAACAAGCCTCTGTCAGGAGAATGGTGCCCGGGCCGATAGCAACAAGGCTCGGCAAGGCGCAAAAAATGGGATGCATCAGATGCGGATCAGGCAGCCGCCGGATCCGTCAGGAAGAGGAGATGAGCAAACAGTGGATGTGCCAGCCCCTCCGGGGTCAGGCGCTCAGATAGCTCTGGGTGAAGCGGTATTGCAGATGTTGGCGCTGTAGATGGCGTCGGTGGATCGCGCCAAAGCGATCGCGAAAACTCTGTTTGTGATAGAGCTCGGGGGCCAGCATCAGCCAGCCGAGCAGCAGCAGCAGGATGGCTTGGGCAGACCAGCTCTGGATCAGCTCGTAGACCACACTTTTGGGCTGGTTGTCACTGCGCAGGGATTGTTCGAGACGCAGCAGGTGATTCTGATGGCTGCCGACAAACTTGATGATGCCATCATCGCTGTCGCTAAGCTGATTGAACACCTGAGTCTGCTGCTGTTCACTCTGGGGAGATGCGGGTAGCAGCGGGCCTTCCATTCGGGCGATGGAACAAAGCAGGGTGAGGGCGATAACCAGAGTTACCAGCACCAGTTTTACTTTGTCGATAAGGCGCAAAAAGTTAATTCCCGATAAATAGGAAGGGCAAACTACCATAAGCGCCCGGTTTGAACAAGGCTGCCCCGGGCGTATGGCACCATTCGGTGCAGCTCGTCAGCTGCCGCTCATCTGCTTGAAGTCGCGGGCGTAGCCCTTGAGCAGGGAGTAGAGATGGGCTCGCTGGGAGATATCCAGTGACTGGCTCATGGCGCTCAGCCAGTTGACGGTACGCTGGCGTGACTGCTCGGTATAGCCGGTAAAGCGGCCATCCATCAGCCCATCCCCCTCGGCCAGCAGGTCAGTCAGCTCGCGGGTAAAGTCGGGACTCTGGCGCTGCTTCATCAGCCTGTCCAGCTCCTGGGTCCAGGACTCCTGAAACTCGAGCCAGGGGGGCATCAGCTCGTATTGCCATTCGGCCCACTGGGCCACCAGTGGCGCCTGTGCCGGTTTCACCTCGCCAATCCAGAACTCGAGCCGCTTGTTCATCTTGTCGCGAAACTCCGCCAGCATCTGCTCTTTGGGCTCAGTGGCAAAGTCCTTTTGCCGTTCCTGTTGCCGCTTGACCCGATCGGTCATAAAGCGGGCTACCTGCTCGTCGGTCAGGGTGCGCGCCAGCCTGACCGCGCGGGGGATAGTGTTTTCAAGGGTACGGGTCAGGCTCTGCTGCACCGCATCGAGATTGGTCGAGATCTGCTCCGGCGTCATGGGGCTGGCCACCGCCTTGGCCAGTGCATCGAGATCCCTGGCGTAGCGAGGCAGCTCGTGCTGGCGATGCCAGGCCATCAGCCCCTTCACTTCGCGGCTGAGCAGATCCTTCTGCGAATAGGAGAGGGCAAAGTAGTCATCCAGCTGCCAGATGATGGCGGTATCGAGCCAGTAGTAGATCACCCGGGTGGAGCAGCCGGTCAGCAGCAGGCCGATCAGCAGCAGACCCCAGGTTTTCGGCTTGTGCCAGCGCACCTTGTTTATCATCTGTTACTCCAGTCGTTGCCGGTTGATGGCGATCAGGGTGTCATAGTCGGGTGAGGGCTGTTGCTCTGCCATCAGCAGGGCCCAGAGCAGGCCGATATAGTCGACCCAGGGTAAAAATGCCTCGCTCTGAAAATCGGGCCACTGGTGGCGCGGCAGGGCCTGCAGATAGTGCGCTTCCAGCTCGTCGCGCCGCTCGGCGGGCCACTCATGGGTGCGCTGGATGCTGGCGAGCTCAAAGCCGGGGTGACCTGCCGCGCCATACTCCCAGTCGATGACCCAGGGTTTGCTTCCCAACAAGTTAGCCGGATTGAGATCATGGTGGCAAGGGCGCCAGCAATCATTTGGCTCACTGCTGGCGAGCAAGCCACGCTCCAGGGCGGGCAGCCAGGAGGGAATTCGGGCCAGTCGGGCGCGATAGCCCGCCGCGTGGGCTCGCACCGCCATCACCACCGCAGGCAGCGGCAAGCGATGGAGCTTGCGCAGCACCTCTGCCAGCAGACGGGGCTGATCGGCTTCCGGTGGCGCCGCGTGTACCCAGTTTGGCTCATCGCACCATTCGAGCAGCATCAGACCGCTGGCGGGATCGCCATAGTGGCAAGACAGTGCCAACCCTTCGCCCATCGCCCCCTGATAAAGCTGCCACTCGGTGGGACGGTCGATGCCAAGGCGCACCGGGTCGGAGTGGCCCTGACGCAAAAAGTAACTGCGCCCCGAGGGGAGGCGCAGTCGATAGTTGCAGTTGGTCAGGCCTAACCCGAGTGGTTCCAGCTGCCCCTCCCGCCAGGGGGTAGGCAGGCTGGCCAGTAGCGGATCACAGTTGCCTGTCACCAGGAGCCTGTTACCAGCCAAAGGTGGATTTCTTCGCCTGTTTGCGGATCTCTTTCTGATCGGCCCACAGCAGTTCGCCGTTTTGCAGATCCATCAGGTTCATGGTCATCTGGTAGTAGACATCCTTCACCTTGCCATTGTCTTTGACGATGCTGGCGAGGTTGCCATAGACCATGTAGCGGGCACCAGTCTGCTTGCCAAGCCGCACCATGGAGGCAGGATCCACCATGCCGCTGCTCTGCTGGTATTCGAGCTGCTGCTTGACGGCGGCCACCTTGCTCATGTCGACGAAGCGGAACTTGCCGGCCCGCAGCAGCTTGGTGCGGATGGTGTCGGTGATGGCTTCGGTATCGATGTGCTCGGAGGTCTTGTTGCGGATAGAGTCCATAAACATCACCGGACGACCGCCTGCGGTGATCTCGCTGGTGGCAGGGGAGGCGAGCATGGAGTCCGCCATCTTGTCGGCGATGGCCTGCAGGTCGCTTGAGCCGTAATCGACGGTGACGGTTTCGGTTTCAGTGGGATCGCCATAGCTGACGGTAGTGCTGGAGCAGCCGCCCAAGAGCAATGCAGAGGTCAGGATCAGCAGGGCATGATTCATTTTCATCAGTAGGATTCCTCAATCACTTCGCGTACGTAAATCCGGTAACCTTGCGCCGCCGGGCTGGGCGCCAGGGCCGAGAGGGTGCGGGTCTGATAGCCATGCAGCTTGATGGGGGTCCAGCCGCGGCCATCGCTGGCGACCTCCTGACCGGCCTCATCATACCAATAGAAGATATATTGCAGCTTGTTATCGCTGCGCTGGGTGCTGGCAGCGGCCACATTGACCTGCAGCAGGCCATTTTGCTGGCGGCGGCTCAGCTCGGTCAGGGTGACGTTGACGTTTTGATGCTGCTCTGCCACTGGTGCACCGCCCGCCGGGCCATAGAGCGCCACGCCGGAGGTGTTGGTGGCGCAGCCGGTCAGCAGCAGCGCGAGCCCGAGGGCCAACCCGTATGCTTTCATCTTGCTCTCCTTAATCGGGGTGAGTGGGGCCGCGAGTGTGCCTGCCCGGTTAATTGTCTTGCTCATCTCTCTTCGCCGTCTGCTCAGAGCGGCATCACCCTGGTGGTCAGACCGGCGCCGAGGCGCTGTACCCAGACCAGGGTTGTGCGGCCCTTGTGGATGGTGAGCGGCAATTGCCGCTGCGCTGCCCCCGCGCCCAGGGTGAGATTGATTTCACCTGCCGGCACCATCCCCTGCCAGCTCGATGCCTGCGCTGGCAGCGTCAGCCAACTGCGGGTATCGGCCCGCTCCGAGAGGGTGTTGAAGATCCCCACCAGAATATTGCCCACATCCCCTCCCTCTTTGGCGGCGGTGCGGCGCATCTGCTCCTTGGCCACCAGTCGCAGCGCCTGGCGGGTCAGCATGCCGGGCAGCCGCTCCTGCAGATCTTTGGCGGCCAGCGCTTCCAGCCTGACCAGCTCGCTGGTCTGCTCGACCCGCTTGCCGACTTCCACCGTCAGCGGGCCGGTGTCGCTGGCCCGATTATCGTAATAGGGGATGGCGACGGTAAAGGTGCGAAAATCGCCGCGGGAGGTGGAGATGGGGAGCGGCAGGAACAGTTCGCGCCGTGCCGGGATCAAACCATCTTCAAACAGCACCACCAGCTGGCCTTGATCTTTTGCAAGCGGCGGCGCTTTGCGGCCTATCTTTTTCTCGGTCTCGCGGATCTCGTCCGGTGAGCCACGCAGCCGCGCCAGACGCAGCAAGGCATCTTGCAGGCTGCGGTTGTCCGGCGCTATCTGGTAGCCGCGCTGATAGTCGACCCAGGCATCGTTGAGATCCCCGGCCGCCTCATAGAGCACGGCGGAAAAATAGAAGGTGTAGGCGTTCTGAAAACCGTTTTTGACCTTGCCGATCAACCGGTCGAGATCCGGTGCGCCGCGCGACATCAGCTGGCGCATCTCGCCTTCTGCTTCGGCCTCTTCGCTCTCATCCTTCGCTTTGCGTACCTCATCGGCTCGCCGTTTCAGGGCCTGCTCCTGCACCTGATTGGCCCGGCGTACCTCCACCAAGGCGCCATCGGCATCTCCCCGTTGCAGGTAGTTGAGGGCCAGATAGTGGTGCAGCATGGTGCGTTCGTAATCGGGGGTGAGATAGGCCATCGACTGATCGTTGGTGAGCAGACTGCCCACCTGATCCAGACCGTGGCTCAGCCGGTATTCGGCTTGATTGTCTTCCCATTGAAGGCGGCTGTCGGCGGCGGTGAACGCCTGCTTGCTGTCCGCATCTTGCCCCGCCAGCCAGGCGATACGCCCCTGTTCGAGCCGATCGAGGACAAAGGTGTCATCGCCGAGGGTGGAGTCGCGCACTTCGGGCAGCGCCTCGGCGGCATGGCCCAGCAGCAGCTGGTTGCGCAAGGGCACCATCTGGTCGGAGTAGGAGACAAACATATCCTGCCAGTGGGAGGCGCAGCCTCCCAGCAGGAAACTGGCCAGCATCAGGCAGGCCAGTCGAATGCTCGGGAGTATCACAGGCTGAGCAGGGGGCCCAACGGCTCGCCGCCGACCAGATGCAGGTGGATGTGGTAGACCTCCTGCCCACCGTGGCGGTTGCAGTTCATGATGAGGCGGTAGCCATCTTCGGCGATGCCCGCATCGCTTGCCAGCTTGCGGGCCACGGTGAACATCCGGCCAAGGGCCAGTTCATGTTCGGCTTCCACGTCATTGACGGTGGGGATCAGCACATTCGGGATGATCAGGATATGGGTCTTGGCCTTGGGCTGGATATCCCGGAATGCGGTGACCAGATCGTCTTGATAAAGGATGTCGGCAGGGATCTCTTTACGGATGATTTTGCTGAAAATGGTTTCTTGCGCCATGGCTAACTCCCTTATATGAAAAAGAAAATTGAACTTGCATCCCAAGCGGCTCCCGAAAGAAGGCGAGCAGCGCGTCAAGTGTGACACAAGCCGAGATTTGACACAGCTGATGTCCCATTCCCTTCAGTTATTGTTAAGAATACCGATAGCCAGAGGGACGTCATCTGCAGCGCCTGTTCAGGGGTCTGCAGGGTATCAAAAGGACGGGGTACTCAGGCAAGGGACTTTTGCATATACAGCGGGACAATAATGAAACAAACAATGTCGGATCTCTCCATCTTGCAGCGAGTCTACCTTGGCTTCGCGATCCTGGTGGCCGTGATGGTGGCCAGTTCACTACTCACATTTCGTAGTCAGAATACCCTGGGGGGATCGCTGGAACAGGTGACCCGGCAGTCTATGCCGCTGGTGATTGCCAGCAGCCAGACCCAGATCACCCTGCTCAGTGCCAACAAGTGGCTGGGGGATGTGCTCACCGAGCAGGACCCCAAACAGCTGCCTGCCGAAGTGGCCGAACTGAAACAGGCCAAGGCCGCGGTGGGCAAGAGCCTCGATGCCTTGCGCCAGCAGGTCGCCCACCACCCCGAACTGCAAGGGGAGATGGGCACTCTGAGCCAGCAGGTCGACAGCTACCTGCAACTGACCGATACCCTGCCGGGCGAACACGAGGCGCTGCTCACCCGATTGCACAAGGTCAATCTGGCCAAGGGGCAGTTTCAGGTCAGCTTGCCCCAGTTCAAGAAGAGTCTGGGGGACATGATGATCACCATCGACGACAGCTTCATCAAGATGCTCTCCGAGACCCTGACCACCAAGCTTTCCGCTATCGAACTCTCCACCATGGATGCCCTCAACCAGAGCATTCCGGCCCCCATTGAAGCTGCGCTCAAGCGCAACAGGATGCAGATCGAGGGGTTCAACAGCACCATCAAGGATCTGCAGGGTGAGCTCAAGGATTTCGACAACAACATGGGTCACTACGTCCACGGTTTCGTGCGCGATACGACCGGTAATGAAGGTGTCCTGGCCCAGTATCTGGCGCTGATGCAACAGCAGGAGCAGATGCGGGAGAAGAGCAAGCAGGCGAGTGCGCTCATCGTGGCAATTCAGGATCGGCTTGAGCGGATCACCGATCAGAGCCAGCAACTGATGAACCAGAGCATTCAGCATGCCAAAGCCGCACAGAGCCAGAGCACCCTGACTCAGGGAGCCAGCATAGCGGTCGCCATCCTGATTGCCATGCTGGTGGCTTATACCCTGGGCAAGGCCATTCGCCGTCCGCTCAGGGAGTTGCTGCGGGTGCTGACCGAAGTAACCCAGGGCGACATGACCCAGCGCATCGGTTTTCAGAGCAAGAATGAATTTGGTCAGCTGGGCAGCCAGATCAACCTGCTGATCGCCCAGATGGGGGAGGTACTGGCGCAGCTTTCACAAGCATCGGCCCAGCTTAACGATGCCGCCCACGGCAACCGTCGCACCACCGAATCGGTGAGGGCGGATCTGGAGAAACAGCGGCAGGAGACCGCCTCGGTCGCCGCCGCCATGACCCAGATGGAGGCATCGGTGCGGGAAGTGGCGCAGGCCGCCAACCAGACTCTGGAGCGAGTGATGGATGTGGAGAAGGCCTCCGAGATGGGGCGAAGGGTGATGGCGGGCAATATCACCACCACCCATCAGCTGGCGGGCAAGCTGCAACAGACCGGCAAGGTGATTGGTGATGTGAGCGCCATGAGCAGCCAGATCGGCAATATCCTCGATGTCATTCGCGGCATTGCCGAACAGACCAACCTGTTGGCTCTCAACGCGGCCATTGAGGCGGCGCGGGCCGGCGAGCAGGGGCGCGGATTTGCGGTGGTGGCGGATGAGGTGCGCAGTCTGGCGGGCCGCACCGCCCAGTCCACAAGCGAGATCCAGACCATGATCGAGAACCTGCAGCAGGGGGTCGCCAAGGCGGTGACCGTGATGCAGGAGTGCTCTCGCGAGATGGACAGTTGCGTGGATCAGAGCTCTCACGCCAACAACGCTATGGAGGAGGTGCAGGGAATTGTGGTGCTGATCAGCGACATGTCGAGCCAGATCGCTTCTGCCGCCGAGCAGCAGCAGGCCACCAGCGCCGATATCGCCACCAACCTCAACCGCATCTCCGATATCTCGGATCTCAACTATCAGGGGATCGAGCGGGTGGCCGAGACCAGCCAGCAGCTGGACTCCCTTGCCGAGCAGCAGGAGAGCCTGGTCAAGCGTTTCCGCCTCAGTGCCTGATGGTCGAGAGTTGAAACAACAAGGCCCCGCAGATGCGGGGCCTTCTCTTTATTGCTGCAGCGACAAGGGGATCAGGCGTAGGCAATCGCGCCCTTGCCGACCCCTTCATAGGCGACAATCTTGACGAACTTGTCGCCAACCATCTTCTTCACTTCGCGGGCGATGTAGCAGGCCAGCAGCTCGACCGTGGTGTCGGTGTCGATCATCTCTACCTCGGCGGTGGGGATGGCCAGCTGGAACAGCCCCTGGGGCGCCATATATTTGAAGCCGGTGTGATGCTCGCCAAGCTGGGCATTGGCGCGGGGGCTCAAGGTGAGCTCGGCCAGTGCCACCTTGTCCTCTTCGGTGCCGAGGTAGATATCGCCCCAGCGTTCGGCCCAGTTGAACTCAAGCTCTTGGTCGCGCTCGCCATCGACGTGGATCTCGATGGGGGAGCGGTGGCCGTGGGCGATGCGCTGGCAGTTGCCATCGTGCTTTTTCAGGCCGTGGCTGTAGTGGTAGAAGGCACCGGTGATCGCCTCCTGACGCAGGGTCAGCGACAGATCCTTGATGTTGCCCGGCAGCCGTTTGGCCAGCACCGCCAGCAGGTAGCGGGTCACCGACTCTTTATCAACTTGCGGGGCAGGGATAAAGGCAAAGCCCTGGGATGGGCAGCGCAGATGGATGGAGCGACCCGGGCGCAGCAGATCCACTGTGCTTTCGTTACCATCCAGTGTCTCGACGTGGATCAGCGGGCACTCGGTCGGCACCAGCAGCTTGTGGTCCACCTCTTCATCGATGATCGACTTGATCAGCTTCTTTACCCGGCCAAAGTCCAGCAGCATGCTCATTTCGTTGAGCTCACCGCTCATTTCGATATCTACCAGCCAGCTCTCGCCCACCATGCCGCGGCGTTCGCAGAGGTAGCTGGAGTCGATCACGGTCAAATCTCTTACAAATAACTTCATCAGTCAGGCCTTGCTACAGAGAAAGGGCAGTTTTGCGCTATTATGACCCGCGATTATCGGCAAAGGAACTGGAACCCCCCATGAACAAACTGCTTATCAAAAATGCCACCCTGGTCAACGAAGGCCGCATCTATGCCTCCGATGTGTTGATCGAGGGGGAACGGATTGCCCGCATTGCCCCGGATATCGAGGCGCCCGATGCGCTGGTTATCGATGCGGCAGGTCGCCACCTCATCCCCGGAATGATCGATGATCAGGTCCACTTCCGGGAGCCGGGATTGACCCACAAGGGGACCATCGCCAGCGAATCCCGCGCCGCCGTCGCCGGTGGCACCACCAGTTTCATGGAAATGCCCAACGTCAATCCCCAGACCACCACCCTCGACGCCCTCGAAGCCAAATACCAGATCGCCGCCAACTCCTCCGTCGCCAACTACAGCTTCTATCTCGGCGCCACCAACGACAACCTTGCAGAGATCAAGCGTCTCGACCCCAAGCAGTCCTGCGGGGTCAAGGTGTTTATGGGCTCCTCGACCGGCAACATGCTGGTGGACAATCAGGAGACCCTGGCGGCCATCTTCCGCGAAAGTCCGGTGATGATCGTCACCCACTGCGAAGACACCCCGACCATCGCCAAGGCCGAAGAGGCGGCGCGAGCCAAGTGGGGCGAGAATGTGCCGATGGGCGAGCACGGCCGCATTCGCAGTGACGAGGCGTGCTACAAATCCTCCAGCATGGCGGTGGCGCTGGCGAAAAAATACGGTGCCAAGCTGCATGTGCTGCATCTGACCTCGGCCAAGGAGCTGTCGCTGTTTACCGCCAGCCACGACCTGAGCGAGCTGAAGGACAAGAACATCACCGCCGAGGTGTGCGTTCACCACCTCTTCTTCAATGAAGCCGATTACGAGACCCAGGGCAGCCTGATCAAGTGCAACCCTGCGGTGAAGAGTGCCGCCGACCAGCAGGCACTGCTGGATGCGGTACGCAACGACGTGCTCGACATCATCGCCACCGACCACGCGCCCCACACCTGGGAAGAGAAGCAGAACAGCTACTTCAAGGCGCCGTCCGGCGTACCGCTGGTGCAGCACTCTTTGCAGGCGCTGCTGGAGCTCTACCACAACGGCGTGTTTACCCTGGAGACTATCGTCAAGAAGACCTCCCACGCGGTAGCCGAGCGCTTCCAGGTGCAGGATCGCGGTTATATCCGCGAGGGCTACTTCGCCGATCTGGTGCTGTTGGATCTGGGCAAGCCCTATGTGGTCAACGACGACAACATCCTCTACCACTGTGGCTGGTCACCCTTCAACGGCTACCGCTTCCACAGCACGGTGGAGATGACGCTGGTGAATGGCCAGATCGCCTGGCAAAACGGGCAGGTGACTGACCAGATCCTGGGCAAGCGGCTGACCTTTAACCGCTGATTGTTCGCAAAGCAGGCGAACGCACCGTGGCCGAGGAATTGGCGGCGTTTCCCTGTTGACAGGGCGGGGTCATCTCCATAAACTCTGCCCCCGTCAGCCGAGCTGACTCCGTCGGTGTGTAGCGCAGCCAGGTAGCGCATCTGCATGGGGTGTAGAGGGTCGGAGGTTCGAATCCTCTCACACCGACCAAATTCCCCGGTAAAGGCCTTGTCAAACGACAAGGCCTTTTCTTTTGCCTGCGATTCGCCGCACAGGCGTGAAGCCTGTGGTGATGCACGCTGGTCGCTGCTGGCGTGAGCAGATTGTGCAGTCACCGCGCTTTATGGTGTAGTAACAACTCTGTTGCTCATTTGCCTGGCGAGGCCTCTCGTGTCTGCATCCGTATCTAAACCCTGTTGTCTGCTGATGCTCACCCTGCTGCTGGTGGGCTGCGCCACCCCTTACCAGAGTGAAAAGTCATTCTGGAACGGCCAGACCGGTTTTTCCCAGACCCGGCTTGGCCCGGACAAGTGGCAGCTGGAGTTTGTCGGCAACGATCTGGTGGACAGGGAGACCGCCCGCAAATATGTGCTCAAGCGGGCAGGGGAGCTGGCACTGGCAGAGGGTTACTCCTGGCTCAAGGTCGATGAGCTGACCATTAACCGCGATGCCGTCAGGGTGACCCCATCACGGCCGATCTTCGGTTTTGACGAGGATGAGCCGGATCTCTTTATGGCCCAGATGCAGGTGCAGCATACCATCTCGGCGCTGCTCACTTTTCGCCTGTTGCCACGGGCACTCGATGAGCGAACTCTGGATGCGAAATATCTCGCTGAAATCAAAATAAACAGTGATTAATATTGGTGGTTTGCAAGATCTATATCACATACACCTAATGGCAGGATAAAATTCTGGAGAAAGCCTCTAGATTTACCCCCTGCTTTTAGGCATTCTCCCAGCATACCAGCCGCCAGGAATCAACGGCTCGGATCACAAAAACGGACTGTTGTGGCTCCCATGCCACCGTTTACGGCTTGCACCAATCAAAACCGGGACTCCCCCATGAAAATGAATAAACTGACGGTCGCCATCCTCATCTCCATGATGTTTGGCATCCTCACCGGCCAGGGCTATCGCATGTTTGCCGCAGATCAGGCTGCGGATTTTGCCAATAACATCACGATCCTGACCGATATCTTCCTGCGACTGATCAAGATGATCATCGCTCCCCTGGTCTTCACCACCCTGGTGGTCGGTATCGCCAAGATGGGCGACACCCGCACCGTGGGGCGTATCGGTGCCAAGACCCTCGGCTGGTTTATGCTGGCCTCCCTGATGTCCCTGAGCCTGGGTCTGGTGATGGTGACCCTGATGCAGCCGGGTGTGGGGCTTTCGCTCTCCCTGCCCAATGACACCGCCAGCTCGGGCATTGCTGCCGGTGCCATTACCCTGAAAGATTTCGTGACCCACGCCATCCCCAAAAGCGTGGTAGAGGCAATGGCCACCAACGAGATCCTGCAGATCGTGGTCTTCTCACTCTTCTTCGGTCTGGCCGCCGCTGCGCTCGGCGATCTGGCCAAGCCGGTGGTGGTGCTGATGGCCAGCGCTGCCGAGATCATGCTGAAAGTGACCGGTTACGTGATGAACTTTGCGCCGTTCGCGGTATTTGGCGCCATCGCCGCCATGGTGGCCAAAGAGGGGCTGGGTATTCTGGTTACCTACGGCAGCTTTATGGCCCAGTTCTACATCGCGCTGGCCTGCCTCTGGCTGCTGCTGATCGCCATGGGCAGCGTCTTCCTGCGTGGTCGTGTCATCAAGCTGCTGGCGATGATCCGCGAACCCATCCTGCTCGCCTTCTCGACCGCCAGCTCTGAAGCCGCCTATCCGAAGACCCTGGATCGTCTGGAGAAGTTCGGTTGTGACAAGCGCATTGCCAGCTTCGTGCTGCCGATGGGTTACTCCTTCAACCTCGACGGCTCCATGATGTACTGCACCTTCGCGGTGATGTTCATTGCCCAAGCGTATGGAATCGAGCTCTCCATGGCCCAGCAGATCACCATGCTGCTGCTGCTGATGGTCACCTCCAAGGGGATGGCCGGGGTACCGCGCGCCTCTCTGGTGGTGATTGCCGCCACCCTGAACCAATTCCATATTCCGGAAGCGGGCATCCTGCTGCTGCTGGGGATCGATCACTTCCTCGACATGGGCCGCTCTGCCACCAACGTGCTGGGCAACGCCATCGCCGCCAGCGTGGTGGCCAAGACCGAAGACAGTCTGGGTGAAACCGTCGCGCTGGGCGAGAGTGAGCCAGCCAAAGCCTGATCACAACGCCATGAAAAATAAACAACAACGGCCCGCCAATGCGGGCCGTTGTTGTTTATGGCTCGTCTACACTGCTAGATAGTTTTCATCTGGAGTGTACGGTTATGAATATTGCTCGTCGACTGCAACTGATCGCGCTGCTGGTGATGCTGACGCTCATTTTTCTCAGTTGGTTCAGTATCAACCGCCTCGATTCGGCCAACCGGGATTTAGGCTATGTGACGGACAATACGGTGCCCAGTATTTCGCTGATTAAGCAAGTGCAGGCCGATTTCTATGAATTGCACTCGCTGGTGCAGACACATGTGCTCAATACCGACACCGGCAAGATGCAGCAGATCGAAACGGGTATCACCGAGATACAGGGACAGATCACTTCACTGCTCGACAAATACAAAGCTGAGATGCTCTCCAATGATGAAGATCGGCGCCTGACCGACGATGATCAACGTATTGTCGCGCAATATTATCAGGAGATAGACAAGGTTCTGCAGCTCTCCAGACAAAACAAGAACGATGAAGCGCGAGACATGCTGGCGGGAGAAGCCACCAGAGTGTTCCAGCAGTTTGCCAAGGCAATCGAGCTTCACGTCAACTTCAATATGGATTTGGGACTGGCGCTCAAGAAGCAGGGCCAGGAGAACTACGACAACAGCCTGCAAACCCTGCTGTTTATCGCCGGTGGCACCATTGTGCTGACGATGGGGCTGTTTGTCTGGTTGTTCAATCAGGTGGCCAATCCTCTTCGCACCGCCATGGATACCCTGACCCGGATCCAGCGCGACCTCAACTTTACCCTCAGAGCGGATGTGAAACAGCAGGATGAGATTGGTCTGACCCTCAATGCGGTCAACCGGTTGCTCGATACGCTGCAACAGACATTTACCGAATTTTCCGTCGGCAGCTTGCAGATCAAGAGCACTGCCGAATCCCTCTCTCAAGCGGCGCAGCACCTCGCCAGCTCGGCCAGTCAGGCCAATGATGCTACCAGTCTGATCGCCGCCGGTGTGGAAGAGATGACTGTCAGCATCACAGATATCTCCCAGCGTACCCAGGAGACGAGCCGTATCACCAATGAGTCAGGGCAGCTGGCTAGCGAAGGAAGCAGAACCATAGATCGTACCGTTCATGCCATCAACGAGATCGCCGACTCCATTCGGCAGGCCTCGGCCGAGGTCATTGCGCTGGGTGAGGGCATTTCGCGCATTGGCGGTGTGGTCAACGTGATCCGTGATGTGGCGGGGCAGACCAACTTGCTGGCCTTGAACGCGGCCATTGAGGCGGCGAGGGCCGGGGAGTCCGGCCGTGGCTTTGCGGTGGTGGCAGATGAAGTGCGCAAACTGGCTGAGCGCACAGCCCAATCCACTCAGGAGATATCTGCCACTGTAGAGGCGATCCAGCAGGAGTCGAACAATACGGTCTCCCGCATGCATCTGGTGGAGGAGAAGGTGAGCCAGGGGGTCAACATGGCTACCGAGAGTGGCGCCATTATTGCCGAGATCCGCAGTGCGTCGCACCGGGTGATGGAGCAGGTGGGCGAGATCACCAATGCCATCCGCGAGCAGAGTTCGGCCGCCGAGTCGATCGCTCACCAGGTAGAGCAGATTGCTCAGGTCGTGCAGCAAACCAGCAGCACAGCGGAGGAGACCTCAGCCGCAGCCGAGGAGCTCAATGTCACCACCGAGAGCATCCACCAGCAGATATCCCGCTATCGCATTCAGTAACGCCGAGAGTTGTTATCCATCTGCTATCCCCGCCAGCTAGCTGGCGGGGATTTTTTATATGGCCTGCTTAGAAGCCCGAGCCCGGTTGCTGCAAAAATGTCGCCTCTTCCGGTGTGCTGGTGCGACCCAGAATGTCGTTGCGGTGGGGGAAGCGGCCAAAGCGTTCGATGATCACCTGATGGCGGCGGGCAAAGTCGGCAAATCCGGCAAAGGTCGCCTGCGCCGGTGTGCCAGCTTGCTCGGCAGCCAGTGCCTCGAACAGCGCCACACTTCTGGCCTGCTGCTCCCGGGATTCGGCATGCTCCAGCGGCAGATAGAAGAAGACCCGCTCCAGTGGTGAGAGGGATTTGTCCGCCCCGATGGACAGCCCTTTCAGGCAGAGATCCCGTGCCAGCGGATCCCGGGCAAAGGCTGCAGGCGTGCCGCGATGGATATTGCGGGGCAACTGGTCGAGCAGCAGGATCAGCGCCAGCCGACCGCTGGGGAGATCGGCCCAGTGGGCGAGACTGCCCTTGGCTGCGGCCTCTGCCAGCTCGCCAAAGCGGCTGGCCAGCAGGGCATCCGTTTCGCTGCTTTTTCCCCACCAGAGCGGGGCTTGCCGTGTGGCCCGCAGGACGTCATCGGCTTCGTCGCCAAACCAGAAATCGATCAGAGGTTGCCAGGGTGGCATGGGAACTCCTTGATGTGATTCAGAGGGAACCAGGAACAAATGGCTCAGGGGTGCTGCCGAAACGGCAGCTTCTCGTTACACTGTGCCATCTTTTGCCCGAAAGACGTAACCCCCCGATGGCGAGCGCCGGATTCTTGGCTCGGCCGATGATGGCCTGCCATCGCCATGAGGTGGCCCTCTTGACCCCGGTGGTTATCGGGACGTACACCTCTCTCCCGGGGTTGTTCTCACTGATATAAGGAATCTCTGATATGGCCGGAACCAGTTTGTTGGCCCTGCTCGACGATATCGCCAGCGTGCTTGATGACGTGGCGCTGATGACCAAGGTCGTGGTGAACAAGCGCGAGACATTTTTCGGGAAGACGTTTCTCACTGATATAAGGGATCTTTGATATGGCTGGAACCAGTTTGTTGGCCCTGCTCGATGATATCGCCAGCGTGCTTGATGACGTGGCGCTGATGACCAAGATGGCGGCGAAGAAGACTGCCGGGGTGCTGGGGGACGATCTGGCCCTCAACGCGGAGCAGGTTTCCGGAGTGCGTGCCGAGCGGGAGCTGCCGGTGGTGTGGGCGGTGGCCAAGGGCTCATTTCGCAACAAGCTTATTCTGGTGCCCGCCGCCATCGCCATCAGTGCGCTGGTGCCCTGGCTTATCACGCCACTCTTGATGCTGGGAGGTGCTTACCTCTGCTTTGAGGGGGCCGAGAAGCTGGCCCACAAGTTCCTGCCTCATGAAGTGAGCGAGGGGGAGGCACATACAGCGCCCATTCCTGATGATCTGGTGGCCTTCGAGCAGCAGAAGGTAAAGGGAGCGATCCGCACCGATTTTATTCTCTCTGCCGAGATCATCGTCATCGCCCTTGGCACGGTACAGGGAGCAAGCCTCGCGCTGCAGCTCTCGGTAGTGGCGGGCATCGCCCTGCTGATGACCATCGGGGTCTACGGGTTGGTGGGGCTGATCGTCAAGCTCGATGACATCGGTCTGCATCTGCTGCAAAAGCACGATGGCAGCGCCCTGCGCCGCGCGGTGGGGCAGGGACTGCTGGTGACGGCTCCTCGTCTGATGCACCTGCTGGCACTGGTCGGCACCATCGCCATGTTTATGGTGGGCGGCGGCATTCTGGTGCATGGCTGGCCTTTTGCCCATCACCTGATTGAAGGTACAGCCGCTGTTGTCGCCACCCTGCCCACAGTGGGGGCCGTACTGGCGGCGGTGACGCCGACGCTGCTCAACGCCGTGGCCGGTGTGGTGGCGGGTCTGCTGCTGGTTGCCGTGATGACGCTGGTGAGCCGTCTTGCCCCGGCCAAGGGATAAGCGAGCTTGCGGGCCATTGTCTCTTTTTTCCTCTCTTCATTTTTTGGCCTTCGGGTTGCCCGGTCTCTGACTTGCTGCCCGCAGGTCTGCTGCGCCTCCCGATAAAGGTCTTTGCGAGAAGTTATGTATCAACAACAGTGGAATAACGACCATATCTACCCGGGCCTCGACAGCCCCGAGCTGGAAGCGGACATGCGCGCCGCCCGCCACGCGCTGGAAGAGCTGGCCAGCTATATGGCAGGCCTGGACGGGGTGCGCGACTATGACGCTGCGCTGCAGGATTTCTTGCGGGAAGTGCGGCTGCGCGCCCGCGATATTCGCCATATCGGCTGGAACGTCGCCATTCTGGCCGCGTGCCGCGGCAGTCAGGATGCGCGGGATCCGCAGGCCAAACAGCTGGCGTCCCGTGCCCGCGCCCTTAACGCCGATCTGTTCAAGACCCTGGCGCCGGTGGAAGATCTGATGCTGGCGCTGCCGGAAGTTGAATTTGCCGCGCTGATGAGTGATCCGCTGCTCGGCGAGGAGGCGTACCGCTTGGGCCATGAGCGTCGTTTGCAGGATCAGCGCTTGCCGGTGGCGGCGGAGCAGCTGGTGATTGGTCTGGGCACCGATGGTCTGCACGCCTGGGGCAACCTCTATAACGATCTGGTGGGCAAGATCCGCTTGACCATTGATGGCCGCGAGATGGGGCTGGCCGAGGCGAGCAATCTGCTCTCCAGCCCGATACGTGCGCTGCGTTTAGAAGCCTTTGATGCCATCAGTGCTGGCTGGGAGGGAGAGCAGGAGACGGTGGCCGCCATCCTCAATGCCCTCAACGGCTGGCGGCTGGAGCTGGCCCGCCAGCGTGGCAACACCCGGTTGCTCGATGCGCTGGATCTCTCCTGCCACCAGAGCCATATCGAGCGTGCCACCCTCGATGCCCTGATGAGCGAAACCTGGCGAGCCCGTGGGTTGGGCCAGCGCGCCCTAGAGCTGATGGCCGAGCGCCTTGGTCTCGACGATCTGGGGCCGGAGGATCTCTTTGCGCCGCCGCCTGCTTCCAGCAGCCGCGACATTCCTTTTGATGAGGCGATCGAGTTGATTGCCGATGCCTTTAGCCGTTTCGATCCCGAGATGGGGGCGTTTGCCCGCATGATGGCCGAGAAGGGGTGGATTGATGCGGCGCCCACGCCAAATCGCCGCACCGGCGCCTACTGCACCAAGTTTGCAGAACCGGTCGAACCGCGGGTCTTCGTCACCTATGCCGGCACCATGGATAACGTCATCACTCTGGCCCATGAGCTGGGCCACGCCTGGCACAACTGGGTCATTCGCGATCTGCCGATGAGCCAGCGCAGCTATCCCATGACGCTGGCCGAAACGGCCTCCATCTTTGCCGAGACTCTGGTGCGCAGCGCCCTGTTCGAGCAGGCAGAAAGTCCCGAAGAGCAGTTGGCGATCGCCTGGGCCGAAGCCGACGGTGCGGCCACCTTCCTGGTCAATATCCCGGCTCGCTTCGATTTCGAGCAGGCCTTGGTGGCCGAGCGGGCGCAGGGTTATGTATCCGCAGAGCGACTCAAAGCGTTGACCGACGAGGCGTGGGGACGCTGGTATGAGGGGAGCCTGACCCGCTATCACCCCATGTTCTGGGCGGCCAAGGCGCACTTCTCCATCGCCGGGCTGGGCTTTTACAACTATCCCTATCTGTTCGGTTATCTGTTCAGCCTCGGGGTCTATCAGCAGTTGATGAGCCGCAAGGCGGCGGGGGAAGAGGGCATTGCCGAAGCCTATCGCGCCTTGTTGCGCGATACCGGCCGGATGAGCGCCGAAGATCTGGTAGCCAAGCATTTGGGGCAGGATATCCGTGAGGCCGCCTTCTGGCAGGGGAGTCTGGCACAGGTAGCGCATGCGGTTGAGCGCTTCGCGCAGTTGCCTGCCTGATTGGGTCTGCGGTGATATGAACAACAGGCCTCCGGACAGTCTCGCTGTCCGGAGGCCTGTTTGTTATGCCTGCTTTTGTTGCGGTTTGATGGGGCCAACGAACAGGGGGCGGGTCTGGTGAGTCAGATCCGGCTGATAGCCGTTGAAGAAGAGGTTGAGCAGCACCGAACTGATGGTGGCCAGCAGGATACCGCTATGAAAAAGCGGTTGTAGCTGCGCCGGAAGCTGCTGGAAAAAATTCCCGGAGACCGTCGGGATCATGCCAATTCCGAGACTGATGGCGACGATATAGAGGTTGTGGCGATTGGTGTTGTAATCGGTGCGCGCCAGGATGCGGATCCCGGTTGCCAGCACCATACCGAACATGACGATACCGGCGCCCCCCAGTACGAAGGGCGGGATGGAGGCGACTAGCACCGACATCTTGGGGATGAGGCCAAAGGCGAGCAGTATCCCCCCCGACATCACACAGACCCAGCGACTAGATACTCCGGTCACGCTCACCAGACCGATATTCTGGGAGAAGGAGGTGTGGGGGAAGCTGTTGAATATCCCACCAATAATGGTGCCGATGCCATCCACCCGCAGCCCGCGCACGATATCACCGCGCCTGGCCGGATGGCCGACGATGTCGCCAAGGGCCAGAAACATCCCCATGGATTCGATAAAGGTGATGAGCATGATCACCGTCAGGGTGGCGATGGAGATGGGATCGAAGGTGGGCCAGCCGAAGGCGAAGGGCACTATGGGGGCAAACCAGGCTGCCTCGCCGAGGCCATCGAGGCTCACTTCGCCCATGGCGATGGCCACCACGAAACCGAAGATGATCCCGAGCAGCACCGAGATATTGCTGAAAAAGCCCTTGGTGAAGCGGGTCACCAACAGGATAAAGACGAGCACCAGGAAGCTGGTGCCGATATAGCGCAGGCTGCCATATTCCGGATTACCCTTGCCCCCCGCCATCCAGTCGATCCCCACCTGCATAATGCTGATCCCGATGGAGGTGATAACCACTCCGGTCACTACGGTGGGGAAGAGCGGCATCAACCTACCTATCAGCGGCACCAGCAGGGTCGAGATGATACCGGCTGCAATGGTGGCGCCGAAGATGCCCGTCAGCCCCAGATCCGGGTTGGCTCCGATGGCCAGCATCGGCATCACGGCGGCAAAGGTGACCGACATGATGACCGGCAGCCGGATCCCGGCAAAGCGGCCAATCCCGACACATTGCAGCAGGGTGACGATGCCGCAGCAGAAGAGATCCGAACTGATAAGGTAGGAGATTTGATCCTTAGGCAGCCCCAGACTGCCGCCAATCACCAGCGGCACCGCCACGGCGCCGGCGTACATCACCAGCACATGTTGCAGGCCGAGGGTAAAGAGTTGGCCCATGGGGAGCATGCGCTCCACTTCATCCACCGGGCGCTTGCGCGCACCCGGTCGGGGGGAGGGGGGATTGGTCTCGTTCATGAACAGATCACTCCTTGAAGCCCGCGCAACTGCTGCAGGCAAGATAGTGAAAGCCGCAGCTTTCCCGGTCATTGATCTCGTGTATTGACAGAGGTGCCAGATCCCTCGGCAGTAGTGAGAGGGATCCGGTGCAGCACGGGTCAGTGCACAAAACATGCACAACGCCACTCACGAGAGAAAACGTTTGGCGATAACGCCTTGTTTTTGCGAAATGAGTCACATACCGGCCAGATAAGTGTCCGGCTGCTGGCAGGGGAAGGAGGTGAGGGCATCTCAGATTGGTAAGGGGTTTATCATTATTGGTCTGGCGATCTCACTTTGATAGCCGGGCACCATAACGTTGCTCGCAATGCGCCCGTCTTCATGTGACGGCGCTCGCGGGCTGCTGGGCGCAATCGGGGGCGGGGGCGTGATCCAAAGCAAGAAAGTTGGATGTTTTGGTGGCGCGCATGGCCGCCGCTGGGGTAGTTTCGATAAAACCGACACAGATCCTGAGGTCTTATCCATGATCATCTATCTGCATGGCTTTGATGCCACCAGCCCAGGCAATCACGAGAAAGTGCTGCAGTTGCAGTTTATTGATGATGATGTGCGTTTCGTGCACTACAGCACGGTTCACCCCCGTCATGATATGAGCCATCTGCTCAAGGAAGTGAAAAAACAGCTCGATATGAGTACCGATCCCAAACCGCTGATCTGCGGCGTGGGTCTTGGTGGCTACTGGAGCGAGCGGATCGGCTTTCTGTGCGGCATTCGCCAGGTGATCTTCAACCCCAACCTCCATCCTGAAGAGAACATGCAGGGCAAGATCGACCGGCCGGAAGAATATGACGATATTGGCACCAAGTGTGTAACTGAATTTCGTAAGAAAAATTCAGGAAACTGCCTGTGTATCCTTTCCGTTCAGGATGAAGTGCGCGATAATCGGGACACTGAACGTGAATTGAAGAACTATTACGACATCGTGTGGGATGAGCGCGAGACTCATAAGTTCAAAAATATCTCGCATCATCTGCAGCGGATGAAGGCCTTCAAAGAAGCCTGATCCATCACGTCGACCGATTTCGTTTTAGGGAGCCAATGGCTCCCTTTCGTTTTGAGGAACCGAGGAAAATCATCATGATGAATATTGTCGTTGTAGGCGGCGGCGCCGGTGGCCTGGAGCTGGCCACCAGTCTGGGTCGCAAGCTTGGCAAGAAGAACAAGGCCAAGATCACTCTGGTCGATCGCAACCGCACCCACCTGTGGAAACCCCTGCTGCACGAAGTGGCCACCGGCTCCATGGACGCGGGCATCGATGCCCTGAGCTACCAGTCTCACGCCAAGAACCACGGTTTCGACTTCCAGCTCGGCACCCTGACCGACATCAAGCGTGACGATAAACGCATCGTGCTGGCCCCGATCCACGACGACAATGGCGACATCGTGGTCAACGAGCGCGAACTGCCCTACGACTATCTGGTGATGGCCATCGGTTCTGTCTCCAACGACTTCAACACCAAGGGCATCAAGGATCACTGTATTTTCCTCGATAGCCCCTCCCAGGCGCACCGTTTCCACAACAGCATGATGAACCGCTTCCTGCAGTTCGCCACCGAATATAAGCCGGGCGACAAGGTTAAGATTGCCATCGTCGGCGGCGGCGCCACCGGCGTCGAGCTCTCTGCCGAGCTCTACAATGCGGTCGAGCAGCTCTACGCCTACGGCTTCAAGAACCTCACCACCGACAGCCTGAAGGTGACCCTGGTGGAAGCGGGCCCGCGCATTCTGCCGGCTCTGCCGGAGCGCATCAGCGGCGCCGCCCATCAGGAGCTGGTCAAGCTGGGTGTGGACGTGCGTACCGCCACCATGATCACCGAAGCGACCAGCGACGGTCTGCACACCAAGGATGGCGAGCTGATTGAAGCGGATCTGATGGTGTGGGCGGCCGGTATCAAGGCACCTGACTTCATGAAGGATATCGCTGGTCTTGAGACGAACCGCATCAACCAGCTGGTGGTGAAAGAGACCCTGCAGACTACCCGTGACGAGAGCATCTTCGTTATCGGTGACTGCGCTGCCTGCCCGCAGCCGGATGGCAAGTTTGTGCCGCCGCGCGCCCAGTCTGCCCACCAGATGGCCAGCCAGGCGTTCAAGAACATTCTGGCCAAGATGGACGGCGGCGAGATGAAGCCCTACCTCTACCACGACCACGGTTCGCTGGTCTCCCTCAGCCGCTTCTCCACCGTGGGCAGCCTGATGGGCAACCTGATGCGTGGATCCATGATGGTCGAGGGCTACATTGCCCGTCTGGTCTACATCTCCCTCTACCGGATGCACCAGATCGCCCTGCACGGCTATGTCAAGACCGGCCTCATCATGCTGGTGGGTCGCATCAACCGTGTGCTGCGTCCGACCCTGAAGCTGCACTAAGCCAAGGTTTGACAGAATTCGGAATACCAAAAGGAGAGGCGATGGCCTCTCCTTTTTTATGGGCGCAGATCAGGAAAGAGAGCGTTACTTGCCCAGATAGGTACGGTCGAAGAAGGTATTGACCCAGTGAGGGCGGTAGATGGCCAGCACCGTCATCGCCATGCCGTTGAGCAGGGCTTCGGGGAACAACAGCAGTGGCCAGATGGAGAGGTAATCCGCCGTGATGGTGTGCCAGGGGTAGCTGTCACTCAGCCCCATCAGCAACGCACTGGCGGCCACCTTGACCGAGATGGTGATGGCGCCGCCGAGAAAGGCGGCCACGAAGATATAGACAAAGAGATGGCGCGGCAGCCAGGCCCAGCTGGCCAGAAACAGCAGCCAGCTGGTGGCTACCGGCAGGGCGATGCCAACCAGTGCCTGCCAGCCAAAATCGGCCAGATTGGTGACACCGAAGTAACCGAGCACCAGCAGGGTCAGGCAGGGGGCGAGCAACGCCAGTCGCCAGCCCAGCAGCAGGGTGAGGGAGGTGAGCCCGAGAAAATGGACCTCCAGCCCCTCATGCAGACCGGCCCTTAGATACCAGAGCGGCACCAGCGCGATGGCACTCCCCAGCAGCAGGTGCTGATAGAGGGGGTTGTCATAGAGGGTTTGCCACAGGGAGCGGCGCAGGCTGAAGGCCAGCAGTACCAGCCAGATCAGGAGGGCGGCGAGTTGTCCTTCACTCATCTTGTCGTCCATTTATGCAGTAGAGTCCGGGCGGTCTTCCCGACCGCCCATAGCAGAGCAGGCTGACGAGTCAGCCTGCTTTTACCATCAATATTTGACGTTGTTGTGGTACTTGCCGAGGATGCCCTTGACCCGTTCCATGGTCTCCTTGCTGGGGGGCTTGATCCCGCTCAGCTCGTACGGATCGCCCAGCACGTCCCACTTGTGTTTGCCCAGCTCATGGTAGGGGAGCAGCTCCACCTTCTCCACGCTCTCGCCCAGCTCGGCGATGAACTGGCCCAGCCCTTCGGCGCTCTCGTCGTCATCGCTCCAGGTCGGTACCACCACGTAGCGGATCCACATGGTCTTGCCTTTGGCCGCCAGATAGCGGGCAAACTCCAGGGTGTATCTGTTGCTGACGTGAGTCAGCGGAATGTGTTTCTCGTCATTGATCTGTTTGATGTCGAGCAGCACCAGATCGGTCTGGTCGAGCAGCTTGTCCACCTGTTCGTCGAGATGACGGACGAAGCCGTTGGTGTCGAGACAGGTGTGGATCCCTTTCTCTTTGCAGGCGGTAAAAAGTTCGGTAATGAAAGCCGGTTGCAGCATGGCTTCACCGCCGGACGCTGTCACGCCACCGCCGGAGGCATTCATGAAGTGGCGATAGCTGGTGATGTCACTCATCAACTCCGGTACGGTCACTTCGCGGCCACCTTCGGTATCCCAGGTATCGCGGTTGTGGCAGTACTTGCAGCGCATCAGGCAGCCTTGCATGAATACGATAAAGCGTATTCCCGGGCCATCGACAGTGCCGCAGGTTTCGACGGAATGGATCCGGCCAACGGTGCCGTGAGCTCCGGCTGGCTGGCTGATTTCAACGGCAGGGATCCGATTAATGACAGACATAAACAACTCCAACGATTCGAGCAGGCCGTTATTTTATTACATAAACCCCTATTGATCCTACACCTTTAGTCCGGCGCCCGGCTGCCAAGCAGCTGCTCCAGCCCCTTGACGGTGAGCGGCCGACTGGTGAGAAACCCTTGATAATGCTGGCATCCCAGCGCTTTGAGGATGGCCAGCTGCGCCTCCTCTTCCACCCCTTCGGCGGTGACGGTAAAACGAAAGACCTGGGCCAGATCGAGTATCGCCTTGACGATGGCTCTGTCCTGTTCGCTGTGTACCAGGGTCTGAATGAAGCTTCTGTCCAGCTTTACCTCATCGGCGGGCAGATCCCGCAGATAGGCCAGCGACGAGTAGCCTGTGCCGAAGTCGTCGATGGAGATGAGGATGCCGAGCTCCTTGAGCTGGCGCATTCTGGCGATACTCTCCTGCCGATTCTCCAAGACTACCGATTCGGTCACCTCCAGCAGCAGGCGGGAAGGGGGCACACCGGTGTCGCGCAAGATGTACTCCACCTGTTGTACGAAGCCCTGGGTGTGGAACTGGCGGGCACTGACGTTGACCGACAGATGGGGGATCTGCAGGCCACGGTTGAGCCAGAAGCTGTATTGGGCGCAGGCGGTCTTCATCACCCAGTAACCGATTTCGAGGATCAGGCTGGTCTCTTCGGCGATGGGGATAAACTCCCCGGGTGGCACCATGGTGCCGTCGCTGCGCTGCCAGCGCAGCAGCGCCTCGATACCCGACAGCGAGCCATTGTCGACCCGGTATTGCGGTTGATAGTGGAGCTGCAGCTCGTGATGACGCAGGGCATCGCGCAGCTCATTGGTGAGGGTCAGCCGATTTTTCTCGTGCTGGGCCATCGCCTCGGTAAAGAAGACGTAGTGGCCCTGACCGGCGCGCTTGGCCATGTGGGTCGCGGTGTCGGCCTGTTGCATCAGGACCAGATGATCCGTCTCGTTGCCGGAGAAGAGGCTGATCCCCACCGAGGCGCTGCAGTGCAGTTTGTGATCACCGATGTCGAACGGGGTGCGAAACAGCCCCATCAGCTCGCGGGCGAAGTGCTCTGCCAGAATTTTGGCGGTGACCTCGCCTTGTCCGAGCTGGGTAAAGAGCAGGGCAAACTCATCCCCCGAGATGCGCGCCTGCACCAGATTGTCCTGGGGCAGCTCCCTGAAACGCTGCACCACGGCCTGCAGCAGCAGATCGCCGCAGGCATGACCGAGGGAGTCGTTGATCGACTTGAAGTTGTCGAGATCCACCAGCAGCAGGGCGCCCCACTGGCCGTTGGGGGCGCTCAGGGTCTGCTGCAAAATATGGTTGAGGCTGCGGCGGTTGTGCAGACCGCAGAGATCGTCGTAGTAGGCGAGCTGCTCGATATGTCTGGCTGCCTCTTGTTCCTGGGTGATGTCGTAGAAGCTGCAGATAAAGTGGCTGAGCTCCCCCTGCTCATCCTTGACGCCGTTCACCATCAAGCGCACCGGAAAGAGGTGACCATCCTTGTGCAGGCAGCGCTCTTCCCCGAGCCAGAACTCCTGCTCGTTGACGGTGCGGCTGACATCTTCCTTGAGATGATCCCCGTAGTAGGTGGGGCGCAGCTTGCGAATGGAGTGACCGATCACCTCTACCTCGCCAAATCCGGTGATCCGGCTGAAGGAGTGGTTGACCTTGAGGATGATGCCGTTGTGATCCATCACGATCAGCCCATCGTGGGTATTAAAGGCTACCTCAGCCAGCCGCAGGGCATCGTCGGTGGCGAGGCGCTTGAGCTCGATGGCGGCCCGCTCGTGCTGGCTGCTCAATAGATCCAGAAGCTGTTCGGGCTCCTCGAGGGGGGTATCGAGCAGCAGGGTGATCTGGCCAATGGGGGCGCCGCTCTGGCCATGGAGTGGAATGCCGATGTAGGCGCTGGCGTTGAGGGCCAGCAGCCGGGTCGCCTTGGGATAGCGCACGGGCAGATCTTCCACATAGATGGCCTGACCATGCTGGAACAGCTCCTGAGCGGGGCCGGGGTCGAGCTGGATGGGCTTGAGGGTGGAGCAGATCTCCTCGTTGATGACGCAGCGGGGGATGATCCAGAGATCCTGACCGCGGGGTTGGAACTCGCCGATCCAGCCCACCCGGGCACCGCTGGCGCTCATGGCCCAGCTTACCAGCGTCTTGCAGTAGTCGATGCCGGTCTGCTGGTGCAGTTCGGGCGGGAGGGCCAGCTCGGCGCGGTGCTCTTCCGGTTGCGGTTGCCAGTGACCGAGCAGTTGAGCGCTGTTGCGCACCAGTTGCAGCATCTCTTCGCTGAGCGGTGTGGGATCGAGATACTCCAGACTCAGCACCCCAAAGAGCTTGTCCTGCTCCAGCAGGGCGCCATCGAGGCGCGAACGCACACCGGCACTGGCCAGATAGAGATGATTGCTCAGCATTGGCTGATGGGCAGCCTCCGAGAAGCTCAACGCTTTGCGGGTGCGCAGGGCGCGGATATAGCGGCTGTCGCCTCGGATCGGATAAATGCTCTCTATGCCGAGGGTAAATACGGGGGTGAGCTGCTCGCTGCCGAGATCGCCGTTGGCCTGATAGTGCCAGAGAATGAGCCGATCAGCCCCCAAACTCTCTTTAAGGGCTTCGAGCAGGGGGGCATACTGTTGCTGGCTTGCCATCTGGCTGAGGCGCGGCAGTTGCAATGCAAGATCGGAGATGGGCTCCTGACGAAGGTTCTGCAGACAGATGAGCCAGAAGCCATCCTGCTCGTGGGCGAGGGCGATATGCCACAACTGGCTGGCAAAGCGCACGGTGATTTTGCCGCCATGGCCGTTGGCCAGCAGTTGTTCGATGGGCAGGCGCAGGGCATCGGGCAGTTGGGCAGGCCAGGGGGCGCGCGGTTCGTCGAGCCAGTAGAGCGGGGTTTGCATCACGTCGGTCAGGGCGACCAGCCGTTGACTGCGCAGATCCAGACGGAAAAAGAGTGGCGTCTGGAGGGCAGGAGGAAGATGACTGAGTGCGGTAGACGACATGAACAAACAACATCCTGTTAAGCAACCGTCGGGGTTGCAAGAATACTGCAAAATGGTGTGAAACAAAATTTCATTGAATTCTAAATTAGAAAAGTCTAATTTATTGGTCATTATCTTCTAGGAGGAGTCTTGCGGATGAAACGGATCCTGATTATCGGTGGTGTCGCGGGGGGCGCATCGGCGGCGGCTCGTGCTCGTCGTTTGAGTGAAGAGGCTGAGATCGTGATGTTCGAACGGGGCGAGTTTGTCAGCTTCGCCAACTGTGGTCTGCCCTACCACATCGGGGGGGATATCCCCAATCGGGACGCCTTGCTGCTGCAGACTCCCCAGAGTTTCAAGCGCCGTTTCAACGTTGATGTGCGGGTCTTCCACGATGTAATTGAGATCGACAAGGCGGACAAGACCTTGCTGGTGCGCAACCTGCAAACCGGTGAAGAGCAGCGCGAGCATTACGATGTGCTGCTGCTGAGCCCGGGCGCCGCGCCGATCCGTCCTCCTTTCCCCGGTATCGACAGTCCCCATGTTTATACCCTGCGCAACATCCCGGATATGGATCGCATTCTGGCGGCCCTGCATCACGATCAGCCGCGCCACGTTACCGTGGTGGGCGGCGGCTTTATCGGGCTGGAGATGATGGAGGCGCTGCATCAGCGCAAGCTGGATGTCACACTGCTGGAGTTGGCCGATCAGGTGATGGCACCGGTGGACAAGGAGATGGCCAACATGCTCCATGCCCGCATCAGGGAAGAGGGGATCGACCTGCGCCTGCGCACCGGCCTCACCGCCATCGAGAGTCTGGATCTGCCTGCCGAGAAGACCTCAGCCGTGCCGACCGCCAAAAGCGGTGGCCTGCGCCTGACCCTCAATGACGGTTCCCATCTTGATACCGGTCTCTTGATCCTCGCCATCGGCGTCAAGCCGGAAACTCTGCTCGCCGCCAAAGCGGGGCTGGAGCTGGGCCCACGGGGCGGCATCAAGGTGGATGCCGGGATGCGTACCTCGGATCCCTTTATCTACGCGGTGGGGGATGCGGTGGAAGAGATCGACTTCGTCACCGGCGAATCTGTGCTGATCCCGCTGGCGGGCCCGGCCAACCGGCAGGGGCGCATCGCCGCCGACAATATGCTGGGCCGAAGCGAAACCTACAAGAAGACGCAAGGGACCGCCATCTGCAAGCTGTTCGATCTGGCGGTGGCCAGCACGGGGCTGAACGAGAAGCGACTGGTGCAACTGGGATTGCCGTTCGAGAAGGTTTATGTCCACCCGGGCAGCCACGCCGGTTACTACCCCGGCGCCCATCCGGTCAGCCTCAAGCTGCTGTTTGCCCCGGATGGCAAGATTTACGGCGCCCAGGCCATCGGCAAGGATGGCATCGACAAGCGCATCGACGTGTTGGCGGTGGCCCAGCGCGCCGGTCTCACCGTGTTTGATCTGCAGGATCTGGAGCTCACCTATGCGCCGCCGTTCGGGTCGGCCAAGGATGTGATCAACATGGCGGGCTTTGTGGCAAGCAACCACCTGAAGGGGGACACCCTGCTCTGCCACGTGGCCGAGGTGCAGGCTCGTAACCCCCATCAGCTGGTGGTGGATGTGCGCAATGGCCCGGAGCTCGACAAGCTGGGCCGCATTCCGGGGGCACTGCATATCCCCCTCGACGAGTTGCGTGGTCGCCTCCATGAGTTGCCCAAGGAGAAAGAGCTGCTGATCAGCTGTCAGGTCGGGCTGCGTGGTCACGTTGCTTGCCGCCTGCTGAGCCAGCACGGCTTCAAGGTGAAGAACCTCTCCGGCGGCTTTAAAACCTGGCAGATGGCCACCGCCGAGTAACCGTTTTATTTCTGTGCCTGTTTGCCCCTCTCCCTTGTGCGTGCAAGATGAGGGGCTTTTTGTTTCTGCTTTTCGCCCTTCTTGCATTCCCCCTCGTTGCTGCATTATTTCGACAGACTTTATTTCCTGTGCCGGACAAAATTAACGTTTTGTTCAGGGGATGGGTGCTATAACCCCTGCCTCGTTCATGATGAACCGTGTAGTAGGGAGAGTGACATGCTGGATATGCTGATGGCCATTTGGCATCAGGATTTTGACGCCCTGGTTCAGATGCAGGCGGTACCCCTGCTGATCAGTTGCCTGATGCTGGTACTGCTGCTGGAGTCCGCATTCGTCTTTCTGCCCCTGCCGGGGGACAGCCTGGTACTGCTGGCCGGTGGGTTGGTGGGCATGGGGGTGTTTGGCCCCGAAGTGACCCTCTGTTTTCTGCCGCTGGCGGCGGGACTGGGATCTGTGCTGGCGTACTGGCAGGGACGGGCCCTGCAGCGCACCCGCTTTATGGATCATATCGAGCGGATGTTGCCTCCCGACAGCTTGCCCAAGGCGACCCGGCTACTGAAAAAGTACGGTTTTCTGGCGATGTTCTCCTCCCGTTTTATCCCGTTCGTGCGGGTGCTGACCCCCATGCTGATGGGGATTGGCCGCCTGAGCGTGCTGCGGATGTGCGTGGCCAGCTTTGCCAGTGCCTTTATGTGGGCGCTCTGCCTCAGTTTGGTGGGCAAGCTGGCGATGAATACCCCCTTCTTTCTCCACCACAGCGAACTGTTGACCCGGGCCCTGCTGATTACCTCGCTGGTGCTGTTTCTGGCGGCCGTCATGGCCATCCTGTTTCGCTGGTTCAAAGGTGGAGCAAAAAACGAGACCAGCCACGACTAGATGACAACCCTTGCCGCACTGGATCGGTGGGCAAGGGGGTTCTCGTGCTGCAGGGGCGCGGAATTGTGCCCATTCGGGTAATGAGCTTTGTGTCGGGTGAGCAGGATGCCTTATCCTGTTTCCAGCCACGCTGCGTTTGCAGCGCTCTAACTCGGGATGGAACCTATGCGCCTCTTCGACTCTCCCTCTGCTTCTCACCGCTCTACCGCTGAAACCGGCGCTCTGCGCCGCCGCTGGTCAACCCTGCTGCTTTGCGGGGTGGTCGGTTTGCTGTCTGGCTGCGGCCCTGACAAGCCCACCAGCCAAATATCGACCACAGAATCCACAGCCCAGCAGGAGGCCGGGGCGCCAACTTCTGTAGTGCAGGCCAATGCCCGCCAATATCGCGATGCGCCGGCACTGGCGCTGGTCTTTTCCGGCCCCCTGGCGCCGAAGGCAAACTGGCAGAGCTGGCTCGGGGTCAGTGAGGGGGGCAAGCAGGTGCAGGGGGAGTGGATCCTCGCCGACGATGGTCGCACCCTCTATTTCCCGAACGTTCAGCCCGATAAAAGCTATGAAGTGAGCCTCAAGGCGGGGCTGGGCCCATCCCCCCAGCGCTGGACCCTCAAGACCCGGCCGCTGGAGGCAGGAGCGTCGTTTACCGCGAGCGGCATGGTGTTGCCGCTGCGCGACGAGCTGCGCCTGCCCATCAGCGCGGTCAACGTGGACGAGGTCAATATCGACTTCTTCCGGGTCGATGCGGAGTATCTGCCCCGTTTCCTGGCCGAGTATCGCCCCGGTGCCGGCATGGGCAACTGGGAGCTTGAGCAGATCACCAAGCGGGCCAAGCGGGTGTTCAGCGGCCGCTATGCGCTGGAGCTCGATGCCAACCGGCGCGAGACCCGCCTCATCAATGTGAAGGAGCCGCAGTTGGCGGAGGCTGGCGTCTACTTTGCGGTGATGTCGCCCCTTGGCAACTACGACTGGCGCAAGGAGACCACCTACTTTGCGGTGAGCGACATGGGGCTCAGTGCCCGCCGTTACCGCGATGAGCTGGAGGTGTTCGTGAGCTCCCTGGCCAGCGCCGACCCCCTCAAGGATGTGCAGCTCTCCCTGCTCGACCAGAAGGGCAACCGGCTGCAGGTGCAAACCACCGACCCCCAGGGTCATCGCCGCTTCGATCAGGTGCAGGGGGCTCGCCTGCTGCTGGCCGAGCAGGGCAACCATCTGGCGGTGCTGCGCCTCGATGGGGCGGCCCTCGATCTCTCCACCTTCGATCTCGGCACCCAGCCCTGGCAGGCCCAACAGCTCTATCTGTTCAGCGGGCGCGATCTCTATCGCCCCGGCGAGCGGCTCGACAGCGAGATCCTGCTAAAAGGGCAGGATGGCCAGCTGCTGCCGGGCATGGCGGTGGAGCTGGAGGTGAAGCAGCCGGACGGCCAGCTGCTCGAACAAAAGCGCCTGCTGCCGGACAACCTTGGCGCGGCCCACTACGGCCTGCGCCTGCCGGAGGATGCACCGCTCGGGCGCTGGACCATCAACCTCAAGACCGCCGCCGGTAGCCGCTTCGAGTGGCCTTTTCTGGTGGAGGAATTTTTGCCGGAGCGGCTGAAACTGCAGCTTGGCAAGGGGCCGGATGGGGAAGTGACGAGTCTGGACGCCGCCCTCACCCTGCCGCTGCAAGGGGACTATCTCTACGGCGCGCCGGCCAGTGCCACCAAGGCCAAGGCGGAGGTGAAGTTAAGCCGCGCCACCATGCCTTTTACCCAGTGGCAGGAGTTCACCCTGGGTGACGTGCTGCTTGCCGAGCAGGCCAGGGATCTCGAGCCTCTCAATCTCACCCTCGATGCACAGGGGCAGGGAACTTTTTCGTTAGCTGATGAGCTCAATGGGGTGCGTGCCCTCGGGCCGCTGGAGGTGGCTTATCGGGTGTCGCTCTCCGAACCCGGTGGCCGCGCCGTCAATCGCAGCCGCACCCAGTATGGCTGGCCCGAGGGCAGCCAGTGGCCCGCGCTCAAGGCCGATTTTGTGGCTGATCGGGTAGAAGGGGGCAAGCCGCTGCCCTTCCAGGTTCTAAACCTCGATGCGCAAGGCCAGCCGGTGGCGGGGGCGGTGAAGGTGCGCCTTATCAACGAGTACCGCGACTACTACTGGCACTACGCCGATGGGGAGGGGTGGAAGTACGAGTTCAACAGCCAGCCCTATCTGGAGCAGGAGCAGACCCTGCAGCTGGATGGCAAGGGGCCGACCCCGCTCACGCTGCCACTGGCGGCGGGCTGGTATCGATTGGAGGTGGAGAACAGTCAGGGCCATCAATCGAGCCTGCGGGTGGAAATAGGCAGTTACGCCTGGGGCGGCGGTGGGGAGCAGGCGCGGCCCGACAAGATTGCCATCACCCTCGACAAGCGCGCCTATCAGGCGGGTGACAAGGCAAAAGTGACGCTGGTGGCCCCGCGCCCCGGCAAGGGGTTGCTGATGGTGGAAGATGGCGACGGCCTGCGCTGGTGGCAGCGAATCGAGCTCAAGGGCGCCGGCGGCGATGCCAAGGATGCCCGCGGCGAGTTCGAGATCCCGGTCAGCCCCGAGTGGCAGCGCCATGACTTGCATATCTCGGCCCAGATCGCCGCGCCAGACAGTGACTCAAAGCCGGTGAGCCAAAAGAGTGTGCAGAGCCTGCGCTCGGTCGGTCTGGTGCCGCTCACCCTGGATCGGGAAGCGCGCCGTCTGCCGCTCACCTTGAGCGCGCCGGACAAAGCCGTGCCGCTCACCCGGTTGGAGGTGACCGCCACCTCCACCCCCAACAGTCAGGGCCGCGTGGTGCTGGCGGCGGTGGATCGGGGTGTGCTCAACATCAGTGACTACCAGCCCCTCGACCCGTTCGAGATCTTCTTTGGTCGCAAGCGCTTCGCCCAGGATTTGTTCGACAACTATGGCCAGGTGATCCCGCCGCAAGATGGCAAGCTGGCCCGCCTCAACTACGGGGGCGATCGGGCGCCGCTGAAAAAGGGCGGCGCGCTGGAGAGCCGGGTCGAGATCGCCGCGCTCTGGAGCGGCGAGGTGAGTTTTGATGAGCAGGGCAAGGCGGTGATCCCGCTCGATTTGCCCAACTTCAACGGCGAACTGGCGCTGATGGCGCTGGCCTGGAACGAACAGCAAGTCGGGGAGGCCGAGCGCGCCGTCAAGGTGGTGGCGCCCTTGGTGGCCGAGATTGGCTGGCCGCGCTTTGGCGCCAGAGGGGATGAGACCCGGGCATTGGTGCAGCTGCGCAACATGAGCGGTGAGGATCAGACCCTCTCCCTTGTCTGGACCCTCAACGGCGGGCTCAAGGCAAACGGCGAGCTGCCCGGCACCCTGTCCCTTAAAAATGGCGAGGAGCAGTGGCTGACCCTGCCGCTCACCGTGACCGGGGCGAGCGGTGTGGCAAGCCTGCAGTTGGCTGCCAGCGGCAAGGATTTTGCCATCAGCCGCGACTGGACTTTGCCGCTGCGCTCCCCCTGGCCGGCCGAGACTCGCCAGCGCTACCAGATGCTGGCTCCCGGCCAAGAGATGGCTTTTGCGCCAGCTGAGCTGGCCGGGCTGGATCGCGCCAACCTGCAGGGGCTGTTCAGCCTCTCCGGCACTCCCCCCTGGGATCCGGCAGCCCAGTGGCAGGCGCTGGCCGACTACCCCTATGCCTGTCTGGAGCAGACCTTGTCCCGTGCCTGGCCCTATCTGCTGACCACGGCAGATGAGCGCATCGCTTGGAGCAAACCCGCAGAGGGCAAGAAAGCAGCGAGCGAGGCGGATGTGCAACGCGCCCTGCTACAGCGGCTGCAGCGGTTGCAACTGCCAAGCGGTGGCTTTGGCCTGTGGGATGGTCGCTCCGACGAGGAGCAGTGGCTCACCGCCTATGCCGCTGACTATCTGCTGGCGCGCAAGGAGGCGGGTGACGCAGTGCCGGAGGCCATGCTCAATCAGGCTTTGAACCGGCTGCAAAGCTATCTCACCGACAGTCAGTATGGTGAGCGCTGGAGCAGTGCCCCCGAGCACAGCCGGTTGGCCTATCAGGCTTACAGCGCCTATGTGCTGGCCCGGGTGGGCAAGGCGCCGCTCGCTACCCTGCGACTTATCTGGGAGCAGCAGGCCGATCACGCTCGCTCCGGTTTGCCGCTGCTCCACCTCTCGCTGGCGCTCTCGGCCATGGGGGATGAGCAGAACGCCGCCAAGGCCCTCAGCCGGGCATTGGCGACCGAACGCGGGGATGACTATCTGGGGGATTACGGCTCACCGCTGCGCGATCAGGCCCTTGAGCTCTCCTTGCTGCGCCAGCACAAGCTGGCTGCGGAGCGCTGGCCTGATCTCAGCGCCAAGGTGGCCGATACCCTGGCTCACCGTCAGTGGCTCAGCACCCAAGAGCGGCTCGCCTTGTTGCGAATCGCCCGCTTCGATCCGGCCGTCGACTGGCAGGCCAAGGTCGCCTCATCCTCTGGCATCGAAGCCTTGAGCGGTTCGGCCCCGTTGCAACTGGGGGCCCCCGAGGCACTGGCGGCCAGTGTGGTTACCAATGAGGGCAAGGGATCCCTCTATGTGCAGCGTACTCTCATCGGCTATCCCGAGCAGGCTCCTACCCGGTTGAGTCAGGGGATAAGCGTGACCCGCAGCTGGTTCAATAGCGACGGTCAGCCGTTCGATCTGGCCAAGGTGAAGGTAGGCGATCTGGTGGTGGTGCGGCTCAACGTCAGCAGTGAGTCGGCGGTGCCCGATGCCCTGCTGGTAGAGATGGTGCCCGCTGGCTTCGAGCTGGAGAACCCGGCCCTTGGCAACAGCATCAAGCTCGAAGAGCTCTCCATCGAGGGGAAACCGGCGTGGCAGAGCGAGTGGAACGACTATCTCAAGCATCAGGAGTTTCGCGACGACCGCTATACGGCGGCGCTGGATCTGAGTGAGGGGAGCAACCAGCAGCTGGTCTACCTGATGCGGGCGGTGACGCCGGGTCGCTATCAGGTGCCACCGACTCAGGTGGAGGATATGTACCGACCCGAGCTGCGGGCCGTGGGTGAGGATATCCATGAGGTGATCATCTCTGAGTAACATTCCCTCCCTTGAGCGGGTTCGCCCGCTCACTTTCTGGCAGCGTGGCTGGCTGAAATTAGTTCGCAGTGGCCGCGCCTGTCGGCGTTGGCTGGGCCGTCTGCCACGCTGGCTGCGTTGCTCGGTGCTGGGCGTTGTAGCACTGCTCCTGTCATTGCTGGCGCTGGATCGACTCTTCCCGCCGCCGCCACTCGACCCTGCCTACGCACGGGTGGTGCTCGACATGAAGGGGCGACCGCTGCGCGCCTTTGCCGATACCAGCGGCGTGTGGCGTTACCCCGTGACCCTGGCGCAGGTCTCCCCCCGCTATATCGAGGCGCTGCTCGGCTACGAGGATCGCTACTTCTGGCGTCATCCCGGGGTCAATCCGGTGGCCATGGTGCGCGGGGTCTGGCAGTGGCTGCGCTACGGGCGCGCCGTGTCAGGCGGCTCGACTCTCACCATGCAGGTGGCGCGTCTTATCGAGCCCTACCACAGGAGCGTGCCCGGCAAGCTGCGCCAGATGGTGCGTGCGCTGCAGCTGGAGTGGCACTACGACAAGCGCACCCTGCTCACCGTCTACCTCAACCGGGCGCCGTTTGGCGGTAATCTGGAGGGGGTGCAGGCGGCAAGTTTTGCCTATCTCGGTAAGAGCGCCGCCAAGCTGACCCATGCCGAAGCGGCGCTGCTGGCGGTGCTGCCGCAGGCCCCTAGCCGCAACCGGCCGGACCGGCATCCCGAGCGGGCCCGCGCCGCCCGTGACAAGGTAATGCAGCGGCTGGTGGCTCAGGGTGTCTGGCCCGAACAGGTGTGGTTGGAGGGACGTATCGAGCCGGTGCTGGCCCGAGGTCACTTCACGCCGATGGAGGCGCCGCTCTTTGCCCGCCTTGCCGCTGACAATCAGGCCGGGGCGCTAGTGCACACCACCATCGACGGTGATCTGCAGCGTTGGTTGGAGGGGCGGGTGGCGAGCTACATTCGCCGCTTCCCCGAGCAGACCTCAGCGGCGTTGCTCTTGGTAGATAACAAAACCATGGCGGTGCGCGCCTACGTGGGCAGCGCCGAGTATGGCAATTTGCGCCGCCACGGTTACCTCGACATGGTGCAGGCGATCCGCTCTCCCGGCTCCACCCTCAAGCCCTTTATCTACGGTCTGGCCATGGATGAAGGGTTGGTGCATTCGGCCTCCCTGCTCTCCGATGCGCCGAGACTGGGGTCTGATTATCGCCCCGCCAATTTCTCCGGCGCCTTTCAGGGGCCGGTGACCCTTGCGCAGGCGCTGCAGCAATCCCTCAACGTGCCGGCGGTGCAAGTGCTGGAGGCGCTTGGGCCGGACAAACTGGTCAGTCGCCTCGACAACGCCGGAGTGCGGCTGGCGCTCTCCGACAAGCCCAACCCAGCCATCGCGCTGGGGGCGGCGGGCATTCGACTCGAGCAGCTGGTGGCGCTCTACAGCGCGCTGACCCGGCAGGGGCAGGTGGCGATGCCGGTCTGGTTGGCGGGGCAGCAGGTGGTGTCGCGCCCCTTGCTGAGCCCGGGGGCAGCCTGGATCATCTGGCAAATATTGAGCGCGCAGGGGCGCGCGGATCAGCCCTTTGCCAGCGAGGCGACCGGCCGGGTCAACCGACTGGCCTGGAAGACCGGTACCAGCTACGGCTATCGCGACAGCTGGGCGATGGGGGTCTCCGGTCGCTGGACCATAGGCGTCTGGCTTGGGCGCCCCGACGGTACCCCCATGCCCGGTTTCTACGGTCAGAGCGCGGCGGTGCCGCTGCTGCTTTCGGTCTACTCGCGGCTGGCTGACAACAGCCCTCTGCCGGCCCAGCCCAACACGGTGAGCGAGGCTGAGGTCTGCTGGCCGCTGGGGCGCAAGGCGAGCGCGACCTTGCCTGAGGTTTGTTTGCAGCGTCAGAGCGCCTGGTTGCTGGAAGGGCGCGATCCCCCCACATTGCCGGATCCCATGGACTGGCCCTCGCCGCTGCGCCAAGTGGCGCTGACCGCCGAGGGCAAGCCGACCCTGGCCCGCTGCCAGGATGCGGCGCAATCCGGTTTTCGGGCGCTCTGGCCATTGTCACTGGAGCCGTGGCGAACGCCCGGCGAGCGACGACAGGCGCTGTTGGCAAGTGGTTGTGCTGGGGAAGGGCAGAGCGCCGAGCAGCAAGCTCCAATTCGCATCATGGCGCTGGGGGAGGGCAACCTTATCCGCAGTCAGCGTTACCGGTTGCAGCCCAAGGTGCTCGGCGGTGTTGGCAAGCCAGCCTGGTTTCTCAACGGCCAGCGGCTGCGCTGGGACGGGGATCAGGTGCTGAGCGTGGCGGGGCGCTACCAGTTGGTGGTGGTCGATGAAGCAGGAAACAGCGATCGTATCGAGTTTCGCGTGGTGCATCCTGACGGTGATGCCGGCACCATCACCCGTTGAGCGTTTTGCCGACAGCCATTGAGGTGAATGTAATTAACTTTTTGAAATGCATCAATATTTGATTGGATGAATTAATTTGTGAATAATTACGAATTCATTCAAATCCAATCGGGAGTTCTCTTGTGCTGCGTGTTCTGTGTCCCTTGCTGGTGCTGATGAGTTCGGGTTGTGCCACAACCAATCATGGTGATCACCATGTTTCTCCTGAACGTACCGGGTTCTATTCACCTTTCGAACCTGCTTCCGAGAGTTTTGCGCGTTGCTATCAGAAACAGTTTGCCTGTACCCCTGCCAATATCCGCCGTGACAGGGCGATGGAAGCGCGAAGGCAGGCGCAAGAGCGGGCCAATCACCGGGGTGATGATTGGTAGGCCGCAGAAAACGAGAGGGGTTGGCAGATGCCAACCCCTTTTTCATTCCGCCAATTCAGCCCTGTTGGCGCAGATGACCGAGCCGGGTGAAGAAGTGCTGGCTCTTGCGTTGGTGAAAGTGGCTCTTCTTGATGGGATGGAAGATGAGGGTGCTTTCGGGGTGGCTCGCCTTTAACTGGTGGAGCATGGCTACGGCGGGCAGGCTGGTGCTGACCAGGGTGGTGAGTGGCATGCTGAGGGTCTCGGGCCCGAGCAGTTGATTGAGCCCTTGTTGAGCCTGCTCAAAGCGGGTCAGGGTCGCCGGGTCGGCATAGCCGCTACCCAGCATGGTGAGCAGGTTGTCGAGGGCCAGATGAAATTCGGCCAACTGCTGGCGAAAGCCGCTGCGCCCGCGCAGGGCAATCAGCTCTGCAAACGGAATGTCGGCCAGGTGAGTGGGCACTTGCAACGGGATCTCGAGGAGGAAGCAATCCTGACCGCCGCGATTGTGGTAGCGGGATTCGAGCAGGTGGAGCAGGCGGTCGAGATAGTCGTGATCGGTAATAAGCGCCCCGTCATTGGCGAGTGCCCACTCACGGGCAAGGCGCATGGAGATCAGGTTGGCAAAGCGTCGCGCCATTCTGATCCCCCCCTCATCCCGGGTCGCAAAGCCGTGAGTAAGGCAAAAGCCGTGCAGCCGCTCCAGCCCCACCTGATCCGGGCAGAAGCAGTCGTGGTTGGCCTCCTGACGCCAGCGACCAATCAGCTCCTTGTTGCCAAACACCTTGTGGCGGACGAAATCGGGGGCCACCAGGCCGCTTATCTGGCTCTCCAATTGCGGGGTAATGGCGGCAAAGAAGGCGGCATCGGGCCGCTCGGCCAGCAGATCGGTCTGCTGTTGAAGGGTATCGAGCAGGGCGGTGAGGCCGCTCTTTTCGCTGACGGTGAAGACAAAGGCAAGCCGCTCCAGATAGAGCAAGGCAAATTTGAGCCAGAGCTCGTCGCGTACCTCCATGCCGGGGTAGTAGATATAGGTCTTCATCGGATCAGTCTGTTGTCAAAAATCTGGCGAGGCGCAGGGTCGGGAATATACGCAAGATTGCGGTCGCGCGGCAAACACTGCGTGGGGTAATGTGAGCAAACGCTCATCCAGTAGGCGCTGGCCACAAAGTTCTGATATAATTCGCGCCCTTAAATCAAGGTCACCCGAGTCATTACCATGAAGTTCATTATCAAGCTGTTCCCGGAAATCACCATCAAGAGCAAGTCGGTTCGCCAGCGCTTTATCAAGATCCTGCAGGGCAATATCCGCAATGTCCTGCGCCGCTTCGACGACGATGCCCGCGTACGGATGGATTGGGACAAGCTGATCGTGAGCTCCCGCAATGACCAGTTCCGCGAGCAGGCTATCGAAGCTTTGGCCTGTATTCCGGGCATTCAGGCCTTCCTCGAGGTACAAGCCAGCAAGTTTACCGATCTGCACGACATCTTCGAGCAGGTGAAAGCCGTGTGGGGCGAGCAGCTCAAGGGGAAAACCTTCTGCGTGCGCGCCAAGCGCCACGGCAAGCACGAGTTCTCCTCCCTCGAGATTGAGCGTTACGTGGGCGGTGGTTTGAACCAGCAATGCGAAAGCAACGGCGTGCGCCTCAAGAACCCGGATGTGAAGATCAACCTCGAAATCGATGGCGAAGAGCTCTACATCGTCAGCGCCATCCATCAGGGCCTGAGCGGTATGCCCATCGCGACCCAGGAAGATGTGCTGAGTCTGCTCTCCGGCGGTTTTGACTCAGGCGTGGCGTCGTTCCAGTTCATCAAGCGCGGCTGCCGGGTGCACTACTGTTTCTTCAATCTGGGCGGTGCGGCCCACGAAATCGGCGTCAAGCAGGTGGCCTATCACCTGTGGAACCGCTTCGGTTCATCCCACCGGGTGCGTTTCACCGCTGTGGACTTCGAGCCGGTGGTCGCCGAGATCCTCGAGAAGATCGACAACGGTCAGATGGGCGTGGTGCTCAAGCGGATGATGATGCGTGCTGCCGCCAAGGTGGCCGATGAATTCCAGATCCCGGCGCTGGTGACCGGTGAGTGTGTGGGTCAGGTCTCCAGCCAAACCCTCACCAACCTGAACGTCATCGACCGGGTGACCGACAAGGTGATCCTGCGCCCGCTTATCACCTGGGACAAGCCGGACATCATCAGTGAAGCCCGACGCATTGGCACCCTAGAGTTCGCCGAGACCATGCCGGAGTATTGTGGGGTCATCTCCAAAAAGCCGACTGTGAAGGCCGAGCTCTCCCGCATTGAAGAGGAAGAGGCCAATTTTGACTTCTCCATTCTGGACAAGGTGGTCTCCGAGGCCCGTTACCTCGATATCCGTCGTATCGGTGAAGAGACTGCCGCTGAAGTGCAAGAGGTGGAAACCACCCAGGTGCTGGGCGCTGACGAGGTGATCCTGGATATCCGCTCTGCCGACGAACACGACGAGAAGCCGCTGGTGGTGGAAGGTCGTGAAGTACTGCATATCCCCTTCTTCAAGCTGGCCACCGCCTTTGGCGATCTGCCCAAAGAGAAGACCTACCTGCTCTACTGCGATCGCGGCGTGATGAGCAAGCTGCAGGCGCTTTACCTGAAAGAGAAAGGCTTTGCCAACGTCAAAGTTTACCGTCCGTAATTTGACGCTCAATCTCCCATAAAAAATCCGGCCAATGTGCCGGATTTTTGTTTTATAGCTCGGAGCTTGGATTTATGGACAGGGAACGGGAGTGAAGGAGTGCTCCCCCAGGCAACGCCAACCCATTTCCGCTCCCCTCATTTGCCAAAGGTTATCGCTGCGATAGAGAGTCAGGATATAGAGCATGTCGTTCTTGCTGCCATCGAGGGCAACCGAGAGTACCAGATCATTATCCAGTTGCTGTGCATGGATGCGACTGGGGATGTCGCTATGACCGACAAAACGAAGTGCTACCTCACGGTAGTCATTGACCCATTTCTGATGTAGCTCGTTCGCCTGACGTATCTGCTGGTTGAACTGCTGCACTGGCGCCGATGCCAGTCGTCCAAAAACGGCTTGTGCTTCGGCATGTGCTGCTGTCACGTTCGCAAGGAGGAGAGTGGTAAGCATACCGATTTTGTGCATGAGAATATCCGGCTAACAACGACTGCTTCTATGACAACAGAAAAGCCCATTTGGTTCAACGCACAACCCACAGAGCCATATTCCACTGCGGGTGTGCTTTCAGTTGCGTTGCAGCGAGAAGGTTGGTAGCGACAGGTGCCAGTAGATAGCAGCTACCCGCAAACCGAACACGGCTGTCATACAGATGAGCATGGCGGTTACTCTGTCCATATTCGCCTCCAGTGCCAGGGTGTAGAGGATTCCGCCCAAAATGCAGGCTGTTGCATAGATCTCTTTTTGCAACACCATAGGCACTTCCCTAGCCAGTACATCACGGATCATGCCGCCTGCTACCCCTGTCATGGTCCCCATCAGCACAGCGATCAGTCCCGGGGTACCGAAGTTGAGGGCTTTTTGCGCCCCAATCACCGTAAAGAGGGCCAACCCGAAGGCATCCGCGACGGGCAGTACATACCAGGGCATTCTGCGGGGCAGTTTGACCATCCACATCCCGATCAGCGCCGTTGCAATGACCACCCAGATATAGAGAGGATCGCGAACCCAGAACACCGGGGTTGCTCCCAGGATCATGTCGCGGATGGTACCACCGCCGATGGCGGTGACTGCCGCCAAAACCATGACGCCAAATCCGTCCATTCTGAGCCGGCCCGCCACCAGAACCCCTGAAAACGCGAATACCGCAGTACCAAACATATCGCTGATGTAAACAATCTGCTCAACCAGTGTCTGCATGGAAAACAACTCACGCCAAATTGTTGATGGGGCCGCGATTTTAGGGGCTGGAGAGCCCAATCGCCAACTGTGCTCGACAAAATTGAGAGTCGACACCGCTTTTTTCTCGCATCATGGACAAGGAGGGGCTCGAGTGTGCCTGTTTACCTCCTTGTTGGAGGAGGGGCGCGATGAGTTTCTGCCACGTTTTAGTGGGCGTTTTTTTCCTTAAGTTTATCCCCGACCTGTCGATATATAGGGTAAGCGGCGTTAACGTGATGAAGCGTTGAAAAAAATGCTAAAGACATCGAAAAACGGGCCGTTAAATAAGACGCATCGGGCACAGAAAATAATAAAGCCAGAGCAAATAGAAGAGTAAATTTAATAGCTTAGGAGAATAGTCATGGGCCTTTATATCAACACTAACGTTTCATCACTCAACGCTCAGCGTAACCTGATGAACACGACCAAATCACTGGATACATCCTACACTCGACTGGCATCCGGTCTGCGTATCAACAGCGCCAAAGACGATGCCGCCGGCCTGCAAATTGCCAACCGTTTGACCTCCCAGATCAACGGTCTGGATCAAGGTAACCGTAATGCCAATGACGGTATCTCTGTTGCCCAAACTGCCGAAGGGGCAATGGATGAAATTACTTCCATGCTGCAACGGATGCGTACGCTGGCTCAACAGTCAGCCAACGGCTCCAACAACACAGATGACCGTACCGCGCTGCAGCAAGAGTATACCCAGTTGATGACTGAAATTGACCGGGTAGCCAAAGATACCACGTTTGGTGGTCAGAACCTGCTTAATGGCGGCTATGTGGGCACCTTCCAGGTGGGGGCAGACGCAGGGCAGACCATCACCTTCCGGATGACGACCGCCTTTACTATCTCGGGCATGGCCTCTGCCACCAGTGGTAGTGCGACAGTGGCAACCACGACCTCGGGCGAGCCGTATAACATCACGAAGACAGCAGGAACGCCGGTCACATCTACCAGTATGTCGACCATTACAGCTGCAAGCTCGGCCCAGTCGGCTATGGCCAACCTGGATTACATGATAAAGGTGGTGGACAGCAAGCGTGCTGAACTGGGGGCGGTACAAAACCGGTTTGACTCGACCATTCGCAACCAGGCGAACGTCTCCGAAAACGTTAGTGCTGCACGCTCACGTATCCGTGATGCAGACTTCGCCACCGAGACTGCAAACCTGACCAAGCAGAATATCTTGCAACAGGCCGCATCAACCATACTGGCCCAGGCGAACCAGCGCCCCCAGTCAGCTCTTTCGCTGCTGCAAGGCTAACAAAAGAAAACAGGGCGGTTGTTCAGGCCGCCCTGGTCAAGAGATGGAACAAAGGGGTGTTCGGTTCGCACTCTGTTCTATCGGGAGAGATATAATTCTCTACTAGTAATGCCAAGTGTTGTCCAGCTGTTCAGTTCTGTCACGCTTGGTCATATTCTCCTGAGCATATGCTCATCTTTAGGCCGGTTTACCGGCCTCTTTTTATTGTGTCGTCAAATCGACGTCACTCTACCCAACCTAAGCACAAATCGTGCCACAAAAATAATCCTGTCACACCATCCTGCAACCCCTCTATTACGTCTTGCACTATGTTTGCCATCTCGCTTTCCTTGCCATGTACCGGAGAAAAATTGCCGCGTTAGGCAACAATTTTCCTAAAGCTTGCCTCTGCACTGCCGTTAAACAAGGTGAAGCAATCGAGGGGTGTTCGGAATCCAACGTTTGCACTACTGCGGGTGACCTGTCCGTTCAAACAGACACCCGCCAGAAGACTCAGGCTCGTTCAACCTGTTCTTCTAACGGTGGGACGCCGCTTTGACGGCGCAACCCGCAGTCGCATGTTCTTCGGGAGAATATTTTATGGCCATGTATATCAACACGAATACTTCATCACTGAACGCCCAGCGTAACCTGATGAATACCAACAAGTCTCTGGATACCTCTTACACCAGACTGGCATCGGGACTTCGTATCAACACTGCCAAAGATGATGCTGCCGGTTTGCAGATCTCCAACCGTTTGACTTCCCAGATCAACGGTTTGGATCAAGGTAACCGCAACGCCAACGATGGTATCTCGGTTGCTCAAACGGCTGAAGGGGCCATGGATGAAGTGACCAGTATGCTGCAGCGTATGCGCACGCTGGCACAGCAATCTGCTAACGGTTCCAACAACACCGATGACCGTACTGCATTGCAGCAAGAGTTTGACCAACTGACTACAGAGATCAACCGTATCTCCAACGACACCACTTTCGGTGGCCAGAAGCTGCTGGATGGCAACTACAAGGGGTCGTTCCAGGTGGGGGCGGATGCTGGTCAGACTATCACCTTCAAGATGACTTCCGCCTTTACCATCAGTGGGATTGCGGCATCAACCAAGGGAAGCGCGACCGTTGCTACCAGTGCCTCTGGCGAGCCCTATACCGTGACCAAGGGAACATCTGCAGTAACCTCTACCAGCGTCAGCAGCATCAGCTCTGCCAGCGCCGCCCAGCTGGCCATGGCCAACCTTGATTTCATGATCAAGGCGGTAGACAGCAAGCGGGCAGAGCTGGGTGCGGTGCAGAACCGGTTTGACTCCACCATTCGCAACCAGTCCAACGTCTCTGAAAACCTGAGTGCAGCACGTTCTCGTATTCGTGACGCAGACTTTGCAACCGAGACCGCTAATCTGACCAAGCAGAACATTCTGCAACAGGCTGCTTCCAGCATCCTGGCTCAAGCCAACCAAAGACCGCAATCAGCCCTGTCCCTGCTGGGTTAACAGGCTGTGATGAGATAAAAAAGGAGCGACGATATGGCCAATGAAATTGGAATTCCGTCATCGGTCACTCCTTCTTCTCTTCAGTCAAGTAGCAAGAGCGGCCAGTCGGCCGCTCAAGTGCTATCTGGCACAGCAGAAGAGCAGCGGGGGACGGCAAAGGACATGGAAAAGCAACAGGGGCTGCCTGAGCAGGAGAGGGCTGGCAAGCCGAAGATTTCAGACAAGGAAATTGAGAAAGGGGTACAAAACTTGCAAGAGTTCAGTCAGTTGCAAGGATGGACCGTCAATTTCAGTGTTGAAAAGGAACTGGAGCAGGTTGTTATCAAGGTTATGGATGCCGATACCAAATCAATGATCCGTCAGATACCAAGCGAAGAGTTGCTGGCTATCAGCAAACGAATCCAGGCTCTGCGCGAAGGTGATGTGATTGGCGGTGGCTCTCGAGTCGGGTTATTGCTTGATAAAGAGATTTAATAGTTACGTTTGCGAGGAGAGTGAGTATGGCTACTATTACGTCTGCTGGTGCGGGCTCTGGACTGGACTTGGAGTCTGTCATCGCTGCAAGCGTTGATGCCAAAAAGGCGCAGCTGTTGCAGCCAATTACCACCAAAAAGACCAACGCCCAGATCACTCTCTCAGGGGTAGGCCAGCTGAAGTCAGCGATCGCGACTTTTGTCACCACTCTGCAGGCTATGTCAAAGGATGACGCGTTTAACAAACGTGCGATAAACATCACCCAGGATAAAGATAATCCGGTTCTCAAGGTGGAGAGCAAGAGTGGCGCTTCCAACGGGCAATATGACATCAGTGTCGAAAAATTGGCGAAGACCAGCAAATTTGAAGGTAGTTTCGCCTCTTCGACCACGCCCATGATCACTCAAGATGGCACCCTGACATTCAAGGCAGGTGACAAGACCTTTGATGTGGATGTTAAAGCAGGGGATTCACTCCAGTCCATTCGCAAGCGGATCAACAATGATAGTGACAACTTTGGTCTTAGCGTCAATATCATGAATACCTCCGATGGCAAGGCGGCCCTTGTGATTGACTCCGGTGTCAGTGGAACAGGTAAAGATCTGCAGATAACCGGCAGTACACCTGAACTGACTGACAATTTCATCTCCAAGCTGACCCAGAAGCAACAAGCCCGTGATGCCGAGATAAGCGTGGATGGCAATAAATTGACCAGTGCGACCAACACCTTTGATGGCACCATTGTGGGTCTCAAGATTACGGTGTTGAAAGAGTCGGAGAGCACCACTACCACGAACCCGAGTGATGGTACCGTGACGACCACTTACAAGCCAAACAGAGTGGATGTGACGACAGACAAGGCTGGCATCAAGACCATGGTGCAGAGCTTCATCGATGGCTATAACGCTCTGGTGAAGAAGAGCACCGATCTGGGCAAACGCAGCTCTATCGTGGCCGGTGTCAGCCAGAATGATGGTGGAGCCCTGGCGGGGGATGCGACGACCAAGGCTGTGACCAACCTGATGAGTGGCACCGTCACCGAGCCTTCTAACAACTCTTCGACCTTCTCTACCATCTTTCAGTTGGGGGTCAAGATGGACAACAAGGGAGTGCTCTCACTTGATTCGACGAAATTCGATGAAGCGGTCGAGAAGAACTTCGACCAGGTAGTGGCTGTATTTGGTGGCAAGGACGGTGTTGCTGGCAAGTTGGCCAGCCAGCTTGAGACCTACTCCAAGACAGGGGGACTGCTTGCCAAGCGGGAAGAGACACTCAATTCTGATCTGCGTGATGTCAACCGCAAACAAGCAGATGTCGCGGCGCAGCTCACCAAGTATGAAGAGACGTTGAGGGCACGCTACGGCAGTCTGGATACCTTGCTGGCCAAGATGAACAAATCTGCCTCCTATCTCAACCTGCTCAATACCAACAACAAAACCAGTTAATTTGTAGTCAGGAGCTGAGTCTCGTATGTATCGAAAAACGATCAAGGCCTATACAACCCAGAGTTTGCAGTCTGAGCTGGCAGTGGCGGATCCCTATCGCGTGATCCAGTTATTGATGCAAGGGTGTCTCGAACGTCTCGCTCAGGCTCGCGGTGCAGTCGAGCGTCGCGATTTCGAGGGTAAGTCCCAATCTATCTCCAAGACGCTGGCCATTATCAATGGTCTGCAAGATTCACTTGATCTCTCTTATGGCAAGGTCCCCGAAGACCTGTTCGCACTTTATGACTATATGAAAGTGCGCATGATGGATGCCAGCCGTGACATGGATGTAGGCGCCATTGATGAAGTGATGAACCTGATGCTGACGGTCAAGAGCGGTTGGGATGCCATCCCTGTCGATGAGCGAGACAAGGCGCTGGCACAGCAAAAGGTAGGCAGACCGGCATGAATGAGGTCAATAGTACTTCTGTGTCTGCCTTGATGAGACAGGGCGAGCAGTTGCAGTCTCTACTGGTGCAAGGTGAACTGGTTGCAGCAGAACAGCTGGCTGAACTTTATCTGCATGCTCTGGAAGAGGTATTCGGGTCACTGCCTTGGGGAGAGACTCTCAATGTGGAACAGCGGCAGGCACTGATGCAGTTCCAGCTTATTTATGATTGGGTGGGTCAGGAAAAGCAGCAGGCTGAAGCACAATTACGACAATTCTCCCAGGCCGGACGTGCATCCGGTCTTTACAAGCTGAATGCAGGTTAGTCTGACATGGATATCCATCACAAGATTCATGATGTAGAAAGTGAACTGGCACGCCTGGCTCTGCAAAAGCAGCAGGAGGCCGCCATGCTGGAAGTACTCCCCGTTCGTTATGAACTCAATATGGCTGCGTTTGCCAAATACATGCCCGCCATTCATGACTTTTTCAAGGAGTACCAGCCTGCCAGGCCTTTTCGTTTCTTCTGTAATGAAAACGGCGTTCCCAATATTCTGTGGCTCGACGAGGGTATCTCGCTTTATGGGGATGATCCATTTAGCGAGGTTCAGTCGCAGATTGCCGAGGTCATTGAACACAGTGTCTTGCAGTGCATCGATTTTGTGCCCCAGTGGTATATCGATGGCCAAATCCATATCAAATACAACAATGAAATCTCCAAATTAAAAGAGAAGTCAGCTCTGGAAGGGTTGCGTCTAAAGGCAGCATTACATACCGATATTCCTCTGGCACTGATGTATGGCATTGGTTTGGGCTACCAGCTCGGTTGCTTGTATGAACAGTGCAAGATCAAGAATCTGTTTGCTTTCGAGCCTGATCTTGACATGTTTTACGCCTCGCTCTTCTGTTTTGATTGGCATCAGCTGCTCGCCTACATGGAGGAGGAGTCGATCAGTCTGCACCTCTTTATCGGTGTTGACGAGCGATTGCTGGTCGCTGACATGATGGAGGCGCTGCATCGCAAGGGGGCATTCTGGTCGGCAAGCTATTTCTCGTTCTGTCATTACCATTCCCCCAAGCTGCACGCCTTGATAACACAGGTGGAAAGGGAGTTCTATCTGCTCAAAACGGGGTGGGGGTTCTTTGATGACAACATCTATGCACTTGCCCATAGCCACACCCATCTGCAAGACGGCACCCCCTTTCTGAAACGGTGGCGCGATAGCCGTGCCTTCGAGCAGATCCCTGTCTTTGTGGTTGGCAATGGCCCCTCGCTGGATCAGAGCATCGAGTTCATCCGGCAGCATCAGCAGCAGGCAATCATTATCGCCTGCGGTACTGCGGTCAGTGCACTCTACAAAGCTGGCGTAAAACCGGATATCTACGTTGCAGTGGAGCGCACCAAGAGCTCAGCCGATTTTCTGAGCATTCTCAATGCCGATGACTTTATCAAGGACACCGTGTTTCTGAGCGTTGATGTCATTCACCCTGAATGCAAGCGCTTCTTTCGTAAAACAGGGTTGGCGTTCAAGCCCAACGAGCCGATGTTCTCCATGCTGATTAGCGCGTTTGGTCAGGCATTTGAGTACGATACCATTGAATTTTCCAACCCGTTCGTCGGCAATACCGGCCTCAATTATGCGGCCTTGCTTGGTTTCAAGCAGGTGTATTTGTTTGGTATCGACAATGGCTATAAAACAGCCGGACAGCATCACTCCAGCCTGAGTCTCTATTACAACGACAAGCAAGAGGCGAAATACGAGGAAAATTTAAAGGATACTTTCCCGGCACCGGGTAACTTTGGTGACGAAGTGCGTATCAATCATCTGTTTGGGCTAGCCATTCACAATATGGCCAGTGTATTGCGTGATTATCCCGAGATGCAGTGCGTCAACAGTAGTGACGGCGCTTATATAGAAGGGGCAATCCCTCGTCGTGTTGAATCGTTGCAACCTGAATGGCCGGTACTCGACAAAATCCCGCTCATGGATGAAGTGATGGCCACTTGTTTCCAGTCCTTTGACATGAGCAGCGTTGATTTCGCTGCTGCATTGCAGGTGCCGCTGTTCGTTGAGCTGGTAGACAAGTTGCGCGATGACTGGCGCCAGGTAGCCTGTGAACACAATGCGGTATTGGCCATGATGCAACGCCATCACGACTATCTGCTCTATCTGCTGATGAGCCGCGAATCACATCTCTATCGTGTGTTGATTGGTTCAATTAACTATTTCTACGCCAATATCATCAGCCTAATGATGGCGCAGGTGACAGCAGAACCCGAGGTGCTGGCGGGCAAGATAAAAGAGGCGCAGGCAATTCTGGAGTTATTCTTCGAGGATAGCAAAGTGATGTATGCCGATGCGTTCGATGGCCATGATACCACCTATTTTACCGGCCTGGATGTGTTCAAGCGCTAGTCCTTGAATCGGATGGGGATGACTCTGTTCATCTCCATTCCCTAACAGTATGATATAGAAGTATTTAATCCTTTCAGGTGCATATATGGCCACCCTTTCCCTGGCATCCACCGCATTTCTCATGCCCGGTAATGTGGCATGGGCTCCTTTGGCCCGACATGCACAGTTGCAATTTTGCCCTCAAGGTCAATGGCAGCCGATGGCCGCTTGTGACGGACATCTGGTGCTCTGGTTTTGGGAGCAACTGCTGACCGACAGCGAATGCCAGCATTGGTACACCTTGGCTGAACCCGCATTGTCCGAGACCATCGACACCTGGTTGGAAGCATTGCTCTCGCCACTGCGGGGGCTCCCTCATCTTTATCTTGGTGCCTGTTCACTGCAAGGCGGTGGTGTGAGTAGCGCTCTTCATCCCTGGATGATGCAGCTGGATGTCTGCTTTACCCGAGCGCTTGCACGTCACCACATTAGGGATTTGGGGCTGGGTCGCTGGCTCTCTGAGCAGGGGCGAGCCCATTGTGTGGACGAGCGTAATCGTTACCTTCTTTCTTGTCCTCTCTCGATGCACGGCTTGACCAGCCTTGCCGACTGGATTGCCGCGCGTTGGATGCTTGATCAGGCGCCAATACGCAAGGTGCTGGTGCTCGATTGTGACAATACCCTGTGGGGGGGGGTAGTGGGTGAAGAGGGGTTGACTGGCCTTTACCTTGGTCAGGACGGTCTCGGCAAACTCTATCAGTCGTTTCAGGATGCGGCGCTCTACTGGTATCAGCGCGGCGTGTTGTTGGCATTGTGCTCTAAAAACGAGCCTGCAGATGTTTGGCTGGTGTTTGAGCAGCATGGCGCCATGAGACTCAAAAGGCGAAATATTGCAGCATCTGCCATTGGTTGGGGCTCTAAATCTCAAGGTTTGCGACATATTGCTGCCAGCCTCAATCTGGGGCTTGAGGCCTTGGTCTTCTGGGATGATTCCCCCCTGGAAAGGGCTGAAGTTCGCCATGCCCTGCCACAAGTCGATGTCATTGAACCACCAGTAGATATTTGGGCATGGCCTACAACCTTGCTCACTTATGGGGGGTTCTCGCGCATATTCAGTGGTGATGATGCTCTTCGTCAAGCCTCCTATCTGGCATTGGCAGACGCCGCCCGGTTACGTAGCGAGGTTGGCAGTGAACAACATTTTCTCGCCTCCTTGTCGTTGCGTGCGGCGATACAGCCGTTGGCGGTGGATAACCTTGCTCGTGCCGAGCAGATCATCCATAAAACCAACCAGTTTAATCTCTCCTGTCTGCGATATGAGGCGAGCGAGCTCAAACGGCTGGCGCAGTCTGGCTGGTGCTGGCTAGTGTCGTTGCAGGATCGCTTTGCCGATCATGGCTTGGTTGGCTTGGTGCTGATCATAAACATCACGCCCAAACTGGCATTGCTCGATACGCTGGCTCTGAGTTGCAGAGTGTTGTCCAGAGGACTCGAATATTGGTTACTGGATAGCGTCTCGGCTGCATTGCGCGAGGCGGGGATCGAGCGTCTGGTTATTGGCTCGAATCGTTGTGCACGTAATGAACCTGCGCTGACATGGTTGGCATCCCTGCCGTTGACCCCCTGTGATAATCCGGATCCCGCCCGTTTTTCCCATGAGCATTACCATAGTCTGGCGCTCGAACAGCTGAATTTGCCTTTTTTGGAGTTTTATCACCATGACTGATCTCTTCACTTTGTTGGAACAGCAGTTTCCTTCTGCAACCGTCACGCGAGGCGACTATCAGTTGGGACTTGGGGCCTTTCCGGAATGGGATTCGCTTGGTCATTTCAATTTTCTGCTGCTGGTTGAGCAGACGTTCTCGGTACGCTTCGAGCCTGAAGAGCTGGCGAAGATGAAGCAACTTCAGGACATTCGTGATGCGCTGTTGCGGCGTGGTCTTGTGCTGTGATTGAAGCTCTCTCTCATGTTCTTGGCTCCCTTGGGATCGCACGAGGGAGCGCTATCATGGTTCACACTGACGCCATGGCTGTGGCCCAGTTTCCTGGACGGGGCAATGAAGCCGGCATGCATGCTTTTTGGTTGGGGATGCAGGAGTGGCTTGGAAACGAGGGCACTCTGCTGGTGCCAACATTCACGTATAGCCTGACTCGCCAGAGCTGTTTCGACAGGGCGACATCCCCCAGTGAAGTCGGGTTGATGACGGAGCAGTTTCGCACTCTGCCAGGGGTTGCGCGGACCCGCGATCCCATCTTCAGCGTTGCGGTATGGGGCGCGGGGCGTGACCAGGTGGTTGCAGCAGGGGGTCATGACTGCTTTGGTGAAGAGAGCCCCTTCGCCTGGTTGGCGGCTCACGATGGCTGGATTGCCGGTTTTGCCTGTCATCCCGATCGCATTACCTTCACCCACTATGTCGAGCAGCAACTAGGTGTCGATTATCGCTTTATGAAACGCTTTGAGGGTGATGTCCGCGAGCAGGGAATGGTGCGCCCCTGGCATTGTGACTACTTTGTGCGAAGACTCGATCTGGCCAGCGAGATAGATCTTTCCCGTCTGGTTGAAGCCCTTAAAAATCAGGACAAATGGCACCAGGGGTTATTTGGCCGTTTACCAGTCTGGGCCGTTCGCTGCGCCGACTTTGCCGCGGTGGCAAAAGAGCTGATCGCTGTCCATCCCCATGCGCTCATCAGGGAGGGGAGATGAAACTGCACCATATTGGACTGGTGGTGGCCGAACTGGATCTTGGCGTACGTTATTGTTGCGAGACCCTCGGGCTTTCCCGCTTTAGCGAGCCGGTGCTCGATCCGTTGCAGCGGGTGCATATCTGTTTTGCCTATGATGATGCGGGGATTTGCTATGAACTGATTGCACCTGCCAGTGATGATAGCCCCGTCAGTCAGGCGCTACGAACCCGTCATAACCTGCTCAATCATCTGGCCTATGAGGTGGCAGACCTGGCAATGGCTGCCGAAAAACTGCGGGCCCAGCGTCATCTTCCCCTCGGGCCCAGCCAGCCAGCCATCGCGTTTGGCGGCGCCCACGTCCAGTTTTTCCTGAGCCCCCTTGGCCACATTGTCGAATTGATCGAGGCACCCACCCCATGAGTTTTTCACCCAAGAGCGGCTATCTGCCCACCGACTGGGACGACCAGGCACAAGTCGGTGAACAGCTGCATCGGCTGCTCACCCTGCTGTTTCCGCTCAATCGCAGCCTGACCGGGGACGGGGTTCGGCAGTCGCTGGCCCTGTGGCGCGAGCACTGCCTGCCCGAGCTGCGGATCCATGAAGTGGCCAGCGGCACCGAGTGCTTCGACTGGACAGTGCCTGACGAGTGGAACGTGCGGGAAGCCTACATAGTGGGGCCGGATGGACGCAGAGTGGTGGACTTCCAGGATCACAACCTGCATCTGGTCGGTTACTCGGAGCCGGTGCGCTGCACCCTCTCGCTTGCCGAGCTGCAGCCCCATCTCCACTCTCTGCCCGAGCAGCCGGATGCCATTCCCTATGTGACCTCCTACTACAAGCGCCGCTGGGGCTTCTGTCTGCCCCATCGGCTGCGTGAAGCGCTGCCGGAGGGAGAATATCAGGTGGTGATCGATGCCACCCTGGCCCCGGGCTCGCTCACCTATGGTGACTGGGTGCTGCCGGGGGAGAGCGAGCAGGAGATCCTGCTGTCGAGCTACACCTGCCACCCCTCCATGGCCAACAACGAGCTCTCCGGCCCCTGTGTCGGTGTATTCCTGATGGCCTGGCTTGCGTCACTGCCCACACGTCGCTACAGCTACCGGCTGATGCTGGTGCCTGAAACCCTGGGGGCCATCGTCTATCTCTCCCGTCATCTGGACCAGCTCAAGCAGCGCACCTTGGCCGGCTTCAACCTGACCTGTCTTGGCGATGACCGCAGCTACTCCTTCCTGCCCTCACGCCAGGGCAACACGTTGGCGGATCGCATCGGTCGCCATGTGCTGGGTCATCTGGCGCCGGGCTACAAGGCTTACAGCTTCCTGGAGCGGGGATCCAACGAGCGGCAGCTGTGCGCGCCCGGCATCGATCTGCCGGTCACTTCTGTGATGCGCAGTCGATACGGCTGTTATGCCGAGTACCACACCTCGCTCGATGACCTCTCGCTGGTGACGTCGGCCGGTCTGGCCGGCGGCTTCATGGCGCTGCGCCGTGCCATCGAGTGTCTGGAGCTGGACGAGCGCTGCGAGGTCACTGTGCTGGGCGAACCCCAGCTCGGCAAGCGGGGGCTCTACCCGGATTTGTCGACCCGCTATTCGGGCTGGCAGGTACGGGAGATGATGAATCTGCTGGCCTACAGCGACGGCAAGCTGACCCTGTTCGAGATTGCCGAGACCATAGGGGCGCCGTTCTGGCGGGTGGAGCCGCTGGCGCGGATGCTGCTGGATGCCGGGCTGCTGCGTCGCCTCAGCCCGCAACCGGACTACTCGATCACCAGATAGGCTGGTCCCGGGTTGTGCGGGGTGCGACGGATGGCGTAGCGATCCAGCCCCAGCATCTCCTTGAGGGCCAGGGTCTCCCCCGGAAAGGCGGGCCAGTTGAGCTCATCGAATGCCAGCACCGATCCCTTGGTCAGGTGCGGCTTGATGAGCTCGAGACAGCGGCGGGTCGGCTCGTAGAGATCAAAGTCAAAATAGGCCAGCGCTATCATTGTTTCCGGCTGACGAGCCAGATAGGCCGGCAGCGTCTCGGTCACATCCCCCTTCACCAGCTCATGCTTGACGATATGGTCCAGCGGGCTTTCCGCCTCATGGGCGGCGAGCAGTTGGGCCAGATGCTGCTCATAGCCCGGCGTCACCCCGTAGGCACCGGGCTGGATTGCGGCATCACTGCCATCTTGCGGAGCGTGGGAAGGGAAGCCGCTGAAGGTATCGAATCCCACCAACTTGCGGTTGTAGTTGTAGGGCTCATACATGCCGCGAAACGAGGAGAAAAGCGCCAGGTTCTGACCCCAGCGGGTACCGAAATCCATGATGACGCCGTGGACCAGCACGATCTTCTGATACAGCTCGTGCATGAACAGGATGCGGGAGAGCGACTGGCGCTTGAGGTAGAGGCCCAGGTTGTTCTGCAGCTCGGCCGCGGGCAGCGGGCTGGCGTGCAGCAACTCGCTGAAGGTCTGGCGGCGTGACAGCTCCTGCTCGGAGGCGTTGGAAATGGCCTTGATCATCAGTGGTCTCCTGTGGTGGTGTCGCCGGCCGGGGTCGACAGGCAGTGCACCACTTCATATTCGAGGTAGTCGGCCAGCCCCAGCCAGTCCTGGCGCTCCTGGCACTGCAGCAGTGCGGCTACCAGTCCGGGTGGCAGGTTGCCCTGCTCGGTGAGCACCTCTTGCAGCAGTTCCGGCAATGCCTGACTCGCTGCAACCGACTGCCCCAGCCGAAACTGGTGCGCCAGGGCGGTGAGGCGGGTGATCTGGCCGTTTTTCATTGCACGTACTCCGGGTGATAGCGGCAGCCGGCGATTTCCGCCCCTTCCCGGCTGCAGTTCCAGAACTGCACATCGGTGTGGAGCGCTATGTAGCGCTCGAGCTCGGTGCGGTAGGCGGAAAAGTTTGGATTGGTCTTGACCCGCCGGCCATGGCCGTCGAGGGCCCAGCTGAGGGCCAGCGCGGCGCTGGGGCCGAGCGCACCGTCGGCCCAGCCCGAGTGGGTGAGCTCGCCGGGAAAGGCGAAGTCAGTGCCCAGCAGGATGACCTGGCGGCAACCCATCTGCACGGCGAGATCCACGGCGGGATGAATGACGCTGCCGCCCGAGTGCAGCACGCCCTTGGGGAGCGTCTGTCGCAGCTGCTGATACATGGGGCTGCGGGAGTAGGCGGTCATGCGTGGCCCCTGCCAGGCCAGCAGGGCTGCCGTGGGAACCGTGGGGTAATAGACCAGGGTGGTCTGGGCCGACTGGGCGGCGGGCAGCCGGTTGCCGTGGATGGCGTCATCGATGGTGACGACGATGTCGGGCCGGATACCGTGGCTGAGCAAAAACGCCAGCGCGGTATCGACGCTAATCAGAAGATAGTCCTGCCGACGGCGCTGCAACTGGGCCTGCAGGGTGGCCAGGTTGTGCTGCAGGGTTGGGCCACTCGCCACGATCAGCGCCTGCTTGCCCTGAGCCAGACCGAACAGGGAGGCCACATCGCCGTCGCCGGCCAGCAGATCGCGGTTTTCCGCCAGCCGCCGGGTGATGTCGGGGTGCTCGGCGTCGAACCTGGCCCGGGCGAACGGCAAATCGATTTCACTCACCAGCCGGTCGCGGATGCGGGCGGCAGCATCTTCCACCAGCAGCAGCTCGGGCGGCAGGGCGAAGAAGGGCAGCCGCACCTCCCCTTCGTCGCCGGCCATCATCAGCTCGACCCTGGGGTCCGTCAGCCAGTCCTGCTGGTCTAGCAGCCGCAGTACAAGGGCAAACAGGGCGCCATTCATGATCTTCACTTCCAGCCGCTTGAGGCTACTGCGCCCCAGCAGGGTGCGCGGCAGATCGCCGAGCCCGGTGCCGTAGAGGTGCAGCACCGGCTGCTCGGGCAGGCTGGCGGCCTGCAGCTCGGCTTCCTTCACCCGGTCGTGCCGGCTGGTGAGCTGTATGCCGTGGAGGCTTAGGGTGGAGCCGAGACCTTCGGTCAGCTCGGCCGGCAGGCTTTCAACGTCCTGTGCCAGCAAGCGGGGCCAGAGGGCGGGCCAGCGCTGGCTGATGAGCCTACCGTGCTGGTTGAAGAGATCATCACTCATCGTTGTCTATCCACTCCCAGCTCAGCGGTTGATTGGCACTCAGGCTGCGGTTGACCCGCTTGCCGATGAGCCGATCGTAATCGGCCGGGGGCAGGCCGAGGGCGGGGCGCACCGACTTGATGTGCTCTGCGGTGAGCACCTCGCCGGCGGCCATCTCCTTGACCAGGTAGAGGGAGCGGCGAAACGCACGGTTGCCCTGTTCACTGGCGGTGAGCTGGTAATCGGCCACCCCGAGGGCGGCATGGGCGGTATTGACCGAGGCCACCAGCTCGGTGAGTTCGGCCGGCTCCATGGAGAAGGCGCAATCCGGCCCGCCGTCGGCGCGGGCCAGGGTGAAGTGCTTCTCGATGAGGGTCGCCCCGAGCGCAGTGGCGGCGATGGCCGTGGCCGACCCCAGGGTGTGATCGGAGAGCCCCACCTCGACCCCGAAGCGCTGGCGCAACATGGGGATGGTACGTAGGTTGTATTCGGCTGCCGGCGCCGGATAGCCGCTGACGCAGTGCAGCAGGGCCAGCTGGCCGTTGCCGTGCTTGAGTGCCATCTCGACTGCGGCGGCGATCTCGGCCTCGTTCGCCATGCCGGTGGACATGATGAGCGGCTTGCCGGTCTGGGCGGCGTAGCGGATGAGGGGCAGATCCACCAGCTCGAAGGAGGCGATCTTGTAGGCCGGGCAGTCGAGGGATTCCAGCAGATCCACCGCACTGAAGTCGAACGGACTGCTGAAGACCGTCAGCCCCAGCTCGCGCCCTTTGGCAAACAGTGCTTGGTGCCACTCCCAGGGGGTGTGCGCCCACTCGTAAAGGTCGTACAGGTTGCGACCATCCCAGAGGCCGCCGTGGATCTGGAACTCGGGCCGATCACTGTTGAGGGTGATGGTGTCGGGCCGGTAGGTCTGCAGCTTGACCGCACTGGCCCCGGCTTCCCTGGCGGCGGTCATTATGGCCAGTGCGCGATCCAGGTTGCCGTTGTGGTTGGCCGACAGCTCGGCGATCACGTAGGGAGCCTGCGCCGGGCCGATGGATTGATGGGCGATCTGCATCTGTAGACTCCTGTGCCAAGTTGCCAGCCTTGCGGCGCCAACTGCCAGGGGGCAGGGGGCGCTATCTGCGGTGGCTCGGCAAGATAGAGGGGAAATTGGGAGAAAAATGTTTGCAAGCGATGTGCCAGCTCTTGCCACTCCGCTGGTTGCAGTGGCCGGGTGGCCTGCCATGTCAGCCGCTGGCCGTTCAGGGTCAGGGTGAGCAGTGGGCGGTCATCATGGCGTAGTTGCCACTGCTGGCCATCTGGTAACAGCTGATAATCCGATTGTTGCTGCAACCAGGCGGTGAGCCGATCCAGCCCCAGCCCGTCCACCTGCTGCTGGCCGCGGCGGCGGTAGTCGTCTGACTGTTGTTCAAGCCGTTGCAGAACCTGCAGCAGCCGCTCAGGCTCGGCCAGCTCGCTCAGGGTCAGCCGCTCGGCCAGCTGAAAGCGGGCGATCACCTGGTCGTTGAACTGCTGGTTGTCGACGATGGGCACCGCCAGGGTCGGCAGGCCGAGACAGGCCCGCTCCCAGGTCATGCCGCCGGCGGCGCCGATGGCGAAGTCGTGCCGGCTCATCAGGTCGGCCATCTGGTCGCTCTGGCGCAGCAGCACAAGGTCGAGGTCGGCCAGTTCGGCCACTCTCTGTTCCAGCTCGGGCCAGAAGGGATTGGCACCGCCCGCCACCAGAGTCCAGCTAATGGTGCGGGCCCAGGGCAGCCGGGCCAGGCTGTTGAGGGTGATGAGGCAGGCGCCGGCCGGGTCGGCGCCGCCAAAGCAGACAAGCCCCCGTCGCCACTGACTGGCGTGTTGCCGAGCCAGCCGGCGATAGGCGGGGCGCAGCAGGGCATAGTCGGTGCCCAGCAGCAGCCGGCAATCGGCTGGGGTGAGCGGCTGGTAATCGGCGGTGCGGCGCAAGGGGCCCTGATCCAGCAGTAGCTGGCAGTGGTGCGGTCGGTCGGCCAGATCATCGATCACCAGCACGCGGCGGCAGTGGGCGGCCAGCTGGGTTTCGAGCCGCTGGTCAATCTGGTAGTGATCAAACACCAGCCAATCGGGCTGCAAGCCAGGCAACGGGCCAGCGGCGTCCAGCGCGCTCAGGGGATGATGGTGATGGGGCCGCAGCAACGACAGCAGGTGCGCCGGCAGATCGTGGCAGAGGAAGTGGCACTCGGCCCCGGCGGCGTGCAGCCGATCGGCGATGGCCAGGCAACGCATCAGGTGGCCCAGCCCGATCTCGGCGCCGGCGTCGAGCCGGAAGGCAACCCTAAACGTCATCTTGGGCCAGCACTTGATAGAGCAGTTCGGCCAGGTGCCAATCTTCCGGCGTGTCGATGTCGACTACCCTGTGCCTCGGCAGTATGTGGCCGATCCCTTCCCCGCCCACCGGGCTGATCCCCCCCAGCCAGGCCACGCGGCTGCCCCAGTAGAATTGGCCGGCATCCTGATAGGCGGGCTCCAGATCCTGGGAACGTTTCGCCATCTGCTCCGGCCAGAACGGCGTGACCCTGCCTTGCGCGTCCATGCGCACCGCCCGCTGGATCGGGAAGCCGAATTCGGCCACCGTGTAGACGAAGGGAGCCTTGCTTGCGATCAGCCGCTGATAGGCGGCCTTCAGGCCATCGGCTTGGATAAGCGGGACCGTGGCATAGATGCAGCAGTAGTGCTCTGCCTGGATGCCTAACTGATCGAGCCGCTGGATAGTGTCGATCACCACAGGGGTGGTACCTGTGTGATCATCGGCGAGGCTTGCAGGCCGAAGAAATGGCACTTCCGCGCCCAGTTGACGAGCAACTTCGGCAATCTCCTCATCATCGGTGGAGACCACCACCTTGTTGAAACAGCCTGATTGTTGCGCCGCCAGGATGGCATAGGCGAGCATGGGCTGGCCACAAAAGGGGCGGATATTCTTGCGTGGAATGCGTTTGCTGCCACCCCGGGCCGGGATAATGGCGATGGCCATGATGGGCTCTCTCTGCTGGATTAATGACTGGCCAAAGCCAGGATAATCGATGACAACTCTTTGATTATTTTTGATATTATACTGGTTTTTCTGCTTGTATTATCGATTTTTGCTACGGAATGGCAGCAGTGTGGTCGATAAGAGAGACGGGTCATGGAACTGGATGGCGTTGAAGATGAGTTATGGCGTTGAGCTACGCCCGATAGCGCTGTGGGATCTTCCTGCTTTGCGGCGTTGGCGCAATCAGGATGAGGTGCGAATGCAGATGGTATCCCAGACGCGTATTTCACCGCGGCAACAGCGCCAATGGTTTGCCGCCACCCGTGAGCGGCGGGATCAGCAGCACTGGGTGCTCTGGTGCAAGGGCGTGCGAGCGGGTTACGTCAATCTGAAAGGTGAGTCTCAGGGCGAGCTGCAGGGTCAGGCGATCGCCGATGCGGGGCTCTATCTGGGCAACTCAACCGTGCGGCATCCCATGTTGGCCGTTGCTGCTGCCTTATCCCAGCTTGATCAGGGTTTTGATGAGTTGCATATCGGTTGTATCCGCACCCTGGTTCGGGAGAACAATCGCTCTGCCCTACGCTTGAATGAACAACTGGGTTATAGCCAGATAGGACAAGAGAACGGATTTTTTGCATTGGAACTGCTGCCGGCGAATTACTATGCCGCCCGTGAGCGGCTACGGAGATTTTTCAGATGACAATCGCATTGGAACAGGTTTTTGCCGAGGCGCTGGGTATTGATATCGGCAGCGTCAGCGATGGGTTGGCCTACAACAGCATCCCGCAGTGGGATTCTGTCGCCCACATGGGGCTGATTGCCCAGTTGGAGGATAACTACGGCGTGTTGCTCGACACCGATGACATTATCGACATGAGTTCAGTCGCCAAGGCACGCGAGATCCTGGTCAAGTACGGGGTCGCTTTCTGATGCAGGGGCTGTTGCAGGGCAAGCGGGTGTTGATCACCGGTGCCGGGCGTGGCATCGGTCTTGCCATCGCCCGTCAGTTTGCCTCTCAGGGGGCTGAACTGTGGCTGGGAGGCCGTGATGAGGTGACGATGAGCCAGCTGGCGACCACGATTGGTACCGAGTTTGGCGTGCCCTGCCAGCCTCTCTGTTTTGATGTGGCTGACCCGTCGGCGGTCAAGCAGGCCTTTCAACAACTTTTTACCCAGAGCCGATCGCTGGATGTGCTGGTCAACAATGCCGGCATGCTGGAAGAGGCGTTATTGGGGATGGCTAACCAGACCCATCTGCAAAAGACATTCAGCAACAATACCTTTAGCGTGATCTACTGCAGCCAGTATGCCGCCCGCCTGATGCGGCGCAGTGGTGGTGGCAGCATCATCAATCTCGCCTCCCTGATGGGGCAGGTGGGGGCCGCCGGGCTAAGCTGCTATGCCGGCAGCAAGGCGGCGGTGATCGGTATTACCCAGTCACTGGCCAAGGAGCTGGCCGCCAGCCAGATCCGGGTCAATGCCATTGCCCCCGGGTTTATCGATACCGATATGGCGCATGCTATCCCGCAAGAGAAGTTTGCCGAGCGGGTGGCCAGCATCGCCATGGGACGGATTGGCACGCCAGATGAAGTGGCCAAAGTGGCCCTGTTTCTCGCGTCCGACTTGTCGAGCTATGTGACCGGGCAGGTGATTGGGGTCGATGGGGGGATGGTGATTTGAACCGGCCTGATTTGCTGGCCCATCTGGTTGAGGGTAACAGCGAGCCCGCCTGGCGAGACCCGCAAGAGGGGTGGCTCAGTTATGGTGAGCTGGCTCGGCGTGTGGCGCAGTTGGCCACCATCTATCCTGCTGGCCGCCATTTGGTCTACCTGCCATTTGTGACGTCTACCATGCATCTGCTGCACTACTTGCTGGCCCTGCGGGATGGCCACGCCATCATGCTGGCCGATCCTGCACAGGATGCCCGGTTGCACCATGAGCAGTGCCAGCGCTTTGGTGTTAGTCTGCGGGTATTAGAGGATGGGGCAGTTGCGCATCTTGGCGATGCGCCTTCACTTCACCCTCAGCTGGCCATGCTGCTGCCCACGTCGGGCAGCACGGGGTCCTGCAAATGGGTGAGATTGTCGCGAACCAATCTTGATGCCAATGCCGCGGCCATCGCCGAATACTTGGCGCTGAACGGGCGTGAGCGCGCCATCACCTCGTTGCCACTTTTTTACTCCTTCGGTATGTCGGTGCTCAACAGCCATCTTTTGGCTGGCGCCTCGCTGGTTTCATGCACTGCCAGTCCCCTTGAGCGCCACTTCTGGGATGAGGTAAATCGCCATCAGGTCACCAGCGTGGCAGGGGTACCCTTTACCTTTCAGATGCTAAACCGCTTGCGTTTTGACTGGGCCCGCTATCCCAGCCTGATGACACTGACCCAGGCGGGAGGACGACTTGAGCCAGCACTGGCAAAGCAATTTGCCGAACAGGCAGCTGCGCTGGGACGCCGTTTTTTCGTGATGTATGGCCAGACCGAAGCGGCACCACGCATCGCCTGGCTGGCGCACGATGAAGTGATGATTGCCCCGGATGCCATCGGCCGTGCCGTACCGGGCGGGCGTCTCTCTCTGCGTCATGAGCCCGGCTTTCCCGACGGGGAAGGGGAGTTAGTCTACCAAGGGCCAAACGTGATGCTGGGCTATGCGGAGCTCCCTGAAGATCTGGCTCGGGGGCGTGATATGGATGCGCTCTTTACTGGCGATCTGGCTCGTTGTGATGAGGCGGGCCGATTCTATTTGACCGGACGGCTCAACCGTTTCCTGAAGCTGTTTGGCAAACGGGTGAGCTTGGCTGAAGTGGAAGCCTGGTTGCAGGGGAGGGGCTATTCCTGCGCTGCGACCGGCATCGATGATCGCCTGCTGGTAGCCATCGAGGCAGACGCGTGCCCCAGTGATGCACTGCAGCTGGAGCTGGCCCGCTGGCTGATGGTGCCGCCATCAAGCGTTCGCATTTATCGGCATCATTTGCCACGACGCAGCAATATGAAGATTGATTATCCTGCCCTGTTAACACAACTGGAGCAGCTATGAACAGGCTGTTTGATGCGCCGGTTTTCGGGCTGCCCCAACAGGAAAAAAGTGGGCTGCTCCTTGCTCGCCTGAATGAATTGACGCAGCGCCATGCGCAGGGGTGTCCAGCTTTTGCCAATATTCTGTCGGCGTTTGGTTGGGGGCAGGCTTCGACTTATCAAGAGCTTCCCTATCTGGCCGCCCGCTTGTTCAAATTGGACCAATGGCAGAGTGTGCCGCAAGAAGACGTGTTCAAGGTGCTCACCTCCTCTGGCACTACCGGAACGCCGTCACGCATTGTGCTGGATCGGGATACCGCCGCGTTACAGAGCAAGGTGCTGGTGAAGATCCTGCAAGAGTTCGTCGGCAAGCAGCGGCTGCCCATGCTGCTGGTGGAGCAACCCGCCCTGATTCAAAACCGCAGCGGTTTTTCCGCCCGCGGCGCCGGTGCGCTGGGGCTCTCCTTCCTTGGCCGAGACCATACCTATGCCCTCGACGAGCAGATGCGGCCCAACTGGCCTGTCATCGAGGCGTTTTGTGACAAATATGCGGGCCAGCCGGTCCTGTTGTTCGGCTTTACCTTCATGGTCTGGCAATGTCTGCTGGAACCGCTGCGTGAGCGAGGTCTGCAACTGCCGCTGACGCAGGGCACGCTTTTTCACAGCGGTGGCTGGAAGAAGCTGCAACACCTCGCGGTAGATAATCCTGCCTTCAAGCTGCGCTGCCATGAACAGTTGGGGTTGAGTCGGGTGCACAACTTCTATGGCATGGTGGAGCAGGTGGGGTCGGTATTTGTTGAGTGCGAGCAGGGCCATCTTCATGCTCCCCTCTTTGCCGATCTGCTGGTGCGGGATCCGCTGACCCATCGACCGCTCGGGATCGGCAAGCCAGGCTTGTTGCAGGTGATCTCTGCCATTCCCCAAAGTTATCCAGGCCACAGTTTGCTCAGCGAGGATCTCGGTGTGCTGCTGGGTGAGGATGATTGCCCCTGCGGACGTCTCGGCCGTTATTTTCATGTATCAGGGCGTCAGCAAGGCGCCGAGGTGAGGGGATGCAGCGACACTTTCCAGTGATCCGGTCAGATGCAGAAGATGCCATATGGCAAGCGGGGCCAGAAGTCGCTTTCGTGGCTCCCGTCATTGGCTGGCAAGGTTTTGTTACTCGCCCGCAGCCAAGCTTTGCGCCCGTCATAGGTGACTTTGTGGCTGCGCTCTCTGCACGTCTGCTGAAGGAGGGGCGAGAGAACCCTGATCTGGCCGCCTTTGGCTTTTTGTTGCGGCCGCGCCAGATTGAGGTACAGCGCAAACGCATGGCAGGGCGTGCACCCTTGGGGATGGTTTTTCATCTGGTCCCCTCCAACGTGCCGACCGTCGCGTTCTACTCCTGGATCATGGCGCTGCTGATGGGCAATGGGTCCGTGGTACGTCTCTCATCGCGCATCGACCCGGTGCAAGAGGCCATGCTGGCCATCCTGAACGAGCTCTTCTCTCTGCCCGAGTGGCAAGAGATTGCCTCCCGTACCCGTTTTATCCGCTATGACCACGACGAGGGCATCACCGCCTGGCTGTCGGCCCGGTGTCGGCTTCGCATTATCTGGGGAGGTGATGAAACCATCAGCCGGGTACGGGCTATTCCGCTCTCACCCCGCGCTCAGGAAATCGTGTTTCCGGATCGCCGCTCCATGGCGGTGTTGGATAGCCAATGGCTCGCCAACCTGGATGCTGCTGCGTGGCGGCAAGTGGTCGCGGCTTTGCAACAAGACTTTACCCGTTTCAATCAACAAGCCTGCGCCTCACCCACTACGATTTGCTGGTTGGGCACTCCCGCCAGCACGTTGCGCCGTCGTCTGCTCGAAGGGATCTTCGCCCCATTTGCAGATAATCCCTCCCTGATGATGGAACGCCTCATCAATAGTCAACAAAATGCCGCCCATGATGGCCAGATGCAGCTGGACACCTTTTCTGGCGTCACCTTATTGACTCCCACCGCCTCTTTGCGGCTTGCACACATCGGAGGAGGTACAGTCGCCGAATTTGTTGCCGATAACCTTGATGAGTTGCTGCTACAGCCTTGGGATATGCAGACCTCTGTCTGGGCTGGCCCGGATAAAACGCAGCTTGAGCATGCGCTCCTGGTATCGCCAGGTTGTCGTATCGATAGGGTGGCAAGTCCGGGACAGGCGCTGGCATTCGAATGGCTCTGGGACGGCATCGACATGCTAGCCGCCTGTAGCCGTCGGCTTGCCCGCATTGAATAGTGGATGCCAGGTCACATAAATCAAGTCATATCAATCAATTAGCTTGGTCAGGCACAGCTCTTGCAGTAATTATTGTGATGAAGGGCAGGAAAGGTTGACAGAGACCGTGCGGTAGCCTTGTCCATTTTCTTTGTTTTGCTTCTTTTTTACTCAAACCCTGGGTTTCCTTATGAAAATCAGCATACTGGTGCCGGTATACAACCTCGGGCGCTTCATTGAACCTTGCCTGCTTAGCCTGCTGGAACAAAAAACGGATTTCGAATTCGAGGTGATCGCCATTGATGACGGCTCGAGCGATGACTCCTGGGCCATTATGCAGCGGTTGGCGTCACAGTGGCCTCGGCTACGGGCACTACAGAACGCGCAAAATATGGGGTTGGCTAAAACCCAGAAACGCTTGTTGAGAGAGGCGAACGGCGAATATATCGCCTATGTCGACGGGGATGATCTGGCCCTGCCGGGCAAGCTGCAGCGTCAGGCCGATTATCTGGACGCGCATTCCGGTTGCACCCTTTGCTACCACGAAGCGGAGATGTTTGATGATGAGACCGATGCACGGATCAAGCTCTTCACCCGCGATTATTACAATGCTCGCTATCTCGAACTAGTGATGACGCGGGAGGCATTAATCCGCTTCGGGGTGTTCGTCAATGCCAGTTCCATTATGTTTCGCCGTTATGAAGGGATGGAGAACGCCATCGATGAGGGGTGCAAGATCATCCTCGATTATCCCTGGCATATCTTGAACCTCTCCCACAATCCGGGGACGCTGGATTTTATCCCCGAATTATTGGGCCGCTATCGCTTCCATACTCAGAGTTTTGGCGGGCAAACCCGCAAATCGGCTGAACGTCGTGAACAGTCGCTGCGCGATTTGCTGCGTGCCTGTGACAATGCGGCGGCATTCGGTGCTGATCCCGTGATCATTGCTCAGGGGCGTGCCCATCACTACTACTCTGCCGCGCTCTACTTTTTGCGGCAGGATGATGTCGTGCGCTTCACTCAGCTTATCGAGCAGTCGGTCGATGCTGTGGCAAGGCTAGCCCCGGGTTGGTTCTTCGACGAACGACATCAGTTGGCATGGGCAGAGCGGGCCCATCCCGCGCGTGTCATGCAGCAACTGTTTGGAGATAGAGCGTGAGCTATCAGGCGATCGTCATCGGCGCTGGGCTTTCGGGTGCCGTCATGGCTGAACGAATGGCCAGCCAGCTTGGCTGGAAGGTGCTGGTGCTGGAACAGCGCGATCATCTCGGGGGTAACTGCTTCGACGCGTATGACGAGCACGGCGTGCTGATCCATCGTTATGGGCCACACCTGTTCCATACCGACAAGCAGGAAGTCTGGGATTACCTGTCGCAGTTCACCGAGTGGTTGTCTTATGAGCATCGCGTGCTGTCACGGATAGATGGTCAGTTGGTGCCCATCCCGTTCAACCTGACCAGCATTGAACGCTGCTTTCCGGCGGAGAAGGCAGCGGCCATGATTGAGGCCCTTCAGGCCAGATTTGGTGAGGGGGCCAGAGTGCCCATCATGGCACTGCGGCAGGAAGCTGAGCCTCTGCTGGCTGAGCTGGCCCAGTTCATCTATGAGCGAGCCTTCGTCAACTACACCAGCAAGCAGTGGGGTGTATCGCCAGAGCAGGTCTCGCCCGAGGTCACTGCGCGCGTGCCGGTTGTCGTCAATCGTGATGACCGTTACTTTATTGATCCCTGGCAGGCGGTGCCCGCGCAGGGTTATACCGCCATGTTCGAGCGCATCTTGGCGAACCCCTTGATTGAGGTGAGGCTATCCATTCCCATGGGGTCCCGCGTCTGTCTGGATTGGCAACAGAAACGGATACTGCTGGATGGCGTGCCCTTTGCCGGGCCCTTGGTCTATACGGGGATGCTGGATCAGCTGATGCCGGCGGGGCACGACGGCTTGCCGTACCGTTCACTGCGCTTTGAGCACTGTCATCTGCCGCAAGCTCAATTTCAGCCGGTGACCACGGTCAATTATCCGAATGAAGAGGCCTATACCCGCATCACTGAATTCAAGCATCTGACGGGGCAGCAACATCCCGGCACCAGCATCGTTTATGAATACCCCTGCACCTATGTGGCCGGGCAGGGGCTGGAGCCTTACTACCCGCTGTTTACCGATGCAGCCAAACAGCATTATCAGACTTGCCGCGATGAATTGGCCGAGTTCCCGCAACTGATTGCTTTGGGCCGCCTTGCCGAGTATCGCTATTTCGATATGGATGATGCAGTGGATAACGCGCTGAACAATTTCTCTCGATTGGTTTCCGATGCCTGTTTTGCCGTTTTAAATAAGTAATGAATATAATCTATTGCAGAGATAGATATTTTCATTCCGCAAAAGTATTCGAGTTTTTGAGTGTGAATGTTTTTTATGTGATTTCTTTTATTTTGATGCATGTGTAGGTATATATGAGTCATTATGCGGTGATGTCTCCCGAGTTGCGTGATTTACTAGAAAATAGCCAGTTTCTAACTGCTCTTGATCAGTATCTTTGCATTGATAAAATAACACATATTTCATTGGATGTTTTTGATACATTATTGCGTCGTGCATGTGATGAACCCTCGTGGGTTTTTGAGGAAGCAGCGAGACGGTTGCTAAATAGAGGTCTTAATCTGCCAATAGAGGCAGAAGATTATAGATTTTGCCGCCTCGAGGCTGAAGCTCGTGCTCGCAAACTAATTTCAGGTGAAGAAATTAGTTTTGACGATATTTTTGAACAGCTGCCTTTTAGTGATGAAATTAAGGCGGTGCTTAAAGTTGAAGAGCTGAAAGTAGAACGAGAAGTTCTTTATCCAGACCCGATTATTCAAGAAGTTTTGGTACGTGCACAACGTAAAAATAAACTGATTGTTTTTATTTCCGACATGTATTTGCCAGAAGTTTTTTTGCGCGACTGTATTTCAGAAAAATGCCCTGAAATTTCTTATAATTATCTGTTTGTTTCATCAAGTGTTGGGTTGACCAAGCAGAGTGGCGCTCTCTTTAGCCATGTAATTACTCAGATAAAGCTGAAACCAGAGCAAGTTTTGCATATCGGTGACAATCCCAGGGCTGATGTGCAGTCGGCACGGCAACATGGTTTGGCTTCATTGCATTTTGATATCCCAGAGAATCTGTCTGAGGTGTTGGAAAACGAGAAAGTTTATCGGGTAAATGTGCCATCGACCATGCAACATGCCAGGAAGCTGGCCGTCCTGTCGATGCCACAACAGCTTTCCGAGGAGGAGCAATTTTTCTACACATATGGCGCCTTCATCCTTGGACCCGTCCTGACGGCATTTGCCAAGTGGGTTCTGCAGTCAGCCAAACGACTGCAGGTAAAAAACATTTTGTCGCTGATGCGAGAGGGCGGGATCTTTGCTGCCTGTATCAACCGCCAGGTCGATTTTCAATCACAGCAGTACCCAGATATACGCTGTCAGACCTGTTATGCCTCACGCAAGGCAACCTATTTGCCCGCGATAGATGATAGCCAAGTGGAAGAGGCTGTTTCCCAGACCTTGATGCGCCGCAATTACACCGTTCGTGACTTTTTCAATGAATTTGGTGTTCAGGATGTCAGGTTGGCATCCTTTCTTGACACGCCACTGGCGCTTTTGGATCAAATTGCCATCGATGGGCAAGATGGTCTGCAACTGATGGCTGAAGTGTTTGAGCAAAATATCGAGCAGATCAAGAGCAGTATTCAGCAAAGCAGGCTGGACATGCGAGATTATTTTGTTGGCTTGACGGGAGATGCTCCCTATCTGCTAGTCGACTTGGGTGGCGGTGGGACGATTCCCTCTCAAATTAGCAAGGCCATGTTGCAACAGCCAATGAGCAGTCTGTTGCTCTACTGTAACCATAGAGGCAGCAAAAACTCCGTTATCACGCCGATCAGTGCCTTTATTCCGGTGCGTAACGATACCATAAAGGGGATCAAGAAGATTGCCCGTTCACCAGAGATTTTTGAAATTGTTCTCGTTGGTTTGGAAGGGAGCACACTGGGGTATCGGCGCACAGCGGAAGGGAAAGTTGTGCCGCGACAGGCAGAGGTTCGCTACAGTGTCCAGCATCAGCAAAATATCCGGAGTTTTGAGGCTGGAGTTAATGCCTATCAGTTATGGGACCAGTCGCTGGGCATCGCCGAATCCGATTTGAGTGAGCGCATCTCTTTTTTACGCATGATGGAGCGTCTGGTCGAGTGTCCGGTATCGAGCGAGGTGCACTATCTTGGTAATCTGGTTCATGAAGACAACTTTGGCTCGGAGCGTAGTTACAAGGTTATTAATTCCTCCGGGTTGGCGCGGATCCACTCAGAAGGAATAGAAACCTTCTATCGCAAGTTCAGTAAAAACATGTCTTATGGTGAGCGTTGGTTGGCTTGGCCACAAGGTTCCCTGAGTCGGCTGGATCCTGATTTGATGATGGATTTTGTCGGCTTACGCGATGCACGTTATAAGCATGCCCAAGCGATCGATAGACTTCTGGAATTGATGCAAAGTCAACATGCCACCGAAGTCATAGTGTATGGGGCGGGAGAATTCTTTGAGTGTCTGGCACCTGAACTGATTAAAAAAAGCATCCGTATCCGTACCGTGATCGATAAAAAAGCCAACTTTGGACACTACCAAGTGATGGGATATGACGTTATATCATTATCCGAGTGCTCAATTCCATCTGGTTCTGTACTGATTGTCGCGTCCGCCTCCTTTGTGGACGAAATAAAACGAGACATCTTTGCGACTATATCCAGCCAAGATGTGACCATATTGTCATTGAATTGAATTCCAAGGAAACCGACACATGCTGGATCTGTCGATGAAACATGCCCTGCCTTTTGATGCGTTATTGCATCAGGAACTGCTGTCCGGGAAACGCAAGGCGATTGCCTGGGGGGTGGCGGGAAATCTTTATTATCATGTGCTCCAATCCCCTTATCCATTCGTCGCCATCATCGATGGTCTTAACGGTCCTCAAGTCGGTCAGTTCGCCTGTGGCATTCCGATTGTAGGGCCAGAACTGCTTAATAATTACCCAGCAGAGGAGGTGGTCATTGTCATCTTTTCAGATTTACAGCAATTCGGTGGGCAGATTATCGAGCAACTAGGTCATTATGGCGACTATCCCTATATCACTCCCTATGTTGAGGCAACCTGCCAGCCATCGGCGATGTTGCAGCAAAAGCTTGAGCGGTTGATCCGCGAGCGTCGAGCACATCGGCTGCCCCAAGTAGTGCAGCGTGTCGTGCTATATATCCACTCCTTGGTCAAAGGCGGTGCTGAGCGGCAGATGGTATTGCTGGCCATCGGATTGCGCCAGCAGGGATGGGAAGTGCATTTGATCTCGGTGAAGAATAAGGGGTTGGAGGTTAATCACTGGGAGGCGCTTTTGCGTACTCATGGTGTAGAGCTCTACTTCGTGCCTTCTGCCCGTGAGTGCTGGCCGAACTTGGAGCAGGAGGAAAATAGCTACCAGTTGGCTAATCAATTGGCACCCTTCTTTGAGCCCGGACTGCTTCACGGCATTCTCACTGCCTATGACTATATGCAACGTGTTCAGCCCAAACTGGTTATCGCCTATCTAGAAGACGGTAATGTCATTGCTTCTATGGCCGCAATTTTCGCGGGAGTAGAACAGATCATTATCTCTGGAAGGAGTGTTGCACCCTCAGAGTTTCCTGAATACCTGGCCGTTTATGATGAGTCGAGGTTGGCAGCTTACTATCGTCTGATGACCGAGTTGCCAGGAATCGTTTTGAGTGTTAACTCCATGGCAGGGGCGCAGTCGTATGCTCGCTGGCTAAATTTGCCTGAATCGAGCATCCCCGTAGTGAAAAATGCGGTCATGGCCAAGCGGGTTGAGGGACAAGAGCCTTTACAGCAGTTAGATATTCATTTATCGGCCCCAATATTGATGGGGATAATGCGACTGTCTCCGGAAAAGTCCCCATGTCGCTTTATAGAGGTTGTCGCTTCTGTCATTGCCAAACTTCCTCAAACCCATGCAATTTTAATCGGTGATGGACCATTGCGCTCAGAGGTCCTTGCTTGCATTGCGCAGCAGCCGTGCCGCGATAACATTCATGTCGTGGGTGTGAAAGATAATATTTTTGAATGGTTAAGTTGTGCCAGCCTGCTCATTTCCACCTCCAGTCATGAGGGAATGTCTAATGTTATTTTGGAAGCACAGGCACTTGGTTGTCCTGTTGTAGCGACAGATATTCCAGGAAATAGAGAAACTGTACTGACAGAGTTTTCTTGTGACTTGATTCCCTATGGGGAATGGGGTTTGATGATTGAAAAGATAGTGTCATTATTAATGGGGAGTGGAGAGAAAACATCAGTTGGTTTGGTGGAAAAGATGAGTGAGCATTATTCACCACGTATACTTGCTGAAAAAACACTGGCACTGACTAATAAAAAATAAATCGGAGACGGAATATGGATGTTATCTTGTTCGGTGCTGGTGAAGTTTGTGATTCATTTATAAAAAGACTTCCTAAACGATTTTCAATATTGGCTATTGCTGATAATAACGAAAATTTACATGGTCAGTTTAAAGGTGAGCTTCCTATTATCTCTCCTGATGAAATTCATCTATATAAGCCAAATTTTATTATTCTCTCTTGTCTTCAGAGGCATGTCTCAGATATCTGTGCTCAACTCGTCAAATTGGGGCTGGATGATTTATATTTACCCTTTCCTTATGATGAGGAAAGTGAAATAAAAGATCGAGAGAAGCAGGAAGTGAAAGGGCTAATCGGACGTGAGCTCGTGGATGAGATAATAGGAAGTAAAAACACTAGCGGTAGTGTATTTTATCATATATCACTTGGTAATCATTTCGAGAAATGCCGTAAACAATATATTTCAAAGCCGGTAAATCGATTTTTACATATAGGTTCTGGTCATTCCCTTGGGGTGGAGATATATAGTCTATTACGATGGGGCGGGGAGTGGACCGCGATCGAACCATTCCCGGGACTAAGCGGGAAATATCCTTTCAATGAACATGTTTCAATGATTAAAGATTTAATGGGGCTTTTCAATGTCCCATGTAAGGTAAATGATGGTATTGTATTTAATGATGATGTTGAATCATTCCATCTTCATGATCATCATGGCACTAGACTAAATTACTTCCCTGAGATAAAGCTTGAAGATTTCAATGATGATGAAAAATATGATGTATGCTATTCGTGTGCCGTAATGGAGCATGTTGTAGATATTCATTCATTCGTAGCCAAGACATTTGAGCTATTAGCATCAGGTGGTTTTGCTTTTCACTGGATTGACCTCCGAGACCACCGGGATTTTTCACGACCACTTGATTTCCTGACAATAGGCAAGTCAGAGTGGCGTGACCATTATGGTGATGCTGGCCACTTTTTACATGGTAATCAGCTGCGTTATAGTGATTATCGACAGATATTTTTACAATGTGGCTTCAGGATTGTTGCTGAAGATAAATATATGAAGAATGATAGAGAGCATATTCAGGAAGTCTCTGTCGATTTCGCAGATGAGTATGCATCACTGGGATGGGAGGATTTGGAAGTCGCTGGTGTGCTATTCGTTCTGGAAAAGCCATCGCATGATAGTTGATTATTCTATGATGTCTCATGCGTGACATCATGTGTTGGCTTACCTTTAGGGAGTTATAAAATGTGCGGTATAGCCGGAATAATGAGTATTCATGGTCAACATGATCCTGCGTGGTTGAAACAGCAGGCTAATAGAATGGCGGAGGCGATGACCTATCGAGGTCCTGACGACCAGGGTCTTTGGGAGTCGGATGACGGACGCTGTGTTCTGGCACATTGTCGATTGAGTATTCTGGATGTATCGCCTGCCGGGCATCAACCAATGCATGATGCACAGCAGCGGGCCTGTATCGTATTTAATGGGGAGATCTACAACCATCTTCAGTTGGGGGGGCGTCTTAAAGACGCCGGCATATCATTTACTGGCCATTCTGATACCGAGGTATTGGTCAATGGCCTGGTACGGGAAGGTGCTGACTTTCTGACCCGGCTCGAGGGGATGTTTGCACTTGCCTACTATGATCGTGAGCGCAGGGAGTTGCTGCTGGCGCGTGATCCGTTTGGCGAGAAGCCACTCTATTATGCCGAGTTTGACGGTTTGTTGGTCTTTGCCTCCGAGCTGGCGGCTTTGACCCTGGTGCCAGGATTCCCTGCCCGCATTACGGTTGATACAGTCGCCCATTATCTGGCTTTCCAGCACCCCGTCGGGGAACGCACCCTGTATCAACACGCCAGAAAGTTGCTGCCGGGGCACTTGATGCGTGCCGTGACAGGGGCGGTCTCACAGGCAGAGCGTTACTTCCACTTTATCTGTGCCGGTGACCATATGCCGTCACGCCCGCTGGAGGAGCAGGTTGACCAGCTTGAGGATCTGTTACTGCGTTCGTTATCGCGCCGCTTGGTCGCCGATGTGCCGGTGGGGGCTTTTCTCTCCGGTGGTGTCGACTCCTCGACGGCGGTGGCCCTGATCACCCGTCGTTTGCAACGGCCGATCCGCACCTTCTCCATCGGTTTTGAACAGGCGCCGGAGAGCGAACATGAGGAGGCTCGGGCTTTTGCCGATTTCCTCGGAACCGAGCACACCGAACAGCTGCTTCGTCCAGAGGCTTTTGTTGAACAGGTAGGTGATCTGGCGCGGCGCATGGATGAGCCCAATGCTGATACTTCCTGTGTGCCAACTTATATGGTCTCGCAGCTTGCTCGTCAGCAGGTCACCGTCGCGATTACGGGTGACGGGGGGGATGAGCTGTTTGGCGGTTATGGCCGTTACCTGCAGACACTGGTCGCCGCCGAGGGCAGAGAGCAACAGATGCAGGCGCGTAGCTGGCATCTTGGGCGGGAGTACTACTCTGGTCGCATCTTGCTGTATGCCGATCGCCAGTTGGAACAGTTGTTCGGTCGCATTCCGTCCGGTACTGGTGATCACTTGATGGCGCTGCGCAGGCGTATCGATATGGATAGCCGCCCGTATCTTAATCGCCTTCGTGAGGCCGATATTGCCAATTATCTGCCGTTGGTATTGGCCAAGGTAGATCGAATGAGCATGCTGCACAGCCTTGAGTGCCGCACGCCCTACCTGTCGACCGAAGTAGCTCAGTTTGCCGCAGGTTTGGCACAGTCAGAGCTGATTGCACAAGGACAGGGTAAGTTCCTGTTGCGCCAGTTGGCCAAACGCTACTTGCCGGCGGAATGGATCGACAGGCCGAAAAAGGGTTTCAGCATAGATCCGTTCAATCAACAGGCCAAACAGAGTGCGATTACGCAACTGCGTCAGCAGGCCTCTTCAGGCCAGCTCTGTCTGCATCAGTTTATTGCTCCCGACCGGTTGCGGATGTTGCTGGATAACCAGTTTGACGGTATGACCTTCTATCATGTTTGGGGTTTATTGGTGCTTGAGATCTGGTTGCAGTCCCATGAGTTCAATTTGTGAGATAACGCTTTGGGCTAAAAGTTATTAAATAATATTAATTATAATGACCGAGCCCACTATTATGAATATATTTTATGGCTATATAATAAAGGCGAAGAATTTTTGAAGTTTATAACTGCGGTTGAAATTATAGCCTTGTTTACATTGTTTGTGAAATATAATTCATTCGTGAATTGATAAGTCTTTCTTATAACTTCATATTATATGTTACGGGAGTTCTGTGATGGGTATGACGCCAGCTATGTTTAATAAAATGAAGAATCACTTTCCTGAAAACTTTAATTCGATAATTGAGTTAGGGTGCCAGCAGTTTTATTCATTAAACTCGGCAGAGATAATTGATGAAGAATTAAAGAATTATCAGGATGGTGATTTTACAAAATCTATGTATGAAAACCTAGGTTTAAAATATGATTCTGTGGATGTTTATGATGGGACAATATTTTGCGATTTTAATAGTCAGATGCTCGAGTTATCTCATCAGTATGATGTGGTAACTAATCTTGGAACTAGTGAACATGTTTTTAATCAATATAATGTTTTTGCGTCAATACATAACATTACAAAGAAAAATGGATTAATGATTCATTGTTTGCCTATGAAGCATTCCCCACATGGACTTTTTACATATAATGTTGATTTTTTCATTTCACTTTGTTTTTCAAACAACTATGAAGTCGTTGAGTTAGTATTTGGTTGGAGAGGTACTGATGGTGAGTATACATTTGGCTCATTGTCAGACGTCGTTGAGCATCAGACAACTGAACAATATGCTTTCCTAGTGGCTAGAAAATGTCTGGAAGATAAATTTGTTTCTCCGCAGCAGATAATATATAACCCTTTGATTTCTATTGATAAAGTGATAGCGTTGTGCTCTGATGACATCTATTTGTTGAGCCAAGTTGTTCAATATCCTTTCACGGATAATGTTCTAAATCATACGCTCATCTTCGATGAGGTAAGCAATAGTTATTCTGAAGTACTTCTATATGGTGCTGGTCATATCGGACAGGCCATTTTAAAATTTTCCAAGCACAGAAAAAAAATTAATATTATTGTTGATGAACACTCGCATGCTATGAATGACTTCAAGGTTAACACGTTGGGGGATTTAGATGCTATTAATTCACCAGTCTATATAGCATCGGATTTCTATCGAGAGGAAATTAGACGTGCTTTATTGATGAAATTTGATGGGAGAGTTGTTTTTTTAAACTGATAAATAGCTATAGATATTATAAGTTATTTTATTACTTTCCTTTTGTTTTTAGTCTCCAATTTTTTATGAATTACTCTTTAAATTTATCCTTTGATTCTTCCTTGACGAACCAGTTCGAGCTAGTGTATTGATTTTTAGAGATTCCTATATGTTATAGATTGTTCATTTTTTGAAAAAAAAGTATTAATCGCATCAGTTATTATTTAAGGCTGGGAATTTTATTCGACGTATTGTTAACACAGGGTTGTGGGGGCGGCGTGAACATTGTTGTTTTTGATTTCAATAAGAGTGTCGGTGGTGCGGAGACATTTAACTGTAGATTTATTGACTATCTTGTTGGATTAGGTGATTCCGTTGCCGTAGTTGGATACGAGGACTCTGCACTTTTTGGGCTATTGGATAACAAGAGTGTAAAGATAAAAAAGTATATCATTCCAGAAATGGATGATTTCTTTGTTTCTATTTCAAATCAATCGTATCTGGGGGCACTTGGACAGAAAATTATTGATGATTTTTTTGGGGAAGATATATATGTTCTCGCTTCATATTTTGAAGTTTTGCATAGGGCTATGCATGTCTTCAATGGAAATAAAAGAGTTCATATATTGACTGGGATGTTGCATCCAGAAGCTTGGAGTATCTGGGAGCCAGGGATTGGATTTAACGCATCTCGTGCATTCAAACCAAAGTTAATTAATGAAACTTGGCACTACCAGCGCCAATTATTATTAAAGTTGGATCGAGCACATGCAATCTGGTATCCCAATGACATATATCGTAAATATAATTCTGAGTATTTTTCTGTTCCACTTAATCATCACTCATCTGCCACTGTTCCTGTTGAGCCCGTAACACAAAAGATACGGTACAATATTTCTGCTCCAGAAGAGTTTATGAAGGTGCTCTGGCTCGGGAGATTTGACTTTTTCAAGAATGAAAGCATCTTGAGTTTTATTGACAGCTTGAATGTTGTTCTTAACAATAAACCTCAGCTGCATATACTTTTTGATTTGATAGGATATGGATATGCTCTCTATGAGGATGAAGTTGAATCATATAAAAAGCTTGCGCATGAACGCCTTGAAATTCGTATCTTAGGAAAGAGAAATGAATCTGATATATACAGCCTAATTGAATCTGAAAAATATCATTTCGGTGTTGCAATGGGCTCCTCAGCATATCATCTTGCAATGATCGGATTACCTGTGATTGCCATAGACTCTTGTGTTAAAGGATACCGTCGTCTAGTGAAAGGGGTGTGGCTTGATGAAGCTTCAGACGAGTTTGATGAAGGCTCAAGTCTTTATCTCTCGCTAATTGGGGAGCCTTCCCCACAGCGAAATGATATTCATGTTATGCTTGAAGATGTATTCCAATATGGTTTTCTCGAAAATAAATCAAGAAGCTGCTGCAACTATGTTGAACAGTTTCATAATATTGACGTTATTTTGCCGAAAATCAGAGGTTTTTTACTTGAAAGTTCATTTTCAGAGAAATTCACGTATCGATTTAAACGAAATTTGCCAGATGAGTTTTACTATCGATTTGGAAGAAAAAGAAATATTAAAATAGCTATTTTTGGCACTGGCTCTGGCGCAAAAAAATTCTATGGAAAACTTCATTCTGATCTTGTTTTTTCTGACAGGGAAATAAAGGTGAAGTGTTTTTTTGATAATGACGATAGTAAATTTGGCGCTATATTTTGTAATGCCCCAATAGAAAAGTTTACACTGGAGGCCACCAATGAACTTGATGTGGTTATTATTGCTTCTGATTACTGGCCCGAGATTAAAGCACAGATGATTTCATGTGGTTTAACACGTTCAAAAATATTAAGAGCATACTAACTTGCATAAAAAGATAGCAATCATTCAATCTAATTATATTCCTTGGATAGGCTACTTTGATATTATAAACAGGGTGGACGAATTTATATTTCTTGATTCTGTCCAGTATACAACAAGAGATTGGCGTAACCGCAATAGGATTATGACCACACAGGGTGCTGTATGGTTAACAATACCCGTATGTCATGTTGATAGAAATCAGAAAATATCATCCACAAAAGTTGTCGATAATCTATGGTGTCAGAAGCATTTTGCTATAATTAAAGAGCGATACAAAAAGGCGCTTTTTTTTGATAGATATATAGATGAAATTAAATCATGGTATGAAGATGCACGTGAATTTGAGTATATCTCTGATATAAATATCATGTTTATTAAAAAAATCATGCATTTATTAGGGATCACCACCCCCATCTTTACGGATAGTCATTACTTGAATGGGGGGGGGGTTAGCGATGCAACGGAAAGACTGATCGTCATTGCTGAAAGAGCTGATGCAAGTATTTATTTTTCTGGGCCGGCGGCAAAAAATTATTTAGATATCGGGCGCTTTGAAGAAAGGGGTATCGGTGTTGCCTGGATGGAATATCCTGAATATGCTCGCTATCCCCAGAACGGACCTGGTTTTGATTGCCGCGTCAGTATTATCGATGCTTTATTATGTGCTGGCGGTGATTTTGTTCATAGCGAACTAAATTATTAGTAGGAGGACTCATGGCTAAATATGGTTTCTATGATCGACTGTCATCGGAGTTTCCATCACAGGTCATTGTAGATATTGCTGAAATTTGTAATTTAAGATGCATACATTGTCCACACCCTCAATTTAAAGAGTCTGAACATTATTCCGCAAGATTGTTAGACCCTGAACTAAACAAGAAGCTGATCGATGATATAAGAGACAATAGCGACGGACATTGCCAGTATATACGATATACCAGCAATGGTGAGCCACTTATGCATCCACATGCACATGAAATGATCCAGTATGCTGTCGAGCATAGTGGCACGTTTGTCACGTTAACCACTAATGGTACAGTTCTTAATGAGAAAAAACTAAAACAGTTATTAGAAAGTGGCCTTCATATGATTGATGTCAGCATTGATGCCTTTAAAGATGAGACTTATGCGAATATTCGTGGCGGGCGTCTTGAGCAAGTGCGACGTAATATAATTAGAATGATCGAACATATCAAGACAGGGCAATACAGAACTCGTATTGTTGTGAGTTTTATTCGTCAGGCAGGAAATGAAGATGAGGTAGATGATTTTTCTCTTTTTTGGAAAAATCAGGGAGCTGATGAAGTGCTGATCAGGAATTTACATTCGGCGGCAGGTATGTTGGCTCAAGGGGAAGCTCATTCCCATGAGTCAAGGCGCCCATGCTTATATCCATGGGAGCGTTTGACCCTGGATCCAAAAGGTGAGCTTTCTTTTTGCCCGACAGATTGGGCGTATGCATCCAGTTTCATTGATTACAGGAAGACAACGCTAAAAACTGCTTGGCAGGGAGCATTTTTAAACGAACTGCGAGAGGCTCATCTTAATAACGATTTCAAATGCCATACTTTTTGTGGGCAATGTCCTGATTGGAGGCTGACAACATGGCCTGATTCAGGAAGAAGTTATGCAAATCTTGTCAGTGACATTAAGGTTATTATGAAATGAAATCATATCACAATTGGATACCATATAATCGCCCCAATAATATTGGCCATATCACTGAAAGTGATGGAGAATGTTTAGGTATCGGTGTTAATAAAAAAAAATGTGAGGAACTATTACACGATATATATAATGCAAGGCGAGTTTTTTTAACGCCATCCTGTAGTGCATCTTTGGAGATGGCAGCTTTAGCTATGGATTTGCAGCCAGGGGATGAGGTAATACTGCCAAGCTTTACATTTGTTACCTCTGCAAGTGCTTTTGCCTTAAGGGGCGCAAAATTAGTATTTGTCGATATCAGGCCAGACACTTTGAATATAAATGAGCAGCTTATTGAAGAGGCTATTACAGTTAGAACGAAAGCCGTAGTGGTTGTTCACTATGCCGGTGTTGCATCAGAAATGTCTTCTATAGTCGATATATGCAATCGCTATAATCTTGTATTGGTTGAAGATGCTGCACAAAGTATCATGTCAACATATAAAGGACGGCCACTTGGTTCAATTGGTCAATTTGGCTGCGTCAGCTTTCATCATACTAAAAATATTCATGCCGGTGGTGAGGGCGGGGCTTTTTTAGTAAACGAAGATAAGTACCATGGTATATGTGAAATCATTCAGGAGAAAGGAACTGATCGTTCAATGTTTTTGCGTGGAGAGGTTGATAGATATACATGGCAAATTTTATCATCTAGTTATGTAATGTCAGAGGTTCAAGCTGTAGTCTTGTTGCAGCAATTACAAAACGCGAGAGAAATTACGAATGCTAGATTAAAAAAATGGCTTTTTTATCATACATGTTTATCTGAGTTGGCTAATACTGGAGTGCTCACACTTCCTGCCGTTCCGGCACATGTTGAGCATAATGCTCATATATATCATATAAGAACAAGATCCCCTGACGAACAACAGGGATTATTTAAATTCATGCGCAATCTTAATGTGGAAGTTACCTCACACTTTGTACCTCTGCATTCTAGTCCGGCTGGTATTCGATATGGTAGATTTCATGGCGATGATATAAATACCACAGCGGTTTCTAGAATGCTGTTACGTTTACCTTTACATGCAAGCCTGACTGAGTCGGAGCAAGTATTCATTATTGATGCGGTCAGACACTTTTTTGTAGTCAATAATTAAAGCTAATCATAAATTTAAATGAATTAGATGCATTTTATTAATGATCTTATAAATATTCATAAGCTATAATATTTGTAATATACATATGGATATTGGCACTCAGTAAGATAATGATTTCACCTTAGCGTATAACCAAAAGCAATTTTTAACAGGTATGTCGTATGAAATATTTTGTAACTGGTGCAGCGGGATTTATCGGTGCGAAGGTGTGCGAACTACTGTGCTTGAAAGGGTATCAGGTTATAGGTATTGATAACCTAAATGATTACTATGAGGTATCTCTTAAATTAAGTAGACTTGAACAGTTAACTCCATTTTCTAACTTCAAGTTTGTAAAAATGGATGTCTCTGATAGAAAATCTATCCTGACTCTTTTTTCCAAAGAGAAGTTTGACAGAGTAATTCATCTTGCCGCTCAAGCCGGTGTTCGCCATTCAATGGAATCTCCCTTTTCTTATATTGATAGCAACGTAGACGGATTTTTGACAATTCTGGAAGGTTGTCGTCATCATCATATTGAGCATCTTGTTTATGCATCTTCTAGCTCCGTATATGGAATGAATGAGGAAATGCCATTTAGAGTGAGTGAACCCACTGACCATCCTATTTCGTTATATGCAGCGACAAAAAAAATGAATGAGCTGATGGCGCACACATATTCTCATTTGTATGGTATCCCAACCACAGGATTGCGTTTTTTCACAGTTTATGGCCCGTGGGGACGGCCGGATATGGCATTATTTAAATTTACTAAATGTATGCTGTCTGGACAGCCAATAGATGTATATAACAATGGTCTGTTAAGCCGAGATTTCACATATATAGATGACATTGCTGAAGGTGTGATCCGGGTAGCGGACGTGATACCGGTTGAAAATTCTGCCTGGCGTTGCGCAACTGGTTCTCCAGCTGATAGCAGTGCCCCTTATCGTGTATTTAACATTGGTAATGGTAGGCCGATTAAAATAGTTGATTTTATTCAATCTCTCGAGCAAGCGCTGGGGGTTAAAGCTATAAAAAATATGATGCCCATGCAGTCGGGTGATGTTTATGCGACATGGGCGGATACTGAGGATTTATTTGCTACTATTTCATATCGCCCATCAATGAAGATAGAACAGGGCATACAGAATTTTGTTGAATGGTATCGCTCTTATTATCAATTTTTGGATGTGAAGGTTCAATAATGAAAATTGCCGTTGTCGGTATAGGTTACGTAGGTTTGTCTAATGCAATATTGTTAGCTCAGAACCATCATGTTGTTGCATTTGATGTTAATCCAGAAAAAGTGTCCATGATTAACAGGCGACAATCTCCAATTATTGATTCTGATATCGATCTGTTCTTTAAACAACGGACTTTGGATCTTACCGCAACCTTGAATAAATCAACCGCTTACCAACATGCTGACTATATTATAATTGCGACGCCCACTAATTATGATCCTGATACAAATTGCTTTGATACTGCGTCGGTAGAGTCAGTTATTTTTGATATTATGGAAATTAATCCTGAGGCAGTAATTGTAATCAAGTCTACTGTTCCTGTTGGTTTTACCTCTAAAATGCGGATGACTCATAATTACGAGAATATTTTCTTTTCCCCCGAGTTTTTACGTGAAGGGAGAGCATTATATGATAACCTTTATCCATCACGTGTTATAGTCGGGGCAACAAGTGAATATGCACGAACATTTTCTAGACTTATGATTGATGGGGCAATAGAAAAAAATGTGCCAGTCATTTTTACTGAAAGTACGGAAGCAGAGGCTGTAAAATTATTTGCTAACACATATCTGGCGATGCGAATCGCATTTTTTAATGAGTTGGATACATATGCCCAAAAAAATAATCTAGAAACAAAGGATATTATTGATGGTGTTTGCCTGGACCCTCGTATTGGCCACTATTACAACAATCCATCTTTTGGTTATGGAGGTTATTGTCTGCCAAAAGACACCAAGCAGCTTCTGGCAAATTTCAACCAAGTGCCCAGCAACCTGATTAGAGCTATTGTTGATGCTAATACAACGAGAAAAGATTTTATTGCCGATACAGTTATCGCGACTAATCCTAAACGAGTAGGTATTTATCGACTAGTTATGAAGGCTGGTTCGGATAATTTTAGAGCATCGGCAATACAGGGAGTCATGAAAAGAATCAAGGCGAAGGGTATTGAGGTTGTTGTTTATGAGCCATCCTTAATGGAACCTTATTTCTTTAGGTCAAAAGTCATCACTGAAGTATCCGTATTTAAAGGTATGTGTGACATTATACTTGCCAACCGAATGAGTCCTGATTTAGCCGATGTGATTGATAAGGTCTATACACGAGACATTTTTGGCTACGACTAAAGCAGACTGCATATTTTCAATTGCTGTGCTTTTGTCAAACCAGGAAAGAGTGGCAAGGTCATTGCGCCTGCGTAAAATTGCTCAGTAGAGGGCAGGGTAGTATGAGTCCACTTTTGATGCCAAGGTTGTTTGTAAATAGGTATATAGTGCACGTTGGCGCCGATATCCTGTGCACGTACTTTTTGGAAGAGCGCACTGCGTTGTTCAGGGGCTACATGGTGAACATAGAGATGGAAGGCACTACGCCGCTCGGTGTTGAAATGACGAGGTAGCTGGTGTGGTGCCAGTCTTTCGAAGTAGTACTGGGCAATCTCGTTACGCGTGTGAATCCATGTCTCCAGATTGGCCATCTGGCTCAACCCCAGCGCAGCCTGAATGTCGGTCATGCGGTAGTTGAAGCCGAGCATCTGCTGCTCATAGTACCAAGGGCCGTCCGGCTCATTGATAAAGTCTTCCGGTTCACGGGTGATGCCATGGCTGCGGAGCACGCGCATCGTCTTGGCAAGCGCAGGGTCGTTGGTCATGGCCATGCCACCCTCGCCAGTGGTGATGATCTTCACCGGGTGGAAGCTGAATACTGTGATGTCGCTATAGCGGCCATTGCCGGTAGGCTCACCATGATAACGGGCACCAAGGGCGTGGCAGGCATCTTCGATGATCTTGAAACCGTACTTTTGTCCCAGGCGGTGGATCTCCTGCATGTCGCAGGGGAGGCCGGCAAAGTGCACCGGTATGACTACTTTGGGTAGCTTTCCTTCCGCCTTGGCTGCAATCAGCTTCCTCTCCAGCTCCAAAGCGCACATGTTACCGGTATCTGGTTCAATATCGACAAAATCGACTTGTGCACCGCAGTAGAGAGCACAGTTGGCGGATGCAACAAAGCTGATGGGGGATGTCCAGACCCAGTCGCCGGGGCCAACGCCAAGTGCCAGACAGGCTACATGGAGTGCTGCGGTACCTGAATTGACTGCCACCCCGAATTTGGCTCCACAGTAATCGGCTACTGCTTGCTCGAAGCGGGGGACTACGGGTCCCTGGGTCAGGAAGTCGGACTTGAGAACGTCCACAACAGCATCGATATCTGCCTGGCTGATGGATTGGCGGCCATAAGGGATCATTCAGTTCTCCCCTTTTGGTTCATTTTCAAAAGCTGTTCAATGGTAAAAAAGTGAGGGTTGCTGCGAGAGTTATATTCGAAGCCCTGTTCTACCATTTTTCCTTTTTCGCCCGCCGCTGTTTTGGAGAAATCGTTGTTGCGATTATTGAAGTTGATGGTTGGGCCAATCACGAAGAAGTCATCAAACTCGAAGGTGTGATAAGAGTCATCGGCAGGACACATCACTTCATGGAGCTTTTCTCCCGGGCGAATGCCGATGATCTTGTGTGGCAGGTGAGGGGCCATGGCGCTGGCGAGCTCGGTAATTCGGACGGATGGCAACTTGGGAACAAATATTTCCCCCCCCTTCATCCGCCCAAAATTGTCCAGGACAAAATCAACCCCTTGCTGCAAGGTGATCCAGAAACGCGTCATCTCCTCATGGGTGATGGGTAACGCATCCGCCCCCTGGTCAATCAGCTTTTGGAAGAAGGGGACGACAGAGCCGCGAGAACCCACCACGTTACCGTAACGAACCACTGCAAAACGGGTGGGATCCTGCCCCGCGATGTTGTTTGCTGCCACGAAGAGCTTGTCTGATGCCAGTTTGGTGGCACCGTAGAGATTGATTGGATTGGCAGCTTTGTCAGTGGAGAGGGCAATAACTTTTTTGACTTGATTGAGCAAAGCGGCCTGGATCACGTTCTCTGCACCATGGATATTGGTTTTAATACACTCCATGGGGTTGTATTCAGCGGCTGGAACCTGTTTCAGTGCTGCTGCATGAACCACGTAATCGACGCCACGCATTGCCATGGTAAGCCGGTTGGCGTCTCGGACATCACCGATAAAATAGCGCATGCAGGGGTCGTTAAACTCCTGCTGCATCTCGAACTGTTTCAGTTCGTCACGAGAATAGATGATGAGCCGTTTCGGCTTATAACGTTCCAGTACTGTCTTGACCAATCGTTGGCCAAACGAGCCGGTGCCACCTGTGATCAGTAGCGTTTTATCGTTGAACATTGTGGGCATCTCGTCATAAAAACAGTAGATGAATCATATGCTAGCAAATAAAGTACCAGCTTTTTTGGCAAAGAGTGTGATCCATTCACAAAAACAGTTTTAAAGATTTGGGCGCACCCAGACCACCTCGGATTGGCTCGCATCAGTAGAGCTTTATCAAGATGTGCTGGAGCTCTGCGCGCTTAGCTGAATAGCCTGGCAAACCTCTTCAACCCCATTGAGGGCTCTCGGGGTGAAGCGGTGTAGTTCATCCGAGTTGATCAAATCGAGTCGCTGGTGCTGCACCGCATCGAGATTGGGCCACTTTTGCCAGTGATTCAGGGCGTCAGGATCTTGACTCCCCGCCAGGATCAGCGCGGGGTTCGCTTTGATCACCTGTTCCATGTCCACTTGAGGGTAGGGGGTCTTGGCATTTGCCATGACGTTGACCCCGCCGCAGAGTTCGATGGCCTGAGCCGGCCAGGCATTGCCACTGACGCTGGTGAGCGGTGGGTACCAGAGCTGGTAGAACACCTTGACGCCGGTTGATTGTCCATAACGCTGTTGCAGCTCATGCAGGCGCGCCAGATAGCGATCGGCGGCTTCGTTGGCACTTTTCTCAACACCCAGCAATTTGCCCAGCGCCCGCATCTCGGTCGCCAGCGAGGCAAAATCGGTGGGTTCAGAGTAGAACACCGAGATACCCAGCTGTTCCAGCGGTGCCAGCATTCGTGACTGGGCCGAGCGCCAGCCCAGGATCAGGTCCGGTTTTTGTGCCAGCAGGGCCTCGACATTGATGCTGCGATAATTGGCCACCTTGGGTTTGTTTTTCACCTCGGCGGGATAGTCTGAGGCATCATCAACGGCCACCAGTTTGTCACCGGCACCGATGTCGTAAAGCAGTTCGGTAAGATGGGGTACCACGCTCACCACCCGGCTCGGAGTCGCGGCAAACAGTACGCCGGGCAACCAGGCCAGCAGCGCGCAGGGCAGCCAAGTCGGCAATCGCAGCCATCTATCCATGAAATAACCCCGCTATCGTGACAACCAGCGCCAGTATCAACCAGCCCCAGCCGCATCCTTGCAGAATGTTGAGCACCTTGCGCGGAGTCTCGCTATCTGGCTCAGCACCTGTGCCGATGACTGGCCAGCGCTGGAGAGCCCCCTGATAGTAGCGAGGGCCACCAAGGCGGATCCGGCACTTGTCTACCAGCAGGGTGAGCAGCATCCCCATGACTGGATAGGGCCAGAGCGCGCCACTTCGCACCAGCTGTGCGGCCTGTTTGAGCCGCGGTAGCAGGAGCGGTAGCCCCAGTAGCAGGATGGTGGGAGCATTGAGCCCCTTATAGAGGGTACTGGAGGCTCGGCCAAAATAGCCAAACGCGGGATCCTTCATGCTCCAGCCCTGGCTCATCAGCTGCACCAGCCGCCAGAGCAAGGCGCCCTGTACGCCAGCCAAGGCAAATCCCAGCAGCGGGCCAGCCCATTGGCCGACCAGACGCAGGGCGCAGCTCTCCGTCACTGCTTTGGCGAGCCCCATGGTCGAGAGTTTGCCGGTCTCCCGCTTAAGCCAGGGGGCAGACTGCAATCTCGCCAGCGGCAGGGTCTCCTGGGTGGCGAGCGAGCGGGTGGCATGGGAGAGTTCGCGCAGCGGACGGGATTCGAGCATCAGCAGCAAGAACAGCAGGTCGAAGAGCGGCTCGCTCAGGGCCAGATTGCGAAGCGACCAGAGCCCGGTTGCGCAGGGGAGCCAGACTACCAGCATTGCCAGCAGGCCGGCCTGCATTTGCTGGCCGGGTGAACCATCGGGTCTGTGTACCTTGTGCCCCAGCCGGGTCAGCAGGGGCGTGACGGCCGAAAGACGCAGATGGGATGGCCACGGGATCACCGCCTCCAGCAGGGCAGCACCTACCAGAATGGCCGCCGTCGTCGAGAGGAGGGCGTCGGCCATCAAATCAAGCGAGCCGGTCTCGATCACAGCTTGCCGAGCATCTTGATGATCACTTCGGCGGAGTGCTTGCCGGCCACTTCGATAAAGGCATCGAAGGATTCAACCTGTTCCTTGCCAGCGATATCGGACATGGCGCGCACCACCAGATAGGGCACTTTGAACATGTGGCACACCTGACCGATGGCGGCACCTTCCATCTCGACCGCCAGCATCTGCGGGAAGTCGGCGCGAGCCTTGGCGATGGCGTCCGGTTTGCACATGAACTGATCGCCGGTGCAGATTAGGCCGACCTTGGTCTGGTGCTTGCCCTGCTCGGCGATGCAATCCTGAGCGACCGCGATGAGCTTCTCGTCGCAGGGGAAGGCGGCGGGTTGTTGCGCCATCTGGCCCATCTCGTAACCAAAGGCGGTCACGTCGACATCGTGGAAACGCATCTCGCTGGCGATCACCACATCACCGATATGCAGGTCCTGGGCAAAGCCGCCCGCAGAGCCGGTATTGATGACGCAGTCGGGGGCAAACTTTTCCAGCAGCAGGCTGGTGGCCACGCTGGCGGCGACCTTACCGATACCGGAGCGGGTCAGGATCACCTCTTTGCCTGCCAGCTCCCCTTGATAGAACTCGCAGCCGCCCAGTTGCAGGGTGGTGGGGTTGCTCATCTGGCTGCGCAGCAGGGCCACTTCTTGCTCCATGGCGCCGATAATACCTACTTTCATTGCTGACCTCGTCTTGATAGCCGTGTGGCTGAATTTAAGTTGCTGTAGATCATAACAAAAGATGGCGTCGGCGCCGAGAGGCACAAGCGAAAGGAGAGATGAAGCGCGGCGCTCCATATGGGAGCGCCGCAGGTGACAAAAAGCATTGATGAGGAGGGGAGAGTGCCTTTAGCCGAGCGCAGTATCGAGGGTCATCATCAGGGCAAAGCCTGCCATCAGACCGAGGGTGGCATAGGTCTGGTGACCGTTGCGGTGAGTCTCCGGGATCACCTCGTGCGAGACCACAAACAGCATGGCGCCGGCGGCGAGCCCAAGTCCGATGGGGTAGGCGATGGCAAGGCCACTGGAGAGCCCCACTCCGAGCAGGGCGCCAACCGGTTCGAGCAGGCCGCTGGCGATGGCAACCAGCACCGCGACAGAGGGGCGAAAACCGGCGGCGCACATGGCCAGCGCCACCGCCAATCCTTCCGGAATATCCTGTAGTGCGATGGCAGTGGTAAGCGGCAGCCCCACCGACATATCCCCCTGCGAGAAGCTCACCCCGATGGCCATCCCCTCCGGCAGGTTGTGCAGGGCGATGGCAAAGACGAACAGCCAGACCCGGGAGCAGCTCTCGTGGCCGGGGCCGCAGGGGCCGGTTTTGTCATGCTCGTGCGGGGTGAACTGATCCAGCCCCAGCATCAACAGCACCCCGAGGGTCATGCCGACAACCACCACGGCGGCGGCGCTAAAGCCGTTGCCGGTGATCCCCTCGGCAGCCTCTAGCCCCGGCAGCAGCAGGGAGAAGGCGCTGGCCGCCAGCATCATGCCTGCGGCAAAGCCGAGCATGGTGTCCTCCACTTTTTGCGGTACCGAGCGTAGAAACAGAGCGGGCAGGGCGCCGATGGCGGTGGCGGCAAACCCGGCGGCACCACCTATCAGGCCATAGCGCACGCCGCTGGTCACCTCGCCGGTAGCGAGCATGATGAGACTCTGCAACAGCAGCAACAAGACGGCAGCCAGCGCGATAAAGAGGCCGAGAGCAGTGAGCGGGCGGCTTTGCATCTGGCTGCGCAGTTGCTGTGACCAGGATAACGGAGGAAGAGCTGAGAGATGGTCCATGGCATGACCTCAAGGTGTGCAAAGTGGATGGTGGCATTACATCGATTCGGCCGCCCCTTGTCCATGTCTGCAGGGCGATTGCCGCTATCTGAAAATCTGGAAAGAGTTTATCCAGGCAACCACATGGGAACTCTTATCGGTAGCCAAAGGCGGGGGGCAAGAGGGGTTGTCTGCAAATGGCTGAAGTGGATGTTGAGAGGCAAGTGGGGATGCATCGCGAACTCTTTTAAATCAGCTGTAGATGTCTGCCTTGGTGTTCGGATAACAGATACAAGAAAACCGGCTTGCGCCGGTTTTGTTATCTGTCTGCTCGAAGGCTGGCTTATTTCGCCAGGGACTCCGGCAGCTCTTCACGGATCTTGCCGAGCATCTCTTTCAGGACACGCGGGTTGGCAACCACGATGTTGCCGGAGTTTTCGTAGTTGTGACCACCTACGAAGTCGGTGACGATGGCGCCAGCTTCTTTGGCCAGCAGTTCACCGGCAGCGGTGTCCCAGGGCTTGAGGCCGATTTCCCAGAAACCGTCGACGCGACCGGCAGCCACGTAGGCCAGATCCAGTGCGGCAGAGCCGGAGCGACGGATGTCGGCACATTCGATGAACATGCTCTGGAACATCTTCAGGTAGGACTCGATGTGGTGCTTTTGCTTGTAGGGGAAACCGGTCGCCAGCACGGTGCCAGCCAGCTCTTTGGCTTTGCCGACACGAATGCGGTAGCCGTTCAGCTGGGCGCCGCTACCACGGGTAGCAGTAAACAGCTCGTCACGGATGGGATCGTAAACAACGGCTTGTTCAGTCTTGCCCTTGACACGCAGGGCGATGGAGACGGCAAAGTGCGGAATGCCTTTGACCAGGTTGGTCGTGCCATCCAGTGGGTCAATGATCCATTGATAGTCCGGATTGGTACCGGCAATCTCACCAGACTCTTCAGCAACAATGCTGTGCTCCGGGTAAGATTTTTTGATGGTGTGAATGATGGCCGCTTCGGCTTCACGGTCAACGTTGGTCACGAAGTCATTGCTGCCTTTTTGGATAGCCTCAATGTTCTCGGGCTGGGAGAAGGCTTTTACTACAACTTGACCGGCGTTGCGCGCAGCGCGCACGGCGATATTCAGCATCGGATGCATAGGTTCACCACTGGATGTTAAAGAACGGGGGATAACAGGACGCGGTATGATACCAGTATTTTGTGCGATGGCAACTGTTATCCCCCTACGACTAATTGATTGCGACTGCCAGATCTGACGGCTCCAATATAGACCAGATCTGCGCTAGTCTTATCCCAGCAGCCGGATACAGGCTGTCATGAGCATAGGGATATGAGCCATGAATTTGTCATTAGTGAGTCAGAACGTGTCAGCAGCCAGCGAGGGACTGTTGGCCATCTTGCGGTCATCACCCGAGTATGGTGATCACTTTGCCCACATCACCGTGACCCCCCTGGCCCAGTGGCAACCGGCCAAGACGGAGGCGGCGATCCTGCTGATCGACGGCGATGCGCCCTGGCAGGATGCCGGATTTGCCCGGGGAGAGGATGAGACGATCGGTTTGCCGGTCTTGCCGCTGCTGATCCGTAAGGGAGACAAGGAGCTGACGGTCTGCGGGCCGGATGTGCGTGACCCCCGTTTCTATTTTGTCTCAAACGGCATCGTGCTGGATGAGTCGGAGCTGGCCGAGCCTGCCTGCAGCCGGGTGCTGTTGCGCAAGCTGGAGTCCTACTTCCCGCTGCTTTCCCGCCTGATCATGCTGCGCCAGCGCAAGCCGGTCGCCGTGATTAACTAATATCTACTATTGCCAGAGCGCACCAGCGGCGCACCGTGGCCTTGTTTGGCCTACGGTGCGCCGCTTTTTAATGGTCTGGAGCCGGTCACTTGTTGCAAGATGAGGCGGCTATGGTGTTGCACCCTGTTCCAACCGTGCAATCTGGCTATGACCAACAAGGAGTGAATCATGATCGACTTTTACACCGCCGCGACCCCCAATGGTTTCAAAGTGGCGATCGCCCTCGAAGAGCTGGGTTTGCCCTATCGGGTCATTCCTCTCGATTTGTCTGCACTGGATCAGAAGAAGCCCGAGTTTCTCGCCATCAACCCAAATGGCCGTATTCCGGCTATCGTCGATCGGGATAACGACGATTTCGCCGTATTCGAGTCGGGCGCCATCCTCATTTATCTGGCGGAGAAAGCGGGCAAGTTGCTGCCCGTTGATCCCAAACGCCGCTCTCAGGCCATCCAGTGGCTGATGTTCCAGATGGGCGGGGTAGGACCCATGATGGGGCAGGCCAATGTCTTCTACCGCTATTTCCCCGAGAAGATCCCCGCCGCCATCGAACGCTACCAGAAGGAGGGGCGCCGCCTGTTCGAGGTACTCGACAGCCATCTGGCCCATCACGAATATCTGGCGGACGAGTACAGCATCGCCGACATTGCCACCTGGCCCTGGGTGCGTATTTATGACTGGAGCGGCATCTCCATCGAGGGATTGCCCCATCTGCAAGCCTGGATGGATCGCATGGCAGAGAAACCTGCCTGCCAGAAGGGGATCACCATACCGCCACGCAAGGAGCAGCCCGATGAGCTGATCAAGCAGGCGCAGCAGATGGTAACACGTTGATTTTTAACTGCTGACGGGGCGTGTTGCCCCGTAATATTAGAAAAACTAAGGCAAGCCGATTATAAAGATTCGTTCGTTTTTTGTGAGCTGAATCACTATGATGCCCCCATACCACCAAGCGTCCTGTGCGGTGGCTTGGCGGGCTCCCCGCCTACTGTTTCCAACACTGTTTTTGATTGCATCACAGCCTCTGTGATCAGATTCCTCTGGGCCATTTTGTGCCAGAGGTGCGGCAGCATTTTTTCGATTTTTTTGGGACTGATATGGATCGGCACAGTTTTTATCCGTTGTTTTTATTGACCATTCTGATGGTCGCTGTGGGCCAGATGACCCAGACCCTTTATGTTCCCTCCATTCCCATGATGGCGGGGGACTTCAATGTGGCCTCGGGCCAGTTACAGGCGGTGATGGCCTGTTACCTGATCCCCTATGGCCTCTCCCAGTTTGTCTACGGGCCGTTGTCGGATCGCATCGGCCGTCGCCCGGTGCTGATCGTCGGCATGATGGTGTTTCTGGTAGGCACCCTGATCATTCAGGTCATCCCCCATTTTGCCGCCCTGCTGGTGGGCAGCTTTATTCAGGGGCTGGGTACCGGTGCCGGTGGCGCCATGAGCCGTACCGTGATGCGCGATCGCTACAACGGCGCCGAGCTCAACCGCGCCAACAGTCTGGTGAGCATGGGGGTGATCTTCTCCCCGCTGCTGGCACCGGTGCTGGGGGGATGGCTGACCGAGCTGTTCAACTGGCGCGCCGGTTACTGGTTCCTGTTCGGTTTTGGTGCCGTAGCCACCCTGGCGATCATGGCCTGGTTTGGCGAGACCCTGCCTGCTGCTGCCCGTCAGCCACTGCGCGTCGGTGCTGCCTATCGCCATGTGCTGGGCAACCCCAAGTTTCAGGGCAACCTGCTCTGCCTGATGGCGACCTTTGCCGGTTTGGCAGTGTTCGAGGCTGCGGCCGGTGTGCTGCTCGGCGATGTGCTGAAACTGAGCGCCCGCACCGTGAGCGTGCTGTTCGTGCTGCCGCTGCCCGGCTATCTGTTCGGGGCCTGGCTTTCTGCCAAGCTGAGCTTTCGCCTGAGCCAGGGCAAGCTGATGCGCCTTGGCATCGCCTTTCTGGCGCTCGGCTCCCTCATCATTCTGGTGCCGGGGCTGTTCGGGGTGGTGAGTGCCGCCTCGCTGGTCGGTGGTGCGGCTGTCTACTTCATCGGTAGCGGTATTCTCTACCCGACCGCCACTTCCTGTGCCATCGAGCCCTTCCCGGGTCAGGCCGGCACCGCGGGGGCCATTCTCGGCGGGATGCAGAATCTGGGTGCCGGTGTGGTGACCCTGCTGGCGGCCGGTTTCCCGATGACCGGTCAGGTGACTCTGGGTGCCATCATGACCCTGATGGTGCTGATCGTGGCGCTGAGTTTTGTCTGGTTACGCCACCATGGCTCCCCCCACGAGCAGATGGCAATTTGATCTGCCGCTCTCTTTGCATCTGGAGCAAGCCCACCCTCAGCGGTGGGCTTTGTTTTATCCGGAGAACGGGCTAGGAGATCGCATTAGCTTGATGTAGTGATCGATGTTGTGAGGTTAATTCCGGAAAAGAAAAAACCCGTCACGCTGGTGACGGGCTTTTGCTGTTGGTACCCCGAGATGCCGTTGCCGGTTTGGGCCCTTGAACCGTCGGTTCAAGGCGGGGATCGGATCTGACCGCAGGCTTCTCGGTCGTGCCGAGCATGCGCAATAGCCAGAAGGCAGATCCCCTGTTTGGTATGAATATCGGCTCGGGGACTTGAACCGGCTGACAAACATCCCAGGGAATTTTAAAACGGTTTGCGATTAGGGCTGCTGCCCCTCTTCGCTGGAATCACCATATTGTCCGTGCTCGATCAGGGCCGCTTCGATGGTGCGCTGCAGCATCTTGATCCGCTTGTCCATGGTCTCAGAGTATTGGTGGTTCTTCTCTTTTTCAAGGCAGAGCTCATGACAGAAATTGAGCGCTGCCATGATAGCCAATTGCTCGTTGCTGGAGACTTTGGAGCGTTGACGCAGGTCGATCAACTTGTCGGTCAGCTGCTCGGCGGCCTGGCGCAGGGCATCCTGCTGTCCCAAGGGACAGGATACCTTGTAGGGACGTCCCAAAATGACGATTTCTACGGCCTCTGTGCTCATGCCTTCCTCAATACGGCGGAGCTGATTTCCGCCTTTATCCACGTGGACAACTGGGCGGGACTATATAGCGCAGATGCATAAGTTTCAAGGCCTTGCTGGCTCTGCAAGAGGGAGAATGCTAGGATCCTGACCATTAATTCTGCAAATTTGACTGAACTTTGAGCGGATCCTCGATGAGCAAAACGAACCCCCTTAAATATGCGGCAGTGGCCGACATCATGGAACAACATGAGCTGATGGCCAGCGCAGTAGAGGCCCATGGTGTGATCTGCGGTCTGGTGTGCGGCGGTGTGGCACTGGACGACAAGAGTTGGGTGCCCCATTTCAACGATCTGGTGAACGACGGTTTCGGCCTGCCGGCCCCGGTGCGCCAGGTGATGACCGATCTTTATCACAATGTAGTCGAGAGCTTGATGGCCCAGAAAGGCGTCGAGCTGCTGCTGCCAAGTGATGATGCCCCCCTCGACGAGCGCATCGATTCGCTGGTGGACTGGTCACAGGCGTTTCTGGCCGGTTTCGGCGTGGTGCAGCAGGAGCTCTCCCGCGCGTCGGAAGAGCTGCAGGAGATGATCCAGGATATCGCCAGCATCACTCAGGTCTCTGCCGAGTTCGATCAGGAAGATGACGAGAACGAAGCCTCCTTCCTGGTGCTCTACGAACACGTCAAGCTGGGGGTCATGATGGCCTTCGAAGAGTTTGGCAAGCGCCCCGATACCCCGAGCGCGCCGCCGACCCTTCATTGAGGTGCGGGTCAACGCGACCCTTACTGAATCTGCAAGAGCGCCTGATGGCGCTCTTTTTTATGGCGCTGTTGTGGCTAACCCTGTGAGGCACAACCGGTTTTTTGCCGGTGACCTCGCATTCGGCCTGCGGCTTTGTGATAGCATGAGGCCACCTTTTTCACTTCTTCCTCTCTGCTTATGTCTCAATCTGATGTGCGACAGGTCGATGTCACCCTGGTCGGCGGTGGAATGAGCGGTGCCGTGCTGGCCCTCTCGCTGGCAGCCCTGCTTCGATCCGATGGCTCCCCCCTCGAGATCCTGCTGCTGGAGGCAAGCGTCCCCGAACAGCACACCCATTCAGGGTTCGACGCCCGCGCCATTGCGCTCTCGGCCGGTACCTGTGATGCGCTGTTGCGACGCGGACTCTGGCCGCTATTTGCCCCCCATTGCGCTCCCATTACCCAGATTCATGTCTCGGATCGGGGCCACTTCGGTCAGGCTCGCCTGTCGGCCGCTGAATACGGCCTGCCCGCGCTGGGCCAGGTGATCGAGCTTGCAGCTGCCGGTCATGAGCTGCAACGGGCGATGGCGGCCTCTCCCAATATCCGGGTCTGTTGTCCGGCACGGGTGAGCGAGATTGTGCCCGATGAGGAGAAGGTGACCCTCACCCTTGAGGACGGTGAACAGATTGAGACCCGCCTGCTGGTGGCGGCAGACGGCGGCAACTCCTTTGTGCGTCAGCACTTCAAGTTGCCGGTGACCCGCCACGACTTTGAGCAGCACGCCATCATCGCCACGGTCAAAACGGCGCAAGACCCTGAGGGACGCGCCTTCGAGCGTTTTACCGAAGGGGGGCCGCTGGCCCTGCTGCCGATGCAGGATGGGCTCTCCTCGCTGGTATGGAGCGTCGGGCAGCATGAGGTGGATGAGCTGATGGCCCTCGATGAGGTGGCGTTTCTTGCTCGTCTGCAGCAGGCCTTTGGCTGGCGGCTCGGCCGCTTCGAGCGATGTGGCGTGCGTCACGTCTATCCGCTCATTCTGACCGCCTGCGACTACCCGCTGGCCCAGCGTACAGTGCTGGTCGGTAATGCCGCCCACGCCCTGCACCCCATTGCCGGACAGGGCTTCAACCTCGGGATGCGGGATCTCGACCTGCTTACCGGCGCCGTAGCCAAGGCGTTGGCAGAGGGGGAGGATATCGGCAGCTTCAAGGTACTGAGTGGCTACTGGCAGCAGCGTCAGCGCGATCAGGAGCAGACCGTCTGGCTCACCTCTTCGCTGGCCCAGCTCTTCTCCAATGGTCACGATCCGCTGGTGGCGGGGCGCAATCTGGCGCTCACCCTGATGGGGCGATTCCCGTGCCTCAAGGCGCCGCTTGCCTCGCGCACCCTGGGCTTTGTCGCCGATGTGTGCGGCAACTAGCCAGCACTTGTTGAGTGGAACCTGTTGACCGGAAGATGGTGACCGCCATTCGTTGATCAAAACCTATTGAATAAAGAGGTGATGCTTGCGGGCGTCCCCTCGCTGGCCAGCCGGTCAGCCCTGAAAGGATGAGATGATGCAGATGCAAAATGTGGATGTGGTGATTGTCGGTGGCGGCATGGTGGGGCTGGGGCTCGCTGCGGCCTTGAAACATAGCGCCCTCAAGGTGCTGGTGGTGGAGGGGCAACTGCCCGACCCGCAGCTGGGGGAGGTGGCCGATAACCGGGTCAGCGCCCTGAGTCTGGCCAGCCAGCAGATCCTGCGCCATGTCGACGCCTGGGACGGCATTGAAGCGCGCCGCCTGCAGGCCTACGACAAGATGGCGGTGTGGGAGCAGGACAGTTTCGGCCATATCGACTTCGATGCCGCCAGCTTGCGTCAGGCCAACCTCGGCCACATCGTCGAGAATCGGGTGATCCAGCTGGCACTGCTTGAGGCGATTGAAGGTGCCAGCAATATCCAGTTGCTGACCCCCGCCAGAGCCAAGAGCCTGCAGAGCGGCCCGGCGGGCGCCCTGCTGCTCCTTGAAGATGGTCAGGCTATCTCGGCCAAACTGGTGGTAGCCGCCGATGGCGCCCACTCCTGGGTGCGCCGTCAGGCCGATATCCCGCTCACCAGCTGGGATTACGGTCACCACGCGCTGGTGGCGACGGTGCGCTGCGCCGAACCCCATGAAGCTGTTGCTCGCCAGATCTTTACCCCGGATGGCCCGCTCGCCTTTTTGCCGCTGTGGCAAGAGAACCTCTGCTCCATCGTCTGGTCGCTGCCTGCGGCCCGCGCCGAGGCGCTCTGCGCCTGCGACGACGAGCAGTTCAATCGCCAGCTTACCGCCGCCTTCGATGCCCGGCTCGGTCTGTGCAAGGTGGAGGGGCCGCGCAGCGCCATTCCCCTCACCGCCCGCTATGCCCGCGACTTTGCTCGCGAGCGGTTGGTGCTGGTGGGAGATGCCGCTCATACCATCCACCCCCTGGCGGGGCAGGGGGTCAACCTTGGCCTGCTGGATGCTGCCGCGCTGGCGGAGCAGATCTTGCAAAATCATGCTGCGGGCGAGGATATCGGCCTGCTCGCCAACCTGCGCAGCTACGAGCGCTGGCGCAAGAGCGAAGCGGCTCGCATGCTCGCTGCGATGGAGGGGCTCAAGCGGCTGTTCAGCGGGGCCAACCCGCTCAAGAAGCTGGTGCGGGGCGTGGGGTTGCGTGCGGCCAATCTGCTGACGCCCTTCAAGGAGGGGGTGATCCGCGCCGCCATGGGGCTGGAGGGAGAGTTGCCCGCATTGGCCCGTCCTGACTGGGCTGTTGCTGCGACCAAAGGCAGTGCCATGCAGGCCAAGGGTGAAAAAAACTAATATTACTCGCCGTTTTTGACAACAAAAGTAATCCGACAAGGCTGACGACCCGTTTTGGGTGTCAGCCTTTAATTTTGCTCTGGAGCGAAACGTTTTTCTGCAAATTGTGACGAAACGGTGAAAATCAAAATTTAATCTCGCCTGAGTCGGCTTATGGCTGTTTTTATCACTGCATTTATCTTAGTGTCTGGAGTCAGTTTTACGGGAGGGGATTAGTTTTTTTTGAGCGGCACGCTCGCCTGCTTGTCATATAATCCGCTCCGTTCAAGGAATCCCTCTTGCCTGGCAAGGGCAGGAGCGAGCACACACTTTTGGATCCGGTCGCTTTTTGTTGCACGCAATGCAGTCAGAGCGGTGGCGCGGGTCGCAAGAGTGGTCGCCAAAGCGAAAAGGCTTTTTGCTAAGGAAAGAATGCGATGATCCAGACTACTGTACTGCATCCCAAACACTTGGAAGCCGGCGCCAAGATGGTGGACTTCCACGGTTGGGAAATGCCCATCAACTACGGCTCCCAGCTGGAAGAGCACCACGCGGTGCGCAGCGATGCCGGTATGTTCGATGTTTCCCACATGACCATCGTCGATTTGACCGGCGAACGGGTCAAAGCCTTTCTGCAACACCTGCTGGCCAACGACGTGGCCAAACTCACTGCCCCCGGCAAGGCCCTCTACAGCGGCATGCTCAATCCGGAAGGCGGGGTTATCGATGACCTCATCACCTATTATCTTGGCGATACGTTTTACCGGCTGGTGGTCAACTCCGCTACCCGCGAGAAGGATCTGGCCTGGATCCGCCATCACGCCATCGATTTCGATATCACAGTAACCGAGCGTCCTGAGCTGGCGATGATTGCGGTGCAGGGCCCCAACGCCAAGGTCAAGGCTGCTGCTGTGCTGAGCGCCGCTCAGCGTACCGCCGTGGTGGGGATGAAACCCTTCTTCGGCGTGCAGGCTGGCGATCTCTTTATCGCCACTACCGGCTACACCGGCGAAGATGGTTATGAAATCGTGGTGCCGCAAGAGAAAGCCTGCGAGCTGTGGCAAGCGCTGCTGGATAACGGCGTGGCCCCCTGCGGCCTCGGTGCCCGCGATACCCTGCGCCTCGAAGCGGGGATGAACCTCTATGGTCAGGATATGGACGAGTCAATCTCTCCACTCGCCGCCAACATGGCCTGGACCATCGCCTGGGAGCCGAGCGATCGCAATTTCATCGGCCGTGACGTGCTGGAAGCGCAGAAAGCGGCGGGCAACCAGCCCAAGCTGGTGGGTCTGGTGATGGAGGAGAAAGGGGTGCTGCGTGCCGGTATGCCCGTTACCTTCACTGCGGCAAACGGTGAGAAGCGGGAAGGTGTGATCACCTCCGGCTCTTTCTCCCCCACCCTGGGCTACAGTATTGCCCTGGCACGGGTGCCCCGCGATATCGGTGAATTGGCCGAGGTGGAGATCCGCAAAAAGCTGGTCACCGTGAAGGTCACCAAGCCCGCTTTCGTCCGTAACGGCCAGAAGCTGGTTTAATACCGTTTTGGGGGAGGGCAGTGCCTCCCCCATCCCTTTTCATATTCGTTTTTAAACGCGACTCAAAGATCAAAGGAAGCACAAATGAGCCATATCCCGAGCGAACTGAAATATGCCACTTCCCACGAGTGGATCCGTGTTGAAGCCAACGGCGAGGCCGTGGTCGGTATCACCGAGCACGCCCAGGAGCTGCTGGGTGACATGGTGTTTGTCGAGCTGCCGGAAGTGGGCAAGCAGGTCAGTGCCGGTGACGACTGCGCCGTGGCCGAGTCGGTCAAGGCGGCCTCCGATATCTACAGCCCGGTGAGCGGCGAGATCATCGCCGTCAACGAAGAGCTGGAAGGGAGCCCCGAGCTGGTCAACTCCGACCCCTACAGCGCTGGCTGGCTGTTCCGCATCAAGCTCGATGACGAGAGCGAGCTGGCCAACCTGCTGGATGCCGAAGGCTACCAGAACGTGGTGGACGAAGAGTAATGCCCCCGGGCCCTGCCAACACAGCAGGGCCCCTTTGTATGACCGCCAGCCGGGCAAGCACCGGCCGGTGGAAGGGTGAAGTCGCCCGCGTCTGTCGTTTACCAGCCTGCTCTTGCCAGGGTAAACGGGCCGGTCCGCAACAAGGCGATCCCCTCTTGATGCTGCCGCAGCATCCGGTGCCGCACCTTGTCTGCGGGACCCAGAACATGAGTGGAGTCGGTATCAGCCGACGATCAGGAACATCAGGTCTTGGTTATCAGGATGTCATGCCAGGACTTATTTATCAGGAAATAGGGAAATGACCCAGTCACTGTTTGAACTCGAGCAAAAAACCGATTTTGTCCGCCGCCATATCGGCCCGGGCGAGGAAGAGCTGCGCCAGCTGTTGGCGACCGTCGGGGCCGAAAGCCTGGACGATTTGATTGAACAGACCGTGCCTGCCGCCATTCGCCTGCCGGGCCCGCTCGGCATCGGTGCCGGCATGACCGAGGTGGAGGCGCTGGCCAAGCTCAAGGGCTATGCCGCTCAGAACAAGATTGCCAAGAGCTATATCGGCATGGGTTATCACGATACCCATGTGCCCCACGTCATTTTGCGCAATGTGCTGGAAAATCCGGGTTGGTATACCGCCTACACCCCCTATCAGCCCGAGCTGGCACAGGGCCGTCTCGAAGCCCTGCTCAACTTCCAGCAGCTGACGCTGGATCTCACCGGCATGGATCTGGCCAGTGCCTCCCTGCTGGATGAAGCGACCGCCGCCGCCGAGGCGATGGCGCTGGCCAAGCGGATGGCCAAGTCCAAATCCAACCTCTTCTTCGTGGCCGATGACGTGCATCCGCAGGTGATCGACGTGGTCAAGGAGCGTGCGGTTCACTTCGGTTTCGACGTGGCGGTTGGCGCCGCCAGCGATGCAGTGAGCGAAGAGGTGTTCGGTGCCCTGTTCCAGTACCCCACCACCACAGGTGAGGTGAAAGATCTGCGCGCCCTGATTGCCGCGGTACAGGCCCAGAAAGGGCTGGCCTGCGTCAGCGCCGACCTGCTCTCCCTGCTGCTGCTCAAATCCCCGGGCGAGCTGGGCGCCGATGTGGTGTTGGGCTCCGCCCAGCGCTTTGGTGTGCCCATGGGTTACGGTGGCCCACATGCCGCCTTCTTCGCCACCCGTGATGCCTACAAGCGCTCCATGCCGGGCCGCATCATTGGTGTCTCCAAGGATGCCCGTGGCAAGGCCGCGCTGCGCATGGCGATGCAGACCCGCGAGCAGCATATCCGCCGCGAGAAGGCCAACTCCAACATCTGTACTGCTCAGGTGCTGCTGGCCAACATGGCAAGCTTCTACGCCGTCTATCACGGCCCGGTGGGGCTGAAAACCATCGCCTCCCGTGTGCACCGTCTCACCACCATTCTGGCGCTCGGCCTCAAGGCCAAGGGCGTGGCCCTCAAGCATGCCAGCTGGTTCGATACCCTGACCGTGCTGACGGCAGATAAAGAAGCACTCATTGCCAAGGCCGAGGGGCTCGGCATCAACCTGCGCGCCGATCTCGACGGTGCGGTAGGGGTGTCCCTCTCTGAAACCACCACCCGCGGCGATGTGGCCGAGCTGTTCGATCTCTTCCTCGGTCAAGGTCACGGACTGGAGCTCGAGGCTCTCGACAAGGCGGCGCAGGCCCATCACGCCATCCCGCAGGATCTGCTGCGCACCGACGCCGTGCTGACCCACGAGGTGTTCAACAAGTACCACTCCGAAACCGAGATGTTGCGTTATATCCACCGTCTCGAAGCCAAGGATCTGGCGCTCAACTACGCCATGATCTCCTTGGGCTCCTGCACCATGAAGCTCAACGCCACCGCCGAGATGATCCCGGTGACCTGGCCCGAGTTCGGCAAGTTGCACCCGTTCGCCCCGCTGGCACAGGCCAAGGGCTACCAACTGCTGCTGGCCGACCTCGAAAACTGGCTGGTGAAGGTGACCGGTTACGATGCGGTCTGCATGCAGCCCAACTCAGGTGCCCAGGGCGAGTACGCGGGTCTGCTCGCCATCAAGAAGTACCACGAGTCCCGTGGCGAGGGGCATCGCGACATCTGCCTGATCCCAGCTTCTGCCCACGGTACCAACCCCGCCTCTGCCCAGATGGCGGGGCTCAAGGTGATCGTCACCGCCTGTGACAAGTCCGGCAACGTGGATCTCGACGACCTGCGCGCCAAGGCGGCCGAGGCGGGGGATCAGCTCTCCTGTCTGATGGTGACCTATCCCTCCACCCACGGGGTGTACGAGGAGACCATCAAGGAGGTGTGCGACATCGTTCACCAGCACGGTGGTCAGGTCTATCTGGACGGCGCCAACATGAATGCGCAAGTCGGGCTGACGGCGCCGGGCTTTATCGGGGCGGATGTGTCGCACCTCAACCTGCACAAGACCTTCGCCATTCCTCACGGCGGTGGCGGCCCGGGCATGGGCCCCATCGGCGTGAAGAAACACCTGGCACCGTTCGTAGCCGGTCACGCCGTGGTCAAGACCGACAAGGAGAGCCGCAACAACGGCGCCGTGTCGGCGGCACCGTTTGGCTCGGCCAGCATCCTGCCCATCAGCTGGATGTATATCGCCATGCTGGGCGACGAGGGGCTGAAGAAATCCACCCAGGTGGCCATCCTCAACGCCAACTACCTGGCCAAGAAGCTGGGTGAATCCTTCCCCGTGCTCTACTCCGGGCGCAACGGTCGGGTGGCCCACGAGTGCATCCTGGATATCCGCCCGCTCAAAGAAGCTTCCGGCATCAGCGAGATGGACGTAGCCAAGCGGCTGATGGACTACGGCTTCCACGCGCCGACCATGAGCTTCCCGGTAGCGGGTACCCTGATGGTCGAGCCGACCGAATCGGAATCCAAGCGCGAGCTGGACCGCTTCGTGGAGGCGATGACCGCCATCCGTGCCGAGATCGCCAAGGTGCAGGACGGCCACTGGAGCCTCACCGACAACCCGCTGGTCCATGCGCCGCACACTCAGGACGACGTGATGGATGCAGAGTGGTCCCGTGGCTACAGCCGCGCCGAGGCGGTCTTCCCGTCCGACGCCGTGCGCGCCAGCAAGCTGTGGCCCTCTGTGAACCGCATCGACGATGTCTACGGGGATCGCAACCTGTTCTGCTCCTGTATCCCGACTGAGGATTACGCCAAGTAAGTGGCGTCCAGGAGCAACAGTTAAGCCGTATAAACAACAGGGCCACCCAGACGGGTGGCCCTTCGTTTACATGGACTTTATCTGCATGCTGCTATCCGAATGTCCGGCTTAGGTCCTTGAGCTGGCTCGCTTTGCTCTGCAAGTTGGCACTGGTTTTACTGACCTGATCGATTTTGAGGCTGTTATCGTGAGAAAGTGAGGATATCTGATTGATATTACGACAGATCTCCTCGATCACCGCTTGCTGCTGGGTCGCTGCAGCGGAAACTTGATTGGAAAAATCAGAGACCTTGTCTATTTCGATCACGACCTGATTCAGGTTGCCGGTGCTTGCCCGAGTGGTTGCGAGGCAATCATTGGTTCTGGTCACATTGAGATGCATCATCTCTTTCCATCCCCCGAGGGTTTGCTGGATATGACCAATGCTGCTCTGGATCTGCTCTGTTGCTCTATGGGTTCTGGTCGACAGGCTGCGTACCTCGTCAGCCACCACTGCAAAGCCGCGTCCCTGATCGCCCGCCCGCGCTGCTTCAATGGAGGCATTGAGTGCCAGCAGGTTGGTTTGATCCGCAATCCCGCGAATTTCACTCATGATGCTGCCGATCCGTTCGGACTCGCTTGCCAGCTCGACGGCTGACTGGAAGGCCTGCTCTGCCTGGGTAGCCAGTGCCGACATCTCTTCTCCCGCATCGGAAAGCTGATTGCTGGTGGTGATGCAATGGTTGCGCGCCTCTTCGATCTGCTGGTTGCTGTCCTGAATATTGCGGCTGATCTCTTCGGCAGCTGATGCCATCTGGGTAACTGCGGTGGCGACTTGCTGAATTTGCATATCCTGTGAGGAGATATCCCTGCTGGCCAGTGCGGCCGAACCACTCAAATTGTTGGCCATGGCATTGAGCGAGAGTGTGGTGTCATCGACTCTTCCCAGCACGGTACGGATTCTGGCTTGCCAGAGCTTGATATGGAAATCGGCAATGCTGTGGGGGGCATCCCCCGAGAAGATCAGGCGGCTGATGCTGTCGTAGTCCTGCTCAAGCTGTTGCAAGAATCGCGGTGTGAGGAAGAGCGCATTACGGTTGAACCAGAGGGTGGCCAATAGGGGAATGATGATCCAGAGCGCCTGCAGTGGTGTGAGCAGCCAGAGCGCGCTGATCACGCTGAGCAGCAGCAGGGGTATGGTCATGATGGCCGGAGTGAGCAGGCGCTGCCCCATGTGAATGGCGGAGCCGGTTTCGCGTGCCTTAAGGGTTTTGTACATCTTGTTGGCACGCGCTTTGTGCTCTGCGGAGGGTCGGCAACGAACGGATTGGTAACCCACCATCTTGCCATCTTCATAGATCGGGGTGACATAGGCATCAACCCAGTAATAGCTACCATCCTTGCAGCGGTTTTTGACTATGCCCCGCCACGGCTTGCCCGCTTTTAGATGGGCCCAGAGATCGGCGAATGCCGCCTTGGGCATGTCTGGGTGGCGTACCAGGTTGTGATGTTGTCCCAGCATCTCTTCCAGGCGATAGCCTGCCACCTGACAAAACGCCGGATTGGCGTAGGTGATGTCCCCTTTGAGATCGGTGGTCGATACCAACTGGACGTTGTCGGTAAATTCAACTTCGGTATCTGTAGTGTGAGGTGTGTTGGTTACCATGATCAGGCTCCGGTTTTACCATAACGGAATGCATCGTCTGAGTATGGCAGAGGCTGCTCATTTTATTGTGTTGTTGCTCATTAACTGTTCTGCGCCTAGCAGGGGCATCTACACATCTTCCATCGCAACGGTTTGGCGGGGGACGCAAGCCAAGTAACATCGCATGACTTATAGCCACGCAGCGATACAGGTAAGGCAATTAAGTTGGGGGCGATTTTATGGAATTATGACAGCACCCTGGTCAATTCGGTGCCGCAGAATATCGATATCGCCAAGCAGATCCTGGCTGATGTCGCCCCCCATCTGACCGGCGATCAGTTACCTCGTTATCTGCGCAGCGAAGCGGAGTATCACCATGCCAATCACGCCGCCAAGAACTGGCAGGATCTCTATAGGGATTACTACGGTTTGTCGCGGGACGAGATGGTGCAGGCTGGCAGTCTGTGAGCCAAACATCAGGAGAGACAGGGACTTAGGTGCATTTTTTAGGAGCTGGAGGTGGTGATTGACCATTTCTCTGCCATTTCCCATGGCATTTGTTCGAAAAACGCCTAAAAACCCTTCTCCGTGTGCTTGAACTGCATGGTGTGAAAAGCCAGTTCAAGGCCGTGGCTGGCTACGATGACGTGCCCGCACAGTAGCAAAAAACACCCTTTCGGCGGCCTCAAATGTCTGGAGTCTATCTTCGGCCCAGCCAGGTGTCCGTCGCTCATCTATATCGGTGATCATGAAGCGGATGTGCAGTTTGCTCGTCATTTGCAAGGGGCGCTTGGCGAGCAGAGCCGTGTGATCTCGGTGGCTGTCGCCTATAGCCGCGCGACCCCGGAGCGCTGGGAACACCAACCCGACCATATCGCCCGTGACGTCGAGGATCTGCTCCATCGTCGGGCAATATCTGTAACGCCGGTTGCAGATTGCCGTACGGAATAGACAAAACGCCGATCAGTTGATCGGCGTTTTGTCTATGGGAAGCCTGATGGTTTCACACTCAGCTGGCTTAACACCCTGTCTGTTTAATGATGGGCGACTTAAAACAGCAGTTGCGTCAGGTAGCCCATCAGGATCGCCATGCCGAGGATCACGGTAAGGAAGGCCGCAATCATCGGGGTTTTGAACATCGATTTGAGCAGGATCACCTCGGTCAGGCTGGCACCGGCACTGCCGATGATCAGCGCCATGACGGCGCCCATTCCCATCCCTTTGCCCAGCAGTACCGATGCCAGCGGGATCACGGCCTCGGCACGGATGTAGAGCGGGATCCCGACGATGGCGCTGAAGGGGATGGCCAGCGGGTTGTCGGCGCCAGCATGGGCGGCGATCCACTCGGCCGGAATAAAACCGTAAATAAACGAGCCGATGAGCACCCCCAGCAGCAGGAAGGGCAATACCGCTTTGAACTGCTGCCAGGCATCAATGCGAGCTTTGCCCCAGGCGGTGGGGAGCTGTGGTGCTCTGGTCAGGACTGCCGTGCCATCGCCGCAGCAGGAGAGGGTGGCCTGTTCTGCCATCTCTGGTTGAGGTGCCGGGCAGCACGCTGCCCCGTTGAGGGGTTTGATTGCGCGAATGACGCCGCGTTGGTTGTCACTGCAATGTGCTTGAGTGGTGGTGCGGGTCGCCGGGCCACAGCCGCTACCGCAAGAGGGGGTGGCCTCTTTGGGGTCGATGACATGGCGCTCGAACCCCAATCTGTCGAGCAGCATGCTCGCCATGACGGAGACGCTGGCGGCGATCACGGCGTAGAGCAGGGTCACTTTCCAGCCGAAGGTGGCCCACATCAAGCCGACGATGATGGGGTTCAGCAGGGGCGAAATAAACAGGAAGGTGAGGGTGGGGCCAAAGCCAGCCTTGGCCGAGAGTAGTCCTCTCAGCATCGGGATGGTGGAGCAGCTGCAAAAGGGGGTGACGGCGCCGAGCAGGGCTGAGAGTAGATAGCCCTTGCCATGTCTCGCCCCCAGCATCCGCTGGATCTTCTCGTCGGGGATCTTCTGACGGATCAGGCTGACCCCGGCGCTAATGACCAGAAACAGCACCGACAGCTCGACAGCCAGAAACAGGAACATCTGGGCTGCATCGGTCAGCATGGTTAACCACTCATTCATTGTCGTATCCTCACTTGGTTTCTATATTTCCAAAATAATCGAAATGAATGGTCGGTCAAGATATTTCTGGTATTATCGAAATATCAAATTCGTGGAGGGCGCAGAGATGCAACTAGAAGAGGTCGCCAAGGCATTGAAAGAGCTGGGTCATCCGACCCGGCTGTTTATCTTCAAGCATCTGGTCAAGGCGGGAGAGCAGGGGCTGCCGGTGGGGGAGCTGCAAAAGCAGCTGGTGATCCCCGCTTCCACCCTCAGCCACCATATCGCGGCGCTGGTCTCGGTGGGGCTGGTGAAGCAAAACCGGGAGAGTCGCACCCTGCTTTGCGTCTCTCAATACGCGGTGTTGGAGGAGATCATCGCCTTTTTCCGCGATGAGTGTTGCGTCAACAGCCCGGAGCATCGGCAAGATCAAAGGCAAGAGCTGCCTTCCTGAGGGCTATGGCTGCTAGTAGTGCGGTCAGTTGCGCTGCGCGCAATAAAAAAAACGCCGATCATCCGATCGGCGTTTTGCATTGTTTTTCTCAGCTACGGGCATTAACCCAGATTGGCTGCGACCTTGCTTTGAGCTTGTCCTTTGCGCTTGATGACAAAGCCAATGCCCAGTACCACCAGCCAGGCGGGGATCAGCTCGACCGAGATGCGGAAATCGGGGGTCATATACATGATCACCAGAATACCGGCCATGAACGCGAGGCAGAGGTAGTTGCCGAAGGGATACCAGAACGCCTTGAACTTGGGCTGGACGCCTTCCGCGACCTTGGCCTTGCGGAACTTGAGGTGCGCGAGGCTGATCATCGCCCAGTTGATCACCAGTGCGGAGACCACCAGCGCCATCAGCAGGCCGAACGCCTTGCCCGGCATCAGGTAGTTGATCAGCACGCAGAGCAGGGTGGCGATGGCCGAGACCGAGAGGGCAACCAGCGGTACGCCGCTCTTGTTGGTCTTGAGCAGGGCTTTCGGGCCGTTGCCCTGTTTGGCCAGACCGAACAGCATCCGGCTGTTGCAGTAGACGCAGCTGTTGTAGACCGACAGTGCTGCCGTCAGTACAACGATGTTGAGCACGGTCGCGACCAGATTGCTGTCCAGTGCGTGGAAAATCATCACAAACGGGCTGCCGCCTTCCACCACTTTACCCCAGGGGTAGAGGGACATCAGGATAGCCAGAGCACCGATGTAGAAGATGAGGATGCGGTAGATCACCTGATTGGTGGCCTTGGGAATGCTCTTCTCGGGATTGTCCGCTTCGGCGGCGGTAATACCGACCAGCTCCAGACCGCCAAAGGAGAACATGATCACCGCCATCGCCATCACCAGACCGCTGATGCCGTTGGGGAAGAAACCGCCCTGAGCCCACAGGTTGGTGACGCTCGCCTCGGGGCCGCCGGCACCGGAGAGGAGCAGATAGCCGCCAAAGCCAATCATGCCGATGATGGCGACCACCTTGATGATGGCGAACCAGAACTCCATTTCGCCAAACGCTTTGACGTTGGAGAGGTTGATGGCGTTGATCAGCACGAAGAAGAAGGCTGCCGACATCCAGGTCGGGATCTCGGGCCACCAGTACTGGACATAGATGCCCACCGCGGTCAGCTCGGCCATGCTCACCAGCACGTAGAGCACCCAGTAGTTCCAGCCGGACGCAAAACCGGCAAACTCACCCCAGTATTTGTAGGCAAAGTGGCTGAAGGAGCCGGCTACCGGCTCTTCCACCACCATTTCACCGAGCTGGCGCATGATCAGGAAGGCGATAAAGCCGCCGATGGCATACCCCAGCAGGACTGAGGGGCCTGCCATCTTGATGGTTTGGGCAATGCCCAGAAAGAGGCCGGTGCCGATGGCGCCGCCCAAAGCAATCAACTGAATGTGGCGGTTTTTAAGGCCGCGCTTCAGCTCCTCACCGTCTTGTTTCAAATCCATGGGTCTGTCCTTACGTCTCTGTTGTCTCTGGTCGGTGTTGGGCTCATCCTGAGCAGGCCGCAGTGCGTAGCCAAAACCTGACGAAAGCTGTATTTATTTCGTTACGCCATGCCATTTTCAATTTTTAGTGTTGGCTGGCAACCGAAGCAGAATAGTGATAATCCGCCATGAATGCACCTGTTTTCCATCTCTAATGGCCGTGTTTTGTACCAAATGCAGCTTTTTCATGATCTGAAGTGGCTTCTTGGTAGTTTTTGGTTGATGTTTGTTCAATCGAGTTCTGTTTTATTGACATTTTGTCTTGTTGGTGTGCTTTTGTGGTGCCAAGCCACAAATGGATGCAAATGATGCCAAACAAGCGAGAGTGCAGGGAAAAATGCAAGGAAGAATGCAAGGAAGAGTGCAGGGAGTTGGATCACAGGGAACGCGAAAGCGTGCTGCAACAAGGGGTTGCCCGGAGTGTGCTGGTGGCGATCTGGTTAGGGATTGCCGCCAGTCCGCTGTTGTTGCTGGTGGCCGCGATTATGTTGCTGGGTTGGCTGTTACTCGGTGATCAGGAGTTGCTGCACTACTGGCAGTCGCTGTTGCTGGTGGGTGGGGTAACGGGGGCGCTCGTTGGCGGCTGGCTGGCGGAGCGGGTTCGCCTGCGCCACGGTTTGCTGGCCTTCTATGCCCGGTTGATGAACAACCCTGAGCTCAATCGTTAGTTAACGCTGGCTGTTTGCCGAGCGCAGCAGAACGGAATCGAATAGCGGCTAACTGGCAGCAGGTGACAAGGGCACAACGCCAAGGTCGACAAGAAGAGGGATAAGCATTTGTGGTGCTTATCCCTTTTTTATCCACGCTTTTCACTGTCATCTATGTGAATTGCAGTTCGCCACAGCTGACTTTCGCCGCGACACTGTAATTTTTATCTTTTGTTGATGCCGATAGCTGTCAAGCTGGCTTAACAGAGCTGGCGGCGCAGACCGGTTGCCTCGAGGACCTTGGCGCTGATCTCCTCCACCGAGTGGGAGCTGGTATCGAGGAAGCGGATCGCCTCCTGGCGAAACAGTCGCTCCACGCAGGCCAGCTCCTGCTCGCACTGTTCGATGGAGGAGTAGCGGCTGTTGGCACGGCGCTGGTTACGGATCTCGTGCAGCCGCTGCGGCGCTATAGTGAGGCCAAACAGCTTGTGACGGTTGGCCTTGAGGGGGGCGGGCAGCTCCAGCATGCCCATGTCCTGCTCGATAAAGGGGTAGTTGGCGGCACGAATGCCGAACTGCAGCGCCAGATAGAGGCTGGTGGGGGTCTTGCCGCAGCGGGAGACCCCGATCAGGATGATGTCCGCCTCATCGTACTCCCTGGTGGTGATGCCATCGTCGTTGGCAAGTGCGAAGTTGACCGCCTCGATGCGATCGTCATAGAGCTTGCGGTTCTCCATGCCGTGGGTGCGGTGGAGGCGGGGCTCGGCTTTGACCCCCAGCTCCTGCTCCAGCGGGCTGACGAAGGTATTGAGAAAGTCGTGGCCGCACGCCTCCGATTTCAGTACCTCTTCCCGTACCAGCGGGTCGACGATGGTGTGAAACAGAATGGGGCGTACCCCGGTCTGGCGAAACTGCTCGTCGATCCGCATCCGTACCTGACGGGCTTTCTCCAGTGTCTCCACAAAGGGGATAGTGATCTGCTCGAAGGCCAGCGGAAACTGGCTCAGTACCGCGTGGCCGAACACTTCGGCGGTGATGGCGGTGCCGTCTGAAACATAAAATACGGTGTGCACGTAGGGCTCCTGTGATACCGCGGGTGGGGTCGCATGGGGTAAGGGGTGAGAAGTATCTCCCGAAACCATACCAGTTTTGTCAACCGGTCTGCTGTGCCCAAGTTGTGAAGTGGCTTGCAAACCTGAATCGTTATCTTTTTGTGTCGCCATTGTAGAATGTTCCGGTCATTCGACCATCCCCAACTCTTGCTCGGGGATTTTTTTGAAAACCAATAGAAAACGTTTTCATGGTCGTTAGCAACAAAAGAAACCGACAATAACGCACCTGACTTACCCATAACCTCATCGATTAAATCGGGCGCACGAGGTGCTATGGCATCGGTGCCCACCAACCTGGAGACATCCAAGTGCAACAGTACGTGCTCTGGTACGAACAACTCGGAATGCAGGACGTAGAACGAGTTGGCGGCAAGAACGCATCCCTTGGCGAGATGATCAGCAACCTCTCTGGCGCCGGCGTATCCGTGCCGGGGGGCTTTGCCACCACCGCCTTTGCGTTTAACGAGTTTCTGGAGTCAAGCGGCCTCAACGGCAAGATCCACCATCTGCTCGACAATCTGGACGTGGACGATATCGCCGCCCTCAACCGGGCCGGTCAGCAGATCCGCGACTGGGTGATCGAAGCCCCGTTCCAGCCCGAACTGGAGCAGGCTATCCGGGTTGCCTATGAAAAGTTGAGTGCCGGTGTCGAGGCCTCGTTTGCGGTGCGCTCCTCCGCCACCGCCGAGGATATGCCAGACGCCTCCTTTGCCGGTCAGCAGGAGACCTTCCTCAACGTACGTGGCATCGATGCCGTCATGACGGCGGTCAAGCATGTGTTTGCTTCCCTGTTCAACGATCGCGCCATCTCCTATCGGGTGCATCAGGGCTACGACCACAAGGGCGTTGCCCTCTCGGCCGGGGTACAGCGGATGGTGCGCTCGGATCTCGCCGCCTCCGGCGTCATGTTTACCCTGGATACCGAGTCCGGTTTCAACGACGTGGTCTTTATCACCGGTGCCCATGGTCTTGGCGAGATGGTGGTGCAGGGCGCGGTCAACCCGGATGAATTCTATGTGCACAAGCCGACCCTCAAGGGGGGCCGCCCGGCGGTGGTGCGCAAGACCCTCGGCTCCAAGCTTATCAAGATGACCTACTCGGACGATGCCGGTCACGGCCGTCAGGTGAAGATTGTCGACACCAATGAGGCCGAGCGTAGCCGCTTCTGCATCAGCGATGAGGAGGTGATGGCGCTGGCGAAACAGGCCCTCATCATTGAGCAGCACTATGGCCGCCCGATGGATATCGAGTGGGCCAAGGATGGTCAGGATGGCCAGCTCTATATCGTGCAGGCCCGCCCGGAAACCGTGCGCAGCCGTCAGGAGGCCAACACCCTCGAGCGTTTTGCCCTCAAGCAAGCGGGCAAGGTGTTGATCGAGGGGCGTGCTATCGGTCACAAGATTGGCGCGGGCCCGGCGCGGGTCATCTCCTCCATCAGCCAGATGGACGAAGTGCAGCCCGGCGATGTGCTGGTCACCGACATGACCGACCCGGACTGGGAGCCCATCATGAAGCGGGCTTCCGCCATCGTCACCAACCGGGGTGGCCGCACCTGTCACGCCGCCATTATCGCCCGCGAGCTGGGCATTCCGGCAGTGGTAGGCTGTGGCAACGCTACCGATCATATTCAGCCGGGCCAGCGGATCACCGTCTCCTGTGCGGAAGGGGATACCGGTTTTATCTATGACGGCGAGCTGGACTTCGACGTGGCGGTGACCGAGGTGGGCAATATGCCGCGCCTGCCCATCAAGATCATGATGAACGTCGGCAACCCGGACCGCGCTTTCGACTTTGCCCAGTTGCCCAATGCCGGGGTAGGGCTGGCGCGCCTTGAATTCATCATCAACCGGATGATCGGCGTGCACCCCAAGGCCTTGCTGGAGTTTGACCTGCAAACCCCAGAGCTGCAGGCCACCATCGGCAAGATGATCGCCGGTTACGACAGCCCGCGGGAGTTCTATGTGGCCAAGCTGACCGAGGGGATCGCCACTCTGGGGGCCGCCTTCTGGCCGGAGCGGGTGATCGTGCGGATGTCGGACTTCAAGTCCAACGAGTACGCCAATCTGGTGGGCGGTCGTGGCTACGAGCCCCACGAGGAGAACCCGATGATCGGTTTTCGTGGCGCATCCCGCTACATCGCCGACAGCTTCCGCCCCTGCTTTGCCCTCGAGTGCGAGGCGATCAAGCGGGTGCGCGATGTGATGGGGTTGACCAACGTCGAGGTGATGATCCCCTTCGTGCGCACCGTGGGCGAGGCGGAGCAGGTGATCGACATCCTGGCCGAGAACGGTCTGCGCCGCGGCGAGCGGGGGCTAAAGGTGATCATGATGTGCGAGATCCCGAGCAATGCCCTCTTGGCAGACAAGTTTTTGGAGCACGTGGACGGCTTCTCCATCGGTTCCAACGACATGACCCAGCTCACTCTTGGGCTGGATCGGGATTCCGGGCTCATCGCCCATCTGTTCGACGAGCGTAACGAGGCGGTCAAGGCTCTGCTGGCGATGGCTATTCAGGCCGCGCGCAAGGCGGGCAAGTACGTGGGGATCTGCGGTCAGGGCCCCTCCGATCATCCGGACTTCGCCGCCTGGCTGGTGGAGCAGGGGATCGACTCGGTGTCGCTCAACCCCGATACAGTTGTCGATACCTGGCTCTATCTGGCGGAGCAGCATGGCGCCAAGTAAGTCACTATGACATGAGTGATTAGAAAGGGGGGCCTAATGGCCCCCTTTTGATCGCTATTATCTTATGTTTTGCCCTTGGGCTTATTCCACCAGGCTCATGCCGGGGATCTGGCGCCAGTAGCCGTTGCAGTCGCTTCCTTGCTGCAAGGAGAGGGGAGCCTGGCCCTGCCGGTTGGCTTTGAAGCGGGCCAGCATCTCCAACGTATTCATCCCTTGCGGCGAAAGCCTGACCACATCTACCAGACCTTCCATACCAGCCAGCTCGTTACCCAGGTTATAGCAGTAACCGGACTGGGTCTGGATCCCGTTGAGATTGAACACCCGCTGCCCCTCGCGGCTGTTGGCCAGTCGTCCGGTGGGGTAGTTGATGCAGGCGAGCTCGCAGTTGTCTTTCGGTTTGTCGAGGGAGCGGGCGGTGAAGCAGCGCGCCGAGTAGGCGAGCGGCAGATGGCCGTAGGCAAACACCTCCACCTCAAATTGGTCGCGCAGGGGGCCCAGATCCTGATTGAGCTGGATCAGCCAGTCACGGGAGAGCTCCACCGGCATGACCCAGCGTTTCATCCCCTGTTTGAGCAGCATGCGCAGCACATCGGCGTTATAGGCGTTGATGGCGGGGCCACAGACGAAGGGGATCCCAGCCTCCCAGGCGAGTTGTACCGTACCGAGATCGTTGGCTTCGACCATAAGATCGCCATTGTCGACCAGCCGCTTCACCTCCTTGAGCTCGGAAGGGGCGGAGATAAGGGCGAGGGTCGAGAGCACCACCTGCTTGCCGGAGCTGGCCACCTGACGGGCCAGCGCAATCCAGTCATCGACTTTGAGTTCGCGCCGCTTGCTGCAAACGGTCTCTCCCAGATAGATGATGTCGGCCTGACTGTTGGCGGCGGCATGGTAAAAGGCTTCGGTATCGGCTTTGGGCCAGTAGAAGAGCAGAGGCCCGAGAGAAAATTGCATGGGTGGACTCCTTATTGCCACTGACGATGGTAGGCGCCGAGGGTAGTCTGGCTACCTTCGGAGACGCGGGCGAGCTGGGCATCCCACTCAGCTTTGACCTGATAGGCCTCGGGATTGGCCTGATAGGCATCGATGGCCGCACGCCAGACCCGGGTCACTTGCTCCACATAAGCTGGGCTGCGTTGGCGTCCTTCAATCTTGACCGACTGGATCCCTGTCTTGAACAGCTCGGGCAGGAGACCCAGGGTATTGAGACTGGTGGGCTCTTCCAGCGCGTGGTAGGTCTGGCCATCCACGTCGAAACGCCCCTTGCACAGGGTCGGGTAACCGGCATTTTCGCCCGGGCCATAGCGGTCGATCAGCACCTCGTTGAGCCGCGACTCGAGGCCGCTCGGGGTTTCTTCCCAATGGACGAACTTGGCCGGTGAGCAGGCGCCGACGGTGTTGGGACTCTCGCCAGTCATGTAGGAGGAGAGATAGCAGCGCCCCTCGGCCATGATGCAGAGGCTGCCAAAAGCGAATACCTCAAGGCCAACATCGGTCTCGCGGGCCAGCTGCTTGACCTGATGCATGGAGAGCACCCGGGGCAGCACTACCCGTGTGACATTGAATTGCTGCTGATAGAAGCGAATGGCGGCGGCATTGGTGGCGCTGGCCTGCACCGAGACATGGAGTTCCATCTCGGGGTAGTGGCGGCTGGCATATTCCAGCACGGCGAGATCGGCGATGATTAACGCATCGGCGCCGAGGGCCACCCCGCGATCAACCGCCTGTTTCCATCGAGTATGGGCCCCGGGATGGGCAAAGGTATTGATGGCAATATGCAGCTTGCGACCATGTTGATGCACATAATCCACCGCCTTCTCCAGTTTGCTGTCGGTAAAGTTGAGACCGGCAAAGTGGCGGGCATTGGTGTCATCCTTGAAACCGATATAAACGGCATCAGCCCCGTTATCCACGGCGGTTTTCAGTGCCGGCAAACTGCCTGCCGGACAGAGTAATTCCATTGGTACGCTCCGAGAGTGCATATGAAGGGCAAACGAGCCCTGATTGTATGCAGCCATGCACTCCCGCTTTTTGACCTGAGGCAGCTTTGTGTGGCTTTACCCTTCTTGAGGTAACCCTGCACAAGTTTGATTTCCAACAGGATCTTGCCACTCTCCCTGTGTTTGAATGCGCAAAAAAGGGAGTCTATCGTGTTTCAACAACTGCAACGCCGCCTGGTCGAACAGGCTCCGCGCTTCTTGCGCCATCCCCTCAAGCTGGTTCCCTTCAATCTGCAAAAGCAGCTAATGGAGAGTTTGCTGGCCCGGGTTTTCAAAGAGGCTATCGAAGATGGCGATTTCGAGTTTCTGGCAGACAAGTGGCTGAAAGTCGAAGTCTCTGATCTGGAGCTGTGCTGGTTTATCAGTGAGCAGAATGGCCAGCTGGTGGTGGCTCGCGAGTGTGACAAGGCCGATGTCTGCTTCAGCGGTACCGCCAACGACCTGATCCTCATCGCTGGTCGCAAAGAGGATCCGGATTCGCTCTTTTTCCAGCGCAAACTGAAGATAGAAGGGGATACCGAACTGGGTCTTGAGGTGAAAAATCTGATGGACAGTCTGGATCTCGATGGCTTGCCAAGCCTGATGAAGTATCCCCTGATGGATCTGGCGACGTTTATCGAACGCGCCCGTACCGCGTCAGCGCAGGCTCCGGTGCAGACGGCGCCGGGCGGGATCCCGTCTTAAGTGGGCAATCACCCCATGGGCATGGCGACGATAATGGTGCCGTGCCCAGAGGCAACGACAGGCCCACAGACAGGGCACCAAGGCGATGAGTGCCGCAGGGGCGGGCAGCTGTGACATGGCCAGCCCCGCAGCCAGCCAGATAAAGGGTTGCGCTTCATACAGCCACTCCGGCTGTAGCCAGCGTTTGCTCGGAAAGATAATCAGATCGGTACGCCGGTAGCTGGAGCGCATCATCCAGGTCACCGCTCCGGCGATAAACAGCAAGGCGCCTGCAAACCAGAGCAGGGGCTGTTCACTCAACGTAATAATGGCAATGGCTGCCAGCAGGTAGAGGCTGGGCAATCTCTCATAGATAAAGGGAGGAAGCATGGCGTGGTGTCTCCTGTGCCGTTTATCGGATATCCATCAAGTTTAGTCCCCCCCTCTCACTTCCCTCATGCTGGTTTGTTATACAAACGGGTAGTTTTGTTCTGAAATGGCTCGGCTTTTACGGTGCCAACATTGTGTTCTCTTATGTTACAATTGCGCGCCATTTTTGACTGAAGATTGACTGGGCATGTTGGATCAGATTCGTATCGTTTTGGTAAACACCTCTCATACCGGCAACATGGGGTCTGCGGCACGTGCCATGAAGACCATGGGTTTGACTCAGCTGGTATTGGTTGATCCGCAAGCCTTGCCGGACGACAATGCCTTCGCTCTGGCGGCTGGTGCCAGCGATGTGCTTGCCAATGCCCGTATCGTCCCGACACTGGACGACGCGATCGCCGATTGTGGTCTGGTGATTGGCACCAGCGCCCGCTCTCGAACCCTGAGCTGGCCCATGCTCGATCCCCGTGAGGCCGGCGAAAAGTCGGTGGTTGAGGGGATGCAGCACCCGGTTGCGTTGGTGTTTGGTCGTGAGCGCACCGGTCTCACCAACGACGAATTGCAAAAGTGCCACTACCACGTGGCCATTCCGGCCAATCCTGATTACAGCTCTCTCAATCTGGCCATGGCGGTGCAGACCCTCTGTTACGAAGTGCGGATGCGCTGGCTGCTGGGGCAGGCCGCCGAGCCTGAAGAGGAGATGGCCTATCCGAGTACCGCCCAGCTGGAAGGGTTTTATCAGCACTTGGAACAAACCCTGATGAAGACCGGTTTTATTGCCGATGACCATCCGGGTCATGTGATGAGCAAGCTGCGTCGCCTGTTCAATCGGGCTCGGCCGGAAGCGGCTGAGCTCAACATTCTGCGCGGTATTCTGACCTCGGTGCAGAAAGCGCGCGTACCGGATTAATCCGACTGATTTACTCAACCATATACTTGACTGATTTGGTCGGGTATGTGACCATGTGCCCCATTAAATTGCTTCGCAAGACGGTAAGGCACATGAGACTGACTTCAAAAGGACGTTACGCTGTAACCGCCATGCTCGACGTGGCGCTGCATGCAGAGCAGGGGCCCGTCCCCCTTGCCGATATTTCCGAGCGCCAGGGCATCTCGTTGTCCTATCTCGAGCAGCTCTTTGCCCGCCTGCGCAAACATGGTCTGGTGAGCAGCGTGCGTGGCCCGGGTGGTGGTTATCGCCTCGGGTTGGCCCCAGGCGAGATTTCGGTTGGTCAGGTGATCACCGCGGTCGATGAGTCGGTCGATGCCACCAAGTGTCTCGGCAAGGGCGGTTGCCACGGCGGTACCCAGTGCCTGACTCACTCCCTGTGGCGTGATTTGAGTGAGCGGATCTCCAGCTTCCTCGGGGATATCACGCTGGCTGAGCTGGTACGCCAGGCCGATGTGCGCCGGATTGCCGGCAAGCAAGATGAACAAATGAAGACCGTGTTGTCCCTGGTTGATCGGGCAGAACACGGCGATGTGAGCTTGAAAGTCCAACTATAAACGTGCTTTCCACAGCGGGACTCTGTATGACCCGGACTGTGACGGAGAAAAACATGAAACTGCCTATTTACCTTGATTATTCGGCAACCTGTCCGGTGGACCCGCGTGTCGCAGAAAAAATGATGCAGTGTCTCACCATGGATGGCCTGTTCGGCAATCCGGCTTCCCGTTCTCACCGCTTTGGCTGGCAAGCTGAAGAGGCGGTGGATCTGGCCCGTAATCAAGTGGCAGATCTGATCGGTGCCGATCCCCGCGAGATCGTCTTCACTTCCGGTGCTACCGAATCCAATAACCTGGCCATCAAGGGTGTTGCCCACTTCTATGCCAGCAAGGGCAAGCACATCATCACCTCCAAGACCGAACACAAGGCGGTGCTCGATACCTGTCGCCAGCTGGAGCGTGAAGGGTTCGAGGTGACCTATCTTGAGCCGATGCCCAACGGCCTGTTCACTATCGAGATGATCGAGAATGCCATGCGTGATGACACCATCCTGGTCAGCATCATGCATGTGAACAACGAAATCGGCGTGGTTCAGAACATTGCCGCCATCGGCGAGTTGTGCCGTTCCCGCAAGATCCTGCTGCACGTGGATGCCGTTCAGAGTGTGGGCAAGATCCCGGTAGATGTGGAAGCACTGAAAGTGGACCTGCTCTCCGTCTCAGCGCACAAGGTGTACGGTCCGAAAGGGATCGGTGCACTGTTTGTTCGCCGCAAACCCCGCGTTCGTCTGGAAGCCCAGATGCACGGTGGCGGCCACGAGCGCGGCATGCGTTCCGGTACTCTGCCGACCCACCAGATCGTCGGGATGGGCGAAGCTTTCCGCATCGCCAAAGAAGAGATGGTGAGTGAAGGCGAGCGTATCTTGGCACTGCGCCAGCGTCTGTGGAATGGCATCAAGGACATTGAAGCCGTCTACATCAATGGCGATCTGGAGCAACGTGTTCCGGGCAACCTCAACGTCAGCTTTGCCTATGTGGAAGGGGAATCCCTCATCATGGCGCTGAAAGATTTGGCAGTCTCTTCCGGTTCGGCCTGTACCTCCGCCAGCCTGGAACCTTCCTATGTGCTGCGCGCACTGGGTCTGAACGACGAGCTGGCACACAGCTCCATCCGTTTCAGCATGGGTCGCTTCACCACCGAGGAAGAGATTGACTACGCGGTCAAGCTTATTCGTGACTCCATCGGTCGTCTGCGTGAGATGTCCCCTCTGTGGGAGATGTACAAAGACGGCGTCGATCTGAACACGGTCGAATGGGCTCATCACTGATCTATTTGGTTAGTGAGCAACAGAATTAGCAGGAGTGAGATATGGCTTACAGTGAAAAAGTAATCGACCACTACGAGAATCCTCGCAACGTCGGTGGTTTCGACAAGAATGATCCCAGCGTTGCAACCGGCATGGTCGGTGCGCCCGCCTGTGGCGACGTGATGAAGCTGCAACTGAAGATCAGCGACGAAGGCATCATCGAAGATGCCAAGTTCAAGACCTACGGCTGCGGTTCCGCCATCGCCTCCAGCTCCCTGGTAACCGAATGGGTCAAGGGCAAGACCCTGGACGAAGCGGCTGGCATCAAGAACACAGATATCGCTGAAGAGTTGGCCCTGCCACCGGTGAAGATCCACTGCTCCATTCTGGCTGAGGACGCCATCAAGGCCGCCATCGCCGATTACAAGCAGAAGAAAGGTCTCTAAGCGCCGGAGAGCAGTATGGCTATTACCATGACAGATGCCGCCGCGGCACGGGTTTCCTCTTTTCTGGCTAACCGGGGCAAGGGCATTGGCCTGCGCCTCGGCGTCAAAACCACAGGCTGCTCCGGTCTTGCCTACGTGCTTGAGTTCGTTGATGAACTGACCGATGAGGATCAGGTGTTCGAGCAGCAGGGCGTCAAGATTATTGTTGATGCCAAGAGCCTGATCCATCTGGATGGCACCGAGCTGGATTTCGTCAAGGAGGGCCTCAACGAGGGCTTCCAGTTCAACAATCCCAATGCCAAAGGCGAGTGTGGTTGTGGCGAAAGCTTCAGTGTCTGAGATGTTTGACGTGAATGATCTTTCGTCTGTTGTTGAACGGGTCAGATATGCGTAGTTCAACAATACCTTCTCATGCGCCAAAGGCGAGTGTGGTTGCGGCGAAAGCTTCAGTGTCTGAGATGTTTGACGTCAATGATCCTTCGTCTGTGGTTGAGCGGGTCGCCCATGACCCGTTCAACCACATCTCATTTGCCAGGGGCGAGTGAGGTTGTGGCGAACGTTTCCAAGAGGTTTGCATGAATCATTTCGAGCTGTTTGGGCTGGTTGAAGGCTTCGAGCTCGATACCCGTCAGTTGGCTGATACCTACCGCCAGCTGCAAACCCAATTCCATCCTGATCGTTTTGCCACCGCCCCCGAACGGGAGCAGCTGGCTGCGGTGCAACGTGCCGCCCAGATCAACGAAGCATTCACCACCCTCAAGGCGCCGCTGCGCCGTGCAGAATATCTGCTCTCCCTGCGTGGCACCGATATCCGTGGTGAACAGCAGACTCTGCAAGATACCGCGTTTCTGATGCAGCAGCTGGAGTGGCGCGAGCGTCTGGCCGATCTGAAAGATGACGCAGACCCTGAGCGCGCCATCAAGGATTTTCGCAGCGAGATCAGGCATGATCACCAGATGTTGATGCAGCAGCTGACCGAGTCTCTTGCCGCCGGCATAGATCTCGTTGCCGCTGATTGCGTTCGCAAACTCAAGTTTGTCGACAAGCTCCTCGAAGAGCTGGAACGATTCGAAGACTCGTTTCTCGAGTCTTGATCCTTTAACGCTGGAAGTTTCATTACCCATGGCATTACTGCAAATCGCCGAACCCGGCCAGAGCGCTGTTCCTCATCAGCACAAACGTGCCGTCGGGATCGATCTCGGCACCACCAACTCTCTCGTCGCTGCGGTTCGCAGTGGTCACGCCGATACCCTTTGCGATGAGCAAGGGCGCGACCTGCTCCCGTCAGTGGTGCACTATCAAAGCGACGCCATTCGAGTCGGGATTGATGCCAAGCGCGAAGCGGCGCTCGATCCTCACAACACCATCGTCTCGGTCAAACGGATGATGGGCAAGGCGCTGGCCGATATCGATACCCGCCAGCAGCCTTACCAGTTTGTTGCCGCCGACAATGGCATGCCGCAACTGCAAACCCGTCAGGGGCTGGTCAATCCGGTGCAGGTCTCGGCCGAAATCCTCAAAAAGCTGGCCGAGCGTGGCGCCCAGACTCTCGGGGGCGATCTCGATGGCGTGGTCATTACCGTGCCCGCCTATTTCGATGATGCCCAGCGTCAGGGGACCAAGGATGCGGCCCGTCTGGCCGGTCTGCACGTACTGCGTCTGCTCAACGAGCCGACCGCGGCCGCGATTGCCTATGGCCTTGACTCCGGTCAGGAAGGGGTGATCGCGGTTTACGATCTGGGGGGCGGCACCTTCGATATCTCCATCCTGCGTCTGCACCGCGGTGTGTTTGAAGTGATGGCGACCGGCGGCGATTCCGCCCTCGGCGGTGATGATTTTGATCACCTGCTGGCGGACTGGATCAAGGAGCAAGCGGGCCTCTCCGGTGAGCTGGATGCCCATCTGCAGCGCGAGCTGCTGGATGTGGCCGCTGCCGTCAAACACGGCCTGACCGATGCCGAGCAGGTGGCGTGCACCTTTGCTGGCTGGCAGGGTTCAGTGAGCCGTAGCCAGTTTGATGAACTCATCACCCCGCTGGTGAAACGGACCTTGCTGGCTTGTCGCCGCGCCCTGCGCGATGCCGGTCTCGAGCAGGTGGAAGTGCTGGAAGTGGTGATGGTCGGTGGCTCCACCCGGGTGCCGCTGGTGCGTGAACTGGTGGGCGAGTTCTTCCAGCGTACGCCGCTGACCAGCATCGATCCGGACAAGGTTGTCGCCATCGGCGCCGCCATCCAGGCCGATATTCTGGTGGGCAACAAGCCCGATGCCGAGATGCTGCTGCTGGACGTTATCCCGCTATCGCTGGGTCTGGAGACCATGGGTGGCCTCGCCGAGAAAGTGATCCCGCGCAACACTACCATTCCGGTTGCCCGCGCCCAAGAGTTCACCACCTTCAAGGATGGTCAGACCGCCATGGCGATACATGTGGTACAGGGCGAGCGCGAGCTGGTGGCCGATTGCCGCTCCCTGGCCCGCTTTACCCTGACCGGTATTCCGCCGATGGCTGCCGGCGCCGCCCATATTCGCGTCACCTTCCAGGTGGATGCGGATGGGCTGCTCTCGGTCAGCGCCATGGAGAAATCCTCCGGCGTGCAGGCCGAGATCCAGGTCAAGCCCTCTTACGGGTTGGCGGAGCAGGATATCCTCAACATGCTGAGTGCCTCCATCGAGAACGCCCAGCAGGATATGGATGCCCGCATGCTGGCCGAGCAGCAGGTTGAAGCCGACCGGGTGGTCGAGAGTCTCAATGCGGCGCTGGCCGCCGATGGCGATGCCCTGCTCAATGCTGCCGAGCGTGCCGAGATTGATGCCGCCATCGCCCATCTGCTGACCATGCGCAACAGCGGTGCAACCCATCAAATCAAAGAAGCCATTGAGGCAGCCGATGCTGTCAGTGGCGAGTTTGCAGCCCGCCGGATGGACGCCTCCATCCGCAAGGTGCTGACCGGACAAAACGTCAACAAGGTGTAATATGCCAAAACTGATCATTCTTCCTCATCCCGTACTCTGTCCGGATGGCGCCGCCCTCGAGGGGCAAAGCGGCGAGACTATTCTGGATGTGGCGCTGCGCAACGGTATCGAAATCGAGCACGCCTGCGAGAAATCCTGTGCCTGCACTACCTGCCACTGCGTGGTGCGCGAGGGCTTTGACTCGCTCGAGCCAAGTGACGAGCTGGAAGACGACATGCTGGACAAGGCGTGGGGGCTGGAGCCGGAATCTCGTCTCAGTTGCCAGGCAAAACTGGCGGACGAGGATCTGGTGGTGGAACTGCCCAAGTACACCCTGAACCTTGCCTCTGAACGCCATTAATTACACATGAGTGAATTGCACGTGCAGCATCCTGTGGTGCTTCAGTGATATGGTGGAAGGCCGTGACCCTCGGGGGCACGGCCTTTTTTGTATTCGTTATTCTCTCTTTGCCAATAAGCTCTTTCCCATAAAGAGTGCTTATACATAGTGCCAGTAAAAAGGAAGCAAACACGATGGCTGACATGATGAAGGTAGCGTTATCCACCCAGGCTGCGGCCGCCTATTGGGGCGAGGGCGCCCAGCTCAGTTTCAATGGCGACGAGGCACTGATCCATCTTGGTGCCGCCGGTCAGGAGAAGGATGTTCTGCGCACCGTTCAGCGCGCCGCCCGTCGCCTCGAATCGAGCGGGATCAAGCGGGTGACGCTGGTCGGTGAAGGCTGGGATCTGGAGCGTCGCTACGCGTTCGCCCAGGGGTTCTACGCCGCCAAGGGAGCCCGTGAACTGGATTTCGGCCAGCAGAGCGACGCGGAAGCACGTGAACTGGAGGCGCTGCTCAAGGCGGCTCGCTGGGTACGTGACATCACCAATGGCTGTCCGGAAGAGATCTACCCCATGAGTCTGGCGGAATCGGCCCTGTTGCTCATTCGTGGTCTGGCCGGGGATCAGGTTACAGCTCGCATCACCGCCGGTGAAGCGCTGCGCGAGTCCGGCCATATCGGGATCTGGTCGGTTGGCCGTGGCAGCGAGCGCGAGCCTGTGCTGCTGGAGCTTGACTACAACCCGACCGGTGATCGCAATGCGCCCGTGGTGGCGGCGCTGGTGGGCAAGGGGATCACTTTTGATTCCGGTGGCTACTCCATGAAGTCCTCTGACAACATGCTGCCGATGAAGTCCGACATGGGCGGCGCGGCCATGGTGACCGGTGCGCTGGCGCTGGCTATCAGCCGCGGTCTGAACCAGCGGGTGAAGCTCATTCTCTGCTGCGCCGAGAACCTGGTCTCCGGCCACGCCTTCAAGCTGGGCGACATCCTTACCTACAAAAACGGCATTTCGGTCGAGATCCAGAACACCGATGCGGAAGGGCGTCTGGTGCTAGCCGATGGCCTGATGGCGGCCTCCGACAGCGGTGCAGCTTATATCCTTGACGCAGCCACCCTGACCGGTGCCGCCAAGATGGCGCTGGGGCGCGACTACAATGCGGTGTTTGCCCTCGATGAGACCGAACAGCTGCGTGCGCTGGCCGCCGCCAAGGTGGAAAACGAACAGGCGTGGGCGCTGCCGCTGGAACCCTGGCATGCCAGCCAGCTCACCTCGGCCTTTGCCGATCTGGGCAACGTCGCCTCGGCAGAGGGTACGGCCGGTGCCACCACGGCTGCTGCGTTCCTTTCCCGCTTCGTGCGTGATGAGGGCAAGGGTTGGGTGCATCTGGATCTGGCAGCCTCCTATCAGAAATCGGGCAACGATCTCTGGGCGACCGGCGCCAAGGGGCACGGTCTGCGTACCATCGCCCGCTGGCTGCAGGAGGTGACCGCATGAATGTCTGGTTAAGTCGTGAATTTGCACCGGCCGAGTGGGGGGAGGGGGCGCTGCTCTCTCACCGTGCCGACGGCATGGTGATCCATCTGGTGACGGCCAATCCGCTGCTCGATATCCAGCAAGCGGCCCGTCGCCTCTGCCAGCAGGGGATCCAGAAAGTGACCCTGGCTGGTCATTGGGAGCGTGAACAGCAGTGGGCTTTTGCCCAAGGGCTGCAAACCCCCAAGGCGGAGGTGCAACTGCAGTGGGCCATGTCCTCGGAAGAGGACAGAGAGGAGCTGGAAGCGCGTTGGCTCTGCGGCCGCTGGGTGCGCGAGATGACCAATGCCACCCCGGAGCAGTTGGGCCCGCTGGAGCTGGCGGTGGAAGCTGCCTCTTTTATTACCGAGCTGGCGCCGGACAAGGTGAGTCATCGCATTTTGAAAGGCGAAGCGCTGCAACAGGCGGGCTGGGTCGGCCTCTATCAGGTGGGCCGCGGCAGTGCGCGCGAACCGGTATTGCTGGAGCTCGACTTCAACCCGGGGCGTGACCCCAAGGCGCCGGTGGCAGCAGCGCTGGTGGGCAAGGGGATCACCTTTGACTCCGGCGGCTACTCCATGAAGAGCTCCGAGGGGATGCTCACCATGAAGTGCGACATGGGGGGCGCGGCGATTGTCACCGGTGCGCTGGCGCTGGCCATGCTGCGCGGGCTCGACAAGCGGGTGAAGCTGATCCTCTGCTGCGCCGAGAACCTGGTCTCCGGCCACGCCTACAAGCTGGGCGACATCCTCACCTACAAGAACGGTACCACAGTCGAGATTGTGAATACCGATGCCGAAGGGCGGCTGGTGCTGGCCGATGGCTTGCAACTGGCGAGCGAGTCCGGCGCACCGCTGATCATCGATGCCGCGACCCTGACCGGCGCAGCCGTGATGGCGCTGGGTGGGCGCTACAATGCTCTGTTCGGCCTCGACAAAGGGTTGGTAAGTCGGGCCATGACCTATGCCGATGCCGAGCATGAGCCAGCCTGGCCGTTGCCGCTGGAGCCCTGGCACCGCCAGCAGTGCCCTTCCCATTACGCCGACACGGCCAACAGCCGTCCGGTGAAGGGGGGCGGGCCGGGTGGCGCCTCCAACGCGGCGGGTTTCCTCTCCCGTTTCGTTGCCAACGAAGGGATGGGCTGGCTGCATATCGATCTGGCCGCCTGCTTCAGTGACAACGGCGATGCCCTCTGGGCGCCGGGAGCTAATACTCTGGGGATGCGCACCATAGCGCGGGCCTTGCTGGCGGAAGCCAAATAGGCGAGACAAGGCACCTTCGGGTGCCTTTTTCATGCTGTTCGAATTGTGAACAAAAGATGGGGTTTTGGCGGCTTAAGGTAACTATCGTGCGCAAGCGCACATATTTTCCGGCTCTGCTCGGTCAAGATGAGTGTGGATGTTGATTGCAAGGGAGTGATGTTTAATAAAAAGTTGCTTGTTTGTGTGTTTTTCCGGTTTTTGTTTACGTATAATCGCCAGCGAACATGGATTCTAACAATAAAACTCTGTAGTTAAGGAAAGATATCAATGGCCATCGAACGTACCTTCTCTATCGTTAAACCGGATGCTGTCAGCAAGAACCTGATCGGTGCCATCTATAGCCGTTTCGAAAGCGCAGGCTTGAAAGTGGTGGCATCCAAAATGCTGCACATGAGCAGTGAACAGGCTGCCGGTTTCTATGCCGAGCATCAGGGCAAGCCTTTTTATGACAATCTGGTCAGCTTCATGACCTCTGGCCCTGTCATGGTACAGGTGCTGGAAGGGGAAGACGCCATCCGTCGCAATCGCGAGATCATGGGTGCTACCAACCCGAAAGAGGCGCTGGCTGGTACCTTGCGTGCCTGTTATGCCGAGAGCATCGATCGCAACGCAGTACATGGCTCCGATGCACCGGCATCCGCTGCCCGCGAAATTGCCTACTTCTTCTCTGACAACGAGATCTGCCCGCGCGGCTGATTTTTGTGGATGATGACCCAAGGGAGCCTCGGCTCCCTTTGTTGTTTTCGCCGTTTACGCAATATCCCTCTATTCTCCAGGTGGAAAGCCAGACCCATTATTTGTACAATGCCGCCCCCTGACGTCGTCAGCCAATAATTGATGAAGTGTTTGAACTGAGGCCATTGATGAGCGAAACAAAAATCAACCTGCTGGATCTTGATCGGGATGCCATGCGTGCCTTTTTCGTCGAACTGGGCGAGAAGCCATTCCGGGCAGATCAGGTCATGAAGTGGATCTATCACTTTGGGTGTGATGATTTCGATCAGATGACCAACGTCAACAAGGTGCTCAAAGAGCGCCTCAAGGCGATCGCCGAGATCAAGGCGCCCGAGATCAGCCGCGAGCAGCGCTCCGCGGATGGCACCATCAAGTGGGCCTTGCAGGTGGGCGATCAGGAGGTCGAGACCGTCTACATCCCGGAAGATGACCGCGCGACCCTCTGCGTCTCCTCTCAAGTTGGCTGTGCGCTGGAGTGCAAGTTCTGCTCCACGGCTCAACAAGGCTTCAACCGCAATCTGAAAGTCTCCGAGATCATCGGTCAGGTGTGGCGTGCTGCCCGTGTGGTCGGTGGCAAGCGTCCCATCACCAACGTGGTGATGATGGGGATGGGCGAGCCGCTGCTCAACCTCGCCAACGTGGTGCCCGCCATGCGTCTGATGATGGATGACTACGGCTTTGGCATCTCCAAGCGCCGGGTGACCATCTCCACCTCTGGCGTGGTACCTGCGCTGGACAAGCTGGGCGACCAGATCGACGTGGCGCTGGCTATCTCCCTGCACGCCCCGAACGACAAGCTGCGTTCAGAGATCATGCCGATCAACGACAAATACAACATCGAGGAGTTCCTCGCCGGTGTCCGTCGCTACCTGGCCAAATCCAATGCCAACGGTGGTCGGGTAACCGTCGAGTATGTGCTGCTCGATCATATCAATGACGATATGCAGCATGCGCACGAGCTGGCCAAGGTGCTCAAGGACACTCCGAGCAAGATCAACCTGATCCCGTTCAACCCCTTCCCGGGCAACCCTTACGGCAAGCCGAGCAACAGCCGTATCGATCGCTTCTCCAAGGTGCTGATGGAGTACGGTTTCACCGTGATTGTCCGTAAGACCCGTGGTGATGACATCGATGCCGCCTGTGGTCAGCTGGTGGGTGACGTGATTGACCGTACCAAGCGAACTATCAAAAATCGGATGCAACAGGATGGGATTTCCGTCAAAATGGTTTAAATGCTAAGCCATTGTATAGACAGGGAATGGATACACGTACATTGATCGTAGTGGCAGCGCTCTGCGCGCTGCCAGGCTGTGTGACCGAGACCACTTACGCTGGCCAGAACTCGACCCAGCGTGAAGTGGGTCCTGACCTCAAGGCGGCTGCCCAAACCCGCCTCGACCTGGGTATCCAGTACCTGCGTCAGGGCAATGCCGAGCAGGCCAAGTTCAATCTTGATCGCGCCCTCCAGTATGACCCCTCCAATCCTCAAGTGCAGATCGGTTTTGCCTACTTCTACCAGAGGGTGGGGGATTTCAAGGCGGCTGAAGAGCATTACAAGAACGCCCTTGCCATGGATCCGTCCAATGCTGACGCAATGAACAACTATGGCGCCTTCCTCTGTGATCGTGGCCGTTATGATGAGGCAGACAAGGCATTCAACCAGGCTGTTATTCAACCAGGCTATGTGAAGATTGCCGATACCTATGAAAATGCGGCACTTTGTGCCCTGCAAAATCGCAGAAATGATAAAGCAACCGAGTACTATCTCCTGGCCTTGGGGTATAATCCGGGCAATCCAAGGTTATTGCTGGACTTGGCCGAGCTTTCCATGAAAGATGGCAAGCTGCCTGATGTGCAGTCCTACCTCGCCCGTTTTGCCGATGTGTCAGACGAGAATGAGGAGAGTCTCTGGTTGAGACTCAGATTGGCACAGGCAATGGACAAGCCGGCATTACTTCACCAATTCGGGACTGAGCTGGTAAGGCAATATCCCACTTCGCAACAAGCCAAGCGTTATTTAGCCAATGACTATTGAACAGCCACACGATTTCCAACAAGACGATTCCCAGGCAGCAGGTCCAGGCCAGCTGCTGCGCAATGCCCGTGAACAGCTTGGCTGGACACGAGAACAGGTTGCGTCCCGCATTCACCTTCGTCTGACCCTGATCGCCGCCATCGAATCGGATACCTACGACAAACATACGTCCCATACCTTTATTCGGGGCTATCTGCGTACCTATGCCAAGTTGGTCGGGATCCCGGAAGAGACCATTCTGGCCGCTTACGACAAGCTGGGTCTGACTCCTCCCGACAATATCGACATGCAGAGCTTCTCCCGTCGCTCTCGCCAGCAAGCCAACGACAATCGGCTCAAGGTGGTGACCTGGCTGGTTATTCTGGTGTTGATTGCGCTCTCGGTCGCCTGGTGGTGGCAGAGTACTTCACGCCGCTCCGCCGGTGATGAAGCCCTGGCAGCCACCGAGATGAGTGCAACCGGTTCGACTCCGGCTGAACCGGCTATCACGCAGCCCGATGCGATCAACACCGCCCCGGTGGAAGGCGCTGCCATCGCACCTGCCGCCACTGACGTGACTGCCCCCGCGGTGGTCTCCGATGCGACTGCTACCCTGGCGCCTGCTTCTGCGGCTGTTGCCCCGACCGATGTCAGCGCGGCTGTCGGCACTGCGACCGATGCTGCGGTATCCGGCGCCAATGGCACCGAATCTGAAGAGGCTGTCGTTGATCCGGCGACTGCGCCGCAACTGAAGATGAGCTTCACCGCCGATTGCTGGCTGGATGTGAAGGATGCCAACGGCAAGACCCTGTTCAGTGGTCTGAAGAAGGCCAACGACGAGCTGGTGCTGGAAGGCGCCGAGCCCCTGAAGTTCATCATTGGCGCGCCCATGGCCGTCAAGCTTGACTACAAGGGTCAGTCGTTTGATATGAGCCGTTACAACAACGGTCGTACAGCCCGCTTCTCACTGCCGCAGGAGTAATCTGTTTCCCATGTCTTCTCACGAATCACCCATCATTCGTCGTAAATCCAGACAGATCATGGTTGGTAATGTACCGGTTGGGGGCGATGCCCCCATTACCGTGCAGACCATGACCAACACCAAGACCACAGATGTCGCCGCCACCATCGAGCAGATCCAGCGGATCGAGCGGGTCGGCGCCGATATCGTCCGTGTCTCCGTGCCCACCATGGAAGCGGCGGAAGCCTTCCGGCTGATCAAGCAGCAGACCCGCATCCCCATCGTTGCCGATATCCACTTCGACTATCGCATCGCCCTGAAAGTGGCCGAGTACGGTGCCGACTGCCTGCGTATCAACCCGGGCAACATCGGCAATGAGCAGCGGGTGCGCTCGGTGGTCGATTGCGCGCGCGACCTCAATATCCCGATCCGTATCGGGGTCAATGGCGGGTCGCTGGAGAAAGATATCCAGGAGAAGTACGGCGAGCCGACCCCAGAAGCGCTGGTAGAGTCCGCCATGCGTCACGTGGACTATCTCGATCGCCTCGATTTCCAGGATTTCAAGGTGAGCGTCAAGGCTTCCGATGTGTTCCTGGCAGTCGGTGCCTATCGCCTGCTGGCCAAGCAGATTGAACAGCCGCTGCACCTTGGCATCACCGAAGCGGGCGGTTTCCGTGCCGGTGCGGTGAAGTCTGCCATCGGTCTGGGTATGCTGCTTACCGACGGCATCGGCGATACCCTGCGTATCTCGCTGGCGGCGGATCCTGTGGAGGAGGTGAAGGTCGGTTTCGATATCCTCAAATCCCTCCGTATTCGCTCCCGTGGCATCAACTTTATCGCTTGCCCATCCTGCTCACGGCAGGAGTTCGATGTGATCGCTACCGTCAATGCACTGGAAGAGCGGCTCGAAGACATCATCACACCGATGGATGTTTCCATCATCGGCTGTGTGGTGAACGGCCCGGGTGAAGCGCTGGTCTCCGACCTTGGTCTGGCGGGTGCCGCCAACAAGAGTGCCTTCTATGAGGGGGGCCAGCGGGTCGATCGGCTCGACAACAAGGATCTCATTCCAACTCTGGAGCGCCGCATTCGCGCCCGCGCCGCCATGCTGGATCCCGCCAACCGGATCCCGATGGACAAGGAGTGAGCGAAACAGGGCCACATTGGGTGGCCCTTTTTCCAGGTGACTGATTTTAAATCCCGCATCCGGATTCCCTGATTTTACCTTGGGGGGGAAAATCCCTATAATGCGGCCAAATTTTACCTCTTTTTCTCGAGTATCAACGTGGCAAAACAGATCCAAGCTATTCGCGGTATGAATGATTGCCTGCCGGAGCAGAGCCCGGTATGGCAGAAGGTTGAACAGATCCTGCGCCAGGTCGTTGCCAGCTATGGCTACAGCGAAGTGCGCATGCCGATTGTCGAGCAGACTCATCTGTTCAAGCGCGCCATCGGTGAAGTGACCGACGTGGTCGAAAAAGAGATGTACACCTTTGAAGACCGTAACGGCGACAGCCTGAGTCTGCGTCCGGAAGGGACCGCCAGCTGCGTCCGTGCCGGTATCGAGCACGGTCTGCTCTATAACCAGGAACGCCGGATGTGGTACATGGGCCCCATGTTCCGTCACGAGCGTCCCCAGAAGGGCCGTTACCGCCAGTTCCATCAGTTCGGTGTCGAGCTGTTTGGCATCAACGGGCCGGACATTGACGCCGAGCTGATCATGCTGACCCACCGCCTGTGGCGTCTGTTTGGCATCAGCGAGCATGTCACCCTGCAGCTCAACACCCTGGGCCAGAGCGCCGAGCGTGCCGCTTACCGCGATGCGCTGGTGGCCTATCTGGAGCAGTACAAGGATCAGCTGGACGAAGAGAGCCAGCGCCGCATGTACAGCAACCCGCTGCGGGTACTCGACTCCAAGGATGAAAAGGTGCAGGCCATTTTGGTGGGTGCCCCGCGTCTGTTCGACCATCTGGGCGAAGAGAGCCTGGCCCACTTCGAGGGGCTCAAGCGCCTGCTCGAGTCTGCCGGTATCAAATACGAAGTGAACGAGCGTCTGGTGCGTGGTCTTGACTACTACAACCTGACCGTGTTCGAGTGGGTCACCAGCAGTCTGGGTGCCCAGGGCACCGTCTGTGCCGGTGGCCGCTACGATGGTCTGGTAGAGCAGCTGGGCGGTCAACCGACCCCGGCCGTGGGCTTTGCCATGGGCATGGAGCGTCTGGTGCTGATGCTGGAAACCCTCGAGCTCAACGCCGATATCCGCCCGGCGGTGGATGTTTATCTGGCGATGGTGGGCGAGGGGACCGAACAGGCTGGCTTCCAGCTGGCCGAGCGTCTGCGCGATGCCCTGCCGGACCTGCGCCTGATGAGCCACTGCGGTGGTGGCAACTTCAAGAAACAACTCAAACGCGCCGACAAGAGCGGCGCGGCAATCGCCCTGATCCTTGGTGAGACCGAGGTGCAAAACGGGGAGATCACTATCAAATATCTGCGTGGTCAGGCCGAGCAACAGACCGTCAAGGTTGACGCCGCCATTGCCCTGCTGGCAGCCAAAGGAGAGTAAGCTGTGGAAGTCTATACCACCGAAGAACAACAGGTTGAGGTTATCAAGGAGTGGTGGAAAGAGAACGGAACCTCGGTGATTGCCGGGACCGTGATCGGTCTGGTCGGTCTGTTTGGCTGGCGCTATTACAACCAGCACCAGCAAGAGACCATGGAGGCCTCCTCCCACTCTTACAACCAGGTGATTGAGCAGCTGGCCAAGGGCGATGCCGCCGGTTTCGAGCAGGCACTGCAGTTTGTCACCGCCAACAAGGGTGACTCCTACGGTGAACTGGCCGCGTTGCAACTGGCTGCCGCTGCCGTCAAGGCGGGCAAGCTGGATCTGGCTGCCGAGCAGCTGGAGCTGGTGGCGACCACGGGTGACGAGAGCATTCGTCCCATCGCGGCGCTGCGTCTGGCCCGTGTGCTGAATGATCAGGGCAAGGCAGATGAAGCACTGGCCAAGCTGGCGACCATCCAGAATGAGGCCTTCAAGGCGCAGGTAGCCGAAGCCCGTGGTGATGTGCTGCAAAAGCAGGGCAAGACCGAAGAGGCTCGTGATGCCTATCAGGCGGCGGCGGATGCCGGCGGCCTGCAGGGTAGCGCCGAGCTCAAGCTGAAAATGGACGATCTGGCCCTGCCGGCCATGACCACGGGTGAGGCACCGGATGCGTAATCTATTCAAGATGGTGGCGCTGGGGGCTGCGGTCTCCTTCGCTCTGCAGGGGTGCTCCCTGTTCAGTTCCGAAGAGGATCTCAACCCGATGGCGCCGCTGCCCAAGGTTGAATCTGCCTTCACAGCCGACACCGCATGGTCATCTAATGTGGGTGATGGCATCGGTGACTTCTACTCCCAGCTCAAGCCGGTGGTGGAAGAGGATCGCATCTACGCGGCGGCCCGCGACGGCGATGTCAGCGCCTTTGACCGTGCCAGTGGTGATCGCCTCTGGACCGTCGATCTGGCCGACCTGCCGGTCAACGCCGACAAGCGCAGCGCCCGCCTCTCCGGCGGCCTGGTTTCCCGTTACGGCAAGCTGTTCCTCGGCTCCGAGAACGGGGTGGTCTACGCCCTGAACGAAGAGAATGGCGAAGTGCTGTGGCAGACCAATGTGCCCGGCGAAGTGGTGGCAAGCCCCGCAGTGGAAGATGGCCGCGTGGTGGTGTTGACCACCTCCGGTCGCCTGATCGCCCTCGACACTGATGAAGGCAAGATGCAGTGGTCGCTCTCCGAAGAGCAGCCGCCGCTGACCCTGCGCAGTGCCGGTGCACCGGTGATCACCAACGGCGCCGTGATTTACGGTCGTGCCGATGGCAAGGTGGGCATCGCCCTGCTGAGCAACGGCCAGCCGGTGCGCCAGTCCAAGGTGGCTGATCCGCGCGGTGCCACCGAGCTGGACCGCATGGTTGACGTCGATGCCAGCCCGCTGATTGCCGGTGATGAGCTCTATGCCATCGCCTACAACGGTCAGCTGATGGCGCGCAAACTGATGACCGGCGATGAAGTGTGGAAGCGCAAGTATTCCGGCTATCGCGATCTGGCGATGACCGGTAATGCCATTGTGCTGACCGACAGCCGCAGCCACCTGTTTGCCGTGGACCGCCGCAACGGTCTGGAGCTGTGGTCCAATACCCAGCTGGAAAACCGCACCGTCACCGCACCTGTCATCTTCGGTGACTATGTGGTGGTAGGCGATGTGGAAGGATACCTGTATTGGCTTGATCGTACCGACGGTACCATCAAGGCGATGCAGCAGCTCGATAGCAGTGGTCTCTACGCCGCCCCGCTGGTGGATGGCGAGACCCTGTATGTGCAGAGCCGTGACGGCAAGTTGTACGCCCTCAAGCGTCCTTGATCGTCCGATAATGTGAATATCCGGCTCCTGGTCTTCGGACCCGGAGCCTTTGTCGTCTTGAGAATGAGGCTTTTATGACTCCTGTAGTAGCCCTGGTGGGCCGCCCCAACGTGGGGAAATCCACCCTGTTTAACCGCTTGACCCGTACTCGGGATGCCCTGGTTGCCGATTTTCCCGGTCTGACCCGGGACCGTAAATACGGTCAGGCGAAGTTGGGCGAGCTGGAATTTATCGTGGTCGATACCGGCGGTATCGATGGCACCGAAGAGGGGATCGAGCTGAAGATGGCCGAGCAATCCCTGCTGGCCATCGAAGAAGCGGACGTCGTGCTGTTCATGGTGGATGCCCGTGCCGGTCTGACCGCGGCGGATCAAGCCATCGCCGAGCACTTGCGCAAGGCCCACAAGAAGGTATTTCTGGTGGCCAACAAGACCGACGGTATCGACGGTGATTCCGCGGTCTCCGAGTTCTACGGTCTGGCGCTGGGCGAGGTCTACCAGATCGCGGCCGCCCACGGTCGTGGCGTGCTGAGCCTGCTGGAACTGGCCCTGGCTCCCCATCTGGAGACCCTGGTCGACGCCGCTACCGATGAAGATGCGCAGGATGAGGAAGAGGAGGACTTCGACGAAGAAGCCCTGCTGCGCATGGTGGCTGCCGGTGAACTCGATACCAAAGAGGACACCAAGGAGACCCCGTTTGCCGACCTGCCCATCAAGTTCGCCATCGTTGGTCGTCCCAACGTCGGTAAATCTACCCTGACCAACCGTATGCTGGGTGAAGATCGGGTCATCGTCTATGACATGCCCGGCACCACCCGTGACTCCGTTTACATTCCGATGGAGCGTGACGAGCAGAAGTATGTGGTTATCGACACCGCCGGTGTGCGTCGTCGTGGCAAGGTGCACGAGACGGTGGAGAAGTTCTCCGTCATCAAGACCCTGAAAGCTATCGAAGATGCCAACGTCTGCCTGCTGGTGATCGACGCCCAGGAGACCATCACCGATCAGGACTTGAGCATCCTTGGCTATGTGCTCCACGCCGGTCGCTCCGTGGTGCTGGTGGTGAACAAGTGGGATGGTCTGGATCAGAAGGTGAAAGAGGATGTGAAGAACGAGCTGGATCGTCGCTTGGGCTTCATCGACTTCGCTCGCGTCCACTTCATCTCCGCCCTGCACGGCAGCGGTGTCGGCCATCTGTTTGAATCCATTCAGGAGGCTTACCAGTCCGCCACCCGTCGTACCAGCACGGCCATGCTGACCCGCATCATGCAGATGGCGCAGGAAGATCACCAGCCGCCGATGGTCAATGGTCGCCGCGTCAAGCTCAAGTATGCTCACGCCGGTGGCTACAACCCGCCGCGCATCGTGATCCACGGCAACCAGCTGAACGACTTGCCGGACTCCTACAAGCGGTATCTGATCAACTACTTCCGCAAGTCCCTCAAGATCATGGGCTCGCCGATCCGGGTCGAGTTCCAGGAGTCGGTCAACCCGTTTGAAGGGAAGAAGAACACCATGACCCTGAGTCAGGAACGTCAGCGCAAACGCCTGCTGAAGATGAAGAAGAAATAAGCCCTTGCGGCTGCCCTCACCGGCAGCCGCTTTGTTATCCTCGCCATGTTAAGGTGAGGAATAAGGGGAGGGGGATCTGCCATGGAACAAGACCATGGCAGATCCACTTTTCGAGGAGTTGATTATGGAAGTCCTGCTTTGTCCATCATGCCAGGCTGAACTGGATACCCGCAGCAAGGAGCAAACCTGTGGCCAGTGTCAGGTCAATGTCCGCGTCACGGCCATCTGCCCCACCTGCCAGCAGGAGCTGGAGCGTCTCAAGGCGTGCGGCGCGGTGGATTACTTCTGCAACCACTGCAACTCGCTGATCTCCAAGCGGTCGGTACAGTTCAAGGCGGCACTGGTGTAAGACAGTATTCAGGTGAGAAAGAAGATAAAAAAACCCGGCGAATGCCGGGTTTATGCTGTGTGCTCTGCAATAAGCAGGGTATAGGATCGATTTCTGCGCCACAGGTTGCGCTTGATGTCATTAAGCTTGAGTTTGCGTCTGGGGCTCCAGCTGCACTTCGCTTTTCTGACCAGACTGATTTTTCTACGTTTTTGCATCTTGGTCTCCTCCCAACTCAGGTGGCCATCCCGGCCTTGGGTCATTGATGGAGCCCATCCGAAATTGCTGTTATTTAATCTCTCAACATAATGAAAACAATGCGATTTCGGATAGGCTCCGATGTGAATCGATGGTAACAGAGAAGTTTGCGTGAAAACAGCCGAATAATGGCTGGTTAGCGCATGGTGATCTGATTGACCACTTCGGCGATGGCGGTGGGGCGCTCGGCCAGCTCGGGCTCGCTGTCGTTGTCGAGACTCTCCCGCTGATGTGCCTTCTGCTGCTCGTTGTCGAGCCAGAGCAGACTCTGGTAATACTGCCGCACGTTGTTGACATAGTTGCGCGCCTCGCTGCCACGGGCATAGCCGTAACGTACCTTGCGGTGCCAGCGCGCCTGTTGCAGCAGCGGCAGCACCTCTTTCACGTCGCTCCAGGCGTCGGGATTCTTGCCGAGCTCTTTAGTCAGGCGGCGGGCGTCCATCATGTGGCCGTAACCTATGTTGTAGGCGGTGAGGGCAAACCACACCTTCTCGTCATCGGGCACCGAATCCGGCACCTTCTCCATCATCTGTTGCAGATAGAGGGAGCCACCTTTGATGCTCTCTTCCGGATGAAGCCGGTCGTTGACTCCCATCGCCTTGGCGGTGGGCTCGGTCAGCATCATCATGCCGCGCACGCCGGTGTAGGAGCGGGCCTGCGGGTCCCAGTGGGACTCCTGATAGCTGATGGCGGCGAGCAGACGCCAGTCGATATTCTTGGCGTGAGTCTGGAACAGCGGCTGGTACTTGGGCAGCAGACTCTTGGCGCGCTTGAGGAAGGTGCGGGTATCGACAAAGTCGAAGTTCTGCACGTGGCCGAAGTACTTCTCGTCCAGCTTTGCGATGGCACCATCCATAAATCGCTGACCGAAAAAGTCGATGACGCTGGCGTAGAGGCTGTCATCGGGCAGCTTGCTCATGGCCCAGGCAACAGTCTGCTTCTGGGCCAGGGTCAGCCCCTCGGTGAGCTCGGGGTAGTAGCGCTGACTGCGTGCCAGTACGGTATCCTGCACCACCGTGTAGTCAATCTTGCCATCCACCACCTGCTTGAGCAGCTCCTCCACATCGGCGTTGTGGCTGGTGCTCCAGGCTAGTTTCGGATTCTCTTTGCTCATCTCTTTGAGTAGGTCTTCCCCGGTGGAGCCTGCGGCCACCATCAGCTTGCCTTTTATGTCGTTCAACGAGGCCGGCTTGGGCTTGCCGTTACGGTAGACCAGCTTGGGGGAGACCTGGTAGAAGCCCGGACCGAAGCGAAACAGCTCGCGACGTTCCGGTGTGACCATGATGGCGGCTGCCGCCAGATCGACTTTGCCCTTTTTCAGCAGTGTAACCAGTTCGTCAGTGGTGTTGACCGGGATGATGGTGAGTGTCACCCCCAGCCAGTCGGCATAATTTTGTGCCAGCTCGTAATCGAACCCCTGGGCGAGGTCGTCACGCTGGTAATAAGAGGTGGGACCATAGATGGTGCCAACCCGGATCTCGCCTCGCTGGCGGATCTGCTCCAGCTGGCTGGAGGGGCTATAGAAGTCGCAGCCAACCAGCGTCAGCGTCAACAACAGCCCGATAAACAGTCGAAAAATGCAGCGCAAGTAGGTGAGTACCTTTGTTGAAAAAATCGGCATTTGTCAAAAAAGAGGCACCTTTATACCAGAGAGTGTGCGCAGAGTCACACTGCTCGAAGTGAGAAAAACGTTTGTCCGCTGTGAGCCAGATCCCTATAATACGCGCGTCTCAATTCCCCCCCACTTTAAAACTTGGTGAGAAAGGTCATATGGATATCTTGCGTGGTGCCCCAGCACTGTCTGATTTTCGTGTCCAAAAACTGCTGCAACGCTTCGCACAGATGAGAAACGAGAGTGGAGTAGAGAGCGGAGTAGAGATAGAGGATGTCTATGCCGAGTATGTGCACTTTGCCGAGCTGACAAGCCCCCTCTCTCCCCCCGAGCGAGCGACCTTGGGCCAGCTCTTGCGCTACGGCCCGACCATCCCCGAACACACCCCCAGCGGTCAGCTGTTTCTTGTTACCCCCCGCCCCGGCACTATTTCCCCCTGGTCTTCCAAAGCAACCGACATCGCCCACAACTGCGGCCTGAAACAGGTCAAGCGGCTGGAGCGTGGTATTGCCTATTACCTGACCATCAAGGGGCAGGGTGAGCTGAGTGCCGCCCAGCGTAGCGCCATTGCCGCTGTGCTCCATGATCGGATGATGGAAGTGGTGTTTGCCGAGATGAGCGAAGCTGCCGCCCTGTTTGCTCACCACGAGCCGCGCCCCTTCACCCAGGTGGATGTGCTGGGCGGTGGTCGCGCAGCCCTGGCCGAAGCCAACGTGGCGCTCGGTCTGGCGCTGGCCGACGACGAAATCGACTATCTGGTGGAGAACTTCACCAAGTTGGGTCGCAACCCCAACGACATCGAGCTCTACATGTTCGCCCAGGCGAACTCCGAGCACTGCCGTCACAAGATCTTCAATGCCGACTGGACCATCGATGGCGAGCAGCAGCCCAAGTCGCTATTCAAAATGATCAAGAACACCTTCGAGCAGACGCCGGATCATGTCCTCTCTGCCTATAAAGACAACGCCGCCGTGATGGAAGGGAGCCAGGGTGGCCGCTTCTTCCCGAGCCCGGCCAACGGCGAATACCAGTATCACCAGGAACAGGTTGACATCCTGATGAAGGTGGAGACCCACAACCACCCGACCGCCATCTCCCCGTTCCCGGGCGCAGCTACCGGCTCCGGCGGCGAGATCCGCGACGAGGGTGCAACCGGTCGCGGTGCCAAGCCCAAGGCGGGTCTGGTCGGTTTCTCCGTCTCCAACCTGCGCATTCCCGGCTTCGAGCAGCCCTGGGAGCAGGATTTCGGCAAGCCGAGCCGCATCGTCAGCGCCTTCGACATCATGCAGGAGGGGCCGCTCGGCGGCGCCGCGTTTAACAACGAGTTCGGCCGTCCGGCCATTCTCGGCTACTTCCGTACCTTCGAAGAGGAGGTGCCGAGCCACAACGGCGTCGAGGTGCGTGGCTACCACAAGCCCATCATGCTGGCAGGCGGCATCGGCAACATCCGCACCGAACATGTCCAGAAAGGGGAGATCCCGGTCGGCGCGGCGCTGATCGTGCTGGGCGGCCCGGCGATGAACATCGGTCTGGGCGGTGGTGCCGCATCCTCCATGGCCTCCGGCCAGTCGGCCGAAGATCTCGACTTTGCCTCGGTGCAGCGTGATAACCCAGAGATGGAGCGCCGTTGCCAGGAGGTGATCGATCGCTGCTGGCAGCTGGGTGACGACAACCCTATCGTCTTTATCCACGACGTGGGCGCCGGTGGTCTCTCCAACGCCATGCCGGAGCTGGTCAACGACGGTGAGCGCGGTGGTCGTTTCGATTTGCGCGCCATCCAGAGCGACGAGCCGGGCATGAGCCCGCTAGAGATCTGGTGCAACGAATCCCAGGAGCGTTACGTGCTGGCGGTAGCGCAGGACAAGCTGCCGCTGTTCAAGGTGCTGTGCGAGCGCGAGCGCGCCCCCTATGCCGTGATCGGCACCGCGACCGAAGAGAAGCATCTGACCCTCTCTGATAGCCACTTTGACAACCAGCCCATCGATCTGCCGCTGGACGTGCTGCTCGGCAAGGCGCCCAAGATGCACCGCGACGTGGTGACCCTGCCTGCACAGGGTAAAGCGCTCCAGCTCGATGGCATCACTTTGAGTGACGCGGCCGAGCGGGTTCTGCGTCTGCCGACCGTGGCGGAGAAGTCCTTCCTTATCACCATCGGCGATCGCAGCGTGACTGGCTTGGTCAATCGCGACCAGATGGTTGGCCCCTGGCAGATCCCGGTGGCCGATTGCGCCGTCACCGCTGCCACCTATGACAGCTATCACGGCGAAGCCATGTCCATGGGCGAGCGCACTCCGGTGGCGCTGCTCTCCCACGCCGCCTCCGCTCGCATGGCGGTGGCGGAAGCGCTCACCAACCTGGCGCCGGCTCATATCGGGTCGCTGAAGCGGGTCAAGCTCTCCGCCAACTGGATGGCCGCCGCTGGTCACCCGGGTGAAGATGCCGGTCTCTATGAGGCGGTCAAAGCGGTAGGTGAGGAGCTCTGTCCGGCCCTTGGCATCACCATTCCGGTGGGCAAGGACTCCATGTCCATGAAGACCCGCTGGCAGCAGGATGGCAAGGAGCACAGCGTCACCTCGCCGCTCTCCCTGCTCATCTCCGCCTTTGCCCGGGTCGAGGATGTGCGCAACACCGTCACGCCACAGCTGCGTACCGATCTCGGTGAAACCGACCTTATCCTCGTCGACCTTGGCAATGGCAAGCAGCGCCTCGGCGCCTCGGCACTGGCGCAGGTCTATCGCCAGCTGGGTGACAAGGCGCCGGATCTCGACAATCCGGTCCAGCTCAAAGGCTTCTTCAACGCCATTCAGGCACTGGTGGCTGATCGCAAACTGATCGCCTATCACGACCGCTCCGACGGCGGCCTGTTCGTCACCCTGACCGAGATGGCGTTTGCCGGTCACTGCGGCCTCGACATCCAGCTTGATCGCATCGGTGGCGAGCTGCTGCAGGCGCTGTTCAATGAAGAGCTGGGCGCCGTCATCCAGGTGCGTCGTGAAGACAAAGAGACTGTGATGACCCTGCTGGCCGGTCACGGCCTGGCGGCTTGCTCCCATGTGCTCGGTACCGTGCGCGAAGGGGATCTCATCACCCTGCAGCGGAGCGGTCAGGAGGTCTATCGCGCCAGCCGCACCGCCCTTCGCACCATCTGGGGCGAGACCAGCTGGCAGATGCAGCGCCTGCGCGACAACCCCGAGTGCGCAGATCAGGAGCACGCGGCCCGTCAGGACGCCACCGATCCGGGCTTGCAGGCCAAGCTCAGCTTCAACCCGGCCGAAGATGTGGCCGCACCTTACATTGCCCGTGGGGTCTCCCCCCGTCTGGCCGTGCTGCGCGAGCAGGGTGTCAACTCCCATGTGGAGATGGCGGCGGCGTTCGATCGTGCCGGTTTCGCGGCGGTCGATGTCCATATGAGCGACATTCTTTCCGGTCGCATCAAGCTGGAGGAGTTCCAGACCCTGGTGGCCTGTGGCGGCTTCTCCTACGGTGACGTGCTGGGGGCGGGCGAAGGCTGGGCCAAGTCCATCCTGTTCAACGACAACGCCCGCGAGCAGTTCCAGCGCTTCTTCGAACGCGGCGATACCTTGTCGCTGGGCGTCTGCAACGGTTGCCAGATGATGTCCAACCTGCGGGATCTCATCCCGGGTGCCAATCTCTGGCCGCGCTTTGTGCGCAACCGCTCCGAGCGCTTCGAGGCGCGCTTCAGCCTGGTGGAAGTGCAGGAGTCCCCGTCCGCCTTCTTCGCCGGCATGGCAGGCTCGGTGATGCCCATTGCCGTCTCCCACGGGGAAGGGCGTGTCGAGGTGCGCGATGCCGCTCACCTGAGCGCACTGCAGCAGAGCGGTCTGGTAGGGCTGCGTTTTGTCGACAACCGTGGTAGCGTGACCGAGCAGTACCCGGCCAACCCGAATGGCTCGCCGGATGGTATCACCGCCGTGACCACCACCGATGGACGCGCCACCATCATGATGCCGCACCCGGAGCGGGTGTTCCGCACCGTGGCCAACTCCTGGCACCCCGACAACTGGGGCGAGGACGGCGCCTGGATGCGGATGTTCCGCAACGCCCGGGTTCGTCTGGGTTAATCGCGACTGCGCCAGCGCATAAAAACAGAAACCGGCCAAATTTGGCCGGTTTTTCAATATGGGCTCTGTCGATCAGGTTTGGCCGTGGCCAAGTTCATGAGGGGTAAACTCTCCCCGATCCAGAATACGCAGACAGGCATCGACCACGGCTTCATCCAGCTGGACTCCCCGCATGGCCATGATATGGGTTCGGGCCTGCGCAATCCCCAGGGCAGCACGGTAGGGACGATCCGATGACATGGACTCCACTATATCGGCGACCGTGAGAATGCGCGCTTCCAGCAGGATCTGCTCGCCTTTTAACCCTGATGGATAGCCGGAACCGTCGAGATACTCGTGGTGCTGGTGGATCATCCGGGCTATGGGCCAGGGCAGGGCGATATCCTTGAGCACCAGATAACCCGCTGTCGGATGCTCCTTGACCAGATTGAACTCCTGGGGGGTCAGTTTGCCCGGTTTGGTGAGGATCTCGACAGGGACCTGGATTTTGCCGATATCGTGCACCATGGCGCCCAGATAGAGACCGCGTAGCGGTTTATCACCCAACCCCAGTTCTCGGCCGATGGCCAGCGCCAGGGTAGCGACATGCTTCTGGTGTCCGGCGGTGTAGGGATCGCGTTGTTCCAGCACGGCAGCGATGGCTCCCAGCGCATCCTCTAGGGCCAGCTCCAGTTGGCGGGCATGCATGGCTTTTTCACGCTGGGCGGCAAGATAGGCCTGCTGGGTTCGACGTGCCTGCAGGCCATAGGTCAGGTAGTCGGCCAGTCCGTTGAAGAGATGCACCTCCTCATCGGTGAAGGCTCTGGCCTGCGTGCTGTGAATAAGCAGTCCGCCTGGCACAGTGGCTTGCCACTGCAATGGCAGCAGCAGCCGTCCCCTCAAGGTGGCGGAGTGGTGGACCAGTTCGGTGCCAAGTGCTTCGTTGCGCATCTCTCCTGAACTGATTGCACTGATCAGGGCTGCGTCCCGGGTGAGCCAGTTATCGCTGGCAAACCAGACGGCCTGACCTGCCTGCGCCAGGATCTGTACTCTGTTCTGATCAGCGGTCTGCAGTACGGTCACCAGGGGAAAACGGCCATCGAAAGTGATGGCATCACAGATCTCCTGCAGTAGTGTCTGTTCATCCCCCTGCTTGAGCATGGCATGGTGGGCGCGGGTTATTGCTTCCAGCGTCCAGGTATATTGCTGGAGACGCTCCTGCTGCTGTTTCTGGTCGGTGATATCTTCGAAAAAGACAGCGACACCGATCACCTTGCCCAGCTCATCGTACAGGGGAAACTTGGTGGTACTGAGCCAGCGGTCTTCACCCCCTTTCAGATAGGGTTCTTCGTGATGCCGGGTTGTGCCGCTGGCCATGACCTGGAGATCGTCATCCCGGTAGCGTTGGGCCAGCTCGGCCGGGAAAAAATCGGCATCGCACTTGCCAACCAGTTCGGCCGGGGTGAGGGCCAGATCGTCGGCCAGCAGTCGGTTGCAGGCGATGAAGTGTGAACGGGTATCTTTCAACAGGACGCGATAGGGCAGCTGTTCCATCACCTGATGGAGCAGGGCTGCGGTGGGGTGAGAGCTGACGCCCGGTGGCTGAATGGATGGCGGTAGATCTTTTAACATCATCTTGGTGCAACCAGAGTCAGGTGGTAGTAAAGCGGTAGCCCGCTTGCCAGACGGCGAAACAGGCATCGACCACCTGTTCGTCGTAATGCACACCGGCATAGCGCGTCAGCTCGGCGAACGCATCGGTGAGAGAGAGGGCGCGCCGGAACGGACGGTGGGCCGTCATGGCGGCCAGGGAGTCGGCGACCCGTATAATCCTCGCCTCCAGCGAGATCGCATCCCCCTGTAGCCCTTGTGGGTAGCCGCTACCATCGAGATTTTCATGGTGCTGCATCACTATGGTGGTGATGGGCCAGGGGAAGTCAATCTGTTGCAGGATCTCGCGGCCAGTGTCCGGATGCTGTTTGATCAGTTCGAACTCAACCGGCCTCAGTTCCCGCGGGCGTGTGAGGATCTCCGCCGGGATCTGCAGCAGGCCGATGTTATGCACCATGGCCGCAAGACCCAATCCATCCAGCTGCTCTTGCGGCAGTTGCAGCTGTTGACCTATAGCCAGCGCGAGATCATGCACGCGCCGTTCGTGTCCTGCCGTGACCGGATCTTTGTGGGCAATCGCGGAGGAGAGGGCCGCGATGGTCTGAAACAGCAGGGTGCGCTGGCGCTGCTCGCTTTCCTTGATATGGGTGATGTCGACCAGTGCCCCTATGATTCCGGCCACCTCGCCCTGATGGTCATAGAAGAGATCCTTGAAGTTGAACACCTGGTAGCGGTGGCCGCTGCGATCAAACAGCGTGTGTTCAAAATATTGCGGCTGCCTGCTGCGCAGCACCTCCATGTCCCTTTGGGTATATTCGTCCGCCATCTCCGGGGGCAGGATTTCGTCCACCCGCTTCCCCTGCAGCTCGGCCTTGCTGATCCCGGTGACCTGGGTAAAGGCCGGGTTGCAGCTGAGAAAGCGCCCTTCGACATCCTTGTAGAACACCGGGATGGGAATGGCCTTGAGCAGGGATTCGTTGAGGCGCTGCATGTCGACCAGCTCGGCCTGCTGGCGCCTGGCGAGCTGTTCGCTGTCCTTGCACAACTGGATGGCGCGCGCCAGATTACCGAGCACCGGGCTGAACAGATGGCAGACCGGCACTGTGTGCTGCTGGGGTTGGGGGGCCAGCAGCAAGATGAGATATCCCCCGTCAACCCTAAGCCGATAGGCAAAGTGGTACGGTCGGCCACCGGGGAGAGGCAAGGTCGTTTGCAGCGCACATTGGTCACCTTCAACAATCCAGGCAGGCAAGGAGAGCAGCGAGCCACTGTGCCGGGATAGCTGATCATCACCAATGACCTTGAGCAGCTCATATCCTTCCCGTTGCTGCTGCAATACCACACCAACCGGTGTGGCACAGTGAAACATAAAGCGCTGCAACACTTTGGTGAGCAGGGCATCGAGTGTGACCTCCCGACCGATGCAGAGGGCGAGATCGCAGACAATGGCCATGGCGTGATCGTTATTCATTGCTAACCCTCGCTGAGACAGAGGATGGCACCGTTGTGAAAGAGCGGGTAATCCCCCGGCCTTACACTTCCTATCTCGCCAAGAGAGAGGGCCCCGACCAGCTCGTGGGCTCCGCTGTGGCTAAAGAGGGTCTCCAGCTCCAGGGTGCTCTGTTCGCCGAAGTGCTGCTGACGGCCGGCGCAGTAATAGATCTCGAGGCGCTCGGGTGTACCGTGCCGGCCGAGCTTTTCGGCCAGTTCGACAGCGTGCTCTGTGGGGCTTTCCGGGGCTTTCAGCAGTGTGAGAATACTGTGGTCAGGCACCTCTCCGACGCAGAGCAGGGCACCGTCGTCGGTAACGGCGACCGGGATCCGCACGATCACATCGCCATTGGCTCGCAGCAACCCCAAGGGCAAATGTACACCGTACCGATAGAACTGCTCTGGTGTGAGGTTTTGCTGGAACTGTTGCCGGATCAGGGATTGATAGCGGCTAAAAGCCGGCTCCCAGTCGATAAAGGAGATCTTGTTGCCTTCACTGCTGGTGGCGAGCATGGGCTGGGCAGTGAGTTGATAGCCGTGCTCCAGCAAGGGGGGACTGTGGGGGGAGAGCAGTGCACAGCTGACCCCATGCCCCAGCAATCTCTGGGTGTCAAACAGGCAGGGCATGGCTGTGAACTGGCCGCTACCTGCATTGACACCCGCATAGTTGACCCTGTCCGCCAGCCTTAGATAGATCCCCTCGAGCAGGGTTGCAATATTGGGGAGCATGGCGTCAAAGGTGAGAAAGAGGGTGGGAACCTTCTCGGTGTCCGGCCATTCTGCCAGTCGGGACGCCAACTGCTCGCAGATGATATCGGCCAGTGTATCGGCACTGGCTGTAGGGGAGAGCGAGAGCAGCAGAGGATTGTGGGATGCTGGTCGGGGCAACAGCCAAGCCCCCCTTTCGTGGAAACCGTGCCGACTGACAAGGCGTGGAAAGATGGCGCCGCAGAGTTGAATGTTGAGGCGCTGACACTGCTGCTGCAGATCGGCAACGCGTGCGGCATCCCGCTCGGCTAGCAACACATCGAGTCGTTGCCCCTCATAGGGAAGCAATGCATCGGCCAGTGGATGCGCATCAAATTGATGAAAAGTAGGCTGCATCATCGCTCGGAACTCCATTCCTGCCAGTCATCAATATATCAGCAAGGGGGTTGGATGAATACCGGACGAGACCAACGGCTGCACGGGGTGTGAGATGCCAACACAAAAGGGTCTCTGCCAGCAGGCAATCCACATAAAAAAGAAACCGGCCACATGGGCCGGTTTTGAAGGGAAATGAGCCGGGTTACTGCAACACCACCTGCTGGAACCCTTGTACCAGACTGATGACCGGCTGGGGATAGAGCCCCAGCAACACCACCAGCGCTGCAGAGAGCAGCACCACCACACCACCGGAGGAGAGCGCCCAGTCGGCGCTGGCATCGCGCTGCTGCATGCCCGGTTCGCGCAGATAGAGGGTCACCATCACCTTGAGGTAGTAGTAGAGACCCAGTGCGCTGCCGAGCACGATGGCACCGGAGAGCCACCAGAGCTGCGCCTCGACGGTGACGCCGATGAGGTAGAACTTGCCGATAAAGCCGAGGGTCATCGGGATGCCCGCGAGTGACAACATCATCACCGTCAGCACTGCTGTGAGGTAAGGACGCTTCCAGAACAGACCGCGATAGCTGTGCAGGGAGTCGGCATCCTTGCCGCGATAGGGGCTCGACATCATGCTGACGACGCCAAAGGCGCCGAGGCTGGTGAACAGATACATCAGCAGGTAGACCCCGGCTGCTTCCACCGGCATCTGGCCGAATCGGCTCGCCACGATTACCGCCAGCAGGTAACCGAAGTGGGAGATGGAGGAGTAACCCAGCATCCGTTTGACGTTGGTCTGCACCAGGGCCAGCAGGTTGCCGACCAGGATGGAGATGACCGCCATGGCTGCCAGCAGCCAGTGGATCATGGGATCGCTCGCCGCCGGTACCGCCAGATAGAAGCGCAGCAGCACGGCAAAGACCGCCACCTTGCTGACGGTGGCGAGGAAGGTGGCGACCGGTGCCGGGGCACCTTCGTAGACATCCGGGGTCCAGAGGTGGAAGGGGGCCAGGGAGAGTTTAAAGGCAAAGCCGACCAGCATTAACCCCAAACCGCCCATCAGCAGCGGGTGGTGAGCCGGGCTCTCGGCCAGGGTCTGCCCCAGGGCGGCAAAGCTCAGGCTGCCAGCCTGCGCGTAGAGCAGCGCCATGCCAAACAACAGGAAGGCGGTGGCGGCGGCAGAGAGCACCATGTATTTCACCGCGGCTTCCAGCGAGTGGCGCTCGCGGTAGGCGTAACCCACCAGACCGAACATCGGCAGGGTCAGCATCTCGATCCCGATAAAGAGAGAGGCGAGGTGACGGGAGCAGGCCAGCACCAGACCACCGGCAGTGGCGATCAGCAGCAGCAGGAAGAACTCCTCCCGGTTGTCCGGGTAGGCTTTCAGCCACGATTGACCGAAGGTGCAGGTGGCCAGGGCGCCGATGAGCACCAGTCCCATGTAGAAGACGGCGTAACTGTCCACTTGCAGCAGCGGGGTGACCCCCTGATCCCCTTGCGCCATCACGATGGGCAGCGAGAACAGAGCAAGGTTGAGGCCAACAATGGTCACGGTAAAGGCGGTGGTGACACAGCGGCGCCAGGCGATGGCCAGCATCAGGGCCGCCATGGCCCCGGTGGTCAACAGCAGGGGAAGCAGTGCCAGCAGTTGGGAAGCGGAGAAAGTCATTGCAGGGCTCCAGCAGTCGGCAGCAGATACCAGTGCAGCACGTTGATAAGGCTGCTGCTGGCGGTGTCAATCACGGGTTGGGGATAGAGGCCAAGCAGAACCAGCAGGCCCGCGATCACCATCATCATGGTCAGCTCGCGGCGATCCAGCCCCTTGAGCATGCTCTCATCCTTGGCGGGGCCAAAGCAGGCGCGCTGCAACATGATGAGGGAGTAGACCGAGGCCAGTACCAGACCGAAGGTGGCGACCGCCGTGATGACAGGGGCAACCTGGAAGCTGCCGACCAGGATCAGGAACTCGCCGACAAAGTTGCCGGTGCCCGGCATGCCGAGCGACGCTACCGAGAAGAAGAGCATCACACCGGGCAGATAGCGCAGACGCCCCCACAGGCCGCCCATCTGGCGCAGATCCCGGGTGTGCAACCGCTCGTAGAGCTGACCGCAGAGGATAAAGAGGCCGGCAGCGGAGAGACCGTGGGCGATCATCTGCACCACCGCACCCTGCAGGGCCAGCTCGCTACCCGAGTAGATAGCGATCATCACAAAGCCCATGTGGGAGATGCTGGTGTAGGCTACCAGCCGTTTGATGTCGGTCTGGGCAAAGGCCACGATGGCACCGTAGACGATCCCGATCAGGCCAAGCACCATGGCGTAGGGAGCAAATTCTGCGGACGCTTCGGGGAAGAGCGGCAAGGCAAAGCGCAGCAGACCGTAGGCGGCGGTTTTGAGCAAAATACCGGCGAGATCCACCGAACCTGCGGTCGGCGCCTGACTGTGGGCATCCGGCAGCCAGCCGTGCAGCGGTACCAGCGGCATCTTGACCGCGAAGGCGATAAAGAATCCCAGCATCAGCAGCCACTGAACGCCCTTGCTCATCGGGGTATTGAGCAGCTCCAGATAGTTGAAGGTGAAGACTCCGGTGGCATGCTGGTGGGTCAGCACCAGCCCGATGATGGCCACCAGCATGATAAGGCCGCTCACCTGGGTGTAGATGAAGAACTTGGTTGCTGCGTTGATCCGTGATTTGCCGTCAGTGACCGAATGGCCCCAGAGCGCAATCAGGAAGTACATGGGGACCAGCATCATCTCCCAGAAGAAGAAGAAGAGGAACAGGTCCAGCGCCATAAAGACCCCGAGCACGCCGCCCAGGATCCAGAGCAGGTTGAGGTGGAAGAAGCCGATGCGTTGCACGATCTCTTTCCACGAACAGAGGATGGCCAGCACCCCGATAAAGCAGGTGAGGATCACCATCAAGAGCGACAGGCCATCCACCGCCAGATGCAAAGAGATGCCAAAGCGGGGGATCCACGGCAGGCGCCACTCGGCGGCCCAGGCGGAGGCAGCACCGGTGACGCCCGCGCTGTCGAGACCCGTGGTGGCAAGGGAGAAGTCACCACTTAGCCAGATGGCACAGGAGAGCAGCAGGCTGGCGCTCATGGAGAGCAGGGCTACCCAGCGGACAAACTGCCCGCCGAGACGCTCCATCTGCCAGCAGAGCAAGCCACCGATAAAAGGAATTAGCAAGATCCAGAGTAAAGTCACGGTATCAGCTCTCGTTCAAGTTCATATGAGATTGCGCTCCCTGTTCCATCAGGGAGAGCAAACAGCCTGGCTGTATGATTGTCCGGTTGTTCATCGCGTTACCCCAGCAGCAACAGCGCCAGCACCAGCACGGCGCTGATCCCCATGGAGGCGGCATACCAGCGCAACTTGCCGGTCACGGTCCAGGCCAGCAGCTGGTTGCCACGCAGGGCAAGCCAGGCGGGCAGGCCCATCATCCAGTCCAGCGGATCCTGCCCGACCAGACGGGTCGCCAGCAGATAGGGCTTGACCCACAGCTGGTCATAGAGCCAGTCAAAGCCCCAGGCGTTGAACCAGAGGGTGCTGAGCAGGCGGCCCGGCGCGCTGTTGGCAATGGAGGTGGCCAGACGGCGCTCACCGAGGAACAGAAACGCGGCCAGTGCAATGCCTGCGATGGCGATGATGCCAGAGGCTACCTCCAGTGCATGGCGACCCTCTTCGATATGGTCTCCCGGGCCTGCGGGCAGTACACCTGCCAGTGGCGGGGTGATCAGCGCGCCTATGCCGGTGGAGAGCACCAGCAATACCAGCAGCGGCAGATGGTGAGCCAGACCGTGGCCCGCATGGGCTTTGGTCTGCTCTTTGCCATGGAAGGCGATAAAGATCAGCCGGAAGGTATAAAGCGACGTGAGGAATGCCCCCGCCAGACCTGCCCACAGCAGCGTGCTTTGGCCAGAGGCTTCTACTTGCCACAGGATAGCGTCCTTACTGTAGAAACCGGAAGTGACCAGCGGCAACGCCGCCAGCGCCGAGCCCCCCACCAGGAAGCAGGCGTAGACCAGCGGCAAACTCTTGCGCAGGCCACCCATCTTGAAGATGTTCTGCTCATGGTGGCAGGCAACGATCACGGCACCGGCGGAGAGGAACAGCAGCGCCTTGAAGAAGGCGTGGGTCATCAGGTGGAAGATGGCCCCTTCCCATGCGCCGACCCCCAGTGCCAGAAACATGTAGCCAATCTGGCTCATGGTGGAGTAGGCGAGGATCCGCTTGATATCGGTCTGAACCAGTGCGGCAAAGCCTGCCAGCACTAGGGTGATGGCGCCAACCAGCCCGACCAGATGCAGCACCTCAGGCGCCAGCAGGAACAGGCCGTGGGTACGGGCAATCAGGTAGACACCGGCGGTCACCATGGTGGCGGCGTGGATCAGTGCGGAGACAGGGGTCGGGCCTGCCATCGCATCCGCCAGCCAGGTTTGCAGCGGCAGCTGGGCTGATTTGCCGACCGCGCCGCCCAGGAGCATCAGGCAGGCCAGCGACAGGGCAGGGGAGCCCTCGGCAAACAGGGTCGGGGCACGAACCAGCAGCTCGTGGATATTGAGGGTGCCTAGTTCCCGATAGAGGATAAACAGGCCGATGGCGAGGAAGACATCACCCACCCGGGTCACGACAAATGCCTTGAGGGCCGCCGCTCCGTTCTTGCGATCCTTGTAGTAGAAGCCGATCAGCAGATAGCTGCACAGCCCTACCCCTTCCCAGCCGAGGTAGACAAACAGCAGGTCATCGGCCAGCACCAGAAACAGCATGCTGGCGATAAAGAGGTTGGTGTAGGTGAAGAAGCGGGAGTAACCCTCTTCCCCACGCATATACCAGGAGGCGAACAGGTGGATAAAGAAACCCACACCGGTCACCACCCCCAGCATGGTCAGCGACAGGCCATCCAGTGCCAGCGAGAAGCTCGGGGTAAAGTTGCCCACCGCCATCCATTGCCACAGGCGCTGGATATAGACGCCCCCCTCGGGCGGGTTGCCCAGAAAGTCGATGCCGACCCACAGGGTAGTGAGGGCCGACAGGCCAATGGAGCCCACCCCGATCAGCGCCGAGGTACGCTCGCCAAACCGGCCGAGGGAGAAGGCCAGCACCAGCCATCCCAGCAGCGGAAATAGAAAAGTCAGATATAAGAGGCTCATCCGCGCATCTCGCTCACAGTGTCCACGTTCAGGGTGTGGTAACGACGATAGAGCAGCAGTAACAGGGCAAGGCCGATACTTGCCTCCGCTGCCGCCAGAGAAATCACCAGGATATACATGATCTGGCCATCGGCCTGGGCCCAGCGGCTACCCGCCACCACAAACGCCAGTGCCGAGGCATTCATCATGATTTCGATACTCATCAGGATATAGAGCAGGTTGCGGCGGATCAGCAGACCGCACAAGCCGATGCAGAAGAGCACCGCGGCCAGCAGGAGGCCGTGCTCCATAGGGATTCCATTCATTGCTGACCTCCTTCTTGTGCAGAGCGGGATGCTGTGCGGGGGACCGAGAGCACTTCACCGCTCTTCTCTTCCCGACCCAGGTGATAGGCGGTTACCAGACCCGCCAGCAGCAGGATGGAGGCAAGCTCCACCGCCAGCACATAGGGGCCAAAGAGCTCGACACCCACCTGCTTGGCGGTCACCTCGGTCACTCCGATCAGGCCGCCGGTCACCCCGAGAATGCCGTGGGCCAGAAAGCCCAGCAGGATCAGCGAGAGCAGGGCTGGGCCCCCCCAGGTCATGGGGGTGAGCCACTTTTTCTCCTGCGCCTGGGCACTCCCCAGGTTCAGCATCATCACCACGAACACGAACAGCACCATGATGGCGCCGGCGTAGACGATCACCTGCAGGGCACCCGCAAAGGCGGCACCCAGGCAGAAGAAGATCATGGCCACGGCGATGAGGGAGATGATGAGATTGAGCAGCGCATGCATGGGATTGCTGGTGCTGATCACCCGCAGCGTGCTGTAAATGGCCACCAGGGCCGAGGCATAAAATGCCAGTTCCATGATTGACTCCTCAGGGCAGCAGGCTCTTGACATCGATGGGCTTGGCTTCGTTTTCGGCATCCCCTTTCGGCTTGCCGTCGATGGCCATCCCGCTCATGCGGTAGAAGTTGTAGTCCGGGTATTTGCCGGGCCCGCTGATCAGCAGATCTTCCTTCTCGTACACCAGATCCTGGCGGCGATACTCACCCATCTCGAAATCCGGTGTCAGCTGGATGGCAGTGGTGGGGCAAGCCTCTTCACACAGGCCGCAGAAGATGCAGCGAGAGAAGTTGATGCGAAAGAACTCCGGATACCAGCGACCATCTTCCCGCTCGGATTTTTGCAGCGAGATGCAGCCGACCGGGCAGGCAACTGCGCAGAGGTTGCAGGCCACGCAGCGCTCGTCCCCGTCGGGGTCGCGGGTCAGCACGATACGGCCGCGGTAGCGGGGGGCGGCATAGACTGCCTGCTCCGGATAGTTGAGGGTCTCACGGGGCCGCCAGGCATGGGAGAAGACCATGGCCAGGCTGCGTAACTGGGTGCCGACACCCTGAATAATGCTAACAATTTTCATATTGAGTGCCTCACTGCGTACTTATCAGTACAACTGCCGCGGTGACCAGCATATTGATCAGGGTCAGCGGCAAGCAGACTTTCCAGCCAAACGACATCACCTGGTCAAAGCGCGGGCGAGGCAGGGAGGCCCGCAGCAGGATGAAGAACACCATGAAACAGGCGGTCTTCAGGGCAAACCAGATGAAGGGGGGCAGCCAGGGGCCGTGCCAGCCACCGAAGAAGAGGGTCACGATGAGCGAGGAGATCAGCACGATGCCGATATATTCGCCCACGAAGAAGAGACCCCACTTCATCCCCGCATACTCGATGTGATAGCCGTCGGCGAGCTCCTGCTCGGCTTCTGGCTGATCGAACGGGTGACGGTGGGTGACGGCGACACCGGCAAACAGGAAGGTGACAAAGCCCAGGATCTGGGGCACCACGTTCCACAAGTCTGCCTGTGCCTCGACGATATCCCGCAGGTTGAAACTGCCGGTCTGGATCACAATCCCCATCAGCGACAAGCCCAGGAACACCTCGTAGGAGAGGGTCTGAGCCGAGGCGCGCAAGCTGCCGAGCAATGAGTATTTGTTGTTGCTCGACCAGCCGGCGAACAGCACCGCATAGACCGCCAGCCCTGCGATGGCCAGGATGTAGAGCAGCCCCACATTGAGATCAGCCACGCCCCAGGTGGGGGTGATGGGCACCACCGCAAACGCCAGAATAAAGGCAGTGAAGGCGATGATGGGGGCCAGGATAAAGATCCGCCGATCAGCGAACGGCGGGATCCAGTCCTCCTTGAAGAACATCTTGATCATGTCGGCGGCCAGCTGGAGCAGACCAAACGGCCCCACCCGGTTGGGGCCGTAGCGATCCTGCCACAGGGCCAGCAGACGGCGCTCGATGAAGCTCATGAAGGCGCCAGCCCCCACGATCCCCACCAGCACGATCAGTGCCTTGCCCACCTCCAGCAACAGATCGATCAGCGACTCGCTCATGCGATCACCTCCTGCAGGTTAGTGATTGAGGCTTGTTGCAGGGCCGTTGGCAGGCCGTTCACCCCAAGGGGGAGTCCCACCAGACCGGCGCTCAGCTGATCGCTAAGCCGCAGACGCAGTTGCCAGTGGCTACCGCCCCAGGAGAAGGAAACCTGACTGCCCCCGTGGAGGGCCAGACGCTGCGCATCAAGGGGATTGAGCACCAGCTCGGGTTCGTTCATCCGGGCCTGAATGACCGGGCTGCGAGCGGAGAGCTCCTCGCCGCCAAACAGCTGGGCGTAATTGACCACTTGCAGCGCCTCTGCGGCCTTGAAGGGGGCGGGGATGGTGGTGAACCAGCCGAGCAGCTCCTTGCCTTCTGCCTGCGGGTCTGTTGCTTCCAGCAGACGGCGACCCGGATCGCCAGCACGCAGTTTGCCACCCACTTCATCCTGGAACTTGTTCCAGGCGGAGGGAGAGTTCCAGCCCGGTGCCCAGGCGAACGGTACTTGCGGCAGCGGCTGACGGGCTCCGGCATACCCTTCCATGGAGAAGTTGAAGGGGGAGTCGGGATCTTGCGCTACCCGCGGCTCGCTGACGTTCTGATCCGCCAGCATGGAGGTGCGACCACTGTAGCGGTGTGGCTCACGGGCTAGCCGCATGCCACGGATCCGCAAGCCTGCGTTGGGCGCCGCTTCCAGCATGGTAGCCAGCAGCGGATTGCTGGTGGCACAGTCATGGTTGACCTGGTCGAAGTTCTGCCAGCGCAGCGGCTTGCGTTCGATCGCCCCTTGCAGCGCCGCCAGCCAGCGCCACCCTTCACGCACCTGAATATCGGCGTTGTAAAAGGCGGGGGCATAGACCTGGAAGAAGCGCTGGGCGCGCCCTTCCATGTTCACCAGGGTGCCATCGGCTTCGGCAAAACTGGCCGCTGGCAGCACCAGATCAGCCTTGTTGGCGGTCGGGGTCGCCTGATGGTCGATGACCAGCAGGTGCTGCAGCCGTGCCAGCGCCGCATCCACCCGGTTGCGCGGCGCGCGGCGGTAGAGATCGTTCTCCAGAGTGACCAGCGCCAACCCCTCCTCGGCCTCGATACGTGCAAGGGCGGCTTCGAGCGACTTGTCTGACAAGGTTTGAGCGCCCAGCATGGCCAGACCCAGCGAATTGGCCTCCTGGCCAACCAGTGCGATGTTGGCTTCCTGTCCACGGCCTTTCAGGGCGCGGGCAATGTTGCTGGCCGCCTCAAGCAGCGCCACATCGCGGGCAGTGGAGCCAGCAATGATGAGCGGCTTCCTGGCGTTGCCGAGCAGCTCGGCCCAGCGAGTCGCTTGTGCCTGCTGCTCGGGGCAGAGGTCGGCCACGGCCGGTGCTGCCGGGTCGAGCAGGTTGGCGATGGCAAAGCCAAGGCGCGCCTGATCGGCATAGGGGGCGTGCAGCTTGTCGGCCGCCACATCGTCCAGACGGGTGGTGTCGAGGCTGGTGATGAGCAGTGGGTAGCGCTCGTTCTGACCCAGGGTCTGAACGGCGGCGACTTGCCACAGATCCACCTTCATCTTGCGGGCCAGCTCGCGAGCCTTGCCCTTGACCGACTGACGCAGCGCCAACGCGATACGGGCTGCGCTCATGGTGACATCTTCGCCGAGCACCAGAATGGCGTCTGCCTCTTCCATGTCCCGCAGGCTCGGAGTCGGCACGCCGCCCTGTTGCAGGATCTGCAGCATCTTCAGCTGACAGGCCCACTCGGCCTGCTCGACGCCTGCGTAGAAGTTGTCTTCACCCACCAGCTCGCGCAGGGCAAAGTTGCTCTCCAGCGAGGCGCGGGGCGAGCCGATGCCGATGAGGTCGCGGGCCGTGCGCAGGGCATCGGCGGCTCGGTTGAGGGCGCCATCGACTGTGATGGTCAGCTGGTCGTTGCCATCTTTGAGCAGCGGCTGGCGCGGGCGATCAGCCAGGTTGACATAGCCATAGCCAAAGCGGCCACGGTCACAGAGGAAGTAGTGGTTGACGCTGCCGTGGAAGCGGTTTTCGATGCGGCGCAGCTCGCCGTAACGCTCGCCCGGACTGATGTTGCAGCCCACGGAGCATTGCTGGCAGATGCTGGGGGCAAATTGCATGTCCCACTTGCGGTTGTAACGTTCGGAGTGGGTCTTGTCGGTGAAGACGCCGGTGGGGCAGACCTCCACCAGGTTGCCGGAAAATTCACTCTCCAGGGTGCCATCCTCGACCCGTCCGAAATAGACGTTGTCGTGGGCACCATAGACCCCGAGATCCTCGCCACCGGCATAATCCTTGTAGTAGCGGACGCAGCGGTAGCAGGCGATGCAGCGGTTCATCTCGTGACCGATGAAGGGGCCCAGCTCCTGATTCTGGTGGGTGCGTTTGGTGAAACGGTAGCGACGGCTGTTGTGGCCGGTCATCACCGTCATGTCCTGCAGGTGGCAGGCGCCGCCCTCTTCACACACCGGGCAGTCGTGGGGGTGGTTGGTCATCAGCCACTCCACCACGCTCTTGCGAAATTCTTTAGCCTCTTCATCCTCGATGGCGATGTAGCTGCCATCGGTGGCCGGGGTCATGCAGGACATGACCAGACGACCGCGTTTGTCATCGGCATTCTGATACTGTTTGACCGCACACTGGCGGCAGGCGCCAACGCTACCCAGCGCCGGATGCCAGCAGAAATAGGGGACGTCCAGACCCAGCGACAGACAGGCTTGCAGCAGGTTATCTGCTCCGTCTACCTCGTACTCTTTGCCGTCTACATAAATGGTTGCCATACAACTTCCCTGAAACCTGTTTTGTGAAATCTGTGGTGTCGTTACCAGCGCTCGCCCAGCAGATTGGGCTGGATCCCTTTGACCGGCTTGCGGTTGTCGCCGCTGCCTTTGATCCCGGCCTCGAATTCGGAGCGGAAATATTTGATGGCGCTGGCGAGCGGCTCGACGGCGCCCGGTGCGTGGGCGCAGAATGTCTTGCCCGGGCCAAGGAAACCGCAGAGTTGCTCCAGGGTCGCCAGATCGCCGGATTGTCCTTCGCCACGTTCCAGTGCCCGCAGCAGCTTGACGCTCCAGGGCAGGCCGTCGCGGCAGGGCGTGCACCAGCCGCACGACTCGCGGGCGAAGAACTCCTCCATGTTGCGCAGCAGACTCACCATGCTGATGGAGTCATCCACCGCCATGGCGAGGCCGGTCCCCATCCGGGTGCCGACCTTGCCGATACCGGCGGTATACATCTGGGCATCGAGGTGCTCCGGCAGCAGGAAACCGGTGCCCGCGCCGCCCGGTTGCCAGGCTTTCAGGCGATAGCCGCTCTTCATGCCGCCGGCGTAATGTTCAAACAGCTCGCGGGCGGTGATGCCAAACGGCAGCTCCCAGACCCCGGGGTTGTTCACCTTGCCGGAGAAGCCCATCAGCTTGGTGCCGTGATCTTCCGAGCCCGGCAGCGCCAGCCCGTGATACCAGGCGACCCCGTTGCCAATAATGGCGGGGACGTTGCAGAGGGTTTCGACGTTGTTGACGCAGGTGGGTTTGCCCCAGACGCCGGAGACGGCGGGGAAGGGGGGTTTGGCGCGCGGGTTGGCACGGCGCCCTTCCAGCGAATTGATCAACGCCGTCTCTTCACCACAGATGTAGCGGCCGGCGCCGGTGTGGACGAACAGCTCGAAGTCAAAACCGGATCCCAGAATGTTCTTGCCCAGTAGACCGGCGGCCTTGGCCTCTTCCACCGCACGGCGCAGGTGGATGGCAGCATCTACATACTCGCCGCGCAGGAAGATGTAGCCGCGATAGGCTTTGAGCGCCCGGGCACTGATGATCATCCCCTCGATCAGCAGGTGGGGCAGTTGCTCCATCAGCAGCCGATCTTTCCAGGTGTTAGGCTCCATCTCGTCGGCGTTGCAGAGCAGGTAGCGGATGTTCATGCTCTCGTCTTTGGGCATCAGCCCCCACTTCACGCCAGTGGGGAAGCCCGCGCCGCCACGCCCCTTGAGACCGGCATCCTTGACGGTGCTGACGATCTCGTCCGGACTCATCTGGCCGAGCGCCTTGCGCACCGCTTCATAGCCCTGTTTTGCCTGATACTCCTCCAGCCACACCGGCTGGCCGTCATCCCGCAGCCGCCAGGTGAGCGGGTGGGTCTCGGGGGCTCGCGGGGTGCGATTGGCGGTGCCAAGAGAGGCGAGGATCTTGTTCTGCGGCAGGCTCATGGGTAAGCCTCCAGGGTTTTCAGCAAGGTCACCGGATCGAGGCCGCCATAGGTGTCGTCATCGATCATGATGGCTGGCCCCTTGTCGCAGTTGCCAAGACAGCAGACCGGCAGCAGGGTGAAGCGGCCATCCGGGGTGGTTTGACCGGGGCCGAGGTTCATCACCTCCTTGAGACCGGCCATCAGATCTTCATGGCCATTGATGTAGCAGACCATGCTGTCGCAGACGCGGATAATGTGGCGCCCCACCGGCTGGCGGAAGATCTGGCTATAGAAGGTGGCGACCCCCTCCACGTCGCTGGCGGGAATGCCGAGCTCGGCCGCGATGGCGTGAATGGCGCCGTCGGGTACCCAGCCTCTGGCCTGCTGCACGATCTTGAGCGCTTCGATGCTGGCGGCGCGGGGATCTTCGTAGTGGTGTTTCTCGTGTTCGATGGCATCGCGTTCAGCCTGGCTCAGAACGAAGTCGTCCTGTTTGCTGCTGCATGCCCCTTGCCCCTGTGGGGTCTGATTATTGTGACACTGACATTGCTGGCTCATGACTTGACCTTTGGTGGCTTGTCCTTTTACTGCTCGTCCGGCGATCCCGATTCCCGGCCATGGCCGGGATGGCGGATCACTTAACGGTCCACATCCGACATAACAAAATCGATACTGCCCAGATAGACGATGAGGTCCGACACCATGCTGCCCTTGATCACCGAGGGGATCTGCTGCAGGTGAGCAAAGCTCGGGGTGCGGATCCGGGTCCGGTAGCTCATGGTGGAGCCGTCACTGGTCAGGTAGTAACTGTTGACCCCCTTGGTCGCCTCAATCATCTGGAACGACTCGGCAGCGGGCATCACCGGGCCCCAAGACACTTGCAGGAAGTGGTTGATCAGGGTCTCGATGTGCTGCAGGGTGCGCTCTTTGGGCGGCGGGGTGGTGAGGGGGTGATCCGCCTTGAAGGGGCCCTCCGGCATGTTCTTCATGCACTGTTCGATGATCGACATGCTCTGGCGGATCTCTTCGATCCGCACGGTGGCTCTGTCGTAGGCATCGCCATTGCTGCCGACCGGCACTTCAAAGTCGAACTGATCGTAACCGGAGTAGGGGCGCCACTTGCGTATGTCGAAGTTGAGGCCGGTGGCGCGCAATCCGGCCCCCGTGGTGCCCCAGGACAACGCCTGCTCGGTGGTGTAGGCAGAGACGCCTATGGTGCGACCGCGCAGAATGCTGTTGCGCATCGCCGCTTTTTCGTAATCCATCAGCCGCTTGGGCAGCCAGCTCAGCAGGTTGTCCTGCACCAGCCGTTGCCATCCCTTCGGCAGGTCGTGGGCCACACCGCCGATACGGAACCAGGCCGGGTGCATGCGGGCACCGGTGATCGCTTCGATGATGGTGTAGATCTTCTGCCGGTCGGTGAAGGTGAAGAAGACCGGGGTCATGGCCCCCACGTCCTGGATATAGGTTCCGAGGAACAAGAGGTGGCTCTGGATGCGAAACAGCTCCGCCATCATCACCCGGATCATGTCGACCCGCTGCGGCACCTTGATGCCGGCCAGCTTCTCGACCGCCAGCACATAGGGGAGGTTGTTCATCACCCCGCCCAGATACTCGACCCGGTCGGTATAGGGGATGTAGCTGTGCCAGGACTGGCGCTCACCCATCTTCTCGGCACCGCGATGGTGATAGCCGATGTCGGGCACGCAGTTGCGGATCTCCTCGCCATCGAGCTGCAACACCAACCGGAAGGCGCCGTGAGCAGAGGGGTGGTTGGGGCCGAGGTTCAAGAACATGTAGTCCTCGTTCTCGTTGCCGCGGGCCAGCCCCCACTCTTCCGGTTTGAACAGCAGGTTCTCCTGCTCCATGTCCTGTTTGGCGGCATCGAGCATGAAGGGATCGAATTCGGTGGCGCGCGCCGGGTAATCCTTGCGCAGCGGGTGACCCTGCCAGCTCTTGGGCATCATGATGCGGGTCAGATGGGGGTGGCCATCGAAGGTGATGCCCATCAGATCCCACACTTCCCGCTCGTACCAATTGGCATTGGGGAAGTGGTTGGTGATGGTGGGAAGATGCAGGTCACTTTCGGCCAGCGCCACTTTCAACATCACATCGGCGTTACGGTCGATGGAGATGAGGTGATAGAAGACGGTGAAATCGCTCTGGGGCAGACCGTCGCGATGGCTGCGCAGCCGCTCATCGGTGGCGCTGAGATCAAACAGCATCACAAACGGGGAGGGCACCTTGCGCAAAAAGCCCATCACATCCTGCAGCAGTTCGCGGGGGAGCCAGACCACCGGCACGCCGGTGCGTGTGGTCTGCACGGTGAAGTGCTCGGCCCCGAAGTGGGCAAACAGTTCGCCAATGACTTTGGCATCCTTGTGGTCGCTGGGCTGCCACTGGGCCATGGCGTAATTGCTGGGAAAATCACGAGTCAGTTTCATGGTCAGATCTCATCCGGCGTGCGCAGGTTGGTCACATTGATCCGTTCGCCGCGCTTGCGCTCTTTTTCGGCCTGCATCTGGGGACGGTAGATCCCCTGATCGCCCACCACCCAGGAGAGGGGGCGGCGCTCTTTGCCGATGGAGTCCTGCAGCAGCATCAGGGCTTGCAAAAAGGCTTCGGGACGGGGCGGGCAACCCGGAATGTAGACGTCTACCGGCAGGAACTTGTCTACCCCCTGCACCACGGAATAGATGTCATACATGCCGCCGGAGTTGGCACAGGCCCCCATGGAGATCACCCACTTGGGTTCGAGCAACTGTTCATACAGGCGCTGGATGACTGGCGCCATCTTGATGAAGGGGGTCCCTGCAATCACCATGAAATCGGCCTGACGGGGCGAAGCGCGGATAACTTCGGCGCCGAAGCGGGCCACATCGTGGGGGGAGGTGAAGGCGGTACACATCTCCACGTAGCAGCAGGAGATGCCGAAGTTGTAAGGCCAGAGGGAGTTTTTGCGGCCCCAGTTGACTGTGTCTTGCAGCACCTCCTCGAGGCGGCCCATCATGATGCCGCGCGTCGCTTCTTGCGCCAGTGGGTCATCGACGGTCTGGCGCTGCTCCTGGGGGTAGCGCTCAACGGGTGCATCCGGGTCAATCCGGGTCAGGGTGTACTTCATGGTGCAACCTCAAGGAAAGGGTCTGTGGTTCAATCACTGTTTTTGTTGTTCAGCTGCGGTTTGCGCGGTGACCAGTCCAGTGCGCCGATGCGCCAGAGGTAGATCAGGCCGATAAGCAGCAGTCCGATGAAAATGGTGGCTTCAATAAAGCCGACCCAGCCGCTCTCCCGCACGGAGACAGACCAGGCAAACAGGTAGAGCGCCTCGACGTCGAAGATGACGAAGAACATGGCGACCAGATAGAACTTGGCGGAAAAACGCAGGCGGGCACTGCCGACCGAGTCGACACCAGATTCAAATGGCTTGTTCTTGGTGCGGCCGTAGGCGCGACCTCCCAGCAGGGCGGCGAGGCCTATCATCACCAGGCAGATGGTGATGGCACCGATGACATAAATGGCAAAAGCCCAATGTTGAGCAGAAATATCAGCAAACATAGAGGTTTTTCCTAACCAAATTAATCAAGTGACTTAACAATAGTGTTACGCATTATGACACTTTCGCACTGATTTACATGTCATTTTTACGGGTTAATTATTAATCGGTTAACCGGTAATTAAATTTTGTTAAGAAGCGCACTTTTTTGTTGGTTATGGCGGGCGGGAAAGGCCTGTAAAGCGCAGAGAGCTGCTCCTCGTTATCACCTGAAAGGGGTATGTCGCGGGCGAAGCCGGATCAGGTCGGTATCGCGGGCAGGGGGCACAGGCGGGAGAAGAGCGTGATGGCGGGTGAGGTAGGGGGGCGGCAAGAGCAATAAAAAGAGAGGCTTTCAAGCCTCTCCTGTCATCGCGTTCCGGTTTCGAGCGTGGGGCGGTCAGGGTTTATTGGCGACCAGCAAGACCTGATCCGGGTAGGCGCCAATGGAGCGAAGACCGATATCTCCCGAGGTAATATCCAGATACGCCCGCTGACCATTGGCGGAGGTTACCGTGCTGCTCATCAGATAGACATAACCCTCATTGACCTCTTTACCGCCCCCCGCCATGGCGCGCGGGAAAATGGCTTCATTGAGAGAGGGCTTGTAGCAGGCATGCTCGACCAGGGTCGCCAGCTCCTTGATGTCGGGCAGACGCCACTGGCTGATACCGCCGAAGTGATAGAGAGCATGGCTGCTGTCACTGCGGATCCGCTCCGCCACTTGCAGCCCCTGCTGCCAGTAGTAAACGGTCGGTTCCCCCAGGCAACTGCTGCCACTCCATGTCTGCCCCAGTTTGCAGCGCATCCAGGTGAGGCCGGTGTGTTGATCCGTGACGGTGCCGTTGCCATGGTCAAGAAAACGGGCAGAGGGGGCGGTGCGATCCATGGTGTCATCACAAATGGCAGCACCGTGGGCCAGGGGGGCCAGCAGTGCCAGCATGGCGAACGAAAAGCGATAAAGGCTCATGATATTCCTCGGATTATTGGGGAGTGGCGACCAGTCGTACCTGCATCAGCTCGATATAGGTATCTTGCTGCACCAGCGCGGGATAGGTGGTGCCTGCATCTTCTCCCAAGAGCAGGACTGTGCGTTTGCTGATGGGGCCACCGGAGAAGCGCTGGGCGGTGTTGCTGGTGGCGCTCCAGTAGTAGCCATGGTAGGTGTCATCTTCCGAGGAGGCGATATCCGGGAAGTAGCGGGTATCCACGATGATGCGCTGACCCAGCGGGTCCTTGGCCAGGCTACCGTAGTGCATCAGTGACATCAGCTCACCCATGGTGGGCAGCCGCCACTGGCTGATGCCGCAGCGCTGCTCGCCATTGAGCCACTGCTGATACGCGCGGGTGGTCAGCATGGTGGTCAGCGCCTGTGCCCGGGCGAGGGCCGCCAGATCTCCTTCGGCGGTGAGCTGTTCGATCCTCTTATGAATATGCTGGTAGGCCGCTTGCTGCTCGCCTGCGGTTGCGGTGAGTTGCTCATCCTCATAGGCAAAGGGTCTGCTTTTCCAGGCCGGACTCAAGGGATCATCCGATTTGACCTCCCACACCAGACCGGTATTGAGATCCTTGACGCACTGCCAGCTCGGCGCGTTGTCGGGGAGAACCTGACCGCGATCATCGAGTTTACGATAGGCAAGTTGGGGACGGGTGCGATTCCAGCTGGCATCTTGTCCCGGATAATCGGCAGGTTCCCGTTCCAGCAGCGGATCGTTGCCATCACTGAAGGTGGTGACGCCGCTGACGGTCAGCAGGTTGCGTGGCTGTTGTTGCGCCAGCAGGGTAAGCAGTTCGCTTTGGGTCTCTTCGGTAAATTGGCCGTGGCGCTGCCACTCCTGAGCCAATTGCCCCAGCATCAGGCTGATGGCGCGATAGCTGGTGGTAAGCAACTGGGTCTCTTTGGCGTTGGCAAGGCGGGTTCTGGCCTGTTGCTGCAAGCTGATCGCTATCTGCTGCAGCCCCTGATCAAACTGGCCGAGACTTGCGAGGGCGGCGCGGTCGCTGCCCGGTTGCAGCGGCGCGAGATCGGTCAGCAGCTGGGTCAGTGCGCGATCGGCGGCCATCCCTTCGGCAATACGGCTCTGCCACAGGGTGCTGAGCAGGGTCGGTTGCAGCCGTTGTGGATCCCCTTTGGCGGCCGGATGCGCCAGCAGCAGGCCTCCGCTCCTCGGTACGAACAGCAGGGGCGAGTTGACGATGTTGGCCGAACCGCTGATAAGGGCCACAGCGCCTTCGCCGCTGACGGCTGGGTCGGCGGGATCACATTGCCAGTTCTGATCCAGATCGGCGCACAGGGTGCCGGCTGCAGGTAGGGCGACATCGACCCGGTAGTCCGGGATCGCCAGTGGTGCGCTATCTTCCCCGCCGCCACAGGCGCTAAGCAGAGCTGAGAGGGTTGCAATAACCAGTACGGATGATTTCACTTCACATTCCTTGATTCGGTCACAGGTTCACGGGGGCGGTGACCCCCGTGGTACAGGGTTCAACGGCGCAGGGGGATCCGGCGCCAGAGGCGGGGCCACAAGGCCAGCAACAGCAGCAGAGGAGAAGTGCTGCCGCCGCCCCCCTCATCTTGCTCAAGGGGGATGATGCCGGTGTTGGGCAAGGCTTCATCCTTGCTGCAGCGAGCCCCTACCTGCTGGGCGACCCGCCAGCTGCGCAGTTGGCCGCTCTCCTCTGGTTTGGTGTCGTTGATTTCCAAGAGCCAGCGGCCGGCGAGTGGTTCGCCGTGCAGCTTATCCAGCGATTCGAACGGTACTAATTCATGGGGGTACTCACCTTTCAGCCGGGTATGGTTGGCAAAGCCCTTGTTCCACAGGCTGATCCGGGTGCCGTAAGGGGAGGTGAGCCAGATCTCCAGCTGCTCCAGCTTGCTGTGCTCCAGATCGAGGGCGACCACGAATCCGCTGTCGATGCGGGCCTTGCTCTCGGGCAGGGTGAGAGTGAAGCGGGACAGGCCGTGCCGTTCATCGCTCACCGCATCCTTGATCTGGCCACCCTGGCCGATGGCCCGCTGCCAGAGCGGTTCACCGATCGGCAGTTGCAGGTCAAGGCGGGTCTGGCGCTCGGTGGGGCTGGGCAGGGTGAGCTGGAACTGCAGCGGCAAGGTGACTGCCTCGCCACAGGTCAGGTTGCTCGCTGCTTCCAGCGGCAGGGTCCAGCGGGCGGTGCCATCGGCGTTGAGCTCTCCTTGCCAGTGACCATCACCCATGAGCCCCTTGCTCGGGAGCAGGTTGGCGTCAGCCACGGTCAGGGGGCGGCCGCTCTGGTTGGTCAATTCGATGGCGAGGCTCTTTTTCTCCCCGAGCAACAGGTAGCTGTCATCGGCAAGGCGGGCCGCGATGGGCGTGGGCAGCAGGGCGTGGTGGCGGAAGGCCTGCTCCAGCAGCTTGCCATAACTGCGATCCGGATAGAGGCGGTTGGCGGTATCCACGGTGACCCGCGCCAGCTGGGGCATCCGCACCTGCGGGCCGAGGCCGAAGTGGGATTCAATCAGCAGGGTATCGAACTCGTCACGGGCTACCTCGCCATACTGTTCAACGGCCTGGCGCAGCGCGGTGAAGAGCGGGGTGCCCCACAGCTGGTCGCCGTTGCTGCCGTTGATGGTGAGGTGAGCCGGATAGAGGAAGCCCGGATGATAGCGCGCCCGCAGATCATCGAGCTGACGGGGCGTCCGGCCGCTGATCCTGGCATCCCAGTTGAAGACCATGAAAGGCTCGAACTGGCGGGCTTCGGGACTGCGCTGGCGCCAGCTGGCGGCCAGATAGTCGCTAAAGCCCTCGCCGATGGCGCCCCAGTCACCCTCTTCTCCCATGTCGGGCAGGATATGGTGCTGCACCGCATGGCCAAACTCGTGCCAGATCACCATGGGATCTTCCGCATCGGGTACCCCTATCCGGCCAATTTCCAACCGGCGCAGGAAGGGGTCATAGAGGGAGTTGTCCTGCTCCCCGGCATCGGTATCGATGGCCAGGGGGCCGCCCATCAGCGTCGGGTAGCCAAGGGATTCCACATGGCGCTGTGCCAGATCCAGATGGTAGTAGCCATTGATATCGAGGAAGGCGGGCTGCTGGTGATCCAGCTGGAAGCCATCGGCATCAGGGCTGCTAAAGGGGGCAGTTTCCGGTTCCGTGCCATCCACGACCCGGGCGCGTGGGCCACTTAGCTGGTAGGTGTCATCCACCTTTTGTACCCTGAGCGGGACGGTGCGATAGGCCCGGTTGTCCAGCACCAGATCGTGGCGCCACAGCAGGTTGCCATCTTGCAGTTGGGTGCGTGGGTCTAGGGCAAAGATGCGGGCCTGCACCGTGGCCGCTTCCCCTGCCAGCGGGGCCGCTTCGGCACGGGTGCTGGCCTCTTGCAGCGTGCGCCCCAGCAGGGCGCTGCCATCGCAGGTGACAAACAGTTGCCAGTGGCTGCTCTTGCTGTTGCCCGGCTGGCTTTCCACCGCCAGCAGACGCCAGGCCGCAGTCAGGGTGTCGCCATCCTGCCAGTACCAGGGCTGGGCTTCGTCACTGCCAGCGAATTGCCACACAGTACCATCCAGCGTGGCGGTATAGGCATCCACCCCGGCGCGGCTTGCTTCATCACATGGAGCCGCCTGTGCCTGCATCAGCCGGGTATTGTGATAAAGGCGCCACGGGCGACCCTGCTCATCGAGACTGACGGCGGCCATCAGGCCGGCGATCGGTGCGCCATTGAGCTGCTGGCGATAATGCAGATAGTGGCCCAGCTTGCCTTGGCGCTGATAGGCCGGGGCATCACTCAGGGTGACGCCGAGCTGCTGTTCGAGCCAGAGGCGGGGATCGGCCGGGGCGTCCTGTTCGACAAAACGCAGTTCGGCGGCCTCGGTGGCAAAGCCAGCCAGCCCCAGCAAGAGGGCGGGCAACAGGGGTTTCATAGTGGTACTCCCAATCAGCGGCAGGGTCATTGATTGATCCCCGCCAGATGCAACAAGAAGGCAAATTCACGAGCCCGATCGCCGCCACCAGCGCGGTGGCCACCCTCCAGTTCGGTCAGCAGCAGGTAGGGTCCGGAGCCCGTGCTGTGCTCCCGCAGGCGAGCCAGCCACTTGACCGGCTCCCAGTAGGGGACCTGGCTATCGTGCAGGGCGGTAGTGACCAGCAGGGGCGGGTAGGGGGCGCGGTGCAGGTTGTCGTAGGGGCTGATGCGGCGCATCGCCTGATACTCTGTGGGCTTGGCCGGGTTGCCCCACTCCTGATACTCCTGACGGGTCAAGGGGAGGGCAGGATCGCTCATGGTGCCGAGCAGATCGACGAAGGGAACCTGCAACACGGCGCCGCTAAAGAGTGTCGGTTGCTGGTTGAGGGCCGCAGCAACCAGCGTGCCCCCCGCGCTGCCCCCCATGGCAAACAGGGGCAGAGGAGCAGAGTCGGGCGACCAGTGGCGCAGGGCGTGACCGGCTGCGATAAAGTCGCTGATGCCGTTCTGCTTGTGGATGCTCCGTCCGTCGCGGGTCCACTGCTCCCCCAGCATGCCGCCGCCGCGCACATGGGCGATGGCGTAGACAAAACCCCGATCCAGCAGGCTCAACAGCTCTTTCTGGTAGTAGGGGCGCATCGGCGTGCCATAGGCGCCATAGCCGTAGAGCAGTACGGCGCGAGGGGCCAGATCCTTGCGCCACACCAGAGAGACAGGTACCCGGGTGCCATCGGCAGAGGTGATCCAGCGCCGCTCGCTCTGATAGGGCAATGCCTTGTCGTCACCGATGTGCCGGTCGTTGATCCACTGGCCGCTGGTCAAATCCAGCCAGCGCTGGCCGGGGGGCTGGCTCAAGCCCTGACTGCGCACCAGAATGCGGTCGCTGGCCGGGTCATGTTCTCCTTGCAGCCAGCCGGTTCCTGCGCCACTGGCCAGCGGCAGGCGCTGGCGTTCATGGCCGTTGCGATCGAGGAGGGCGAGCCAATCCTCCCCCTGCTGGCGAAACTGCACCACCAGATGGCGATCAAACAGCCGCCACTTCTCGGGATCGCCGAGATCCTCCCCTTTGGCGGGCCACAGGCGCTGCCACTCACCGAGCGGCGTGCTGGCTGAGTAGAGGGCAAACGCCCCCTCCCGGTTGCTCTTGATCACCCAGCCGGATTGACTGTCCAGATAGTATTCCACCCCGCGCTGGCGGGGTTTGACCTGCTGCGGCTTGCCCGAGTCGAGCAGGTATTGCTCCGAGCTGTCGTGGTTGTTGCCCTGCAACACCAGATGCTGGCCATCCGTGGTGCGATAGAGGCTGAGCAGCCAGGCGGGATCCTGCTCCTCATAGAGAGTCTGCTCCTGGCCATCCTGCCAGCCGCGCAGCTGCCAGGGGCGCAGGGTGTAGCGCTCGTTGGCGATGGTGTAGAGGGTGCGACCATCTTGTGACCAGGCGAGATCAGCGCTGCGCTGCGCCAAACTGGACAGCGCCTTGCCGCTCTGGAGATCGAGCAGGGTGACCTGATAGTCGAGATCGCCGCGCCTGTCTTCGGCGATGGCCAGCGTGCGGTTATCCGGGCTCAGGGCCCAGCCGCCCGCGTCGTAATAGCCCTCACCCGCTCTGGCGGGAAGCCGTTGCTGCACCTTGCCCCCGTGGCGTTGCCAGAGTGAGCCATCCGGGCGCAGCAGCCATGCCTGATCGCCGCGGACAAGCCAGTTCTCTGGCACAGATTCCCCCGCCGGATGACGGGCAAACTCGGCGCGCAAGGTTGCCTCCAGCGGCTGCTGCGCGGCGAGTTGCTGCTCGCTCCAGCGATTTTGCTGCTTGAGCAGGGCGAGAATGGCCGGGTTGCGACGGCTCTCGTCCCGCAACCAGAAGTAGGGATCCTGGCGTACGGGATTGCCTGAAATCAGGTGCGATTGGGACGGGATCGGCGGTGGCAGGGCCTCTTGCGCCCACGCCAACGGGGCGGCCAACAGGGCCGCCATGATTGCATGATGCTTCATCACATCCCCACGAAACGGTAGCTGAGGCTGGCTGACAGGTAGCGGCCGCTCTGGCTGTAGAGGGAGGTATCGCTGCCAGCCGGAAGTCCGGCCACATCCTGATAGCGGACGTAGCGGGTATCGAGCAGGTTGCCGATGGTGGCATTGACCTTGAGCGCCTCGGTGATCTGCCAGTCGCCGGTGAGATCCAGACTGAACCAGCCTGCGCTGCTCTGGCAGGCACCGTTGTAGCCAGTCTGCGCATTGGCGCACTGGGGCACCTTGGTCATGGCGGCGGCATAGTTGCCACTGAGCTCAACCCCCCAGTCGAGCTGTTGCCAGCGCAGGGTGGTGTTGCCTTCCAGCGGTGTCTGGGTGCGCAGCGGCTCGCCGCGGTGATCCTTGCCATCCATCCAGGCCAGATTGGTCGAAAGCTCCCACTCGTCGCTCAGCCAGAGGCTGGCGGCCAGCTCGGCGCCCCAGGTTTCTGCTTTGGCAACGTTGCGATATTGGCGCAGGAAGACACCGTCATCGAGGCGAAAACCGGTCTGGCGCCAGTCGATGAAGTTGTAGTAGCGGTTGTAGAAAACGGCCGGTTTGACGCTCCAGTTGTCGCTTTGCCCATTCACTCCCCACTCCAGACTGTGGCTGGTCTCCTCCTTGAGGTTGGGGTTGGCAATGATCTCGAACGGCGGCATGGCAAAGTAGTGAGGAATGTTGCCGTAAACCTGATCGTAAGCGGGGGCGCGGAAGCCGTTGGCATAGCTGAGCCAGCTGCGCCATGTCTCGTTGAAGCGGTAACTGGCCGCCACACTGGGGGAGATGTGGTCGCTGTGGTTCTCGGCCAGATTGCTGTCCGGTGCGCGCAGGCGCTGGCGGTCAAAGCGCAGGGTCGGGGTAAACTGCCAGTTGCCCAGATCGATCACATCGCTCAGCCAGATGCCATCGCGGCGGGTTTCGGCCTTGCTGAAGGGGGCTTTCTGTCCCTGGGTGGTGACGCCATCTTCCAGGGTCAGATTGCTGACCGGCCGCTCGTGGTTGGCCTGCTCCACTTCCACACCGTAGCTGAAGGTGTGATCCAGCGAGCCGGTGCCCAGCTTGCTCTGCAGCTCCAGCTCACTGCCAAGGCGCAGCTCCTCGAAGGTGGAGAGGGTGCGCTGGCTGCGATATCTGGGATAGCCGCTCAGGGCATCGTTGCGCAGCAACTGGCGCTGGTTGGCTTCGTTGCGTGACTGGTTGCCAAACAGGCTCCAGTTGAGGGTATCGATCATGCCCAGATCGTTGGCCTCCCAGCTGAACTTGCCGCCCTGGGTGTGCTGATCGCCATCTTCCTGAAAACCGACCACGTCCCAGCTGCCATCGGGTTGGGGCACCGCTTTGGGCCCCATCTGGCGTTTGGCGTGATCCTCGTAGTAGTCCAGCTCCAGCCGCAGAGCGTGATGGGCATTGAGGGGGAGGCGGCTGCTGGTGGAGGCACTCATGCCATCCAAATCAGCCGGAATGCGCTTCTCCTCAAAGTTGGCGGTTTCGTTGCCACGCCAGCCGGAGAGGCGCAACAGATGTTCGCTCTCCAGTGCCCGTACCGCGCCGGTCATGCTGAGCTTCTTCTTGTTGCTGTCGCCACCGTAGAGGGTTTTGGCCGCCAGATAGCTATCTTGCTGTTGCAGATAATCTTCCGGCTGCTTGGTATTCATCACCACGGTGCCGCCGATGGCATCGGAGCCATGCAGGGAGGAGCCGGCCCCCTTGGCCACCTCAATCTGCTTGATGTCATCAAGGTCGAAGTTGAAGCGACCCACCTTGTCATTGATGTTGTCGGCGCCAAAGCCGTCGCTGACGCGCCCCCCATCCTTGATCAGCAGGATACGGTTGCCCCCGATGCCGCGCACGCTGATGTTTTGCGGTCGCCCGGCAGAGCCGGTGACCGAGACACCGGGGATCTTGCGAAACACATGAGTCAGCTCGCTGGCGACCTGACGGTCCAGCTCTTCCTGGGTGATGACGGTGATGGAGCCGGAAACATCGGAGAGTTTCTGTTGTACCCGTTGCCCGGTGACAATGATGGTGTCGTCGCTGCGAGCCTTCTCCACAGGGGGGAGATCGGCCGCGCCAGCGGAGGCACACAGGAGTGCCGGCCATGCCTGAAGCAGTTTGTTCATAATGATAATTGTTTTTATTTAAGCCTGAGGGGCGGCATTATTGCAGAGGCCTGACCACTTGACAATAAATGGCAATCATTATCATTAAGATCTTATGGTGTTGATATTATTGAGCTATTTGTTTTTAAAAAGAGGCTCCCACGCGAGGCAGGAGCGGGGGGATCAGGGCTTGAGCAGTTGCAGCGACTCTTCTGCGGCCTTGCCTTGAGAGAGGGTGATATCGACCCGGCGATTCGCCTGGCGATGTTCAGGGGTGTCATTGGCAAAGCGGGGTTGAGTGTCGGCAACCCCCTGAGCGATGACTCGTCTGGCATCCAGCTGGGGGTTGGTCAGCATGGTCTGCACGATGGAAGAGGCCCGCAGCACCGAGAGCTCCCAGTTATTGCGATAAAGCTCCACCGGCGCCTGGGAGTTGTCGGTATGACCGGTGACCACTACTTGCCCCGGGATATTGGCCAGAATGCCTGCGATCTTGTTGACCAGCGGGATGAACTGGGGCTGCAGGAACGCCGAATCGGAGGGGAATAGCGCCTTCTCGCCGATGCGGATCACCAGTTGACTGCCGAGTTGCTCGACCTCGAGATCCTTCGATTCAATCTGGGCCTTGAGTTGCTGCTCAAGCTTCTGCTTGGTCACCTGCACCCACTCCTGCTCCTTGGTCTTGTGGGGCCAGGCTTCGGTGGCGCTCGGTTTTTCCGAGGCACCTATGGTCTCGTTGAAGGGGTCCGATGCCGCCATGGGGGCATCTTTTTCCAGTACAGTCTCTTCTTTCGGGCTGCTCGGCGTGGTCTTCGATTCCGGCTCGAGAATCCCTGTGCCCCCCTGCATCAAGGGTGAGCCGGCAGGCGGGGAGATGAGGCCGATTTTACCCAGCGACTCGATAAAGCCCTGGATAAGCACCCGGGTTTCGGACTGCTTGGCCATGGCAAAGGAGTAGAGCACCACAAACAGGGCGAACAGCAATGTCATGAAGTCGGCATAGGAGACCAGCCAGCGTTCGTGGTTCTCCGGCGCTTCAGCCTTTTTCTTTTTCGCCACCATGGCCTCCCAGATAAGGTTCGAGGGTAACTTGCAGGCGTGCCTGGGACTCGCCATCCACGATGCAGAGAATGCCGGTCAGGGTCATCTCCTTGTAGTGGCGGATCTGGTGGGCAAACCCTTTGTAACGGTTGCCGAACGGCAAGAAGATCAGGTTGGCGGCGGATACCCCGTAGATAGTGGCGATAAAGGCCACGGCGATGGCGCCGCCCAGCTTGTCGGGGGCATCCAGCAGACCCATGGCGTGGATCAGGCCAAACACCGCGCCGACGATCCCCATGGTCGGGCAGTAGCCGCCCATGGCTTCGTAGAATTTGACCGTCTGTTCGAGATCTTCCTGCTCGAACTCGATCTCGTTCTCCAGCACCTCGTGTATCTTGGTCTTTTCGTAACCATCAACCATCATCTGCACCCCTTTCTTCAGGAAAGGATCCTTGATCTCGTCGATCATCCCTTCCAGCGCCAGCATGCCGCTGCGGCGGGCGTTGCCTGCCAGGGTCTCCAGCAACTGGGCCTGTTCATGCATATCGAGCTTGAGGGGGGAGAGCAGCCATTTGAAACGCTTCATGGTGCTGCCGACGACGGAGAAAGGGAACTGGGTCAGCGCAGCACCTATGGTGCCACCGATCACAATGAGGAATGCGGGCAGATCGAGCAGTGCACTGGGGTGCCCCCCCTCGATCATGTTGCCGCCAAGGATGGCGATCAACGCCAGCACCAAGCCAATCAAGCTCATTTTTTACACGTCCCTGTATGGTGATAATCGCTAGTGTAGCTAGTTAAGTATCAGTTTTTCAAAATGATATCCAATCGCTGAGCAATTAATCGGCGTGGTATGTGGCAACGGGTGTGGCGCACAACGCTGGGGGGGCTGAGTGCTGTTATGGCATCTGTGGCTAGAGACTGATCCCATAAGAGCAAGGAGCGAAACAAGCAGTGCGCAATCATCCAGATCCGGGAATCCATGTCGCCCAATAAAGAGCTTCTCCTCTCGGGACCATGTCCTGGTGATTAGGTGAACGTGCTTATAAAGAAGGCGACCATAAGGTCGCCTTCTTGTTTCGTATTTTGCAGAGCATGGTTCGATGCCAGAGTGGCTATCAGAGCACCATGGCGGCAATCCAGCCGAAGATCACCAGCGGGATGTTGTAGTGAATAAAGGTGGGCACCACGCTGTCCCAGATATGGTCATGCTGGCCATCGGCGTTGAGGCCGGAGGTGGGGCCCAGAGTTGAATCAGATGCAGGTGAACCCGCATCCCCCAGCGCGCCTGCGGTACCGACCAGGGCGATGATCGCCATCGGTGAGAAGCCGAGCTGCAGACAGAGCGGCACATAGATGGTGGCGATGATGGGCACGGTGGAGAAGGAGGAGCCGATCCCCATGGTGATGAGCAGGCCAACCAGCAGCATCAGGAAGGCGGCGATCCCCTTGTGCTGACCGATGCCGGAGGCGACCACCTGAACCAGAGAGTCGACCCCGTGGGTCGCCTTCATCACGGCGGCAAAACCGGCGGCGGAGATCATGATGAAGCCGATCAGCGACATCATCCGCACCCCCTGGGTGAAGGCATCCTGGCTTTCGCGAAACTTGATGACGCCGCCGCAGGTGAAGATGACAAAACCGGCTAGCGCACCCAGTACGATGCTGTTGGTCATCAGTTGCAGCCCCAGCGCTACGCCAATGGCCAGCAGGGCCACCCAGATGTGGGTGAGGTTGAGCTCGACCGCTTCGGGCTCGGCATCCAGGATCTTGGCCAGATCGTACTGGCGCGGTTTGCGATAGCTGATGAATACCGCAATCAGCAGGCCCAGTACCATACCGGCAACCGGAATGGCCATCGCCAGCGGGATCTGGCTGGTGGTGATGGGCACGCCGTTATCGATCAGGTTCTTGGCCAGAATGTTATTCAGGAAGATGCCACCAAAGCCGACCGGCAGCACCATATAGGTAGCTGTCAGGCCAAAGGTGATGACACAGGCCACCTGACGACGGTCGATCTGCATCTGCGCCATCACATGCAGCAGCGGCGGGATCAGGATGGGAATAAAAGCGATGTGAACCGGGATCAGGTTCTGGGACGAGATAGCCACGGCCAGCACGGAAGAGAGCAGCAGGGTTTTGACCCACATGATGCGGGTCGAGCTGGCATCCTTGCCCAACTGGCTGATCACCTTGCGGGCCAGCAGGTCGGTGATCCCGGAGCGGGAGATGGCAACTGCAAAGGCGCCCAGCATGGCGTAGGAGAGGGCAATCTCGGCGCCACCGCCCAGGCCACCGCTGAAGGTGGTGAGGGTATCTGTCAACGACAACCCGCCCACCAGACCGCCCGCAATGGCACCCAGCGCCAGCGAGACCACCACATTGATCCGCAGCAGACTGAGCACCAGCATCAGCCCGACTGCGATAACAACTGGATTCATTTGATTTCCTTATAGTTTGTTATTGCTGTCTGTCATGTGAAGGGGAGTTAGTTTGCGAAAAATGTGACAAATGTCGAGAAAAAAATCAGTCAAACCCCTCATATTGCAGCAGCATGTGGCACAAGGTTGCTCAACCTGAGGGTTTGTGACCTGTTTGTCTCCGTGCATCCCGCGCTCAGCGGTGGATAGTGACCTTGATAGCGATTTCCGGTGCGCTGTGCAATCAATCACTTCCCCAAAAAGCGAAGGCTGCCAGTGGCAGCCTTCATCCGTTTATTCTTGTCCCTCATCATCGGTAGGGGCATCGGTTGTGTCATCATCCGGATGCGCAGGCGGCCAACCCCCCATGCTCTTCCAGCGGTTAACGATATGACAGAACAGCTCTGTGGTGCGTTCGGTGTCATAGAGGGCAGAGTGCGCCTCTTTATTGTCAAACGGGATGCGGGCGCTCTGGCACGCTTTGGCCAGCACGGTCTGCCCCAGCGCCAATCCGGAGAGAGCAGCGGTGTCGAAGGTGGCAAACGGGTGGAACGGATTGCGCTTGAGGCCAGCGCGCTCGGCGGCAGCCATCACGAAGCCGTGATCAAAGGTGGCGTTGTGGGCCACTATGATGGCGCGGCCGCAATCCTGCTCCTTCATCCCCTTGCGGATCCCCTTGAAGATCTCGGTCAGCGCCTCTTTTTCCGAGACAGCGCCACGCAACGGGTTGTAGGGGTCGATGCCGGTGAACTCCAGCGCGGCCTTTTCCAGGTTGGCCCCTTCGAAGGGCTCGACATGAAAGTGGAATATGTGATCGGGAACGAGCCAGCCCTGCTCATCCATTTTCAGGGTGTAAGCCGCGATTTCGAGCAGGGCATCGGTCTTGGCGTTGAACCCGGCTGTTTCAACATCGATGACGACGGGGTAAAAACCACGAAAACGGCCCTTGAGGGTATGAACTGCGTCGGTCATGGGATCTCGGTCGGGATAAAATGAGGCGGCATTATGGCAAAAAAGCACAGGCTTGTCCTCCCATCCCATTACAGGAAGCCGCTGCAGGATGGCGCAGGCTTCAGTATCTGTGCAGCCACCAGCGAGCGGCAATCAGCGCTGTGACAGTGCCAAGCAGGGCACTGGCCAGCACATCCACCGGCCAGTGCATGCCGAGTACCATGCGCGACAGGCCAACCCCCAAGGCCCACAGTGGTAGCAGCCAGACGCCAGCCGGGGCGCGGGCCAGCCAGATCAGGCCGAAGAACTGGGCCAGACTGATGGCGGCGATGCTGTGGCCGGAGGGGAAGGCGTAATTGACCTCCTTTTGCCAGTGGTGGCCGAGCCATTCTGGAAGGGCCAGCAACTGGCTGGCGGCATGAACCTGTTCACTGCGCACATTGATGCTACTGGCGTAGAAGTGCTTGATGGCCGGGATCAGCGACTGACTCTCAAGCCAGAGCAGATAGGGTCTGGGCTCTTCGGTCAGGTGTTTGATCAGGCTCTTGAGCACCCAGTCGCTGGCGAGCAGGGCTGCCAGCGCACACCCCAGTGCAATGAAGGGGGACAGCTCCAGTTTGAGTTTGTAGCGGGTCAGCAACAGCAAGAGGGCGCCACTGACCCCGATCCCGGGAATATCGACCATGCGGGTGAGGGCGTATGACCACCATAGCCAGCCTGATTGAAGTGAACCGGTCAGAAAAGGCTGCCAGGGCAATGTGGCGAGTAGTAACAGGGGCAGGATTAACAGGGCTGTGAAGCCAAGCACCTGACTGCGGGTGAGTGAGGCGGTTGACATTGGGAGCGGCGGAGCGTGTGGCGGCATGGTGGGTATGGGCGATCGCGAAAAAAGAGGGGCATTGTGCCACCGTGACATGCCCGGACAAAGCCGAGCAGCACGTTTGTTACCTCTGCTTACACATTTGTGGCGATATCCTCTGTTTGAGCGGGCGGATGGAGCGGCTGCCGCGCAATGTGGTCCCGTTTCGCGCCGGATTGCATCACAGGCTGAAATCTCAGGCGGCTTTGCGCTAGAATGGCGCCCCCGTGGCGGTTGTGACCAAAGAGAGCCCGATGAAGATAGTCGTTGATGAGAATATGCCCCATGCCGTGGAGCTGTTTGCCGAATTTGGCGAGGTGATCCCCTTGCCCGGACGGCAGATGCAGGCCCGCGATCTGCTGGATGCCGATGTGCTGCTGGTGCGTTCGGTCACCCGCGTCAATGGCGATTTGCTGGCGACCAGCCCCAAACTCGGGTTTGTCGGCACCGCCACCATAGGCACCGACCATGTGGACAAGGCGTTGCTGGCAAGCCGCAATATTCCCTTCTTCAGCGCCCCCGGTTGCAACAAGTATTCGGTGGGGGATTATGTGCTCTCAGCCCTGCTGGTGCTGGCGGAGCGTTACGAACTCGAGCTCTCGGCCATGACTTTGGCGGTGATTGGCGCGGGCAATACCGGCGAGTGTGTGGCTGGCAAGGCCGAAGCGCTCGGCATGCGGGTACTGCGCTGCGATCCACCCAAGGCGCGTAATACCCCCGATGCGGGCTTTGTCGATTATCAGACCGCTCTTGGCGCCGATATCGTCAGCTTCCATGTGCCCATTACCCGTGAAGGGCAGGATGCCACCTACCATCTGCTGGATGCCGAACAGATTGCCGCGCGCCCTGCCGGGCAGATCCTGATCAACGCATCCCGTGGCGAGGTGTGGGATAACCGGGCCCTGCTGGCGCGTCAGTTGGGCGATGCGCCTTTGCGACTGGTGATGGATGTGTGGGAGAACGAGCCCGAGCCACTGGCAGCGCTGGTGCCCCATACCGAGATTGCCACCCCCCATATCGCCGGTTACAGCCTGGAGGGGAAGGCTCGCGGTACCTGGATGCTCTATCAGGCGCTCTGCCAGCAGCTGGGGCGCCAGCCTCGTCAGGATTTGAGTCGGCTGTTGCCTGCCCCCGATGTGCAGGTGGTGGTGCCGGGCCGCGCACCGGATCAGGCGCTGATCAAGCAGCTGGTGCATCTGGTTTACGACGTGCGTCGCGATGATGCCCGTTTCCGGGCCCGACTCGGCTTGCCCGGCAGCTTTGACGAGCAGCGCAAACACTATCCAGAGCGCCGTGAACTATCCTCCCTGCAGGTTGAGGGGGCGTTTGCCGACCTGGCGCTGGGCGAGCTGGGATTTGCGCTGTCACGCCCCTGAGTTGGGGACTAGGAGTTGGAAGATAACCGGAAGGGGTGAGCCGTACTGGCTACCTCGAACCCATTTTTTACTGAGCTGGCGCAGATGCTACTGCGCCAGCTCAGCCATATCAGGCAGCGTCATCTCGCCGTGCGGGAGCCTGCCGACCATGGTGCCACCCGGCGCCATTGCAGCATTATCAGAGGAGAACAGAATGAGCCAGCAGTTTAACGTAGCGGTATTGGGTGCCAGCGGCGCCGTGGGTCAGGCGATGATCGAGATCCTGGAAGAGCGCGAATTTCCGGTAGCGACCCTCTATCCGCTGGCTTCCAGCCGCAGCGCCGGTGATACCGTGCGCTTTGGCGGCAAGAACCTCGAGATCCTCGATGTGGAGGAGTTTGACTGGAGCCAGGTGCAGATCGCACTCTTCTCCGCCGGTGCCGAGGTATCTGCCAAGTGGGCGCCGATTGCTGCCGAGCACGGTTGTATCGTCATCGACAACACCTCCTGCTTCCGTTACGACGAAGATATCCCGCTGGTGATCCCGGAAGTGAACCCGGATGCGCTGGCCGATTTTCGCAATCGCAACATCATCGCCAATCCCAACTGCTCCACCATCCAGATGCTGGTGGCCCTGAAGCCGCTGCACGACGAAGTGGGCATTGCCCGCATCAATGTGGCCACCTATCAATCCGTGTCAGGCTCCGGCAAAGAGGGGGTCAGCGAGCTGGCGGGTCAGACCGCTCATCTGCTCAACGGTCGTCCGGTGGAACCGACCCTCTATCCGCAACAGATCGCCTTTAACCTGATCCCGCAGATCGACAGCTTCACCGACAACGGCTACACCCGTGAAGAGATGAAGATGGTGTGGGAAACCCAGAAGATCCTGGGGGATGCCAGCATAGCCGTGAACCCGACTTGCGTGCGGGTGCCGGTTTTCTACGGTCACGCCGAGGCGGTACACGTCGAACTGCACCAGCCGCTCGATGCCGAACAGGTCAAGGATCTGCTGCGCAGTGCGCCGGGCGTGACCCTGTTTGATGACGAAGGGGATTATCCGACTCCGGTGCGCGACGCAACCGGCAAGGATGAGGTGCTGGTGGGGCGGGTGCGCCAGGATATTTCTCATCCGAGTGGTATCAATATGTGGATCGTGGCCGATAACGTTCGTAAGGGCGCGGCAACCAACAGTGTACAGATTGCCGAGCTGCTGGTTCGCGACTATCTGTAAGGCTGGATATCTGCCACAGATGCGCAGCAGGGAGTGCTGCCCATCCGGACTGTGATAAATCGGGGGTGTGACCCATGCCGCACTCCGCTACATCAAGATTCTGTTGCGATATCAACTGATTAAGTTTTTTCCTACACTCAGAGTCAAGTCGGGTGCTAAATGTGTCGGACTACTGGCTTGCGACGCGAGCCTGATTTATATTGAACCGACTGTTTTGGGGTAACTATCCAGATTTTTCAATGTGATAGGGCCGTCATACGAAGGAACGAATATGGGACATTCCCGCATAACATTGGCAACGCTACTCGCATTGGGTCTGCTGGGCTCCGTCCAGGCTGAAGACGCTGCGCGGGAGCCTTTTTTTGTCGAGCTAAAAGGCCCTGACGAGCCCGCACCTCCAGCCGTCAATTCCCAGCCGCTGGCGCAACCGGTCGCCAGACCCGTGGCGCAACCGGTACGTGCAACCGCCCAGCCGGTGGTACGTCAGGTCACGGCCAATGCCGGTAGTTATGGCCCTGTTCGTCCAACCGATACTCTCTGGAGTCTGGCGAGCAAATACCGTCCCTCCAGTAGTGTCAGCGTCTACCAGACCATGGTGGCGATCTACGAGAAAAACCCCCGCAGTTTTGCCGATGGCAATATCAACCACATTCTGGTGGGGTCACGCATCCTGCTGCCGACCGTGGCCGAGGCGAGCGTCATCACCGATGCCCAGGCTCGTGCTAAGTTCCGCAGCGACAACGCCAGCTGGAAGGGGTTAAGCCCCAAGTATCTCGCCGAGAAGCAGGCCCATGGCGCCAAACCGGCGGCCAAGCCCGTGAAGGTTGAGACTGCCAAAGCCGAACCGGTGAAAACCGCGCAAGCTCCCTTGCCTGCGGCAAAAGCGGCACCCATTCCTGCTCCTGTCGTAGCACCGCAACCGTCTGCTGAAACCAAAGATGTTGTCAAGGCGAGCGAGCCTGCGCCAAAAGAGGCGGTGGCCCCAGTCCCGGCGACGAGCGCCGCAGCAAGCACCACACCGGCGCCTCTGCCTTCCGATCTGGAAAAACCGGTGGGCAAACCGGCCACCGAGATGGCGCTGGCGCTGGAAGATGCCAATGCCCAGCTCGGTCAGGTGACCGAGATGAACCACAGGCTCAAACTGCGCTTGCAATCTCTCACCGAAGAGGTCGAGACCCTCAAGGCCCAGTTGCAGGATCAGACCGCGCTGCAAAAAGAGCTCGCCGAGCTGAAGGCCAGACCTGTCCCCCCCGTGGTGGCAGAGCCTGAACCCAAGCAGCACTGGCTGATGGAGCTGCTCTCCTCACCGCTCAACCTTGCCATGATCATCCTGCTGCCGGTGCTGCTGGTATTGGCGCTGGTGACTCTGTGGCTGCGGGCCCGTGCCCGTCGCGAGCTGGAGGAGCAGGAGAAGAGCCTCTCCGAGTCCACCGCCATGATGATGGATCAGGAGCAGAGCGAGTTTGACGATCTGCTGAGTGTCGATGTGACCGACAACGAGCCGGTACGCCCGGTGCCGGATCTCAATACCCCTGATGGCTTTATGCCGGTCGAGCCAGATGAATCGGCTAAAAAGCCGGATGTTGATCTGGTTTTCAGCGACGATGGCGAGATCGATCTGCAAGGTTTCGAGCCGGAGCGAATGGCTGCCCAGTCAGCCAGTCGTGACCCGGATCTGGTGCCGGATCTCGATCTCTCGCTGGATGAGCCTGTCGCGTTGGCCAATGAACCCGACATGGATCTGGCCAGCGAGTTCAATCCCAAGTCCAGGGATGCTGATGAGCTCATGAGCGAAGAGGAGCTGCAGGCAGCCCTGTTTGCCGAACTGGATGCGGATCTTTCGGCTGATCTGGAACCGGAGTTGAGTGCAAGCAGCAAGAGTACGGCTGCTGATGATCTGGCCAGTTTTGATCTGGGTGATTTTGAAAATGAGCTGGATAAACCGGCTGCGGGCGAGGGCAATAATGCCATCGACTTGAGCGTGGATGGTTCGGCTGATGATATGTTGGCCGAGTTGGGGCTTGAGCCAACCAAAGGCAAGGAGACCGAGCTCGATCTTGAGTGGGATCCCAACGAACTGGCGCTCTCCGATTTCGAGGATGCCTTTACCGAAGTGGAGTCTCATCCGGCAGAATTGCAGCCGAGGGAACAGGCCCAGGCAAGCGGTTACGTCGAGATCGACAAGCTGCTGGCCGAAGCAGATGCCACCGCGCCAGAGCAGGAGCCTTATCAGGGCTTCTCGCTGGATGTGGGGCTCGATGGCTTCCCCGAGGTGTTGCCTGAATCCACCGGCTTTGATGTGGATGCCGATGACGGCGGTGTGGGGGCCAAGCTGGATCTGGCCCGCGCTTACCTCGAGATCGACGACAAGGATAGCGCCCGCGAGCTGCTGCAAGAAGCGGCAGAGCAGGGCACTGAGCATCAGCGTGCCGAGGCAGAAAAACTGCTCAAGCGGTTGGGGTAAAATTGTCCCTGTCGCGGGATCAGCAAGAAGGGGGCAGCCATTGGCTGCCCCCTTCTTCATGGCAATTTGCACAGGGTGAATTCTCCGCCCATGCAAGCCAATCAGGCGGTTTGTGGGACTTTTCGAGTTGAGCGCGTATAATCCGCCCCGTTTCTTTCACTGCGTTTCACAACAAGACAAGTTTATCCATGCGAATTGCCCTAGGTATTGAATATGACGGCAGCCGGTATTTCGGTTGGCAGCGTCAGCGTGAAGTGATCAGCGTGCAGGAGGAGTTGGAGAAGGCCATCAGCCGGATCGCCAACCACCCTGTCTCCATCCAGTGTGCCGGGCGCACCGATGCCGGCGTCCATGCGACCGGCCAGGTGATCCACTTCGATACCGAGGCGAACCGTGCCGAAGGGGCCTGGACCCTGGGTCTCAACTCCAACCTGCCGCCGGATATCGCCGTGCGCTGGGTCAAGGAGGTGGACGAAACGTTCCACGCCCGCTTCAGCGCCACCGCCCGTCGCTACCGCTACGTCATCTACAACCACAACTTCCGTCCGGCGATCCTCGGCAGTGGCGTCAGTCACTACCACGAGACCATCGATGCCGAGTTGATGCACCAGGCGGGCCAGAGCCTGCTGGGGGAGCACGACTTCAGCACCTTCCGTGCCGTTGCCTGCCAATCCAACACCCCGTGGCGCAATGTGACCCATCTGTGCGTCAGTCGTCAGGGGCCCTACATCGTGCTCGACATCAAGGCCAACGCCTTCCTGCACCACATGGTGCGCAATATCACCGGCTCCCTGCTGCTGGTGGGCCAGGGGCTCAAACCGGTGGAGTGGATTGCCGAGGTGCTGGCGGCCAAGGATCGCAATCTGGCCGGGCCGACCGCCAAGGCCGGTGGCCTCTATCTGGTCGACGTGGATTACCCGGCCGAGTTTGCTCTGCCGCAGTTGCCGCTCGGCCCGCTGTGGCTGCCGGACTCGGCACCGGGTACGACCAGTTTTTAGTAACTGCGCCCGAAAAATTGTGGTTTAATGACCCGTCATTTGTTGCCATCGAGCTATTAAGTCATTGAACAATCTAGGCTCGATGCGTTTTGTCAGGCACAAAAGCATTAAGGAATTCCATGAGCTGGCTTGAGAAGATTCTTCCCAAGAGCAAGATCACTGCACCCCGTCGTCACAACATTCCGGAAGGGGTGTGGACCAAGTGCAGTGCTTGTGAACAGGTGCTCTACCGGGCAGAGTTGGAGCGCAACCTCGAAGTGTGCCCCAAGTGTGATCATCATATGCGCATCAGCGCTCGCGCCCGTCTCGAGAGTTTCCTCGACGAGCAGGGTCGTACCGAGATCGGTGCCGAGCTGGAGCCGCAGGATGTACTGAAATTCAAGGATTCCAAGCGCTACAAGGATCGTTTGTCTGCCGCCCAGAAAGCGACAGGAGAAAAAGATGCGCTGGTGGTCATGAAAGGGACCCTCAAAGGGGTGCCGGTTGTCGCCTGTTCCTTTGAGTTCTCCTTTATTGGTGGCTCCATGTCCTCCGTGGTCGGTGCCCGCTTCGTGCGCGCCGTCGAGGAGTGCATCAAGGAGGGCCGCGGTCTGGTCTGTTTCTCCACTTCTGGTGGTGCCCGCATGCAGGAGGCCCTCTTCTCCCTGATGCAGATGGCCAAGACCAGCGCGGCGCTAGACCGACTCTCCAAGGCTGGCCTGCCCTTTATCTCTGTGCTGACCGACCCCACCATGGGGGGCGTTTCCGCCAGTCTGGCGATGCTGGGTGACATCAACGTGGGCGAGCCCAAGGCGCTGATCGGTTTTGCCGGCCCGCGCGTTATCGAGCAGACCGTACGCGAGAAACTGCCGGAAGGCTTCCAGCGCTCCGAATTCCTGCTGGAGAAGGGGGCCATCGACCTGATTATCGATCGTCGCGACATGCGTAACCGTCTGGCCAGCCTGCTCGCCAAAATGCTGAATACTCACGTCATCGAAGAGTGAAGATGAGTTCAAACATGCAACAATCCCAAAGCCGGTCGCTTGTCGACTGGCTTTCTTATTTGGAGCAGATCCATCCGGTCAATATCGACATGGGTCTGGATCGGGTCGGTGCCGTTGCCCGGCGTATGGGGCTGACCCAACTGCCGTTCAAGGTGGTCACGGTGGCGGGCACCAACGGCAAGGGCTCCAGCTGTGCCATGGCGGCCAGCATTCTGATGGCCGCAGGCTATAAGGTCGGCGTTTACTCCTCGCCCCATCTGCTGCGCTTTACCGAGCGGGTGCGGATCAACGGGGCCGAACTGGCCGACAGCGATCACTGCGCCGCTTTTGCCGAGGTGGAAGCGGCTCGCGGCGAGATTGCCCTCACTTTCTTCGAGTTCGCGACACTGGCTGGGCTGTGGCTGTTTCGCCGCGCCGCGCCCGATGTGCTGCTGCTGGAGGTGGGGCTGGGTGGTCGGCTCGACGCCACCAATGTGGTGGAGTCCGATGTGGCGATGATCACCTCCATTGCCCTCGATCACTGCGACTGGCTGGGTGATACCCGTGAAGCCGTGGCGGTGGAGAAGGCTGGGGTCTATCGCGCCGGCAAACCCGCCATCAGCGGTGAGCCCAATCCACCTGCGACTATCGCGAGCGAAGCACAGCGTCTTGGCGCCAACCTGCGTCAGGTCGGTCTCGATTTTCGTGGCGATGAGCACGAGAGCGGTTGGGATTATCACGGCCTCAACCAGTGGCGGGATCTGCCAAAACCGGCGCTGCCGCTGATGAACGCGGTGACCGTGCTGGCGGCGCTGGAATCCCTCGGCTTGCCGCTGCCGGAGTCCGCCATTCGTGACGGGCTTGCCAATGCCCGGCTGGCTGGCCGGATGCAGCAGTTGCAAAGTGCGCCGCTGGTGATCGTCGATGTGGCCCATAACCCCCATTCGGCAGCCTATCTGGCCGCGCAATTGCGCAAGATGCCCTGCACGGGTGTGCGCCGTGCCGTGGTCGGCATGCTCAAAGACAAGGACATGACGGGGTCACTTGCTGAGCTCGACGGTCTGATCGGCGAGTGGTATCTGGCCAGCCTCACCGGCCCGCGCGCCGCCACCGCTGCGCAACTGGCTGCGGCGTTGGGAGAGGGCAAGGGGCCTGCCAGGGAGTTTGATAATGTCAGCGCCGCTTATCAGGCAGCGTTGGCCGCATCGAGTCCGGACGATATGGTCATTGTGTTTGGTTCGTTTTACACTGTCGCCGACATTCTGGCGGGTGTCGCCGTCTAGGCCACACCCCGGCTCCCCAGCCCTTTGGCGGGGAGCCAAATCGCATATTGAGTTACGTAAAGGTAGGATTCAACTTGGCCTCGAAGTTTCAAAACCGTCTGGTGGGCACCGTCATCCTGGTGGCCCTGGTTGTTATTTTCCTGCCGGACTTGCTGGATGGTCACAAGCTGGCACAAAAGGAGGAGGCCTTTGCCAAGATCCCGCTGCGCCCCGAGCTGGAGCCTGCCAAGCCTGCGCTGCAGGTCTCGGCAGCCAGCAGCCTGCCCGCCGATCATCTGGCCAGCCAGCAACAGGCCTCTGCGGCCCAGCAGTGGCAAGTGGAAGAGGTGGCTGACCCCATGACCCTCGCCGGTCAGGGCAACGGCGCGCAGCTGGCGACACCCCCTGCCGCACCGGTCCAGTCGCAACAGAATGCCCAACCCAAGCCACAGCCCAAGCCAGAAGTGGTGGCCAAAAAACCGGTCGAACCGCCCAAGCCAGCACCCAAGCCGACGCCAGTCAAACCGGTTGAAGTGGCCAAGGCACCTGCGCCAGCCAAACCACAGGCGGGTCAGATCAAGTCCCTCGATGATCTGATTGAAAGCAAGATGAATCAGTCGACCACACCTGCACCCGCGGCCGCGCAGGGTAGCTGGATCCTCCAGCTTGGTGCCTTCAAGAACGTCGACAGCGTCAACGCGCTGGTGAGCAAGCTGCGGGCGGCGGGCTACTCTGCCCACACCTCGCCGCGCACACCGGTGCAGGGTCAGCTCAACCGTGTCTTTATCGGGCCGGATGTCTCCAAGGCCAAACTGCAGGGGATGCAGGGACGGATCTCCCAGATGACCGGCCTCAGTGGCTCGGTGGTCTCCTACAACCCGTAATGGCGTTGCCGTTTGCAATGGCCCTCTGAAACAAACACCGCGCCCCGTGCGCGGTGTTTTTTATCTGACCGTCGTGATTTTTAATGACGGCGTCGTACAGGCCACCACCCGGTTGGGATTTGCTGTCAGTTGGGGTAGTCTGGGGCCTTCTGCTACTCACAGGAGTTCAAGATGATCCTCTCGACGACCCCCACGCTGGAAGGCAAAACCATTCGTGAATACCGCGGCATCGTGGTTGGCGAAGCCATTCTCGGCGCCAACATTTTCAAGGATCTCTTTGCCGGGATCCGCGACATCATCGGCGGCCGCTCCGGCGCCTATGAAAAAGAGCTGGCCCGTGCCCGCGACATCGCTTTCGATGAGCTGAAAGAGCGCGCTGCCGCCCTTGGCGCCAATGCGGTGGTCGGTATCGATATCGACTACGAAGTGGTGGGGCAAAACGGCAGCATGCTGATGGTCAGCATCAGTGGTACTGCCGTGCTGGTGTGATGCGCCACGCAAGGGTTGCCGACAACTGCCGTCGCAGGCAGGGTCACGGATAAAGTGGATAACTGCTGGCTGCCCAAGGGCCGACAACCCGGTTGTCGGCCCTTCTCGTTTATTGATCAATTTCTGTCGTTGCCATACCAGTCGAGCTGGTCGGCCAGAGTGACCACCGAGCCGATGATGATGAGGCTCGGGCTCTTCACCTGACGGGCCAGTTCGGCCAACTGCTGCAGCTCGCCGCGCACCACCCGCTGACTGAGCTGGGTGCCTTGCTCCACCAGCGCCACCGGGGTATGACCGGGCATGCCGTGGGTTTGCAGCTCATCCTGAATGCGGGCGGCGTGGGCCAGCCCCATGTAGAAGACCAGAGTCTGGCGGCGGGCCGCCAGCGCCGACCACTCCTGGGCGATATTGCCCTCCTTGTCGTGGCCGGTGATGAACTGCACCCGCTGGGCATGATCGCGGTGGGTGAGGGGAATGCCGCTGTAGGCGGCGCAGCCCGACGCAGCCGTAATGCCCGGTACTACCGAGAAGGGGATGCCCGCCTCGGCCAGGGTTTCCAGCTCCTCGCCACCCCGGCCAAAGATAAAGGGATCGCCCCCCTTGAGCCGCACCACCTGTTTGCCGAGGCGGGCCTGCTCCAGCAATAGCTGGTTGATCGCCTGCTGGGGCACACAGTGGCGGCCCGCCTCCTTGCCAACAAAGATCCGCTCGGCATCCCGGCGCACAAGTGCCAGCACCTCCTGCGACACCAGCCGGTCATAGACCACTACATCCGCCTGCTGCAACTGCTGCAGACCGCTTAGGGTAAGCAGTCCCGCATCGCCAGGGCCGGCGCCCACCAGGGTTACGCTTCCCTTGCTCTGCAGTGGCTCATTCAATAGCTCTGCGACGCTCTGCTCGGCAGCCTGCTGTTGGCCGCGGGCCAGTTGGCGGGCGAGGCGATCGTGGCTAAAGAGTCGCTCCCAGAAGCGGCGGCGGGCCAGCTTGTCCGGAATGAGTTTGACTCGCTCGCGCAGCTTGCCCGCCAGCGCCGCGAGCTGGCCGAGGTGTTGCGGCAGCATGGCTTCGAGTTTTTCCCGCAGCTGGCGGCTCAGTACCGGTGCCGCGCCTGCGCTGGAGATGGCCACCATCAGCGGCGAGCGGTCGATGATGGCGGGCATGATGGCGCTGCAGTGGGCTGGGGAGTCCACCACATTGCAGAAGATCTGGCGCAGGTTCGCCTCATGAAAGACCTGCTGGTTGACCTCTTGCTGATTGGTGGCGGCGATCACCAGCCACTTGCCATCGAGCAGTTCGGGATGAAAGCTGGCGGCGCAGACGGTCAGGCGACCCTGCTCGGCCCAGCTCATCAGCTGGGGTTCCAGATGGGGGGCATTGATGGTGATCTTCGCCTTGGCATCGAGCAGCAGGCGCGCCTTGCGCACCGCCACCTCACCGCCGCCGACGATCAGGACCGGCTTGTTTTGCAACTGACAGAAGAGAGGGAGAAAGTCCATAACAGGCTCCGGATGCTGGCCCGCTCGCAATGCCGCGCCGGGCGAGATAGCAGGGCGCGCCGTGACGCACCCCGGATGGTCGGGGGAAAGATCCCCCGACGGGAATAAAAAAGGGGAAGGGTGATCTACGCCCGGGCCAACGACAGATCCCCACCGGTGTCGGCCACTTGATCACGCTTCCCCAAACGAGGTTTTTCCTATTGCACCGCTTTGACGTGCATGTTGGCGACGTACTGATCTTCGGCCCAGAAGATGCGGTCAGCGACCATGGCTTCCGGGTTGAGGGTGACGCCGCGCAGCACCCGCTCCTTGAACTTGTGATAACCGGCCCGATCGATAAGGTGACCCATGTGCAGGTAGATGGGTTTGCCATCCAGCATCTCGGCCTCGAACTCGAACAGGTTCTTGATCACCGCATGCAGCACCTCTTCGGTCACCCAGTTGAGGAACAGCTTGCCGGTACGGGGAGTCTTCTTGCTGGTGCGTCCCCCCAGCTTGACCATGTAGAGCTGCTTGGGATCCCGCTGCCAGGCCATGGTCGGGCAGGCCAGCACGCACTCGCCACAGCCGATGCACTTGCTCTCCTCCTTGACCGCCTTGCCATGCTTGATGGCGAGGCAATCGACGGCGTGGTGGCTGCACGCCTTGACGCAGGCGCCGCAGCCGATGCAGCGCTCGGCATTGAAGTGGATTTTGGCGATGCCGAGGATGCCGAAGTCGGCCATGTTGGCCTTGGCGCAGTCGTTGGGGCAGCCGGCGATCACCATCTTGAGGTGATAGGGGTTGGGGTAGAGGTGCTTCTCCATCCGCTGAGCCAGCCCGGTGCAGTCGATATTGCCCTTCTGGCAGATGGTGTTGCCCTGACAGGCGACGATGTTGCGCCCGCCGATGCTCTGGTAACCGGCGCGGGTGTCCTCTACCTCGATGCCGCAGGTCTCCACCTCAATCTCCCTGATAAAGGGCTCGAGGGCGGCGTTGACCTTGTCCATGTCCTGATACTTGATGCCGGGCATCGCCAGCTTCTGGCGGGTGGTGAGGTGGATCAGGCCGTTGCCGTACTGTTCGGCGATCTGCTGGGCCACCGCCAGCAGGTGGGCGGGCATGATCCCGCCGGGAATGCGTACGCTGATCATCGCTTCGCCGCGCACCTTGGAGAGGCGGTATTCGTTCTTGGCGCGGGCCTTGATGATGTCGATATCGAGACTCATGGTGTTCTCCCTCAGTCGATCAGATGCTGGGCCTGGTCAAAACGAAAGACCGGTCCATCCACGCAGATATAGGTGTCGCCCATCCGGCAGTGGCCGCATTTGCCCACGGCGCAGGCCATGCGGCGTTCGTAGTCGACCCAGATGCGATCCTTGGGGATGCCCCGTTCGAGGAAGGCGAGCACCACGAAGCGGATCATGATGGGGGGGCCGACCACGATCACCTGGATATCCTCCTTGTCAGCGAGATCCAGCTGGTCGATGTAGTCGGTGACCCGGCCAATGCGAAACTGCTCGCTCTCCTTGCCCTCGTCCAGGGTGACGATGAGGTTCTGCTGCTCGGCCCAGAGCGGCATCTCGTGGCGATAGAGCACCGCCTGCTCGTTCTTGAAGCCGAGGATCATGTCGAGGGATTTCACCTCTTCCGGATGTTTGCTGAAGCGGCGCAGCAGCCCCTTGACCGGGGCGACGCCGGTACCGCCCGCCACCACGATGAGGTGCTGGTTGCGGTAGGTCTCCAGCGGATAGCCGTTGCCGTGGACGCCGCGCATCCACACCTTGTCGCCCACATCGAGGGCAAACAGCGCATCGGTTACCTTGCCGACCTTGCGGATCAACAGATCCACATAGCCATCGCCATAGTCGGAGACCGAAATGGGCGCCTCGCCAACGGTGGGCAGGGAGATCTCCACAAACTGGCCGTAGTGGACATCAAAGTCGCGGGAGACCCGAAAGTTCCACTCCAGCTCGGTGTGGCGCTCGATGGCCAGAATGGTGTAGGCCTTGGGCAGCAGGCGGTTTTCGACCACGTCCTGCTGCGGTTCTGCTGTTGCGGTTTGCTGGCACTGGCACATATCAGTTCGCCTCCTGCGCGTTGTCGGCTGCGATGGTCTGTTCGACCACATCGGCCATCTTGTTGATGATGTTGCTAAAGGAGATGTAGTGAGGGCAGCGATCGTCGCAGCGGCCGCAGCCGACGCACATGTGCTCCTCTCCCTGACGGGCCTTGTAGTCGTTGACCTTGTGCAGGGCGCGATAACGCAGGCGCTCGCCATGTTTGGCGCGAAAACCGTGGCCACCGGCCATGTCGCTGAAGCCATCCACCATACAGCTAGCCCATTGGCGACGGCGCTCACCCTGCTGGGGATTCTCCGCATAGGTGAGGTCGTGCACGCTATAGCAGCTGCAGGTCGGGCAGGAGGTGGTGCAGCGGCCACAGCCGATGCAGCGGCTGTCGTACTCGGCCCAGACCGGATGGGCGGTGAGGATCTGGCGGATCCGCTGGGGGTCGTCACAGACGCTGTCCGGGGTGCGTACCTTGACCGGGTTGCTCTGGACAAATTCCGGGGTGAAGTCATCGGATTCACCCAGTTCGGCAAAGTAGCCGAGCAGCTCGGGATCCTTCACCTCAATACGGGCACCCTCATCGCTCAGACGAATGGCGGCGGCGTAGTCCTGGGTCTCGTTGCTGCCCATGGAGACGCAGAAGCAGTTCTCGAAGCTCTCGCGGCACTCCAGCAGTACCAGCTTGAGCTTGCTGCGCAGTCTGGCGTAGTAGACGTCGCTGTTCTGGCCGTTTTTCAGGTAGACCTGATCCAGCCTGCGCAGAGCGTGGATATCACAGCTGCGCAAGAACAGCAGGGTGGGCTTGGCCTCCACCTTTGATTCGCGCAGCTCCAGATTGTCGAAGTGGAACAGGGTCTGGGTGATGGGGAGCACCACCTCTTTCGGGGAGAAGTGGGACTTCTCCTGCCACACCAGCTCGGCCGGATGGCGGATGCTGTGGTAGGTGACGTTGTCGGTGTCGGAGAAGCGGCCGCCCCGATATTCGGCCGCGGGCGCCATGATCCGGTAATCGGGCAGCAGCCGCTCGAACAGCTGCGCCAGCGCGGGATGGGTGAGAAGAAACGACATAAATAAACACCTTGTATGAGGGTGAGATGCCCTGGCATAGGGATGAGGAGCGGGCCGGTCAGGATGTCTGGCACCGGTTCTGGCCGCGCTTGCCTCGCCACGGTCTGTTTTTATGACTCATGTTGCTCAACTGACCCGATTGTTATTGTGTTGGCGGCGCGTGCGTCGCGGCAGGTCGGGTCATGCCTGTAAAACCCTTATCAATTGAGCAGGGCGGCCTGATAGCCTGCGCACTTGCCCATCACGTATCCCATCTCCAGCTTGTTGATATCGCGGGTAAAACGGGAAACGGGGAAGTAGTCAGCCGGGGCGATCACCTCGATCTGGCAGTCCTCCGGCGGATTGGCGATAAAATCGAGCGCCTCGTTGTAGCTGCGATCCCGCTGCTCCAGCGCCTGTGCCAGCGCGGGGCGGGTCTTGAGCAGGGTACGGATCATCCAGGGGAAAGGCATCGGCTTGAGCCGATAGCCAAGGGGCTCGGAGAGGATCACCGTCAGGTGACGGGCACCGCGGCGGTAGGCTTCGATCACCGGGATGGAGTCGGCCACCCCCCCATCTGTCATCGGTACCCCGTGTACCTCCGGGTATTCGTGGGAGGCGAGGGGAATGGCGCAGCTGGCGGGCAGCACCTCGTTCATGTTCTCCGGCTTTACCCGGATGTACTCCGCCTTGCCGGTCAGGGTATTGGTCACCACCGCATAGAAGGGGATGCCGGTCTCCCGGTAGGCGTGAATGTCGAGGGGATACTTGCGACAGCTGGTGTTCCACAGCCAGTGGATATCCACCAGATTGCCCCCCTTGGCAAAGCGCAGGGGATCCATAAACTGCTGGCTGCACGCCAGTTTGGTCAGGATCTCGTGGCTGCGGCCATGCTGGCTGGCGAGATAAGCCAGCAAGTTGGTAGCTCCCGCCGAGACGCCGATGGCGAAGTCAAAGGGGCGATAGTCATGCTCGATAAACGCATCCAGCACGCCGCTGGCAAATATGCCGCGCATGGCACCGCCTTCTACAACCAATGCGCTGGGGGATGCGTTTTTGTTCATGACAGGCACCTCATTGATAAGTCAGAGAGAAAAAGTGGGAAAGAGAATGTCCGGGCTGTCAGGCCGACCATTCTGACAACCAACCGGGGTTGGCCATCGCAATGAGGTCATTCTAGGAAGGGGATGGTGTTTAGAATATCTGTTAATAATGAATCAAGTGTTTTGTATTTCTAAACGATGGTGATAAACCCGTTGTGATCAAAGGGATTGTGTAGGAGTCTCAACGACTCTGTGATGGCTGGATATTGGCAAGGATGAGTGTGTCATGACGTTATTGGTTCCCCCGCTGCTCCAACGTGGCGATACCATCGCTTTTTACTCCCCCTCCAGCGCGGCGACCGCCTGGGCACCCAACCGTTTTGCCCGCGCAAAAGCCTTTCTTGAGGGGCAGGGCTTTAGGCTCAAGGCGGGCAGCCTCACCGGCCAGCAGGATCACTGGCGCTCCGGCTCCATTGCCGCGCGGGCCGAGGAGCTCAACGCCCTTATTCGCGACCCAGAAGTACGCTGCATCATGTCGGTGATTGGTGGCAGCAACTCCAACTCCCTGCTCCCTTACCTCGATTTTGATGCGCTCAAGCGCGACCCCAAGATCATCGTCGGCTACTCCGATGTGACGGCGCTGCTGCTCGGCATCCATGCTCAAACTGGCCTGGTTACCTTTTATGGCCCGGCGCTGGTGGCCTCCTTTGGCGAGTTGCCGCCGCTGGTGGATGAGACGCTGGCCAGTTTTTTGCAGATTGCATTGGCCGATGAAGCTGGCGTCCCCTGCACGCTGCCTACGCCAGCGCAGTGGAGCGATGAACGGCTGGATTGGGAGAACCAAACCCGGGCCAAGCAGTGCCAGCCCAATCGGCTGATCTCGGTGGGCTCAGGCCGGGTTGAGGGACGGCTGATGGGCGGCAACCTCAACACCATGGCGGGGATCTGGGGCTCTCCCTATATGCCAGCCATCGAGTGCGGCGACATTTTGCTGCTCGAGGACAGCCTGAAATCTGCCGAGACGCTGGAGCGCTCCTTTGCCCACCTCAAGCTATGCGGGGTGTTTGATCGGATCGGCGCGCTTATCCTCGGCAAGCACGAGTTGTTCAACGATCAGGGTAGCGGCAAGCGCCCCCTCGATATCCTGCTGGAGGTGGTGGGGGAGCCGAGCTTCTCCATTCTGGCGGAGTTTGACTGCGCCCATACCCACCCCATGCTGACGCTGCCGCTGGGCATCGAGGTAGCGCTCGATCTCGACCGCCAGCAGCTCACCTTGCTGGATCCCTGGTGGGATGACTGTTGAGGCTATGTTGCCAAGGGAGATGAAGCACACATGCTATGTGCTGAAGAGGATTGATGAATGCTCGACACCGCCCATCAAGGGTAGTTTGCGGCAACAAGCGCGACTCGGGAGCGCGCTTGTTGCCATTGGCTGGATTACCAGCGGTAGGTTTTCAGCAAGGCCTCCAGTTTTTGACACTGCTCGACCAGCTGGATACTGGCGAGGTTGGCGGCATGGGCCTGACCCAGAGTGTCATTGGACGTATTGCGAATGTCGCTGACCGCGTGATCCACTTCGCTGCAGACCCTGTCCTGCTCTTCTGCTGATTGTGCCATCTGGGCGTTGAGGTCATTGATGCTGGCGATGCGTCCAATGATGTTTTGCATGGCCGCCAGGGTCGCCTCTGTCTTGCTGATGCTCTCACCGGCTTTGCTTTTTGCATCCCCGATCACCACAACGGCGCTTTGGGCCTCGTTTTGCAGGGCGGCGATCATCTGGGAGATCTCCTCGCTGGCGGCACGGCTACGGTTGGAGAGGGCCCGCACTTCATCGGCTACCACCGCAAAGCCACGGCCTTGCTCGCCGGCCCTGGCCGCTTCAATGGCGGCGTTGAGGGCCAGCAGGTTGGTCTGATCGGCAATCCCCTTGATCACCTCAAGCACACCGTCAACGGCGAGGCAGCGGCTATCGAGTTGCTGGATCACCTGATCCACCCGATCAATTTCTGCCGACATCTCGCCCATATCTATGATGGAGTGCTGGGCGAGGCGGCTGGTATTGGCGGCATCCTGATTGGTGAGGGCGGAGAGCTCGGCGCTCTTGCGGGCATGTTCGCGCACTTCGTGGGAGCTTGCCGCAAGCTCGCTTACAGCGGCGGCAACCTGAGTGGTCATCGACTCTTGCTGACGGGCCGAGTTTTCTGTCTGGGTCGCCACCTGACGGATCTGGCTCGACTCCTGATAGAGCTGATGGGTCGCCCCTTCTACTTCCTGCAGGCTGTGCCTGAAGCCCTGCACCATCTCATTGACGGCACGGGTCATCTGGCCCAGCTCATCCTGACTCTGGTTGAGCAGGGGGATAGCGAGGTTACGCTCTTTGGCCATCTGGAGCATGGTACGTTGCAGTTGCCGCAGCGGGTGTTTTACATAGCGTTGCAATACCCACCACAGCAGGCCGAAACCGAGGCTGAAGACAAGGGCCAGACTGCCGCTCAGGATCAGGTTGTTGTGGCGGATCTCGCCGAAGGTATGGCTGAGATCGTAACTGATCCGCACCGCTCCCATGACAGTGCCTTCAGGCACTTGATGGCAGGTGGTGCACTGGGTACCGCGATACTCCTTGTAGGCTTTGAACGGCTTGATCAGGGTGAGCTGGTTACCCTGTTGCTGCAGGATGGTTTCCCCCTGATTGATGGCGCGTTCGTCGAAGCTGTCCTGGGCTTTCTGGTCCGGGAAACCCGGGCCAAACAGGTTGCTGACGGCCGGGGCTCGAACCAGACGAGCCTCGACAATGCCCGCTTCACTCTTGAGTTTGGTCTGCACTATCTGCCGGTTGGCCATGCCACCTGTCATCATCAGCACGTTGACCTGATCCATATAGGTGTTGGCCATGCTCTCAACCTTCTCCTCTGCCAGCCGGATGGCGAGATCCCGTTGCAGCCAGGCAGAGAGCTCGAAGCTGAGGCCAAAGGTGGTGCTGATGACCAGCGCAAGAGGGAGAAAGATTTTCCAGTTCAGGGAGAGGTTATGCATAGTCGGGGCGTTCCATGCGTTGTTGTGTTTTATCTGTTCCAGCTTCATCTGAGCGTAGGCGAGGAGAGCAAGAATGATGGTTCTCTATCGGCACACCATAACCGCTCTTTAGTAAATAATCTGTTAAGCAGATCGGTAATGCTGGTTGCCAAAATGACTTCGACGAGCTGCACGGCTCTGCGGGTTGATCCAGAACAAAATGCCAGTAACGATAATCGTTATCATTGTCATTATTTACTAAATAGTGACCACCATGAATCTGACCCCTTCCATGACCGGTATCTCCTCGCCGGATCCCCTCAAGTTTGCCTTTAGCGCCAAGACCTCGGCCCACGCCAGTCGGGGAGGGATGCGCCCCTTCCCGCTGGATGAGGCTGGCTGGCAGAGCTGGTGGCAGCGAGAGAGTGAAGCTGAGGAGCGCGCCCTCTACATCCATATTCCGTTTTGCCGCAAGCGCTGCAGCTTCTGCAATTTCTTTGAAAATGGCGCCAACCCGGCGCGGATCAACCGCTATGTCAACGCTCTGTGCGCCTCCCTTGCGCAGGCGGCTGACACCCCGCTGGCGCAGAGCCTGCCATTTTCAGCCGTCTATGTGGGGGGCGGTACGCCGACCGACATGAGCGCCGACGAGCTGGCCATGCTGGCCGCCGTGATCCGCCGTTTTCCGTTGTCGGCCGATGCCGAGGTGACGCTGGAGGGGCGGCTCAACGGCTTTGATGATGAGAAATGGCAGGTGGCGCTGGCCGGGGGCTTCAACCGCTTCTCATTCGGGGTGCAGAGCTTTGATACCCGGGTGCGTCAGCAGGCGGCCCGTTTCGATGACAGGGAGACGCTGCTGACCCGTCTGGGTGAGCTGACCCGGGATGATGCGGCTGTGATCGTGGCGGATCTCATCTTTGGTCTGCCCGGTCAGGATGATGCCGTGTGGCAGCAGGATATCCGCGATGTGATGGCGAGCGGTGTACACGGGGTCGATCTCTATCAGCTCATCGCCATGCAGGGCACCAATCTGGAGCGGGCGCAGGAGAAGGGCACCCTGGATTGGCTCGCCGATGGCCAGCAGCGGGCGGCCATGTATGCCTATGGCGGGGCGCAACTGGAAGCCCACGGCTGGGAGCGTCTCTCTTGCAGTCACTGGCGGCGCAGTCCGGCCGAGCAGAGTCGTTATAACCAGATGGCCAAGCGCGGTGCGGAGATCCTCCCCTTTGGCGCCGGTGCGGGGGGCAGCATTCTTGGCCACGGCTTGATGTATGGACGGGATCTGGCCCCCTGGCACGACGCGCTGGCCAGTGGCAAGCGGGCGCCCGGGATGGTGATGGGGCGCAATCCCAATGCAAGGATGGACGGTCTGCTGCGCGGTGCCCTCGACAGTGGCGTGCTGGCGCTGGATCGTCTGCCGGTCTCCTTGCGTGCTCATCTGATGCCGCTCTTCTCGGCCTGGCAGCAGCATGGCTTGGCCGAGATAAGCCATGAGCGACTGCAACTCACCCTTGCCGGACGCTTCTGGAACGTCAATATGCAGGCTGGCTTGTTCGAGTTCCTGCAGCTCAATCCGCTCGATGGTTCAGCGCCGCCCAGCCATGGTACCGCCGCGGTGCGCCATTCGCTGGTCTGAGCCCGAGTGGAGCATTTGCACGGCTCCGTGTGATCCACAACGAAAGAGGGAGCCTTGCAGGCTCCCTCTTTTGGCTTGGCAGTTAGCGTCGCGCGAGCTTACTCGTCGCTGCTCTCCTGATAGCTGTCGCGCATTGCTTTGGGCAAGCGGCGCATTGGCGCAAAGCCGATATCCTCGCCCACCACTTCCCGCTTGCGGGACTTGTTTTGAGGAGACTGGGCGGGCTTCTTGGAGGCATCATCCTTGGCTTTGCCCTTGCCTGCGGCAGGTTTGCCTTTGGCATTGCTCTTGGCGTTGGCATGGCCGCGAGCCCGGGGCGGGTTCTGCACCGGCTTGCTGCCCGGCAGAGTCTGGCGACTCGGCTTGCCGCTTGGCTCATACCCTTCCAGGATCTCCACGGTCAGGGATTGGCCGATCAAGGCTTCGATAGCCTTGAGCTGACCCAGCTCGTCCTGGCTGACCAGCGAGATTGCCTCGCCGCCACGACCGGCGCGGCCGGTACGGCCGATACGGTGGATGTAATCCTCCGCCATCTGGGGCAGTTCGAAGTTGATCACGTAGGGCAGTTGATCGATATCCAGACCGCGGGCGGCGATATCGGTTGCCACCAATACCCGAACGTCGCCACTGCGAAAATCGGCCAGCGCCCGGTTGCGTGCTCCCTGGCTCTTGTCACCGTGGATCGCCACGGTATTGAGGCCATCTTTTTGCATCTGCTGGGCGAGGCGGTCGGCGATCTGCTTGGTGCGAACAAAGACCAGCACCCGCTGCCAGTTGCCACGGCCAATCATGTGGGAGAGCAGCTCGCGGCGGCGTTCCCGATCCACCTGAATGATGCGTTGGGTCACCTGCTCCGCGGCAGTATTGCTGGGGTCCACCTCGATCAGGGTGGGGTCGTTCAGCAGGTCATCGGCCAGCGCCTTGATGTCGTTTGAGAAGGTGGCAGAGAAGAGCAGGGTTTGCCGCTCTGCAGGCAGCGCCTTCATGATGCGGCGGATGTCGACGATAAAGCCCATGTCGAGCATGCGATCCGCTTCATCCAGTACCAACACTTCCAGTTGGCTCAGGGTCAGGGCGCCCTGGGTCAGCAGATCCAGCAGACGGCCCGGGGTGGCGACCAAAATGTCCACCCCCAGCTTGATGGCGTCCAGATTGGGCTTGATGCTGACACCGCCATAGGCGATCAGAGTCTTGAACGGCAGGTGGTGGGCATACTTTATGATGCTCTCGCCCACCTGTGCCGCCAGTTCGCGGGTCGGGGTGAGCACCAGGGCGCGCACCTGACGTCGGCCGCGGCCATGGTTGGCCAGCAGACGCTGCAACATCGGCAGGGTGAAACCGGCCGTTTTGCCTGTGCCTGTCTGTGCACCGCCGAGCACATCCTGACCAGCCAGAATAGCCGGAATGGCTTGCTGCTGGATGGGGGTTGGCTGTTCGTAACCCAGCTCCTTGACGGCCCGCAGGATGTGCGGGGACAGACCCAGTTCGTTGAATGACATGTTCGAGAGAAACTCCTGAGATGAGCCTTTGGCTCAACGGGTGGCCAGCGCGTTGGAGCCAGCCACGATATGGAAAAGATAGTGGGGCCGTAATATAGCAAAAGAGCGGCCGCTGCGCAGTAGCTGTTGTACCGGCCGCTCTTTTGTATCGCGAAAAGCAATCAGAGCAGGTCGCGGATGGGGGTGACCAGACTCTCCGGCTTGGTGGTGGGAGCAAAGCGGTCAACCACCTTGCCATCACGGTCGATCAGGAACTTGGTGAAGTTCCACTTGACGTTTTCGAGCCCCAGCAGCCCCGGTTTCTCTTTCTTGAGCCATTGATAGAGGGGGTGGGCCTGTTCACCGTTGACATCGCACTTGGCCATGATGGGGAAGCTGACCGGATAATCGAGAGAGCAGAAGCGAGCGATCTCGTCCGCATCCCCCGGCTCCTGATTGCCAAACTGGTTGCAGGGGAAGCCCAGGATCACCAACCCCTCTGGCCCCAGCTCGCGATAGAGGGCTTCCAGCCCCTCGTATTGAGGAGTAAAGCCACATCGGCTAGCCACATTGACCACCAGTACCACCTTGCCCGCCAGTTGAGTCAGCGGGTAGGGGCTTCCATCCAGTTGTTGCAAAATAAGGTCGGGCAGAGGCATAAGCAGATCCTTCTCGTGGTTATCCGTGGGGTGTCAGGTCGGTTGTGGCGATGAGCGCCGGCCTAACGACATGATGGTGATGTGGCTACGGTATCGGTTGGCTCTTTTAACGGCAAGGTGAGAGCAAGGATCCGTCCCCTTGATTGCAAGGGCCATCACAGTTTCGACAGCCAATACGCTCCTTGGCAGAGCGGGATCACAACTGTCGACAAAAACGCGGGGCGGCGGGCAGCAACTCGCGTATTGATGTTGGGACTTCTCAAGAGAAGCAAACCGGTTTGTGACTTTGCCGGTAAGTCGCTACAAAGCGCCCTCTTTCTACTCATTGTGAGCCAATCTTGGACTATCAAGCTGCCATGGATGCCATTTACACCCGGGGATGGGTGATAGTGGATGATTTTTTGACCGCCACCGAGGTGGATGCCCTCAAAGCCTGTTTGCCAAGCGAATGGCAACCGGCCGGGATCGGCCGTGACGCCCTGCACCAGGGCAATCCCGACATTCGCCGTGACCAGATCCACTGGCTGGAGCCCTCCCTCGGTGCGCCGGTGGCTGACTACCTCGCCCGGATGGAGTCCCTGCGTCTTGCCGCCAACCGGATGCTGATGCTGGGATTGTTCGACTACGAGGCCCACTTCGCCCGCTATCGCAGCGGGGATTTTTACGCCACCCATCGGGATGCCTTTGCCGGTCGCTCCAACCGCCGTCTTACCACCGTGTTTTACCTCAACAACGACTGGCTGCCCGAAGCGGGTGGAGTGCTGCGCATGTATGACGACAAGGAGCAGTTTCTGATGGATGTCAGCCCCAAGGGGGGGCGGCTGGTCATGTTTCTCTCCGAGGAGTTTCCCCACGAGGTACTGCCTGCCAATCGCGAGCGCTACAGTATTGCCGGCTGGTTTCGGGTCAATGGCAACGGCATGGGAAGGGTCGATCCCCCGCGCTGAGGGGCAATGTGTCCCGATTTTGACACAGGGGAGACTTTTCACTGCAAGAAGTGGGGTCATGGGTCTCCCATCAGCTGACAAGGGTTGATCTCCCTTGCTACACTGGCGCGCACTTATGTTCGTATCTGGCTTCGTCCGGTTTTTATGGTGGTTGGCTTATCAAATGGTCATGACGAGGCCGCTTTTCCCAAGGGATCACATCTAATGAAGAACATGCATGTCTTGCTGCTGTGCGGCGGCGGTGGCTCAGAGCACGAGGTTTCTCTGCGCAGCGCCAATTTCCTCGAGCAACAACTGGGCCTTCTGCCCGGTGTCGAAGTGACCCGCGTCGAGATGTTCGCCGATCGCTGGCTCAGTGCCGATGGCCGCGAGTGCAAGCTGGGGCTCGACAAGCTGCTTTCGTTTGACAGCGTGGCCCGTCCGGTGGATTACGTGGTGCCCTGCATCCACGGCTACCCGGGTGAGACCGGCGATCTGCAATCCTTCCTCGAGCTGGCCGGATTGCCTTATCTCGGTTGCGATGCCGAGGCGAGCAAGATCTGCTTCAACAAGATCAGCACCAAGCTGTGGCTCTCCGCTATCGGTATTCCCAACACCCCGTACCTGTTCCTGACCGAGCAAAATGAGGCGGCGCTCGCCGAGGCCAAAGCCGCGCTGGCCAAGTGGGGCAAGGTCTTTATCAAGGCCGCTTCCCAGGGCTCTTCCGTTGGCTGCTACTCCGCTAGCAACGAAGCGGATCTGGTAAAAGGTATTGCCGATGCCTTCGGTTACTCCGAACAGGTACTGATCGAGAAAGCGGTCAAGCCGCGCGAGCTGGAAGTAGCGGTTTACCAGTACGGTGACGAGCTGGTGGCGACTTATCCGGGCGAGATCTGCGTGCCGCAGGACAAGTTCTACACCTATGAAGAGAAGTACAGCAGCGCCAGCCATACCGAGACGGCACTGCGTGCCGAGGGGCTGACCGAGGCGCAGGCCGATGCGATCCACGAGTATGCCCTCAAGGCGTTCCGTCAGCTGAAACTGACCCATCTCTCGCGCATCGACTTCTTCCTGACCGAGGAGGGGGAGATCCTGCTGAATGAAATCAACACCTTCCCGGGCATGACCTCCATCTCCATGTTCCCGAAACTGCTGGAGCATCACGGTCACCGCTTCGCCGACTACCTTGAGCAGATCCTGCGCAAGGCCAGCTAAGTGCGCGCTCCCGCTCGCGGGATGAAGCAGGGCCCAATAAAAATCCCCGCCAATTGGCGGGGATTTTTTTATGCCGTTATCAAGCGTGGCAGGCCAGCTTGAAGGGATAAGCAGGCGGGGAGGGGATGACTCTTCCCCGCCTGTTGCTAGCTGTGGGTGTTACCGGCGGTTAGTCGCGAGCCACCCGAAAGCGCACGCTGCGGGAGTGGCAGGGCGCCAGCTCGCCAAACTCGCCAGCAGCCAGCTCAAGGGGCAGGGGCTGCTCGTCCATCCGCACCGCTTGCCAGTCGCTCAAGGTGTGCTGGCTGGTCACTTTGCCACCCTCCTGCACCGCCTGTTCGCTCGGGTTGTAGACCCGGATCACCAGCGCCTCTTCATCCTCGGCTTTCTTCAGGGCACTCAGCACCGGACCGGAGGGATCCATGGAGAGCAGACTGAAGTGGAGCGGGGTGGTGAAGCTCGCCTTGTTGAGCTTCATGGCATCGAACGGGATCTTGTTGTAGCAGCGAACCGGGGTGAGGTAGCGGCGCGCCGCCTGCATCACGTTGGCGCTGATGTGATCGCCGGCAAACGCCAGCAGGCTGAAACGGCAGCTGAGTTTGCCACGCACCTGGGAGTCCGGGGTGGGCAGCTTGATGCCGGAGGGGCGACCCGGGCGCAGCAGCAGCTCCTCTTTACCGAGTACGCCGACCCCGCGCAGCAGGGTGAGTGCCAGGGTGTCGCACTGCTCACCGATCACTTCAAACTCGCGCAGACCGTCGCTCAGCACCGCCAGTCCCTGCTTGCCATCTTGCAGGGCGACGAAGTTCATCAGCTGCCAGACCGGAATGGGCGCCTCTTTCCACCCTTCCGTTTCCCAGTTCGCCATGGCGCTGTCGCGGGTGGGGCGGGTGATGCAGCCAAACTGGTTGTCAGAGACCACGGTGTCGCTCGGGAAGGGGGTGGGGATCAGCACTCGCACCCGATGATCATCGGCCTGATTGTCGAGCTCCAGCTCGATATCGATACGCGGGCTCTGGTGCGCCAGCGTAATGCGGCAGATGACATCGAGGTGGCCGCTGCACTGGCGGTTGGCACGCTCGGCGAGGTTGGCAGGCAAGGCCATACGCAGTTTGAGCGTAGCGATGCTCTGCCACGCCTGATGGGTGACCTCGCGAGTCACCGCAAACTCGGTGGAGTAGCGCAGCCACTCGTCCCGCGATGGTGAGTAGTCATACTCGTCACCATCATCGGAGCCCTCTTCCAGCGTGAGCACCTGATCAAAGGTGGTGCCGCGCAGCTTGTCCAGGATCTGCAAGGTGCCGTTGTCGTTGAGGGCGATGCGGTAAAAATCGTTCTCCAGCAGCTCGCCGTTGGCCGTCACCGGCTGCTCCAGTCCCGGCTGATTGCCCTCGATATGGAGAGTGCAGTAACCCATGGCCGGCAGGGGATGGCAGAGCTGGATGTCGTACTCCATAAAGGGGTCGTAGTTGCCGTAGTGAACGATCTGTCTGTCCACCAGACCCGGGTCAATCTCGCGTTTGGCGCGGATGAAGTAGGGGACCGGTTGGCCCGCCTCATCGCGCAGGGCAAAGGATTGGGCGCGAATGCGGATGCTGGTATTGATCACCTCCTGACGGGGGAAGGGCATCAGGTTGAACAGGCAGAGCTTGTCAGCCACCTGTACTCCGTCTTCGCACAGCGCCACCGGCATGTTGTCGACAATCTTGCGCATGTAGAAGCGGATCAGGTTCTCGGCCATGTCGTCGGCCAGAATGAAGCGGGTCATCACCTCCTGATGCACCTTGTCGCTGCAGCAGCAGCCGATGCTGTCGTGGGCGTGGTTCTTCATAATCTCCTTCCACATCTTCTCCAAAAGCCCGTGGTGGTACTCAAAGCCGAGCGCCCAGGCGATGCTCGCCAGCGGCTCGAGGATGTTGACGATCTTGTTCTCGATGGCGGCGTGGGCCAGCTTGATGTCCATCCGGGTGGAGGAGATGGTGCGGTGTACCCGCATGTATTTGCCGTCGTTGAACTCCCCCTTGAGGGTGGCCAGCTGGTCGCGGCACGCCTCGATGCGCTCGAAGACCTGCTCGAAGCGGCTCATGTGGAATTCACGCTGGGGGTAGATCTCGCGCAGCTTGTCGATGATGGCGAAGATGTTCTGTTGCAGCGGCATCTGATCGTGGCCGTTGGGCAGCAGGATATCCTGAGTGACCGAGGCCTTCTCCAGCACCTCGAAGTAGGATTCGAGCCGCTTGCGCAGCCCCGCCTCATCTTCCGGCAGGTATTTGCCGATGGCGTAGCCGAGCGGCAGTACCTGGGCGGTCACCTCGCTGCCATCGTTGCTCTGCCAGAGGAACTCGGTCTTGTCGGTACCGTGGCGCTCGGAGCAACCGCGCCAGAACATGGCCCGATCGATCCCGAAGCCGTTGAAGATGTGGGGTAGCTGGGAGGACATGCCGAACGAGTCGGGCAGGTAACCGATCTTCATCGGCTCGCCAAGGCTGAGGCAGTCGCGCATCCCGTAGAGCAGGTTGCGCAGGATGGACTCGCCGCTCACCTGCATGGTGTCGGTCTGGGTGTACCAGGGGCCGATGATGAGCTTGCCCGCTTCCACCAGCGCCTTCACCCGGGCCTTGTTCTCGGGCTGGATGGCGAAGTAATCCTCCAGCACCGCGGTCTGGCCGTCCAGCACATAGAACTTGTAGTCGGGGTCGGATTCAAGACGCGCCAGGATCTCCGCCATGTTGTTGATCAGCAGGATGCGGGACTCCTCGGTGGTGAAGTACCACTCCCGATCCCAGTGCATGTGTGGCGTGATGTGAACTCGTGAAACTGTCATGACAATGATCCTTTGCTGACGCACGGCGGCCCTTGCCTGCCGTGCGGAAAAATAGTCTGTTGAAAAAGTGGTGGTGAAGATGAGCCTTACTCTGCGGCGACCACCTGATAGGTGCCGCGCTGCATGGCGTGACTGCGCCAGCCGATCAGCACCACAGTGGAGATAAGGGTGCCCACCAGCGCCGCACCGAGCCAGACGGCGGCAGCCGTCAGGGCGCCATGGCCACCATCGTGGAGCATGAACAGGGAGAAGATGCCGGCCCCCGGGGTGGAGAGACCAATCCCCATGGCACCCACCATGGCGCCGGTGACCACCGAGCCTGCGAGGAAGGAGCCGATCACCCGGATTGGATCTTCGATCGCCATCGGAATGGCGCCCTCTGTGATCCCCGCCAGCCCCAATAGCCAGGTCGATTTGCCGGTCTCGATCTCGAAGGTCTGGAACAGGCGCGGCGCCAGCAGGGTGGAGAAGGTGACGGTAAAGGCCGAGACCATCTTGACCGCGCCGAAGATGGCGTAGGGGCCGTAGACCCCGTTGGCCATGGCGCCGAGGCAGAAGGCGTAGGCCGCCTTGTTGACCGGGCCACCCAGGTCAAACGAGCACATAAAGCCGAGCAGGGCGCCCAGTACCAGCGCATTGGTGCCGGAGAGGCCGTTGAGCCATTCGGTGAGGCTGTTGTTGAGCCAGGCTACCGGCTGGCCGATGACAAACAGCATCAGGCTGCCCGCCACCAGAGTGCCGATCACCGGATAGAGGTAAAAGGTGAGAAAGCCGTTGAAGTTGGGGCTAAGGCGCACATGCTGCTTGACCCAGCGCATCAGGTAACCGGCGATAAGACCACCGACCACGCCGCCGAGGAAGCCGGAGCCAATCATGTTGGCGGCCAGTCCCGCAGCAAAGCCCGGGCCCAGCGCCGGTTTGTCTGCCAGCGAGTAGGCGGTATAGGCCGCCAGCACTGGCACCATCAGGGTGCCCAGCATGCCACCGCCCAGCTTGCGGTACATCCAGAGCCAGGAGTTCTCGGTATCAAACAGATGCTGCAGGCCGAAGATCTGGGCCAGCAGCACAGAGACGGCGAGCACGGTACCGCCTGCCACGATCAGTGGCACGGCAAAGGAGATGCCGCTCAGCAGCGCCTGCTTGAGCTCGGTCTTGAGGCTCACCTTCTTGCCGGTCGGCGCGTCGCTCTGGCTGGGGTTTGGCGTCGGGGCGGTGCGACCGGCCTTGGCCGCTTCCAGCGCATCATTGAGGATCCGCTCGGCATGGCGGATGGGCTCGGCCACCGGCGTCTCGATCCGGGGGATACCGGCAAAACGCTCCTGCTCCTTGATGGCCACCTCGGCGGCGAAGATGCAGGCCACCGCAGCATCGAGTGATTCTTGCGGCAGGCGATCCTCGATGCCGTTGGCACCCTGCTTTTCGACCAGTACCCGAATGCCCAGCTTGCGCCCCGCCTTTTCCAGATACTCGGCAGCCATATAGGTGTGGGCGATCCCCGCCGGGCAGGCGGTGACACAGACCACTGTAGGTTGATTTGTATTTGATTTATCTTCTTTTTCTGGTTGCTTGCCACTATCCCCCTCACCATCAAGCAGTACCATCAGTTGCTCGGCACTTTGAGCCGCCAGCACCGCCTCGCGGGTATCGTCATCCACCAGGGCAGTGGTGAGGGTGGTGAGCAGTTGCATGTGGGTGGAGCCCGCCTGATCGGTCGGGATCGCCAGCATGAAGATCAGGTTGACCGGCTCGGGGCCGTCGATCCCCTCCCAGCCCAGCTCCTCGCTCAGGGTAGCGACGGCAAAGGCTGCTTCACGCACCGCATCACACTTGCCGTGTGGCACCGCCAGCCCTTCGCCAAGGGCGGTGGGGCCCTGCGCCTCGCGGGCCATGACCGCCGCCAGAAAGGCGGCCTTGTCGTGCAGCTTGCCGGCCTGATCGAGCCGATCAGCCAGGGCATGAATGGCCGCATCCCGATCGGCAAACCGGGTTTGCAACGTGATGAGATGGGGGCCGGTAAGACTGGTCAGATTCATGATGATCCTCTGTCAGGTTGGCTTGCCAGCAAGCCGTCATGGTGAAAGTGACAGCGATGCTAACAAACCGGTCGACTGATTTTTGTGAGTGGTATCATACAATTCGTTATTTGTATTGTTTTTGTATTGTTTGTTCGAGGTGATTTGTTAGGTCAAATGAGGCCGAGCCGTTTTGTCTGCCGGGCAACTGGGGTAGAATGGCGCCTCTTCCATTTATCATGGCGCAGAGCCGACGAGGTGGCCTTTCGTGTCGAAAAAACCTATGTATCGCCAGATAGCCGACACCATCACGCAGTGGATTGCGCAAGGGGAGCTGGCCCCCGGCGATGCCCTGCCCACGGAAGCCGAGTTGCGCGAGCAGTTCGGTGTGAGCCGGGTGACGGTGCGCCAGGCCCTCAAGCAGCTGACCGAACTCAACGTCATCGAGAGCATTCAGGGCAGCGGCAGCTATGTGCGGCAGGAGAAGGTGAACTACGACATCTATCAGCTCACCAGCCTCTATGAGAAGGTGACCGATCCGGCGGCCGAGACCCACAGCGACATTCTCGCCTTCGAGGTGATCAAGGCGAGCAGCGAGCTGGCCGAGCGGCTCAATCTGCTGGAAGGGGCGCTTGTCTACTACGTCAAGCGGGTGCGCTTTATTCGTCAGATCGCGGTAACGCTGGAGGAGACCTGGATGCCGCTCGCCCTCTTCCCCGACCTCAGCTATGCGGTGATGCAGGGCTCCAAGTACCACTACATCGAAGAGGTGAAGCAGCTGGTGATTGACCGCAGCGAGCAGGAGATCATTCCGGTGCTCCCCTCGGCGCAGGTGGTGGAGGCGCTCGGTATCGATCCCGCCAAGCCCATTATCGAGAAGGTCTCCCGCGGCTTCCTGCAAGATGGCACAGTGTTCGAGTTCAGTCGCAACTTCTTCAAGAGCGATGATTACAAGTTCACCCTGGTCGCCCGCCGCGCCAAGGGCTGAGCGGGCGCCAGCACCCGAGATGAAAAAGGCCACCACTGTGTTTGCGGTGGTGGCCTTTGTTTTTGGCTGATTGCCGGGCTGAATGGCAGATTGGCTGGTGGTTTGATGCAGCCGTTCTACTGCGCTGAGTCGTTGATAACTTTCTCGACCCGTACCTGCAGGCTCCCTTGCGCCAGAGTGGTGATGAGCTGATCGCCATTGTTGACCTGATCGGCGCGGCTAATGACCTCACCACGCGCGGTGCGGGTGATGGAGTAGCCGCGCCCCAGGGTGGCGAGCGGGCTCACCCCGTCGAGGCGGGCGCTGAGCATGGCGAGGCGGTGACTAGCAAGGTCTTGCCGTTTTGCAATCAGGGCATGAAGCCGCTCCTCGGCCAGCTGATGGCGGCGTTTGCCAGCTGCCAAGAGGCGCTCCGGACTCTTGCCCTGCAGGCGCAGTTCAAGGTTGGTGAGGCGCCGCTCACCCTGATGCAGCCGCTGGCGCAGCAGTTGCTGCAAACGGGTGGAGAGCTCGTCGAGTCGCTGGGATTGTTGCTCCAGCCGCCGCTTCGGATCCTGATGGTCGAGCCGCTTTTGCAGCAGGATGAAATCGTGGCGGGCGGCGGTCTGCTGGCGGCTCATCGCCTGCAGCAGTCGCTGCTTGAGGTGAACGAGACGCTGGGCTCGGGCGCTCTGATCCGGCGCCACCAGCTCGGCGGCGGCCGATGGGGTAGGGGCGCGCAAGTCGGCGGCAAAGTCGCTGATGGTGACATCCACCTCGTGGCCCACCGCGCTCACCACTGGTATGGCGGAGTGGGCAATGGCACGCGCCACAGCCTCTTCGTTAAAGCACCAGAGATCTTCGAGCGACCCGCCGCCGCGCCCTACGATCAGCACATCCACCTCGGCGCGCTGGTTCGCTTTGGCGATCGCCGCGACGATCTGGCTGATGGCGGCGCTCCCCTGTACCTGAGTCGGGTAGATAAAGACCGGTAGATCCGGCGCACGCCGTTTAAGCACCGTCAGCATATCGTGCAAAGCCGCACCGGTGGCGGAGGTAATGAGGCCTACCGCGCGCGGTTCGCGGGGCAGCGGCCGCTTGCGGCTCTCGTCAAACAGCCCCTCGGCGCCGAGGCGGCGCTTGAGCTCTTCAAAACGCAGCGCCAGCACGCCATCGCCTGCAGGTTGCATCGACTCGATGATCAGCTGGTAGTCGCCGCGCGGCTCATAGAGGGAAACTCGCGCCTGCACCAGTACCTGCATGCCATCCTGCGGGCGAAAGGCCACCCGCCGGTTGTTGCCCTTGAACATGGCGCAGCGCACCTGCGCCGATATGTCCTTAAGCGAGAAATACCAGTGGCCGGAGCTTGGCATCGCCAGGTTGGAGAGCTCGCCGGTCAGCCACACCAGCCCCAGATCTTGCTCCAGGATCATGCGCACGGCGCTGTTGAGGCGGGTGACGGTAAAGACCTGCTGTTGCCTGTTTTGGCCGGATTCGTTGCGATAGTTCAAGGCGGTTCCTGCGCACGGTTCCTCGCCAGCGAAGGCGGAGGAGAGAAACAATGTCGCCATCTTACCCCACTTCACCTCGTCCGCCGAGTCAATGGATCAGGTTGGTCACTCCTCCCTGCAAATCGGTGTTGCATGGAAATGAAAGCGCTATCAATCACATACAGCCAATAGCGAAGTCGATGGTGGTCACATTTTGCGCGCATTCGCCATGAATTGGTTATGGGGAACTCTAGACTGATCGGGCTCATCCGAAGGCGGGACTGTAGCGGATGGGGGAATGCCGGGGCACACCGGCATCACACACAAAACAATGAAAATAAAGGACTATCAATGGCTAGATGGATACTCGCGGCCGGATTGTTGGGAACCCTGATCACGGCGCCGACGTCGGCGGCGGAGTGGTTCTTCCGAGGCACCGCGAATGGATGGGCGGCGACCGCAATGACGTCGACGGACGGCGTCAATTTTGATACCTGCCAGCGCTTCGTGAGCGGGGATGCCAGCGGCGGCCCGCGCTTTAAGATAGACAGGTACGGCAACTGGCAGCAGAGCTACCCGGCGGCCGACTACGGGGTCAATGCCAACACGGCGTACCAGATCCGTATCAACGCCAGCACTCAGGCGGTGAGCGCGACGGCGGTGGCCAGTTGCGAGGCCTCGGGGTTTGCCAGCACCTTGCCGCAGCTCAACGTACGCGGCACCTTCAACGGCTGGGCCAGCCTCCCCATGACTCTGGTAGGGGATCACCTGTGGCAGGTGGAAGCCTACATGGATGGCAAGGCGAGCCAGCGCCTCAAGTTTGATCAGGCTGGCGACTGGGCCGTCAACTTTGGCGACAGCAACGGCGACGGCGTGCTTGAGAAAAGTGGCGGCGACATCTTCTGGAGCGCCGTGGGTACGGTGCGCATCCAGGTCAACGACCAGACCCTGGTCTACAGCATCACCCCCCTTGGGGATGACAACCAGCCGCCGCTCGCGGTCATCACCCCGGGGGGCACGGTGAATGTGACCCAGGGGGCGTCACTGACCTTGAGCGGCAGCGACTCTACGGATCCCGACGGCCAGATCACGAGCTATCTGTGGAGCAGCGGCGAGACCACGGAGAGCATCGTCGTCAGCACCACCCAGACCGGCAACTTCACCTATGGCCTCACGGTCACCGACGATCAGGGCGCCAAGGGCAGCAGCAGCGTGAGCGTGATGGTCGGGGCAGGACAGAGCAGCGACAGCTGGTACTTCCGGGGCACGACCAACAACTGGGGGCTCACCCCCATGACCAGCGAGGATGGTACCACCTTCTGCACCGAGCAGGCCTTTGGCAGCAACAACCCCCGCTTCAAGATTGACCACAAGGGGGATTGGACCGAGGCGTATCCGGCCCAGGATTACCTGGTCAGCGCCAACACCCGCTATCGCATCTGCTTTGACAGCCTGCGCAAGGCCATCGAGGTGGAGACGCTGGCCGGGGCCGATCTGCAGGCCCCCACGGTGACGGTCACCCCGGCCCCGGGGAGTTATCTGGACAACCAGTCCATCACCCTGGGGGTGAGCGACGATCAGGACAGCGCCCCCGCCGTGCATTTCACCACGGACGGCAGCCAGCCCACCACGGCGTCGGCCCGCTATGCAGGCCAGCCCCTGGTGGCGAGCGACAAGGGGAGCGGCACCGATCTGGTGATCCGCACCCTTGCCATTGACGCCAGCGGCAATCAGCGCGAGCAGCGCTTCGAGTACCGTATCGGCGAGCAGGGTGTGGCGAGCGGCGATTTTCGTGCCGAGAGCATCTACTTCCTGCTGACCGCCCGCTTCTATGATGGCGATGCCAGCAACAACTACCATAACCGGGATCGCTACAAGGCGGGGGATCCCCATTGGCGCGGCGACTTCAAGGGCTTGATCGCCAAGCTCGACTACATCAAGGATCTCGGCTTCACCGCCATCTGGGTGACGCCACCGGTGGAGAATCGCTCCGGCCTAGACTACCACGGCTACCACGCCTACGACTTCTACCGGGTCGATCCCCGTCTGGAGTCGCCGGGGGCGGGTTACCGGGAGTTCATCCAGGCGACCCACGCCAAGGGGCTCAAGGTGATCCAGGATGTGGTGCTCAACCACTCGAGCCAGTACGGCCTGCGCGGCAAGACCTGGATCGATCGCCTGCCCGTCAAATACTACGTACCGGCGGGGTCGAGCCAGGGGCTCATCAACAACGGCCCCTATCAGGGCAACCTCGGGGACTACGCTAGCGCCAACCGCTGTGACGACGACAACCCGGCGGCTCCCGACTGGTACAAGGCCCGCTGCCAGTCCGATCCGGCGGGCACCCAGCCTCTGGTGGACCCCAAGACAGGCGCCACCGTGCCGAGTGCTGGCTACAACCCCAACCGCTTCTTCGGCATCGACGCCCAGACCCTGGATCCCGCCTGGTATCACCTGGACGGTTTCATGTCAGGCGGTGACTGGGAGAGCCCGCTCGCCCTGCAGCGCAAACACATGGCGGGGGATTGCATCGATCTCGCCACCGGCAACCAGAACGTCAAGGACTACCTCAACGGCGCCATCCGCCAGTACCTCGACATGGGGGTTGACGCCATTCGCATCGATACCTTGAAGCACATCGAGCGGGACGAGCTGCTGACCTATGTCCACGACTGGCAGGCCCACAAGCCGGGGTTGTTCGTCTTTGGCGAGAACCTGGTCAAGGGCACCGGCTGGGGCTCTGAGCTGGCCAACGACAATGCCTCGGCGGTGATCCGTCCCTGGTGGTATACCCGCACCACGCCGAACCCGGCGGATCCCCGGGCAGGGGGCGATTCCGGCCTCTCTGTGCTGGACTTCTCCCTCTTCTCCACCTTCCGTGACAACGTCACCCGGGGGAGCTTTGGCGGGGTGGGCGGGATCTTTGCCATGGACTGGGTCTATGGGGATGCCACCAAGCTCATCACCTTCTTCCAGAACCATGACGTGGGGCCGGACAACGACTTCAAGTACCGCTACGGCGGGGAAGAGGGCAATGCGGCCATGACCTACAACCTGCTCTGGACGGCGCGGGGCATCCCGACCCTCTACTACGGGGAGGAGGTGATGTTCCAGGCGGGCAAGCCTCAGGATATCGACGGGGCCACCATGACGGTGGATCAGACTGGTCGTGCCTACTACGGGGAGGTGCTGGACAACCCGGCCACTCCGAGCCACCCGCTCTACCAGCACATCAAGCGCCTGAACCAGATCCGCAAGGCGGTGCCCGCCCTGCAGAAGGCGCCCATGAGCCAGGTGAACGAGTGGGGCAGCGGCATCAGCTTCGTGCGTGACCTGAGCGCTCAAGGCAGCTACGCTGCCGTGGGCCTCGCGGCCAGTTCGGCCCAGCAAATAAACCTGAGTGGCCTGAAGAACGGCACCTATACGGATGCGGTGACCGGCGCGAGTCAGAACGTCAGCAACGGCAGTCTGAGCTTTGCGGTGCCCGCCTATTCGGCACGGGTCTGGGTACTGAACGGCCCGGGCAAGGTGGGCGTTGACGGTAAATATCTCAAATAAGGAAAGCCTGTCACAGTGTGCAGCGAGTCGGCCTTGGGGCCGACTTTTTTATGCCGCATATCAAGGGATCGAGGGAGATGGACCAGACGGGGAAGGCAATAAGCAGTAGCGTCGACATCGCTTGGGAGCAAGCGGCATCCGAGGGTGGCTTGCTCTGTTATGGTGCTTTCGCCCCAAAGTGGTGCGCATCATCGACATTGGCAGCAGGAACCCACCTTGGAGAAATATGCCGTATCCACCCTATGCCCCTCCTGTGACGAGCATGATTCATGCTGCCATGTGGCACCATATCAACATGATCCACTTAATAACGGGCTTTAAAAGGGAAGATGGTGAGCTGCCTTCAGTGTGGCTGGTCAAACATGCTGATGCAGCCTGATGTTTGTCCCATGAATGGGTGTGTTGCTCCTGTCATAGGCAGAATGTCGGAATTTAAATTTGATTTTTCAGCTTATCCTGGATGCTTGTGTTGATTGGCGCTTTTTTTGCTGAGTCTTGTGATGTCGGCAGGGGGGACCGGCAGGGGAAATGGCCAGGGCGCCCGAGTATGCCGACCCCTTCGGCCCAGTGACTGGTGCCCTGATGTCACAGCAAACATGGAGAGGAGTCATATGGAGAGTGAAATGACCATGTCGCCCGTGCCGGCGACCAAAGCCCTGGCCCACACCCTCAAGGACGATGTTTACGGCATGGTGCTCGGGGTCATGTTTATCGCGGTCGGTCTCAACCTGCTCAAGTGTTCCGGCATGATCACCGGTGGCATCGCGGGCATCGCCCTGCTGCTCGCCCATGTCAGCAGTTTGCCCATCGGGGTTCTGTTCTTCATGGTCAACATGCCCTTCATGGTGTTTTGTTACTTCACTATGGGGCGCGCCTTCACCATCAAGACGCTGATCGTCAACGTTACCCTCTCGGCGGCCACCCAGGCGGTACCGCTGCTGCTGACGGTGAGCTATGTCCACCCACTGTTTGCCGCCTTGGTAGGGGGGACCTTTCTCGGCATGGGGGTGTTGTCTCTGGCGCGCCACAATGCCTCCGTAGGTGGCACCGGGGTGGTAACGCTCTGGCTGCAACGGCGCGTTGGCATCAACGCGGGAAAGAGCCAGATGGTGCTTGATGTGCTGGTGTTTGCACTCTCCCTGCTCACCTTGCCACTGCCCTTGCTGCTCTGGTCCACCCTGAGTGCGCTGGCGATGAACGCCATGCTGATGAATTGGCACAAGCCAGGTCGCTATCAGGGAAACTGAACACCCGGCTGCACATAATTGGATCATTGAAAATGCTGTTCCGGGAGGTTGGAGGGAGAAAGGGGCTCAACGACAAAAAAGATCATCTTGTCGTGAAAAAAGGCATGATTACAGCTGAATTTATTAGTTTTTTGCGCCGTTGGCCGCCTAAAAGAGGGCTATGCCATAAAAAATTCAAAAAACTTCTTTACCAGTGACCAATGCGTGAGTAAACTTCGTCGGCAATATTTTACACCCCCACTTCCTCAACGGTGAGATATTGCCATGCTCAGGATTGCCAAAGAAGCGTTAACCTTCGACGATGTACTGTTGGTTCCCGCCCACTCCGAAGTTCTTCCCAATACTGCCGATCTGCGTACCAAGCTGACCTCCGCCATCAGCTTGAACATCCCGATGATCTCCGCTGCCATGGACACTGTGACCGAAGCCCGTCTGGCTATCGCACTGGCCCAGGAAGGCGGTATCGGCTTTATCCACAAGAACATGTCCATCGAGCAGCAGGCTGCCGAAGTGCGCAAGGTCAAGAAGTACGAGAGCGGCGTGGTCACTGACCCCGTCACCGTACGCCCTGACATGACCATCGCCCAAATCAAGGAGCTGAGCCACAAGAATGGCTTCGCCGGTTACCCCGTGGTGACTGACGGCAATCAGCTGGTCGGTATCATCACCGGCCGTGACGTGCGCTTCGTGATTGACCTCTCCCAGACCGTTGAACAGATCATGACCCAGAAAGATCGTCTGGTCACCGTGCGTGAAGGGGCCCCTCGCGAAGAGGTGGTTGCCCTGATGCAAAAGCACCGTATCGAAAAAGTGCTGGTGGTGAACGCCGACTTCAAACTCAAGGGCATGATCACCGTTAAAGATTTCCAGAAAGCCGAGCGCAAGCCCCACGCCTGTAAAGATGACAAGGGTCGTCTGCGGGTCGGCGCTGCCGTCGGTGCCGGTGCCGGTAACGAAGAGCGCGTTGCCGCGCTGGTGGAAGCCGGTGTTGACGTGCTGCTGATCGACTCCTCCCACGGCCACTCCCAGGGTGTGCTGGATCGCATCAAAGCCACCCGCGAAGCCTATCCGGATCTGCAGATCATCGGTGGCAACGTGGCGACCGCCGCTGGCGCCAAGGCACTGGTTGCTGCCGGTGTCAATGCCGTCAAGGTCGGTATCGGCCCAGGCTCCATCTGTACTACCCGTATCGTGACCGGCGTGGGCGTGCCCCAGATCACCGCCATCTCCGACGCCGTTGATGCGCTGGAAGGCACTGGCGTTCCGGTTATCGCCGACGGCGGCATCCGCTTCTCCGGCGACATCGCCAAGGCCATCGCCGCGGGCGCCAGCTGCGTCATGGTCGGCTCCATGTTCGCCGGTACCGAAGAAGCGCCGGGCGAGATCGAGCTCTATCAGGGTCGCTCCTTCAAATCCTACCGTGGTATGGGTTCCCTGGGCGCCATGTCCAAAGGCTCCAGCGACCGCTACTTCCAGACCGACAACGCCGCTGACAAGCTGGTACCGGAAGGTATCGAAGGTCGCGTGCCTTATAAAGGTCGCCTCAAAGAGATCATCCATCAGCAGATGGGCGGCCTGCGCTCCTCCATGGGTCTGACCGGCAGCGCCACCATCGACGACATGCGCACCAAGGCTGAATTCGTGCGCATCTCCGGCGCCGGGATGAAAGAGTCCCACGTCCACGATGTGACCATTACCAAAGAAGCCCCCAACTATCGGATGGGCTGATAAAACGGGGCCCTGCGCCCCGTTTTTCCACCCTTTTTTTATCCCGTGCCCTTTGTGACAACATCAGCCTGATGCAGGAATAAAATGACTAAAGACATTCACCAGCACCGTATCCTTATCCTCGACTTCGGTTCCCAGTACACCCAGCTGATCGCCCGCCGCGTGCGCGAAATCGGCGTTTACTGCGAACTGTGGGCCTGGGACGTAACCGAAGAGCAGATCCGCGAATTCAATCCGAGCGGCATCATCCTCTCCGGCGGCCCCGAGTCCGTCACCGAAGCGGGCAGCCCGCGCGCCCCCGAGTATGTGTTCAACGCCGGTGTCCCTGTGTTCGGTATCTGCTACGGCATGCAGACCATGGCCGAGCAGCTGGGTGGCAAGGTGCAATCCTCCACCGAGCGTGAATTCGGTTACGCCAAGGTGGAAGTGCTGGGCGAAGCTGGCAAGAGCAGCGCCCTCTTGCGCAACATCGAAGATGCCATCGCCGACAACGGCAATGCCCTGCTGGATGTCTGGATGAGCCACGGTGACAAGGTCACCACCATTCCGGCCGACTTCACTACCATCGCCCGGACCCCGACCTGCCCCCACGCGGCCATGGCCAACGAAGCCAAGCGTTTCTACGGCGTGCAGTTCCACCCGGAAGTGACCCACACCCGTCAGGGTGCCCGCATGCTGGAGCACTTCGTCAAAGATATCTGCGGCTGCGAATGCCTTTGGACGCCGGCCACCATCATCGACGACGCTGTTGCCCGCATCCGCGAGCAGGTGGGTGACGATGAAGTGATCCTCGGCCTCTCCGGCGGTGTCGACTCCTCCGTGGTTGCTATGCTGGTGCACCGCGCCATCGGCGATCGCCTCACCTGCGTCTTCGTGGATAACGGCCTGCTGCGCCTGAACGAAGGCACCCAGGTGATGGAGATGTTTGGTGACCACTTTGGTCTGAACATCGTCAAGGTCGATGCCGAAGAGCGCTTCCTCTCTGCGCTGGCCGGTGTTGACGAGCCGGAAGCCAAGCGCAAGATCATCGGTCGCGTCTTCGTCGAAGTGTTTGACGATGAAGCGAAAAAGCTGAAAAACGCCAAGTGGCTGGCGCAAGGCACCATCTATCCGGACGTTATCGAATCCGCTGCCAGCAAGACCGGCAAGGCCCACGTCATCAAGTCTCACCACAACGTCGGCGGCCTGCCGGAAGAGATGAAGATGGGTCTGGTCGAGCCGCTGCGCGAGCTGTTCAAAGACGAAGTGCGCCGCGTCGGCCTCGAGCTGGGTCTGCCCTACGACATGCTCTACCGTCACCCGTTCCCGGGCCCGGGTCTGGGCGTGCGTGTCCTTGGCGAAGTGAAGAAAGAGTACTGCGATATTCTGCGCCGCGCCGATGCAGTCTTTATCGAAGAGCTGCGCAAAGCCGACCTCTACAACCAGGTCAGCCAGGCGTTCGCCGTGTTCCTGCCGGTGCGCTCCGTTGGCGTGATGGGCGACGGTCGCAAATATGACTGGGTCATTGCCTTGCGCGCTGTTGAAACCATCGACTTTATGACCGCCCACTGGGCTCACCTGCCGTACGACTTCCTCGGTCACGTGTCGAACCGCATCATCAACGAGATCAACGGTATCTCCCGCGTGGTGTATGACGTCTCCGGCAAGCCGCCCGCAACCATCGAATGGGAATAAGCGGCTCGCGCCGTTCTGCCCTTCGAGCATAAAAATGCAAAAAAGACGCCCTTGAGGCGTCTTTTCTTTTCTCAATCGTTTGCGCCACATATCTTCTTTTTTCGAGCAGCTTTTTCGCCACCTTGCCCCTGTCATATGTGACAGGGGCATTTTTGCCATCTCGCACTAGGCTCTCTCATGCCAATTGAGCCCGCTGTCAACTGCGGCTCGTGGCTGGGGGGAGGGCTGATCCAGTTGCAGATAGCTGCGCAAACGGGCCCATCGTCATCGCGCCAACCGGCAGTGACGATACCTCGGTGGAGACCGGAAACCACTTGAATCAACGGGGCGCAGCCCGAACGGCCAAACGAGTCGGGATCATAGAGCACGGAGAGTTTGATATGTCAGAACAAGCAGTGTTGGTGGGTGGATGGACCGCATATCACAAGCTGACCGCCGAGGATCAGGCGGTATTTGATCAGGCGCTGAAAGGATTTGTCGGGGTGCAATATGTACCCTTTGAAGTCTCCACCCAGGTGGTGGCTGGCACCAACTACCGCTTCAAGTGCAAGAGCACTGTGCCGCTTGCCAAACCGATCCATGGCGAAGCCGTGGTGCAGATCTTCAAATCACTGGACGGGGATGCCCATATCACCTCCATTACCCCGATTTGATTGGGTGGTGGGGCAAGGTGGGGAGGGGGAATAGCTTCCAACCTGTTTGCTCCAAAGCCTGAAAATAAGATAGACGCCTTAGGGCGTCTTTCTTATTACAGGAGTTTGCATGTCAATATTTTTCAGACAATAGAACTGTGGAGGAATGAAACTCATGTGACTGTTAATATGGGTAGATTTTTTGGTCGAAATGCAATCACCTCCTGATATAGGTCACACCATTTCCTCTACAAGTAGATAATTGATTTATATGTGAATAACATAGTGGCCTTCTAACTCGGAAGCATCAGAGGGCATCGTGGCGATTTTTGATATTGAGAAAGACGACTTACTCCGGCTCTCTGATACCCAGCTTGAAGAGTTAATAGCGCGCCTTGCCGAGGCGGAAATTGCAGCCCATGGTCATAGCCCTGCCTATGTACACTGGTCTGGCTCGATAAATGCTCCCGATGGCGGTATTGATGTTCATGTTCGAGTACCGGTCGAGCACATGAGCACGGGCTTTATTGAAAGACCTGATACGGTCTTTCAGGCCAAAATACACGGTATGCCGAAATCGGCAATCAGCAAGGAAATGGCCCCCGCAGGAAAATTATCACGCGCTATCGCAGAGCTAGCAGCAAAGGGTGGTAGCTATATCATCATTAGCTTAAGCGATGATTGCTCTCCTCCTATGAAACAGGATCGGCTCAAGGCCATGAAGGATGCAGTGAAGGATGATCCTCATCGCTCCAATATTCAGTTGGATTTTTACGACCGCTCGAAACTGGTGCAATGGTTGCGACAGCACCCATCAGTCATGCTCTGGGCCAAAAAAACGCTCGGGCAGGGATATTCTGGTTGGCAGCCATATGGGGCATGGAGCAATCCACCTCAGGGGTCAGAAGATACCTTGATTTCAGCTCCCGGGGTGACAATTACTCTGCCATCAGGAAAAGGGCAAAAACTAGCCATTCAGGACGCAATCGGGCCAATGCGTGAGCTGATTCGTTCAACCAATAAAGCTGTTCGGATTACGGGATTATCCGGTGTTGGAAAGACCCGAATTGTACAGGCTCTTTTCGATGAATCAGTCGGAGAAGATGCGCTCGATCGGACTATCGCAGTTTATGTTGATACCGGTGAAAACCCGGAACCCTCTGCAACAGCAATGTTGGATAGACTGATCGCTGAAGGACGACGGGCCATTATGATCCTCGATAATTGTCCTTCTGAATTGCACACTCTTCTAGCCAGTAAAGTAGCGGCCAAAGGTACGATCAGCCTTATTACCGTTGAGTATGACATTAGAGATGACAAGCCTCAGATCACAGAGGTCATCCAGATTGAAGCGGTGGGGCCTGAGGTTGCCGAACAGCTTGTTCTACGTCGTTTTCCCAATATCGATCGAAATAATGCCCGCCGAATAGCAGAGTTTGCTGATGGTAATGCGCGTGTTTCTCTGGCTATCGCTGAGAGAGTTGAGGAAGGTGAAAGTCTGGCCCAGCTTTCAGATGCACAGTTATTTAACCGTTTGTTTGAACAGCGAAACAATCCGGATGATAGTCTACGGGAGCAGGCTGAAATATTGTCTCTAGTCTATTCATTTTCGGTCTCAACGGCTGAGGAAGGACAAAACGAACTGGAAGTATTGGGTTCTATCTCGGGGTATTCTGTAAGCCAGTTGTTCCGAGCAACAAGCAAGTTGTCAGATCGCCATATCGTACAAAAGAGGGCCCATTGGCGGGCCATTTTGCCTCATGCCGTTGCCAATAGGCTGGCTGCATTGGCACTTGATAGCATTCCAGTTGATCAACTCAGGGCGACCTTTGAAGCCACCGGTCGTCAACGTTTACTCATGTCTTTCGCGCACAGGTTAGGGCTGTTGCACGACCACACCGTTGCGAAAGAAATTGTTGAGTGTTGGCTTCAGCCTGACGGGTTATTGGGACGGTTAACAGAATTAAGCGATATATCTGACAGAATACTGAATTATATCGCACCGGTTGCTCCAGAAGCATTGCTAGACAGAATTGAAACTGTTCTTATTGCTTCTGATTTTGAAGGCATGATGCCAGGTTATAATCCTCGTCGAACATCAATTATCAATCTTTTGCAGTTACTGGCATATGAATCGAAAGCCTTCGAGCGGTGTATCAGACTTCTCATTCAATTAGCGGACTATGAAGAGGAATGCAATGATAACAACTCGGTGAGAAATCAGATTACACAATTTTATCAAGCATATCTGTCAGGTACGCATGCTTCCTTATCGCAACGTATTTCATTTATGAATGAATGTCTTACATCAGGCGTTGCTCGACGTAGAGCATTGGGTTTCAGGATGCTTTCGACTGCCTTAGAGGCTCATTGGACTTGCTTTGGAATGAATGAGTTTGGTGCTCGGCCAAGAGACAATGGATTTAACCCCAGTCAGGATGAATTATCTGAGTGGCGCCAAGCTTTTATCGATATTGCAGTCAAATTGGGCACTTCCAGAGATCCAAATCTTGAAAGCTCTGCGCGGAATATCCTAGCAAATGCATTTCGTGATATGTGGGGTGAAGAAGCGATGAGAATCGTATTAGTCGATGCTGCGTACAAGTTACACGCTCATTACCCTTGGGGGGAAGGTTGGATTGCAATTCGTTCAACAATCTATTTTGACCATATCAATCTAGAAGGTGAGAGTGATGTCGAACCTCTACCAGACAATCTTGCTGCATTGGAGAGGGCGCTGAGGCCCCAAGGTTTGGTTCCAAATATCATGATTTATGTACTAAGTCCGGAACTTGATTCTTGTGTGCAAGAAACTGATTTTGAATATAGTGACACCGATGTATTTCAAGAATCTGAGAATCAACTTGAAGCAAGGGCATTTAGGCTGGGTGAGGCGTTTGCTGCATCTGAATATGGGCTAAATGAGCTATGTCCTAAGCTGTTTTCCAACGATTGGCTGCCATACCGCATTTCATTCGGGAGAGGGTTGGCAAGAGGAGCCCATGACTTACAAGCTGGTTGGTTGAAACTTGTTGAGCAACTCGAAAAGCAGCCTGAAACTTGCAGGGATTTTGCTGTCTTTGGCGGTTTCATCGGAGAGGTTGAATCTATCAATCCATCGCTAGCTGAGGAGATGCTTGAGTATTGTGCCCAACATCCTGATCTTAGACGCGTGTTGGTGGGTCTACATTCTCAGCGGAAGTTCACAGAAACTGATCTAAACCGTTGTATGGTACTTCTGGATGATGTTGATATTCCTCTCAGCATGTATGGGCCAATCCTTTGGCAGGATAAGTATGCTCATTTGCCCAGAGAGCGCGTTCTTGATCTTGCTCTACAGCTTCTAAGTAAACCTAACGGTGATGATGTTGTTGTGTATGCTCTAAGCATTAGATTACGTGATAAAGAACGTGATAGGGATGTTCTCGGAACTGATCTTCGGCGGATAGGTCTAAGGGCTGCAATCCAGATTATTACAAGAAAACACCATAACTATAGTGGGTCTTTTGATTATCGTATGGATCTAGTTATTCAGGCTGCACTGCGTTTTGATGGTAATGAGGCTGAAAAGCTGGAGTGGTTGGACACGATCTTTGCTGTTGTTGAGAAGCACCATGGCTACATTCATGCTTTCAACCGTGCCATTAATACAACAGCGGGATTGATGCCAGAAGCATTTCTCAATCGTATTTTGGAGGGTACGGAAGAACAACAACGTAGGCGGTTGTTTTTTATCCGCCATAGAGGATTGCTACAGTCTCCTCTCTCCAAGATCGATATGGATGTATTGATAGAGTGGTGCCGAGCTAGAGACAATATAAATGCATGGGAGTCTGTGGCTGCTGGTATTAATTTGTGGAAGAAGAATGAAGAGGTTGAAGAACTTGAGATGTCAGAGTTAGCTCTCAGGCTGCTTGAGGCATCTCCTTCCCCTGCTATTGTTCTGGAAATATTCGCCGAGCGTGTCACTCCTTCATCTTATTCTGGCAGTCTAGCCGAAGTAATGCAGTCCAGAGAGAAGGCTATTCGTAAGTTGGTTGAACATGAAAGAGCAGATATTTCGACTGCGGCTCAAAGAGTTTCTGCAAACTTGATTCAGCTAATCGAGCGCCAGAAAGAACGAGAGCTGCGGGAGGATATGGAACACGAGCAGCGGTTTGAATAAGAACTGTCTGTTTCAAGTCCTAGGGTGCAATGAAATTGCACCTCTACTTTTGTTCCTCATACCTTGCACAAAAGCCGCTCGGCAAACGGTGCAATGCGCTGCGCTTATTGCACCCTACGTCTCTTCGTCAATTCGCTGGGGGGCGGCTGAGCGCTGAGTCTTGCCAAAGCAACAAAAGGGGCGATTTGCGCCCCGATTCTTCTGATCTCCCCGCTTTATATCGCCGCACGCTGTCTGGCGTAGCCTGATTGTCTGCTGACTTATTACCAAAATTCCTGTTTTCCTCATCAGGCGGGCTGAAAAAAGCCACCTTTACTCATACCTCGCCGCTTCCCAGGCGTGTATCGCCTGTTTACGGGTCTCGCCCCAGTGATAGCCGCCGAGTTTGCCGTTTTGCTGGATGACCCGGTGACAGGGGATCATCAAGGCGACGGGGTTGGCGCCCACCGCCAACCCCACGGCGCGGGCGGCTTTGGGGTTGCCGACGGCGCTCGCCACTTGGGCGTAGCTCACCACCTTGGCGGGCGGGATCTGCAGCAGCGCCCGCCAGACGCTGATCTGAAAGTTGGTACCGCTCACGTGCAAGGAGATGGGGCGATCAGGCGCCTTGCTGCCATCGAACATGGTGTTGATGACGTTCTGGGTGCGTGATGGCGCTTCTTGCAGCCTTGCCTCAGGCCAGTTATGGGCGAGGGCGGCCAGCGGCACCTCTGGGGCCTTTTCATCGAGAAACGAGAAGTTGCACACCCCCCGTTGGGTCAGGGCGACGAATGCCTGACCAAAGGGGGTGTCGTGCACCCCGTGATCGATAACCAGCCCGGCCCCGCGCTGTTTGTACTCGCCCGGCGTTACCGCTTCGAGCTGCACGAAGTGATCGTAGAGCCGCGAGCCGCTGCTAAGGCCCAGGGTATCGGCCACCTCCAGCAGCGGGCGCGACTCCTGCAACAGCGCCTTGGCCCGCTCCAGGGTCAGCACTTGCAGATAGCGTTTGGGCGTCACTCCGGCCCAGCGGCTGAACAGCCGCTGGAAGTGAAAGGGACTTAAGTGAACGTGCGCCGCTATCTCGTCCAGAGTGGGCTGACGCTCCACCTGACTTGCGATAAAACGGATGGCATCGGCGATGCGGGCGTAATCAGACATAAGGCGCTCTCACGATAAGGTTTCGGTCGCAGGATCTTTGGGGCGACAAGGTCATGTGCGACAAATTGATACCCCACCATCGGCCAGCAGGGCAATGCCGGTGGTAAAGCTGGATGCATCGGACGCGAGATAAAGGGCCGAGCGGGCGATCTCCTCCGGTTGGGCCAGCCGTTTGAGGGCATGCATATTCTGCACAAAGGCGAGGCTCTCTGGCGTATTGGCAAAAGCCCGTCCCATGGGGGTGTCGGTGCCCCCCGGCAGCAGGGCGTTGACCCGAATCCCTTGTGCCCCATACTCGGCGGCCAGCACCCGGGTCATGCCAATGAGGCCCGCTTTGCTCGCCGCATAGGCCGCCATACCGGGCAGCCCCAGGGTATGGCCGACAAAGGTGGAGGTAAAGATAAGCGAGCCGCCGCCGCGCGCCTGCATGGCGGGGATCTGGTACTTGGCTCCCACAAAGGCGCTGGTGAGGTTGGTATCCAGAATTTCCTGCCACTGCGTCAGCTCAAGCTGCTCTACGCTGCCCGGCGTGCCTGTGGTACCTGCGTTGTTGAAGGCGATATCTAGCCCGCCGAAACGGGTTAGCGCGAGATCAACAAGGTCGCGGGCGTAACTCTCGCTTTTCACATCTCCCGCCAGACTCACCGCCTGGCCCCCCTCGTGGCGGATCTCCTCCACCAGCAGATCCAGCTCGGGCTGGCGGCGGGCGCCGACGACGACGCTTGCTCCCTCCCGGGCAAACAGGATGGCGCTGGCGCGACCGATGCCGGAGCTGGCGCCGGTGATAATGGCGACCTTGTTGGACAGTAATGACATGGCAGTTCCCTCGCAGGTGTGTTGTGCGCCAGCTAAGTGGTACACAGGGTTGGCTGTGGGTTGGAACTCCAATAGGTTCCAACCGACTTGGGTTTGGCCCCCACTATGGCAACCACTCCTCGCTGGAACGACCCGAATCTTGCTCTCTTTCTCTCCAACTTGTTTTGCTACATGTCGATACAGGCCTTTGCGGCAACAAAAGGGGCGAACTGCGCCCCGAATTCTTTATAATGCCCCCCTTTAAAACCGCCGGCTCCAGGTGCGGCGCGCCCTGTGTGCTGCAGTGAGGGGCGAGAGCCCCGGCGCCATGGTGGCTGCGTGCATCATCAAGCCCGCCTGGCAGGGCATTGACGGCGATTGCAATCAACAGACACGCTCCTGGATCAATAGCCCGTCATCTCCAGATAGCCGACCCCCTTGGCATCCCCCGAGACAGAGACCGCCCCCTCCCAGTAGTCAAAGCGACCTGTCATGGCCTGATTGGGCTGACGGGCTTTGATGGTGAGGTTCATTCCGGCGGCGTTTAGCTGCCACTCGACGGGGTAATTCTGCCCCTTGGGGCCGCGCCAGGTGTTGCCCGGCGTAAGGCGAATCGCGTCGGGTGCGAGCACCCGGCTGCTGCCATCCCGCTCAATCAAGATGCCGTAGCGGTTCTCGGGCTCTGCGCGTCCCGATTTGGTGCGCAGGCGAAACAACATCAGCTCGCGCCCATCGTTCAACTGGAGCGAAAACCAGTCCCAGCCCGATTGCCATTCGGCCAATACCGAGCTGCTCCACTCGTGATCAAACCAGCCTTGTCCGCTGACGGTGCGGGTCTCGCCATCGCGAGTCAGGATGCCTCGAAGAGTGAGGCGCGGGTAGGAGTAGTAAAAGGAGGCGTTGCCCGGGCTCTTCTCGCTATAACCGACCTTGCCTTGCAGCACCAGCGGCTTGGCAGCAGTGACGGTGAGGTTCAGCTCGCCAATCTTGCTCTGCACCTTGAGGGTGGCGGGGAACAGCGCAGCCCCTTGCGAGGCAAGCCGCCACTCCCTTAGCCAATATTGACCGCCGCTGGCCCCCGCCAGTCCCGGCCCCTGCCGACTGGCCCGTTCATCTTGCTGGTGGCTGCCACGGTCGAGATCCGTGATGGCAAATTGGGCCAGCCAGAGCTGTGGGGTGAGCCAGGGGTTGCTGGTGCGAAGTGCTTGTTCGATCCCTTGGCGAAACAGGGTCCACTGCATGCCATATTCACGCCCCTGTTCATCCTTGAGATTGCCGGTGAGATACCACCACTCGGAGCGGTAATCGGGGTGGGCGGCGTGATCCTCCGGCAGTTTGATGGTTTGCCCCGGCTGCACCTTTTTAAAACTGTCGCTGCCGCCACCGAGCAGGGCGCCCAGATCGCTGGCCTGCGCGCTGCCAATCATGGCAATCAGTGGGAGCAAGAGGGTGGCGAGCCACAGGGGCCGTAAGGAGGACAAGATCCCCCTCACCCTGGCCCTCTCCCGAAGGGAGAGGGGATGGTTCAATGCCGCACTCTGCTCTTCTCTGCGCTGAAGAAGGGGCGGAGAGAGGGAAGTGGTCAATGGGGTCGTCAAGCCATGGCTGAGCCAGTGCGCTAACCGATATTTCATACCACTCTCCTTGCCGCATACCAGGAGGCCAATGCGCCACAGACCGGCGCCAGCAACAAGGCCGTGACCGCATGAAGGGGGGCGGCCTCGAAGGCGAGGCGCCAGCCAAAGGCGCGGGGGTTGACCACCTCGATCAGCACCCAGGCGAGGCCATACCCCACCGGCAGGGCCAGCAGGGCGGTGAGCAGCCCCAATCCAGCCCCTTGCCACACCAGCAGCTGGCGGCAGTGGCGGGGGCTCAAACCCAGACTTTGCAAGGTCTGCAGCTCGCCATGGCGCGCCAGCCCCAGCACCATAAAGGCCGAGCCTATGCCGACAAAGGCGATGCCCAAGATCAGCAGTTTCAATAGCTCGGTCACCACAAAGGTTTGGTCAAACACCTTGAGCGCCGCGCTGTGGATGGCGGGGGCGGAGAGCAGGTTTAGCTGCTCGCCAAAGCGCTCGCGCAGGCGGTCGGCCAGTTGCTCGGGGTCGTTGCTAAAGAGGGCGAGGGATTGCACCGCCCCCGCCTCGAAGGCATGCAGGATCTGCCCCTTGTCGCTGCCGTAATCCTGATAGACGCCGGTGACGGTGAACTGCCTTGGCCCCTGCTCGCCGCTGATCGCCAACGTCTGGCCCACCTTGACCCCGAGGCGCACCGTCAGCGGTTCGCTCGCCAGCGCTTCGTCTGGGCGGGTCGGCCAGCGTCCGGCCAGCAGCGGATAGGCCGCTTTAAGCTGGGGGATAAAATCCATCTGCGCCCACTCGATGGGCTGCCCCTGCCAGCGGGCCGGATGCACCGAGCGGCGCGAGGCGGCGCTCACCAGCGGATTGGCGAGCAGGGGCTTAAGGGTCGCTTCGCTCAAGGTGCCCTTGCTGCCCGCCACCCCCTTGGGGGCGGTGACATAGAGATCGGCGGCCAGACGCTGGCCGAGCCAGATCTCCACGCTTGAGCGAAAACTCGACACCATGACCCCGATGCCGATGGCCGCCGCGATGGCGAGCTGCAACGCCATCACCGCGATGGCGGTGCGATCGAGGTGATAGAGGGTCTCGGCTACCCCGAGCCGGGCCGTGAGGGGGCCGCCCGCGCGCCGTCGCAGCCAGCCAAGCAGGCCGCGCAGGGCATCGGGCAGCCAGAGCGCCATGGCCAGCAGCCAGCCTCCGGCGATAAACAGCGCACCGGTGAGACCGGTTTGCGGCAGCCACAGGCACAGAGCGCACAGCAGCAAGATGGCGATGGCCAGCAAGCGCCGTCGCCACGGGTGCGCAGGGGGGCGGCTGCTCCCGGCGCGCAGTTCGAGGGGGGATTGGCGCAGCAGTTGCCACCAGCCGGGCAGGTTGGCGGCCAGCGTGCCGAGCAGCCCGATCAACAGCGCCTTGAGCAGGCTCACGGGGGAGAGGCGCAACATATCGATGGGGTTGGGCCCATAGAGATCGGCCAGCGCCTGGGTGAGCTGCCCCATCAGCGCCAGCGCCAACAGGCTGCCGAGCAGCACCCCGAGCAGGGTGCCTACCGTGGCGAGAATAAGGAGCTCCAGAATGAGCCAGCGGAGTACCCGGCTCGGCCCCATCCCCAGAATGATCAGCTGGGCCAGCTGGGGGCGGCGTACGCTCTGCACAAATCGCTGGGCATTGAACACCAGAAACAATCCCACCGCCATGGCGAGCAATGACAGCGCCGTCAGGTTAAGCGCCAGCGCATCACCAAGCTGGCTGGCATCGAGCGCCGGGCTGATGGGCTCAAGCCACAAGGGCTGGTTTGGGTAATCGGTTTGCAGGGTGGCCTGCAGTGTGCGAGCTTCTGATTCGCTTAGCTTGAAGACGATGCGATCGAGCCTACTCGCTTTATCCAGCAGCGGCTGGGCGAGGCCGATGTCGGTTATCAGCAGTCGCTCCATGGGCACGGCGCCCGGCTCGAAGGTGCCCGCCAGCGTCAGAGTCAGGGGGCGGGCGCTGGCGCCATCGCTGCCGCCCAGCACAAAGCGTCGGCTCTGGCCCGCTTGCCAGCCAAGGCGATCTGCCTCGGGGGCCGCCAGCCAGATGCTGTCGGCACGGTTTAGGGTGAAAGCGGGTTCGCTCGCGGGTCGGGCGTCAAACAGCTGGCGCAGGGGGCCGGGGTTGAAGAGATCCATCCCCAACAGCTGAAAGCTGCGCCCCTGCTCATCTTTGAGCCAGCCATGGAGCTGGGGCATGGCATCGAGGGCGGGCTGGCTGGTCACCAGCTGCACGTAGAGCTGCTCATCCAGCCCGCCAGCGGGGGCCAGCCGGTAGTTGGCTTCCCCTGCCAGCTGGCTACGGGCGGCGACAAAATTGGTGCGGGCACTGTGATTGAGCAGCTCGATGGCCACCACTAGCGACACTCCCAATACCAGCCCGGCCAGACTCATCAGCAGCAACCAGGGGTGGCTGCGATAGAGGCGCAGTAGCGCTTTGAGTGGCAGCATCAGCGTGCTCCCGGCAGGCGCAATCGCCGTTTAGTCATGAGGGGGCCCCTTGAGTTCGATAAGTTGGCCCCCTTCGAGGCGCAACACCCTGTCTGCCAGCGCAGCATAGGCGGGGTTGTGGCTCACCAGCAGCAAGCCTGCACCTGTGTCGCGCACCGCCGCGATCATTAACTCCATCACCTGTTCGGCATTGTGCTCATCGAGGCTGCCGGTGGGTTCGTCGGCGAGCAGCCACTGGGGCTGATGGATAAGGGCGCGGGCCAGCGCCACCCGCTGACGCTGACCGCCGGAGAGCTGCTCCGGCCAGGCATGGCGCTTGTGGCTCATATCGAGTCGGTGCAGCAACTGGTCAATCTTTGCCTCATCCGGTGGCAGAGCGTTGATGGCCAGCGGCAGGGCCAGATTCTCGGCCACGTTGAGGGTCGGCAGCAGGTTGAAATCCTGATAGACGATACCGAAATGGCGACCCCGCAGGCGCGCCCGCTCGTCGGGTGAGCGGGTGTCGATCCGGGTCTCCCCTAGCCAGATCTCCCCCTCGTCCGGTGCAATCAGCCCGGCGATCAGATTGAGCAGGGTGGACTTGCCGCAGCCGCTTTGGCCCAGCAGCAGGGTGATCTCGCCAGCGGGGAGGGCGAGATCGAGATGGTGGAACAGCGGCAGTCGTTCACTGCCGTTATCGAAGCTCTTGCAGAGGTTGCGCAGGGTCAGCATGGGATAACCGTTTGATGGTCAATGGCTTTCATCATGCTTGGTACGCTAGCACGGCCAGCAATGATCAACACCCCTTACGGTTGTTCAAGAGTGCCAGTTAGTGATCAAGGCGGCAAAAGAGCAGTGGATCCTCGCTGGATCCCGCTTGCCCGAGGTGGTTAGAATAGGGGCTTCCATGGGTCACAGGATGAGCAAGGATGTTACACAAGCAAGTCAGTTTTATCATCGATAGCAAGGGCAACAAGCAGGCTGCCGTCGTCCCCATCGAGATCTACAACGAGCTGATGACCCTGCAAAAGGCACTCTCCGACAACCGGCCGGGGGAGCGCGAGCTCTACCACTTCAACGGCAAAGGGGCCGAGGCCCACGGTTATCCGGTGGGCAAGCGGCAAAATCCGGGCTTTATGGTGCTGGCCGGTTCCACCGCCAATGGCGAGGATGCCGCTTCCCTGCGTGAAGCGGTGATCGAGCTGCGTCACGAACTGCTGGAAAAGGGGGTCATAGTGCCCCGCAGTCAGGGCGGCTTTGTCTTTACCGCCGATCAGCTGTTCAATAGCCCGAGTCTGGCCGCCAGTCTGGTGGCGGGCAATAACCGCAGCGGTCTGGATGCCTGGCAAAACAGCGCAGGCTATACCCTCAAGCAGTCGGGTTTCGGCAAGAAGTAATCCCGCGTTTCGACAGCAAACCAATTAAGCGTTAATTGACCTGGATGAATTTTTCTTTTCATCCAGGTGCTAGCATCATTGCCAGATGGTTCTAAAAGGAAGAGACCATGTCTGCGCTCACCCCTGTTATTTTGCTGCTGTCCCTGTTTATCCCTCCCGCCCATGCCAGTAGTGGCCCTGTTCTGTTGACATCCTCCTCAATCGGACTTTTTTGTGTCGGATTGTTTGTCTTGGCCTACGCCCTGGTGATGGCTGAAGAGTATCTGCAACTGCGCAAGTCCAAACCCGTGCTGGTGGCCGCCGGGGTGATCTGGATCCTGATCGGTATCGCCTATGCACAGCAGGGGATGAGCCCTGTCGCCGAGCAGGCATTTCGCCATACCCTGCTGGAATATGCCGAGCTGATGCTGTTCCTGCTGGTGGCGATGACCTATATCAACGCCATGGAGGATCGGCGGCTGTTCGATGCCCTGCGCGCCTGGCTGGTACGATCCGGCTTTCACTTGCGCACCCTGTTCTGGTTGACCGGCGGGCTTGCTTTTTGTATTTCGCCGGTGGCAGACAACCTGACCACAGCGCTCTTGATGTGCGCCGTGGTGTTGAAGGTGGCCAACGGTGATCGGCGTTTTGTCAATCTTGCCTGCATCAACATAGTGATCGCCGCCAACGCCGGAGGGGCGTTCAGTCCCTTTGGCGATATCACTACCCTGATGGTGTGGCAGGCGGGCAAGGTGCAATTTGGCCAGTTCTTCACCCTGCTTATTCCCTGTCTGCTCAATTTTCTGGTCCCGGCCATCCTGATGAGCCTGATGGTGCCGCGTCATGTGCCGGAGGCTGATAACGAGGTGGTCGATCTCAAGCGGGGGGCCCGCCGCATCGTCGCGCTGTTCTTGCTGACCATCATCACGGCGGTGCTATGCCACAGTTTCCTCCATTTGCCACCCGTACTGGGCATGATGCTGGGGCTCGGTTATCTGCAGTTTTTCGGCTTCTATTTGCGCAAGTCGCTGCCGCGATCCCTTGCCCGCAAGCGTGCGCTCTATGAACGCAATGGCGATGACGTGCGGTTACGCAGTCTGGGTTCTGTGGTGCCATTTGATGTGTTCAACAAGGTGGCCAAGGCGGAGTGGGATACCCTGCTCTTCTTCTACGGGGTGGTGATGTGTGTCGGTGGGCTGGGCTTTATGGGGTATCTGGAGCTGGTATCACACTGGTTGTATGACGCTGGGGATCCCACCATGGCCAACATCTTCATCGGGGTCTTGTCCTCCGTCATCGACAACATTCCCGTGATGTTTGCCGTGCTGTCGATGAACCCGGATATGGCGTTGGGGCAGTGGCTGCTGGTGACCCTGACTGCCGGAGTGGGCGGCAGCCTGCTCTCCATCGGCTCTGCGGCCGGGGTGGCCCTGATGGGACAGGCCCATGGCATGTATACCTTTTTTGGCCACCTGAAGTGGCTGCCTGCCATCTTGCTCGGTTATCTGGTGAGCATAGGGGCGCACCTTTGGCTCAACAGTGCCCAGTTCTGAACGTCTGGGCGCCAGTACGAAAAGAGGCTTCCGTTGACGGAAGCCTCTTTCGTTTTCCTGACAGGAGGGAGGGGGATCAATCGCCTCGCTTGCCAGTCAGCAGCCAGTAACTCAGGGTGGAACCCACCCCGCAGCAGGCGATGGCAATGGCCATGGGCAGCGGCGAGTGGGGCGGATTGAGGTTGACCAGAATGCCGACCAGGGCGCCGATGCCAAAGCGCAGGGTGCCCGCCAGTGCCGAGGCGGTACCCGCAGATTGTGGGAAGTGGCCCATCAGACCGGTCATGGCGTTGGCGCCCACCAGACTGATATGGCCGACAAACAGCACTACCGGAATGACGATGCCCCACAGGCCGCCGGTCTGGCTCCAGGCGTTGTAGACCAGCAGGGCGCCCGCGCAGGGCAGCACCAGCAGACCGTATTGCAGCATCCGCTCGGCACCCACCCCTTTTACCAGTCGGCTGTTGACGAAGGTGACCACCATCATCAGCAGGATATTGAGGCCAAACAGCCAGCCGTAGTGCTCGGTCGGCACCTTGAAATACTCGATATAGACATAAGGGGAGCCGCTTAAGAAGGCGAACATGCCGGAGCTGGAGAGGGAGCCGCACAGCACATAACCCATGGCGCCGCGATGGGAGAGTACCCCCCAGTAGTTCTTGAGGATCTGGCCCAGATTAAGGGGCTGACGGTGCTCGGGTTTCAGGGTCTCCTGAATTTTCCACTGCATCACCAGACAGATCAGCAGGCTGATCCCCACCAGCAGCCAGAAGATCACCCGCCAGTCGGCGTGGGCACTGATATAGCCACCCACCACAGGCGCTACCAGCGGCGCTAGGGTCATCACCAGAATGACGAACGACATGGCGCGAGAAAACGCATCCTTCTCGAACAGATCGCGCAGCAGGGCATTGACCACCACAGAACCCGCCGCACCGCCCGCCGCTTGCAACATCCGATAGGCCAGCAATTCAGGCAGGGAGTCCGCCATGGCACAACCGACCGAGGCGATGGCAAACATGATGAGCCCCGCCAGGATCACCGGCTTGCGGCCATAGCTGTCGGCCAGCGGGCCGTAGAAGAGTTGGCCGATGGCAAAGCCGCCCAGAAAGGCGCTGATGGTGAGCTGGGCGCCGTCGATGCTGGTGGCCAGATCCCGGGCGATGGCCGGAATGGCGGGCAGATACATATCCACCGCCAGCGGGGTCAGACCCGCCAGAGCGCCGAGCAGGATAAACAGGAAACGGGGAGAGAGCATGGTGGCCTGGGGGGACTGTGCGTGGGGCATAGGGTATCCGCTGGTGAACCTTGGTTGAAAAAGGGAGAAGGGCGAGTCTATCAGGTTTGCCCCCGCTCGGCATGACGTTCCTACCCCCTCAAAAGGGGGGGGGGGTCCGATCGCTCAGGCACCTTGGGGATCACGCTTGCGGTCATGTCGGCGCGCTGCGCGGATCACTCCCCCCAGCCAGAGCAGCCAGGCCAGCAACGAGATGGCGTAACCGAGCCGCTCCGGCCAGCGGGCGGTGAGGGTGAAGGTGAGGCTGTGTTGTCCGGCGGGCACCCAGACCTGCACCAACCCGTTGCGGGTGCTGCTGACGCTCAGCGGCAGGCGCTGGTCGAGCCTTGCCTGCCAGCCCGGGTAATCAAACTGGTGCAGGACCAGCTTGGCGGGTGCCGGGGCATCCACCGTCAATTCGATATGACGAGGCTGCCAGCGCTGGATCTGCCAGTTCACCCCCTGATGGTCGCTGGTGATGGCGGGCTGGAATTCCTCTTTCCAGGCCAGCAGGGTGGGGGCAAACATGCCGCGTGGCACCTGCTTTGGTCGGTATTCGCGGGCGCTGCGCTTGCTGTCGAACTCCCCGTCGAGCTGACTCTTTACGGGAGCCTGGGTGAGCGGCGCCTCGCGTACATAGAGTCCCTGCGAGAGCAGGGTGAGGGCAAGTAGTAGCCACCAGACCCACTGCCACGGGCGATAGGTGGGGGTACCCAGCGCCACTACGGCGACGGTAGCGATGACCAGCAGCAGATTGAGGCGCCAGGGAAATTGCACCAGTTGCAACGGAGTGAGCAGGCGCCACAGGGGCTCGCTTGGTGGCAGCATCATCAGAAAGCTCAGGGTGCCAATGACCCCCCAGAGCAGCAACTCGGGATGGCGCGGCTCGCGGGCGGCCGCCCAAGCTACCAGCAGCAGAGCCAGGGTGAGCAGCGTCAGCCAGGCGAGATGGCCGCGAAAGCGCCAGTCATCACGGCTTTGGGGCAAACGATCGAGAAAGTTGCGCTGAAATTCGAACATGCCAGTGCGCATCTGCTCCATGGAGATCCCCCCCTGATCCAGCAGAGCGGGCAGCAGCAACAGGCTGGCCATCGCCAACCCCCAGAGCTGGCCCAGCAGGGTGCCGATAAGCGGGGAGGCGGTGACAGGGACACTGACAAGCGCTGTGCTCCCCTTGTAGCTCCAGACCAGCAGCAGGCTGCGCAGGGTGAGCAAGCCCAGAATGAGCAGGGTGCTTGGTAGATGGGAAAGCGTCAGCATGGAGACGGCCAGTGCGAGCAGCAGTAGGGCAAAGGGGGCGCCGCGGCAGAGGCGATCCTGCGCCAGCAGTGCCAGCGGTGCCCAGACGAAGGCCCAGCTCTCCGCCAGGGCAAAGCGGGCGTAGATATCGATGGCCAGATGATAGGGCAGCGCCATATAGAGCAAACTGGCCGCCAGCGCCCGTCCGTGGCCGGCAAAGGGGCGCAACCAGAGATAGGCAAACAGGCCGGAGAGCCAGAGTGCCACGCTGCTGCTCCAGAGCAGCGGCGTCATCGCCTCGTGGGCCAGTGGGGTGGGGCCGGCGAACAGGGCGCTCACATAGTAGGGCAGGGGGGGATAGAAGAAAAAGACCGGGCTGCCGAAGGCGCCGTTCATCTCCATCAACCAGCGCGGATAGAGCTCACCTTGCCACAGTTGCACGGCAAAGAAGTGACCGGAGAGCAGGTGGTGAAACAGATCATGGCCCTGACTGCCGCCACGCAGCCAGAATGGCAGCAACAGGAGGGCACAGGCCCCGGTCAGCACCGACAAAACCCACAGCCACTCTCTGGTTACACGCATAAGGAGACTCGTCTGTTATGGATGCGCAGTGAGTGTACCCGAGTTGTTCCCCTCTTTTTTAGTTGCCTTGGCGGATTTTTGCGCTCTTTCTGTGTTTCTTGTCACTTTTGCCATGGGTTGTCTGCCGCGAGGGAATGGCGAGCCAGAGGCCGGGCTCGGCGGCAAAGCGCGGGGCAAACCAGTGCTGGCGCACCGCAGTGGGCATTTCGTTCGCGTCGATGGGGCGGCGACTGAGGCGGCAGGCTCCCCGAGAGAGCGCCAGCGCCGCATCCCCCTTGTACCAGCCATCGGTGACGGCCAAGGCTGTGGTCTCCCGCAGCAGCCGCACGCCCCACTGGGTCACCAGCGCTGGGCAGCTTTTCTCTGCGAGCCTTGCTGCCTGCACCATGGCGGGCGGATGGGGCAGGGTGCAGGTCGCGCCGAGCAGCAGCAATCCGGCGACCGCGACCACCCACTCGCCACGACGTGGCAGCCAGCCTGCCAGCAGAACTATGCCAAGCAGTGTAATGGGCGCCAGATGGCGGGGATTGTCGGGATTCTGGCCAAACAGGGTCCAGAGCAGCAGGGCGAGCCAGTAGAGCGTCCAGAGCGGGGGGAGGGCGGCAGGGTGGTTTTTTGATCTTTGCCAAAGCGGCAGTACCAGCAGCGCCCCAACAGCCAAGGGCCAAAGCGGGGTGAGCTGATCGTTGAAGGTGCGCGCCCAGCTGAGCAGCCGATCGCCGTGGGCCGCTGCCGTGTTGCCCCACAGGGTAAAGTGGCCATCGGTAAAGCGCCGCCCCTCGCTGAAGTAGGCCCAGCCATCGGCCTGCCAGACAAAGAGCAGGCTGATAAGCCCCACCAGCACGATGGGGAGAACAAACCTGACGCGCGTGCCCTGCTGCGCCAGCCCGAGCCACAGGGGCAGCAGCGCCAGCACGAAGTAGGAGGGGCGCAGTGCCAGCATAAGTCCCAGTAACAGACCCGCCAGCGCAATTCTGCGCTGTTGCAAGGCCAGCAGTGCCCCGAGCCAGGCGGCGAGCGCGGGCCCATCCGAAAGGCCGGAGAGCGCCAGCGTCGGGGTGAGCGGCAGTGCCAGTACCAGCAGCCAGAGCGGCGCCAGCAGGCTTGGCCGTTGCCACAGCCTGACCGCCAGCAAGGCGGCGAGCGGCGCCAGTAAACCGCTGCCCAAGAGGCTTGCCCACTGCACCGCGCGGGCCGGATCGTCCACCGCCAGATTGATCAGCCGCGCCAGCCAGATAAAGGCGGGGTAGCCCGGAAAGTGGGGTGAGAACTCCAGCACGCTAAAGCGCGTCACCCCGTGGGCGAAATTGAGGGCATCGTCGGAATCGAGCGCCACCGGGAAGGCCAGCAGCCAGCCGAGCCAGACCAGTTGCAGCAGGATCAGCAAGTAGGGTCGATTAGCGAAGCGTAATCGGCCGTGGTGACGCCCCCCTTCTCCCCTTGCGGGAGAGGGGCCGGGGATGAGGGGGGCCGTCGGCATCAATGAGAGGTCATCAAAGCGGCGCCAGCACGGCCATCAGCGCTTTTTCTGCATCGCTAAAGGCGGCTGCGTCGGCGGGCTTGGCGCCCACCCCGAATACCCCCGGGTTACCGATGGCATCGAGCACCTTGGCCAACGCCTGTTCGGCCGCCTTGCGATCCCCTTCACTGAGGGAGGGGAGGATCAAGTCGAGGAAGCGCTTGCTCTTGACCACCAGCACCTTGGCGGTCTGGTAGTCGCCAAGATTCTGGCTGGCCCCTTCGAGGCGGCGCTCGATCTCCGCCTTGTAGGCGCGGTTGAGCAGGGCCGCGGTAGCCGCGGCGTCTTTGGCCTTGATGGCGGCGGCCAGCGGTGCTTGCAATTCCACCTTGTGGTGCTGTTCCAGATAGGTCAGCTCCTCGGCAATCTCGCTCAAGGTAGCGCTGGCATCCTTGCCGTCAGTGGCGGCGCCCAGCAGCGCTTCGCGGGCGTCGATCAGTGGCTCCTTGCCGGCGGCGGCGTAGGAGTAAGCCTGCGCCTGCCCGCTCAGGGTCAGCAGCAGGGTGAGGGCGAGTAAACCCGGGCGGATGGTCATCCTGTTCTCCTTACTTATGCCAATGGCGCGGCACTCAGGCCACGCTCTGGGTTTCGATCACGGTATTTTCGTTGCGATGGTTAAAGATGGCGTGACGTCTGTCCACCCCGTCGATCACCATGTCGGCGGCCATCATACCCATCTCCATGGCGGTGTCGGTGAAGATGTAGCGGAATGTCCCCTGACGGCCGGTCATGATGAGGTTTGTGATGGGCATCAGCGCCTTGATGGCTTCGTTGCGGCGCGCCTGATAGCCGAGATCCATCAGCGGATAGGCGTATTCGCTACGCGCTTCAAAAGTTTCATCGCCAAGCTTGGCGGTATCGACGCCGAGGCTCGCGAGATCAGCGGTAACCCGACCGCGCAGATCAGAGAGCGGCGCCTGCCAGGTGGCATCCCCCGGATTGCAGGGGATCTCCAGCATCACCGAGGTCTGGCCCTGGGGCGCCATAAAGGGGCTGCGGCGGCGCGGCTCCTGCAGGCGGGTGGCCAGAATATGGGGGTCGGAGAGGTACTGCCAGGTGTTGTCCGACAGGTTCTCCTGTTTCAACGGCATATTGACGAAGCGAAGCGACCGGTAGTGCAGATCGCACGGTAAGCCCAGATGCTGGCAGGTGAGCGGCAGCGGCAGGGTGGAGATCACCTGATCAAAGCGCTCGCTCTGCTCAATGTCATCTTGTTTCCAATACACCCGCTCGATGCGGTCATCAGCCTGCTCAAGGCGGGTGATGGTTGCGCCGGTTTTGAGCTCAACGCCCTCTGCCACCAGCCGCTCCCCCAGAGTGGTGAAGATCTGGCCGAAGCCATATTTGGGGTAGCGGTATTTGCGGGCATAGGTGCGCACCGAGATACTGCCGTTGCGTCTTGGCAGCAGGCGGCGCGCCACGTCTTTCAAATCGATGAGGCTGATGCGCTGACCGGCCCAGTCGGCGGAGAGCTTGTCCGGGTTGATACCCCACAGCTTGCCGGTGTAGCCCTCGAAGAACTGGCGATAGAGGGTGCGGCCGAAGTGACTCTGGATCCACTCGGCAAAGCTCGCCTTGGCAAAATCATCCGGCTTCTTGCTAAAGGGCAACAGCAGCAAGTCTTTTACCGCCCCGGCCATCAGGGCGAGCGGCGCCGTCTTGAGCAGGTTGGGCAGGTTCAATGGGTAGTCATAGGTGCGCCCGCCAAAGCGGATAACGCTCTTGCGCTCGGCGTGGAGCAGGTCGTCCCCCATCAGCTCGTCGATAAAGGCGAGCAGCTCGGGGTTCTTGGTGATAAAGCGGTGCCCGCCGTAGTCGAAGCGATACTCGCCGTCGCGCCCCTTGAAGGTCTGGGTGGCGCACATGCCGCCGACCACCGGCTCCTGCTCGAACAGGGTGACTGCAAAACCGGCGCAGCGCAGGCGCCAGGCCGCCATCAAACCGGCGGGGCCAGCGCCCAGCACTGCAATGCTTTTCTTGTTGTTATCGCTCATGACCTATTCCAAAACTACTTGATAGATCAGGAAACCGCGCCAAGGCGCGGCCCCCGAATAGTGTTGTTACCCCGTGGCCTTGTTGCCACAGGGCGTGTTGGCTCAGCCCTTGCCAGTCGCGGCACTTACCTGCGGGTGATAGCTGCGCTGCCAGAGGGTAACGAAGATCGCCAGATAGAGGGCCCAGGTCAGCAGCTGCAAGCCAGCGGGTGAGGCATTGTAGCCAAACAGGGCGCGCAGGAAGGTACCAAATACCCCCTGATCGTCGAGAATGTGGCTGATGTCGAACACCGGCGTGGTCCAGAAGGTGATGATATCTGCCGCCTGCAACATGTTGACGGCGGACGAGAGCAAGCCTGCGGCGATGATGATGATAAGCAGGCCCGTCCAGCGGAAGAAGGGAGCCAGCGCCACCTTGCGGGTGGAGCGCAGCAGCCCCCACACCAGCGCGATGGAGACCAGCAGCCCCGCCAGCGCGCCAATCATGCCGGATTGCAGATCCACCCCTTGCCCCGAATAGAGCAGGGCGGAGAAGAAGAGCACGGTTTCAAACCCTTCGCGCATCACCGCCAGAAAGGCGAGCAGCACCAGCCCAAACAGGTTGCCGCCATCGATGGCCGCATCGATGCGCGCCGTCATGGCCCCTACCTGGGATTTGGCCTGCTTTTGCATCCAGATCGCCATATAGGTGAGCACCAGAGTGGCAAACATCAGGATCCCCGCCATCAACAGGTGGTTGTAGCGCTCGCTCTCGAACTGGCTCACCACCACCTGGAACAGGAAGGCGACCACAAGGGAGGCGATAAGGCCGAGCCCCACCCCCAGATAGATGAACTTGTTGTAGCGGCTCGCCCCCAGCTTGGCGAGGTAGGAGAGGCAGATGCCGACCAGCAGGAAGGCTTCCAGCCCCTCGCGCAGGGTAATGAGAAAACTTGCAAACATCAGGATTGAGGCTCCGTAGCGGGCGTGACGGGGAGAGGCTGCAGGGTAAGTTGCAACCGATTTAGCTGCACTATGGGTGGCTCCGGCAAGCTGGGCTCGGCGGCGCGCACCGCATCATTGACCCACTTGGGGTAGGTGCGGAAATTGAGTTTGATATCGGCCTTGAAGGGCCCTTGGGCATCTGCGGGTAGCGGCCAGGCTTCATCCCGCCAGCCATCGGCCGGAATGCGGGTATCTTCCAAGAGCTTGGCGTAGCGCCAGAACTTGAGCCCCACCGGCTTGCCCTCGGCATCGCCGAATACTTTTCTGAACAGCCGCGCATCTTCAGGGACGGCGCCATCCACCGGCTGGCCGCTGGCAAGCACCACCTTGCCGGTGGCGTCGGTGACGGTCAGCTCCAGCCAGAGTTCACGAAAATCGGCCACCCCGGTGGGCAGGGCATGGCCTGCGCCGGTATTGGCGACCCGCACCACCAACTGCTGGCTATCGGCAGCCTGTTCGATACGGGCGGAGAGGGTCGCGCTGGAGCGCAGCAGCGCCAGACTCTCCAGCTCGAGTTCAGGGTTGCGCAGCCCCACCAGCTGGTGCTGGGCGCCGGTGAAGTTGTGGCGATAGAGCCGCGCCTTCATGGTGCCGTTTTCGGTGGACTGGCCCGCCACCGGCGCGCCGCCATTGCCCGGTTCGGGGTTCATATGGCAGTCGATGCAGGTGCGTCGTTTGGCGGGATCCTCGGCCTTGGCGAAGCTGGATTGTTCCCACTCGTCCCAGGTGTTGACGATGTTGGCACCAGTGCCCGGAGCAAACTCGTTGTGGCACGACTTGCACAGGGCCGCATCGCGGTAGAAATCCTTTTGATAGGAGGCTTTGTGGGCCGCCGGACGGGCGTTGATCTGCCGCTCAGCCAGCCAGTGTTGGAGGCTACCACCCGCGGCATCCTCGAACACATAGCTCTCGCGGTCTTTCAAATTCACGGTAAAGGCGCTGTTGCCGCCCGCATCTTCCACTTTGGTGATGCGATGACAGAGCACACAGCCGGTCCCTTCCTCCACCACAGGTTCGCCCGCCTTGTGGGCGGCAATCAGCGAGGCGCCGCCCTGCTCGAACATGTGGGAGCCCTTGGGCAGATCCAGCTGGCCGGTCATCACCTGCTGGGGCATGTGGCAGCCCTGACACCACTGGCCAAACGCTTCGCCCTCGGTTTCACGGGCCAGCGCCTGCACCACCTTGTAGTAGGGATGGGAGTTGCCCATCAACCGGTGGTTGCTCTCGCTCCAATCCTGGAACGCCTGTTGGTGGCAGTTCTGGCAGGAGGCAGAGTTGAGCCACTCCTTCGGGTGGGTAGTCGGCGCCTTGGCGGGATCCGTGCGCGGAGCATCGAGCCTGAGCCAGTTGGCCAGATAGGGGAGGTTGCCATCGGCGGTGACGAAGGCGTGCAAGTCCTCCATCATCGCCTTCACTTCCGGTTGGGGCTTCGCGGGGTCAACTGCCTCGGCCCCATCGCGGGTGTCATGGCCCATGCCGCCCTGGGTCTGCTGGGTCATGCGCAGGTATTCGCCGACAAAATCCCCCGCCACCATGTTGGTGAGGTTGGCGTGGCCGTTGATGGCGTTGTCGCCGCTCTTCTGGCGATGAGCCGCCATCAGATAGCGGTTGGTGAAGTTGAACCCGTCCAGATGACAGGAGTTGCAGCTCATCCAGTTGTCCCCCGCCATGGGGAAGCGTGAGTTGGACGCTGTGTTACCAAGGTTGAACAGCCGCTCGCCGTGCTGAAGCGGCTCGGGGCGCGGATCCGTCTCTACCAGCTTGGCGAAGTGGGGCACATCGACGGTGACCCGGGCAAACGGGCCGCTGCCGCCGCTATTGAGGAGTGTGAGATCCTGTCCCATGGCGTTGTGCACCAGAATATGGTCACCGTCGATCAGCAGATCCCGCGGATTCTGGCCCGGCAGGTGACGCAAGAGCTGGGTCGCCTTGGCGCCCCCCTGAAACTTCTTGCGGCGGTGGCGGTTGTTGTTGGACTTGCCGCTGCGGGAGAGGTCAAACACCAGCAGATCTTCCGAGCCCGCCAGGGTCAGATAGACCCGCTTGCCATCGGCGGCAAATCGGGCTGCAAACGGGTTGGAGACGATCTGGCTGCGGTTGCCGACGCTTGGCAGGTTGATCTGCAAAAAGAGCTGTTTTCTTTCATCGACCCGCTCTTTCTCCTCATCGAGATCAATGATGGAGACCGCTGGGAAGACGGTGCTCTGAAACTGGAAGGGGTGGCTGAAGCTCCACAGTACGTGAGGCAGCCAGGCCTCGCTGCCATCGGGGGAGAGGGCGATGCCATCGAGCAGGCGCGGCAAGCCTTGAGAGTCGCTCGGCGTGTCGCTATGGGTCTCGGCCAGGGTAATGAGCTTGGGCTTGGGAAGCGAAGCTCCCTTGGCGCCGTGGCCGAGCTTGGCGAGATCATAGATGGCGAGCTGGCCGGTCATGGCGTGGGTGAGCAGCAGGCGATCGTCGTCGGTCAGGGCCAGCCCACGGGGAGTCTCGGCGGTTTCTGCATCCAGCTGGAGGTTGCCGGCGGTGTCGTAGGCCTGCAGACGAGCGGATTCGAACAGGGTGACCCAGAACCACTGCCGCTTGACATCGAAGATGACCCCATAGGGGCGGTGGCCGGTGGGGATCGTCTTTTCCAGATCGAGATCATCATCCAGCAGCAGCAGGCGATCGCCGCTGTAGTCGGTGACCAGCAGGGTGCCGTCATCGGCGCGGGCAAGCTGGCGCAGATCGCCCCCCAGCGGCACCTCTTTGAGCCGCTTGCCGCTATCGCGCTCAAGCAGGGTGACCGATCCTGTGCTCAGGTTGGCGGTGACGAGGCGCGGGGCGCTCCCTTCCTCATAGGCGATCATCCCGGCACCCATCTGCTGGGCAAACGCGAAGGGGCTGGTCAGCAGCAGGACGAGTGCCAGCAGGGGTGACAAATATGCAGAGAACGATGACTTCAACATGGGATCAGGATCGCCATTTCAAGATGGTCCAGCGCCAGGCGTGGCGCAGCACCAGAGGAGTTAACGCCAACGCGCTCAGCCAGTGGGCCCAGCTGGCGAGGTTGCCCGTGGCATCGCCCGGAGTGCCGTGCAGCACCAGCAGCAGGCCGCTGGCCAGACAGATCAGCAGCAGGGCTTCAATAATCCGCCCCGTGGTGCGTAAAAAGGGTTTGTTGCTGCGGTTCAACAAGCTGCGATGGGAGAGCCAGAAGGCGCCAAACAGCAGGGGGAACAGGGTGAGCGAGAGCATCACATGGAAAAACAGATTCCAGCGTGCCAGCGACCAGAGCGGGGTCAGCGGTTCCCACAGCAGCAGGCCTGAGAAGAACATCAGATAGAGGGTGCCCTCGGCGGCCTGATGGTGGTAGGCCAGCCACTGCCAGAATTGTCGGGGTGAGAGAGAAAGGCTTGTCATAAAGGCTCCAGCACCCGGGCGGGGCAGCCCGGGGGGAGCAAGTTTATAACGCAGTAAGAGTAATGAAAAGTGTTATCAATTCCATTGATAATGAATCAAGCCTGAATGAACGGGGTGACCTAACACGACGATTGATAATTCCTTATCCGCTTGGCCGCCACCTATGGGGCGAGAGTGCGGGCGCAGCCGCTCCTCGACAGCGGGGCAGCTTGCGGCTCGGGGTTATGGCCGCGCGTCGGGCATTCAACTCACCAAGAGGCTTTTTATATTTATTTCAATTGATTGCAGCTAAAACTTGGCTAGATTTTCGACTTCTGATGAGGATCATCAGCAGCATATTCCCGTAGCTGGCGACTGCGCAGCAGATACCAGAGTGACCAGAGGCTGGCGACCAGCACCAGTGCGGTAGGCCAGCTGAATGACCACTTCTGCAGATTGAGGCTGTGCAACTGCATCAGCAGGCCGCTGACGGCAGAGCAGAGCAGCAGCAACGGGCTGTGGCGCCGGAGTCTGGCGCGAATGCTCTGGGTCTGCTGATAGGTGCCCCCGCAGGCGAGCAACGCCAGCATGGCGGGTACGTCGGTCAGCAGGCTGATGTAGAGGCTGATCCTGTCGGGATAAAAGAGGGTCAGGATTTCACTGCCGCTCTCGCGGGTCACTCCCGCCATCAGAAAGAGCCAGACCGAGCGGGTCAGCAACAGGGCGATGGGCCAGAACCAGAGGGGAGGGCGCAACTGTCCGTGATCGTCATATCGATGTTCGGGGTAGAGGGTCATGGTTGCCCGATATCCATTCATAGAGTGCAAGTGATGCAAGGGATATGGGGCGAAGGCGAGCCCTTTGCAAGGCGCGGGAGAGAGCGGGAATTAATCGGGGGGCCATGCCCCCCAATCCGTTTCTTCAGATATCGCAGCGCGCGTCGGCGGCGTTACAGCCACCCCTTGCGCTTGAAGAAGAGCCCGGTGCCCAGCGAGGACATCACCATCAGCACCAGCGAGAGGGGATAGCCATACTCCCAGGCGAGTTCAGGCATGCGGCCGAAGTTCATGCCGTAGATACTGGCGATCAGGGTCGGCGGCAGGAAGATCACGGCGGCAACCGAGAAGATCTTGATCACCTTGTTCTGCTCCAGATTGGTCACCCCCATGGAGGCCTCCAGCTGGAAGTTGATCTTGTCGAACAGGAACTGGGTGTGAGGCAGTAGTGACTCCACGTCGTGCAGCATCTCGTCGATCCACTTGTTCTGCTCCAGGCTCATGCGCTGGCGCAGGCTGCGTTTGAGGAAACGCAGGGCGCGGCGGGTATCGTGCAGGGAGAGACGGATCTGGCCGTTGGCCTCTTCCTGTGCCAACAGCTCCTTGAGCATAGGGTTGATCTGATCCGGCTCGAAGATCTGATCGGCGGTGTTTTCCAACGTCTTGTAACCATCTTCGATAAGATCGGAGAGGTACTCCACCTTGAGGTTTTGTACCTCCAGCAGGATATCGAGGGCATCCTCCACCTCCAGCCGATCCTGGCGCATATAGTGGCGCAGCAGGCGCACCAGCCCGATGTCATCTTCACGAATGCTGATCAGCAGGTTGTTGCGCAGGGTAAAGGAGACGTGGACACCCTTGGTGTCACGACCGATCCGCTGGGGAAACAGGGAGTGAATGTGCAGACCATCGGTATCCCAGTAGAAACGGGCGGATGCTTCGATGTCGTCGAGCTCCTCCTTGTCGGGAACCTCTTCCAGGAACAGGCCCGTCAACCATTCTCGCTCTGCCGTGTCCGGCTTGTAGGCATCCAGCCAGACCGTGTTGTCAGGTACTATGTCGTCAGGCCCGAGCGTGACTATGTCCAGCACCTTGTTATTGAGAATGTAGGCGGTGATCATCTGTCCCCCCTTAAAAAGTCATGGGTAATCAGGGATGGTTGCACAGGTCATGCGGCCTTAGATCGCTGAAGAAGGCGATCCCGTGGATAAGCAGATCGGGCCGATGGAAAACCTGAATGCGGCGAACTATACAGGGGTGGGCCCCGCTTGTCAGGGGCTATTCATCAGGGATTCAGCTTGTTTGTCCAAAAAAACAGCGAGGTCGGATCACCTTAGCAGCCATGCGGTGTAGAACCAGCCTTTGGCGGGGGGAGGGATGGCTGGGGCTGCTTGTTGCCGCTACCCCGCTTCATCAGATATTGGGATAGTTGGGCCCGGAGCCCCCTGTGGCGGTATCCAGACGATGTTTTGGGGCTGAGTATCTTTGATGTCACCGCATCTTGGCATTGCCGTATTCCATCACATATTGGGATAGTTGGGCCCGGATCCTCCTTGTGGCGGTGTCCAGACGATGTTTTGGGACTGAGTATCTTTGATGTCACCGCATCTTGGCATTGCCGTTCCATCACATATTCGGATAATTGGGCCCGGAGCCCCCCTGTGGTGGCGTCCAGATAATGTTTTGACTGGGGTCCTTGATATCGCAGGTTTTGCAGTGGATGCAGTTGGCGGCGTTGATCTGCAGCTTGGCCGCGCCTTCCATTTCCAGCACTTCAAACACCCCGGCCGGGCAGTAGCGTTGGGCGGGTTCGGCCCAGGTGGGCAGATTGACCTCGACCGGAATGCGCTCGTCCTGCAGCTTGAGGTGACAAGGCTGATCCTCGTCGTGACTGGTGTTGGCCAGATACACAGACGAGAGTTTGTCAAAGCTCAGTCTGCCATCGGGTTTGGGGTAATGGATGGGCTCGCAGCGACTGACCACGCGCAGCTGACGGTAGTCGTGAGCCTTATCGAGCAGCTTGAAGGGCGAGTTTGCGCCAAACAGCCGTTGTTCCAGCCAGTTGAAGGCACCGCCCAACCAGGGACCATAGCGGTGAAGCGCCGCGCCGAAGTTGCGCGCCGCCTTGAGCTCGCGGGCCAGCCAGCTCTGTTGCAGCTCGTCGCCATACTGGGCCAGATCCCGGCCCCCTTCATCGCCACCCTTCAGCGCCATCGCGACGGTTTTTGCCGCCAGCATGCCGGACTTCATGGCGGTGTGGATCCCCTTGATGCGGGAAAAGTCGAGGGTGCCGGCATCGCAGCCGATCAGCAGGCCGCCCGGGAAGTGCATGCGGGGCAGGGCGTGCCAGCCCCCCTTGGTGATGGCGCGGGCGCCATAGCTGATGCGTTCACCCCCTTGCAACACGCCGGCGATAAGCGGGTGATGCTTGAGGCGCTGGAATTCGTCGAACGGGCTGAGCCAGGGATTCTGGTAGTTGAGATCGACAATCAGCCCGACCGCCACCTGATCCCCCTCCATGTGATAGAGATAGAAACCGCCGTGACTATTGCCGCCCCCCTGCTTGCCAAGGGGCCAGCCACTGCCGTGCAGCACCTGTCCCGCTTTGCCTTGCCCTGCAGGCAGTTGCCACAGCTCCTTGAAGCCGATGGCATAGTGCTGGGGCTGGGCAGGGCTTGCCAGATTGAATGCGGCGATCAGCTGCTTGCCGAGATGGCCGCGGGCCCCTTCGGCAAAGAGGGTGTAGCGGCCGAGCAGCGCCATGCCGGGCACATGATCAGCTTTTGGATTGCCCGCCCGATCCAGCCCCAGATCGCCGGTGATCACCCCCTTGACCCGGCCCGCTTCCATGATAAGTTCGCTGGCGGTAAATCCCGGGTATATTTCGACTCCCAGTTTTTCCGCCTGTTGGCCGAGCCAGCGGCAGAGATTGCCCAGACTGACCACACGGCAACCCTCATTGTGCATCCGGGGTGGCACCGCCCAGGCGGGGAGTTGCAGGGAACGATGCTCGCTTTGCAGCAGATGCACCTGATCGTCGCTGACCGGCACGCCGAGCGGCGCTTGCTGCCAGCCATCCGGCAGCAGCTCTTGCAAGGCGACGGGATCAAATAGGGCGCCGGAGAGCAGATGGGCGCCAATTTCCGCTCCCTTCTCCAGCAGACAGACAGAGAGAGTGGCATCCTGCTGTTTCAGGGCGATGGCTGCACTGAGCCCCGCCGGACCGCCGCCGACGATGACGACATCAAATTCCATTGCTTCCCGTTCCATCTTGCCTCTGCGCTCTGGTTGGCCTAGGGTAATGCTGGTAGTTTACGTAAACGTAAAGCTGTTGTAAGTAAAACTGAGCAAGAAAAAGCAAAAAATCAGGGAAGAGCGTACTGCAACAAACGCAGAGGCACACTAATGAATTCAATCCAAAGAGACGAGGCATGACCCCATGAAGCTGCTGGTCGCGATCAAACGGGTAGTCGACTACAACGTCAAGATCCGGGTGAAGGGAGACGGCTCCGACGTGGAGCTGGCCAATGTGAAGATGGGGATCAACCCCTTTTGTGAAATTGCGGTGGAGGAGGGGGTCAGGCTGCGGGAAGCCGGGGTTGCCAGCGAACTGGTGGTGGTGACCTTTGGCCCGGACGCTGCCGCCGAGCAACTGCGCCATGGGCTGGCGCTGGGGGCGGATCGGGCGCTGCACTATATAACCGGTGAGAGTGTCACCGATGAGACGCTCGCCCCGCTGACTGTCGCCCGCGCCTTGCACAAGGTGTGTGAGCAGGAGCTGCCGGATCTGGTGCTGCTCGGCAAGCAATCCATCGATTCAGACAACAATCAGGTGGCCCAGATGCTGGCTGCCCTCAATGATTGGCCGCTGGCGACCTGCGCGTCAGCCCTCAAGGTGGAAGCGGGGGAGCTGCTGGTGACCCGCGAAATCGACGGTGGCCTCGAGACCCTGGGCATGCCGTTGCCTGCGGTGGTGAGCGCCGATCTGCGTTTGAATGAACCGCGCTTTGCCTCGCTGCCCAACATCATGAAGGCCAAGCGCAAGCCGCTTGATAGCGCTCCGTTCTCGACACTCGCCGTTGAGGTGGCCAACCAGACCCGTTTGCTCGGGGTGATGGCGCCGCCAGCCCGCAGCGCCGGGATCAAGGTGGGCTCGGTGGACGAGCTGGTGGACAAACTCAAACACGAAGCGAAGGTGCTGCCATGAGCGTGCTGATCATTGCCGAACATCATCAGGGCCATCTGGCCGACAACGTGGCACAACTGGTCACCGCCGCCGGAGCCATCGGCGGTCAGGTTGACCTGCTGTTGCTGGGTCAGGGGCTGACCGAGGCGGGTGAACAGGCGGCAGCCCTCAGCGGCGTCGACAAGGTGTTGCTTGCCGAACATCCCCTGCTGGCCGACGGGCTGCTGGATGGGGTGGACAAGCTGCTGGCCAGCTGGTGCGAAGGTTACAGCCACTGCCTGATGGCGGCGAGCACCATGGGCAAGGCGCTGCTGCCACAGGTAGCGGCTCGGCTCGGGGTGGAGATGCTCTCCGAGGTGACGGCTATCGAGAGCAGCGACACCTTCCTGCGCCCCATCTATGCGGGCAATGCCATTGCCAGAGTGGCAAGCTCGGCGCCCGTCAAGGTGATGACGGTGCGGGCCACCGCGTTTGCAAAGGCGGCGACGGGCGGGCAGGCTCTCATCGAACGCTTGGCCGTGCCCGAATTCGCTGGTCGTACCCGGTTGGTCGAGCGCCGCGCGGTGCGCTCCAGCAGGCCCGAACTGACCGCCGCCCGGGTGGTTGTCTCCGGCGGCCGCGCCCTTGGTTCCAAGGCGCAGTTTGCCCTGATTGAGGCGCTGGCCGACAAGCTGGGCGGCGCCGTGGGGGCATCGCGAGCCGCCGTTGATGCAGGATATGTCGCCAACGATCTGCAGGTGGGGCAGACCGGCAAGGTGGTGGCGCCCGAGCTCTATATCGCGGTCGGCATTTCGGGGGCCATCCAGCATCTGGCGGGGATGAAGGAGTCGAAAGTGATCGTGGCCATCAACAAGGACAGCGACGCCCCCATCTTTCAGGTGGCGGACTACGGGCTGGTGGGGGATCTCTTCACTCTGCTGCCGGAGCTCACCGCCAAACTGTAAATTTGTCAGAAATGGCTGAGCTGTGGTCGTTTATGCGCTCTGCCCGCCATTTCTGTGCATGTTCCCTGCAAGCCCTGACCCGTTCAGGGCTTTTTCTACTGCAAGGGGGAGGCAGAATGACGGTAAAAGGTTGAGCCAGCTCCCAAAAAGCCTTTGATCCGCTGGCTGCTCTTGTGTAAAACCTGACAAGTCATCGATTACTCTCATCCACTCACGGAAAGCGTCATGAGCAAACAGATTTACAACTTCTGCGCCGGCCCCGCCATGCTGCCGGTTGAAGTCATGGAGCGCGCCCAGCGCGAATTTTGTAATTTTCAGGGGCTGGGAGCCTCGGTCATGGAGCTTTCCCATCGTGGCAAGCCCTACATGGCGGTGGCCGAGAAGGCCGAAGCGGATCTGCGCGAGCTGCTGGCGGTGCCGGACAACTACAAGATGCTCTTCATGCACGGTGGCGGCCGCGGTCAGTTCTCCGCCGTGCCCATGAACCTGCTGGGCGGCGCCAACAAGAAGGCGGACTTCCTGCTGACCGGCGTCTGGTCCCAGAGCGCGGTGGATGAAGCCAAAAAGTATGGCGATATCCAGACCTTCCAGGGGGTTGCCAAGAACGAGCAGGGGATCTCTCACCTGCTGCCGACCCCGGCGTTTCGCGCCGATGCGGCTTATGTTCACTACTGCCCGAACGAAACCATTGATGGCATCGAGATGTTCGACATCCCGGCTACCGGCGAGGTGCCGCTGGTAGCAGATCTCTCCTCCACCATTCTCTCCCGTCCTCTCGACGTGAGCCGCTTTGGCATCATCTATGCCGGTGCCCAGAAAAATATCGGGCCGTCCGGGCTTGCCATTGCCATCGTGCGCGATGACCTGCTGGATCAGGCCAGAGCCGATGTGCCCTCGATTTTCGACTACAAGCTCACCGCCAAGAACGACTCCATGTTCAACACCCCGCCCACCTACGCCTGGTATCTGGCCGGTCTGGTGTTCGAGTGGCTCAAGGAACAGGGTGGCCTTGAGGCGATGGAAGCGCGCAACAAGGAGAAGGCCGACTTTCTCTATGACTATATCGATCAGTCGAACTTCTACGGCAATCAGGTGGATGTCAGCTGCCGTTCGCGGATGAACATCCCGTTCCAGCTGAAAAATGCCGAGCTGGACAAGCAGTTCCTGGCCGAATCGGAAGCGGCTGGCCTGCTTGCCCTCAAGGGGCACCGCATCGTTGGTGGCATGCGTGCCAGCATCTACAACGCCATGCCGCTGGAGGGAGTGAAGGCCTTGGTGAGCTTTATGGATGGTTTTGCCAAGCGCCACGGCTGAGAAGAGAGTACTCACATGCTTGCTGGCGGCCTCTCGTGACAACTCGTGAGCCGCTTCCAGCTATTGCAGTGATTCAAGACGCCGGGGATACCCCGGCGTCTTTTTTTCAACAGAACCAGCTCGCTGGCGTTTGCCGTGCGATTTCCCCTGAAAGTGCCCTTGCCGAGCGGGACGCAGGCTGTTAACGTCCGGACAGGCGTTTATTTTTGAGATAGCACAGGAAGTCTATGAATTCGTTGCGTTTGGAACCCATTTCTCGTGTGGTCGGTGAGGTCAATTTGCCCGGCTCCAAGAGTGTCTCTAACCGTGCGCTGCTGCTGGCGGCGCTGGCTCGTGGCACCACCCGTCTGACTAACCTGCTCGACAGCGATGACATTCGTCATATGCTGGCTGCGCTGACCCAGCTCGGGGTCAAGTACAAGCTCTCCGCCGACAAGACCGAGTGTACCGTGCAGGGGCTGGGCCGCAGCTTTGCGGTGAAAGAGCCGGTCAATCTGTTCCTCGGCAACGCCGGTACCGCCATGCGACCGCTGTGCGCCGCGCTGTGCTTGGGCTCCGGTGAATATACTCTGGGCGGCGAGCCGCGCATGGAAGAGCGTCCCATCGGCCATCTGGTGGATGCCCTGCGTGAAGCGGGTGCCCATATCCAGTACCTGAAACACGATGGTTATCCGCCGCTGGTGGTGGATGCCAAGGGGCTGTGGGGCGGCGATGTGCACGTCGATGGCTCCGTCTCCAGCCAGTTCCTGACCGCGTTTTTGATGGCGGCGCCGATGGCGGCCGGTGATACCCGGATCCACATCAAGGGGGAGCTGGTCTCCAAGCCTTACATCGACATCACTCTGCACATCATGAAGCAGTTCGGGGTGGTCATCGAGCACGACAACTACAAGCTGTTCTACATCAAGGGCAACCAGACCTACATCAGCCCGGGTGACTTTCTGGTGGAAGGAGATGCCTCCAGCGCCTCCTACTTCCTCGCGGCGGGTGCCATCAAGGGCAAGGTACGGGTCACCGGTATCGGCAAGCACAGCATTCAGGGTGATATTCACTTTGCCGATGTGCTGGAGAAGATGGGCGCGCGCATCACCTGGGGTGATGATTTCATCGAGGCGGAGCAGGCGCCGCTGCACGGAGTGGATATGGACATGAACCATATTCCCGATGCGGCCATGACCATCGCGGTTGCCGCGCTGTTTGCCGAGGGGCCGACCTCCATTCGCAATATCTACAACTGGCGGGTGAAGGAGACCGATCGTCTGCACGCCATGGCGACCGAGCTGCGCAAGCTGGGCGTCGAAGTGGAGGAGGGGCATGACTTTATCACCGTGACCCCGCCGACCCAGCTCAAGCATGCCGAGATCGATACCTACAACGATCACCGTATCGCCATGTGCTTCTCGCTGGTGGCGCTGTCGGATACCCCGGTCACCATCAATGATCCCAAGTGCACCTCGAAGACCTTCCCGGATTACTTCGACAAGCTGGCCAGTATCAGCCAGCGTGGCTGATCACTGACAAACCCGTCATCACCGACGCTTCGGGCCCGCGCTGAGCGGGCCTTTTTGCCTTCCTCACCAGCATCGTCATTTCTCCTAGCATCATTTCAATAACTTGCAAGATTGCCATATAAAATAGTTTTGTGATTGCTGTAATTTCCTATTTACACATGCCCTGTCGCGGGCTATGTTGAGATTTCCTAATCGCAGTCATCTAGCAGGAAGCCTTGTCATGCAGCATCAAACCGACGACGTTCGTATCAGTGAAATCAAAGAGTTATTACCTCCGGTTGCGGTGCTTGAGAAGTTTCCGGCTACCGAGGTGGCCTCGTCCACCGTTTTTGAATCCCGTCAGGCCATTCACAATATCCTGGCTGGCGAAGATGATCGTCTGCTGGTGGTGATTGGTCCTTGCTCCATCCATGATCCGGTTGCCGCGCTGGAGTACGGCAAGCGCCTCAAGGCGTTGCGCGACGAGCTGAAAGGTCAGCTGGAGATCGTGATGCGGGTCTACTTCGAAAAACCGCGCACCACAGTGGGCTGGAAGGGGCTGATCAACGATCCGTACCTCGATAACAGCTGCAAGATCAACGACGGTCTGCGCATTGGTCGCAAGCTGTTGCTGGATCTCAACGACATGGGGCTGCCGACTGCCTCCGAGTTCCTTGACATGATCACCCCGCAATATGTGGCGGATCTGATGAGCTGGGGCGCGATCGGTGCCCGTACTACCGAATCCCAGGTACACCGCGAGCTGGCCTCCGGTCTCTCCTGTCCGGTGGGCTTCAAGAACGGCACTGACGGCACCATCAAGGTTGCCATCGATGCCATCGGTGCCGCCAGTGCGCCGCACCACTTCCTGTCGGTCACCAAATACGGTCACTCCGCCATCGTGGCGACCCGCGGCAACCCGGACTGTCACATCATTCTGCGTGGTGGTCGTGAGCCGAACTACAGCGCCGCCCACGTGGACGAGGTGGTGAAGGGGCTGGAGAAGGCCGGTCTGCCCCAGAAGGTGATGATCGACTTTAGTCATGCCAACAGCAGCAAGCAGTTCAAGAACCAGATGCTGGTGGCCGAGGATGTGGCCGGCCAACTGCGTGCCGGCAGCAAGGCGGTGTTTGGTGTGATGGTGGAGAGCCATCTGGTGGAAGGCCGTCAGGATCTGGTGGAAGGGTGTGAACTCACCGTCGGCCAGAGCATCACCGATGCCTGCATCGGTTGGGCCGATACCGAAGTGCTGCTGCGCAACCTGGCGGATGCCGTTGCAACCCGTAACGCCCGCTAAAGACCGGATTTCGCAGTCGCAGTGACAAAGAGAAAGTGATAACCAGAGGCCGCTATTGCGGCCTCATCTATTCGTGTTGCGGGGCTTAAGGCTCAGGGCAGGGCATCGGGCCGGAAGCTGGCGCGGATCTGCGGCACCAGGCTTGATGGGTCGAACCCTTTCTCCTCGCCCAGCACCGGATGGAGCAGGGGCTTCTCTTCGATGGGGGTGATATCCCCCGCCAGCAGCTGGCGGGTGGCCTGACCCATCTGGTAGAGCTGGCGCACCGGCGCAAACTGGGTCGCCAGATTGAGGGGATCATCGGCGCGGGTGAAGGCCATCATGGGGATCTGGTAGGTGGCATCGCGTGCCGGCTTGTCACCGTGAATCCCCTTGCCGGCGGACATCAAAAACGGCTGGTGATCGCCAAAGGCCACCACCAGATAGTGCTTGTCCGACTGGTCGAGGGTCTTGAGCAGCCGCTCCAGCGAGGCCATGGCATCCACCACCCCGGTGTAGTAGGTGTTGAGCAGCTGGGTGTCACTCTCGCTCTGGTTCGGGCAGGCGCCGCTGCGCTCCTGCCCCTGATAGCGGGGGCCATCGAAGGGGCCGTGCCCCTGCATGGTGACCGCATAGGCAAACAGCGGTTTGTCATCCTGTTCGCTGCGCTTGAGCAGGTGGTCGATCAGCGCATCATCGGAGATATAGAGTCCCTTGTGCTCAAGGGTGGTGAAGCGTGTGTCGAACCAGCGCTCCTCATAGCCGAGCGCCGGGATCGCCTTGGCGCGGCCCCAGAATTTTTCCACATAAGGGTGGGCGAACAGGGTCTGGTAGCCGCTCTGTCTGGCGCTCTGGGCCAGCCCCGGCACCTGCTGCGAGAGGTAGTAGTAGGGCACCACCCCTTGCTTGAGCAAGCCCACCGGCAGGCCGGTGTTCATCTCGAACTCCGCCAGCACCGTCATGCCGCCGGTGGTGGGGGAGTGGATGGTTTTTTGCCACTGCTGCACGCTGGCGGGCAGGGAGAGGGTGGGAGCCGGGGCGCAGATCCGCCCCTTCCAGTCGAGCCAGAGCGACTCATATTGCAGTACGATCACCAGATCCCAGCGCGGCGCTATGCCCTGGGGCGGATAGCTCAGCTGCGGGGCCAGCTCGTTGATCTGCAAGGGGTAGCGAAACACGCTGCCGCTTTGCAGCATCTCGTCCACCAGATTGAACAGATAGAGGCCAGGACCTGAGCGGATGATGTCCCTGTGGTAGTTGACCGCACGGTCCACGTAGCGAATGTTGGCCCCCAGCAGCTTGTTGCCGGTCTGGGTGGCAAAGACGCACAGGGCAAAGAAGGCGACGGTGGCGGCGGCTGTGCGCAACACCCAGCGCGACAGGGCAAAGCGCCAGCAGAGAAACAGTGCCAGTAAAACGGTGAAGATGGGCAGGATGGGGTGCTGGTCGAGCAGGATCCGCAGCAGCGCCAGCAGGTTGCCAAAATCGTCCCCGCCGAGCGGCACGCCGTAGATGGCGATCTTCATAAAGTTGGCCAGCAGACCTATGCCTGACAGCGCGGTAAAGACCAGCCCCATATAGAGGTTGAAGCCCGCCAGTGCGCAGAGGCTCCAGCCCAGCACCATGCTGCCCCAGGCCAGATAGTAGTGCTCCGGCCGAAAGCCTGACCAGAGCAGAAACTCCCCCAGCTTGAACACCACGAAGCCGTGCAGCAGCACGAAGGTGAGGTTGCCGAGCAGCAGGCTGCCGATGATCCGCCAGCGCAGGCTGCGGCGCAGCTTTGGCAGCACCGTTTTGAGCACGGCGGCGCTCAGGGCCAGCACTAGGGTCAGGCTCACCACCAGATAGGTGAGGTTGAAGCCCTGCTCCGGCAGGGTTTGCAGGATCTGGCTGAAATCACCGCTCTCGGGGCGATCCTTGAGCAGCAGACCGATGCGCAGCTGATAACGGCTGGCCAGTGCATCGTCCGGTGCGCGCAAGGTGCTGTTGAGATCCAGCGAGCAGCGGTTATTGCGGCACACCTGACGCTTATCCACCGCTTGACTGAGCTGGTCGATCCGCTCCCCCTTGTCGTTGAGCAGCTCCACTCGCACCTTGTCCCCCGCTTGCAGCGGCCCCCGCAACAGCCACTGGCTGCGCACCACCAGATAGAGGCCGCGGCTGTCGCTTTTATAGAGCAGGGCGTGGCGGGTGAGGGTGGCCAGCGGATTGTCGGCGGGGCCCAGCACCAGCGGTTGGGCACGGCCCAGCCAGCTGCCGGGATTGATCAGCGGTAATAACAGAGTCAGCAGCAGCAATCCGCCCAGCAGGGCAAGCAGCCCAGAGGGCAGACTCAGGGCACGGGGGCGGCCTGAGGAGGGGCGATTCATATAAGCTCATCCTTTGAGCGAGTAAGGGAGAGATCGTTCATCCGCATAGAGTTTGACCCGATGGTGCGGGCCTTGTTTCAGCTTGTCAATTTAATGACCACTTAATGAATATTTGGTTACAGCTCAACCTTGCAAATTGTGATCCCGATCGAGGGGTTGTTCGGAATATGTGATGAAAGCGTCATCATGGGGTTTTGCCACTGGCTTGGGAGGGAGCTGCTGTTTAGTCTCTCGATAGCGACTGGAGGTACATGTATGAATCCCAAAGTGATGGCACGTCAGGCCAGATTGCTGCGCATGCTGGAGAGCAAGGAAGAGATCCGGATCGGACGCGAGCGCGACTGCCCGCTGCCGCTGGCCCAACTGGTCAAGCTGAAGGATACTCATCCCGCAGTGGTCAAGGTCTATCGCCACGGTCTCACCGCCGAGGTGTTTCACCTCAAGGTGGAGGGGCATCACTGGTGCCTCAAGCGGCGACGTCAGGATTCACTGGTGGCCAACCTCGATGGCAAGACCGCCTTTCTGACCGAGCTGGAGCGGCGGCGTGAAATCGAGGCGCTGCGCGAGCTGCATCCCACCGTCCTCTCCCACGTGGTTTGCACCAGTTTCGGCTCGGCGCGGGCCGGGGTACTGGTCTCCCCCTGGTTGCGGGGTGTGCCGGTCCATCAGCTCAACGAACGCAATCTGGCCCAGATTCTGGAGGTGCAGGGTGAGCTGGCCCGCTGGGGCTGGTTTGACTGGGACCCGAGTCCGGGCAACCTGCTCGATGATGGCGAGCAGATCTGCGTGTTCGACTTTGGCTATATGTGGACCTTCGATCCCCGCTTTGAATACAACTCCAACGGTCTGGTCGATCCGCAGTTCCATGTACCGGAGCGGCTGGAGACCCGCACCCTCTCTGGACTCTGGCTCGATGAGGCCGATCCTCTGCCGCAATTTCGCTACTGGCGTGAACTCTGCCTCAAGTGGGTCAAACGGGAGATCCACCACCTGATCCGCGAAGGGGCCAGCGCGCCCGTGCTGGCCCGCCTGCACGCCCTGCAGGGGGAGTGGAGCGCCGCGCTGGTGAGCGACGAGGCGCTGGTTGCCAACTGGTGGCGGGACATGTATCGCAGCCACCGGCTCGATGTGGCCGATGATCTGAGCGGCCAGAGCTGCGGCCCGCTCACCCTGCGTCGCCTCGACTGGCTGATGCAGGCGGTGACGGATCACTATTCGCTGCTGGTGGACAATCTCTCGCCTCAGGAGACGGAGCTGGGCCAGACCGGGCTGCTGGCCCGCTTACAGCAGCTGCGCCGGGAAGCCGTCGCCTGTCAGTTGCCAGCCACCAGCCTTGCCTGAGCCAATACCTTTGCGGAGTACAAATGAACAGGGCGCCGTGTTGGCGCCCTGTTGCATGGCCGGAATTGCCTCGCGGTGAGGGTCAGTCCAGCAACTCCTGATGGAGGCGGTTGACGATATTGCCCGCCTCGCTCTCCTTGACCAGGAAGCAGAGGTTGTGGGCGCTGGCGCCGTAGCAGATCATCCGGATGTTGTGCTCGCGCAGGGCGTCAAAGACCTGACTGCCCACCCCGCTCACTTCGCTCATCCGGTTGCCGATGAGCGCCACCAGTGCCAGACCGGTTTCCACCTCCACCTTGCAGAGCTGGCCCAGCTCGGCCAGTACCTTGTCGCTCAGGATCGGTTCGCCGTTACTCTGGCTGCCGGTGTGATCCAGCGTCAGTGACACGCTCACCTCCGATGTGGTGATGAGATCGACCGAGATGCGGTGACGGGCCAGAATGCCGAACACTTCGGCCAGAAAGCCGTAGGCGTGGAACATGTTGAGGCTGTGCAGGGTCACCAGCACCTGCTGGCGGCGCAGGGCGATGGCGCGAAACAGCGGGCTTGAATCTGTGCTGGCGCGGATCCAGGTACCACCGGCGGCAGGATCCCTGGCGGAGCCGACAAACACCGGAATGTTCTGGCGCACCGCCGGTTGCAGGGTGGCGGGGTGCAGCACCTTGGCGCCGAAAGTGGCCATCTCGGCTGCTTCGACAAAGCTGATTTCAGGAATGGGGCGGGCGCGGGTGACGAGGCGCGGATCCGTGGTGTAGATGCCGGGCACATCGGTCCAAATCTCGATACTGGCGGCATCGAGCGCTTCGGCGAGCAGGGCCGCACTGTAGTCAGAGCCGCCGCGCCCCAGCGTGGTGGTGCGGCCATCGCCATCGGCACCGATAAAGCCCTGGGTGATGATGAGGCTGTCGCCAAGCTGCGGGCCCAGCGTCTGCTGGCAGAGGGTACGGGTGGTGGCCAGATCGACGGTGGCCTTGCCAAAGCGGCTGTCGGTGCGCATCAGCTGGCGCACATCCTGCCAGTGGGCCTTGACGCCGCGCTGGCGCAGCAGCTCGGTAAAGAGGCGGGTAGACATCAGCTCGCCGCAGGCAATGAGGCGATCGGCCAGCTCCGCATCGGTATGCTGGTGAGCTTGCTGGGCCATGAGGCGAATTTCGTCCAGCTGGCCATGAATGAGGGCGCTCACATCAACGGGGTTGCCGAGATCTGCCAGAATGGCCTGCTGGATCCCGGCCAGTTTGGCCAGCTGCTCGTCGCGGCCCGCTTCGTCCAGCTCCCCTTGTGCCAGGGCGACCAGCAGGTTGGTGACACCGGCGCTGGCGCTCAGTACCACCACCCGGGTGGCGGGATTGGCCAGCACGATATCGGCGCAGTGATTCATGGCCGGGAAGTTGGCGACACTGGTTCCGCCAAACTTGGCGACATTGATCGGGCTCATTGCTTACTCCTGTCTTATTTTAAGATTCCGGTTCCATCGGGCAAAAAAGAGAGGAGGAGGCTGAAAATGGCAGGAATGAACGAAACTATCCCGGCCAGAAGCACTCCACCTGCAGAGCCCATCCCGTACCGCCCCTGACAGGGCGCGGTGGGGGATGATCACTACCGATGACAACCCGGGGGATTCAGCCCCCGCAGCCGACGTTGAGGTCACCAGTCTCCTCACTCGTCTCGGCGCTGCTCCCCCTGACCCAAGTTCACCGGACGCTGGCGTCCTCCCTTGGGCTGCCTGGGCAGCGCTCCTCTTCTGGCTCCACCAGGGCGGTGGAGTGCATTTAGAAATACCCTGCGTTGGATTGCACTGTCAATCGAGTTTGTGAAAAAGTTCAAATTGTCAGCTAACTCAACACAGAATCAATGGCTTAGGCAATGGTCTTTGACAAAACCTTGGAACGGCGCTGCCAGTTGTAGAGACGCTGGCGCGCCACCGGCAGATCTTCCACTTCCAGCGGATCGAAGCCCCGCTCCCGGAACCAGTGGATGGAGCGGGTGGTGAGCACGAACAGGCGGCGAATGCCGAGCCGTTTGGCCCGCTCGGCCACCTTGGCCACCAGCTGATCCCCCCGGTTTGAGTTGCGATAGTCGGGGTGGATGGCGACGCAGGCCATCTCCGCCATCGCCTCTTCCATAAAGCAGTAGAGTGCCGCGCAGCCGATGATGAGGCCATCGCGCTCGATGATGGTGAACTTGTCGATCTCCATCTCCAGCTGCTCGCGGGAGCGGCGCACCAGAATGCCTTCCTCCTCCAGCGGGCGGATCAAATCAAGAATGCCGCCGATATCCTCGATGGTGGCGGCGCGGGCCTGCTCGGCACTTTCCCGCACGATCTGGGTGCCGAGGCCGTCGCGACTGAACAGCTCCTGCAGCATGGCGCCATCATCCTGATAGCTCACCAGATGGGAGCGGGGCACGCCGCCACGGCAAGAGGCAATGGCCGCGCGCAGATAGCGGGCGGTGCCGGACATCTCTTCGCCCGCCTGCTCCAGCTCCACCAGCAGCTCTTCGGCCTGTTCGGGGAAGAGCTCGGAGATGGCTTCGCCGCGTCTGTCCATTACCCCCTGGGTGCTGCTAAAGCAGATGAGCTTGTCCGCCTTGAGGTCGACCGCCACCCGGCGGGCCACCTCTTCCGAGCTCAGGTTAAAGCTCTCGCCGGTGACCGAGCAGCCGATGGGGGAGATCAGCACCAGACTCTTCTGATCGAGCTGGCGGGTGATCCCCTCCACGTCGATGCGGCGCACCCGGCCGCTGTGGCAAAAGTCGATGCCATCATCCACACCCAGCGGCTGGGCGGTGACGAAGTTGCCGCTCACCACGCTGATCCGCGCTCCCTGCATGGGGGTGTTGGCGAGCCCCATGGAGAGCTGGGCGGTTATGTCGTATTGCAGGCCGCCACACACCTGTTTGATGATGGTGAAACTCTCGTCATCGGTGACCCGGATCCGCTTGTGATACTGGGCCTCGATACCGGCGCGGGCCAGCGCTTCATCGTTTTGCGGACGTGAACCAAACACCAGCACCAGGCGTATGCCCAGTGTCTGCAGCAGGGCGATATCGCTGACGATATTGGCGAAGTTGGGGTGGCAGATGGCTTCTCCCCCCATCATCAGCACAAAGGTGGCACCCCGATGCACATTGACATAGGGGGTGGATTGCCGGAAGGCATTGACCAGACTGGGTTCGCGTTCACGCACTTGATATTTCTTCCATAAAAAAACAGCGATTGGCTCAATATATGAAAATTAATTCACAAATCAAGACTAAATATTGATTTTGGCCGTTTCTGGTCTACGAGGGGCGGGTTGGCCGTGCGGATCGGGAAAGGGTGACGGACGGTGCAGACGGCCGCCGGGGCGAGCGGGGAGGGGCCCGCCGGTTGATCCGGCGCGATAAACTGCTATCTTCGATGCTCCTTTTCGTCAGCTGTGTGATTTCACAGGGTTTTATACAAGGACAGAATTCATGGAACAGATTATTTCACCGGCAGATGCCCTGCCGGGACGACGCGAAGCGATGGTGATTGGTCAGCAGCATGCGGTGAATGGCAACCCGACTCAGGGTCCCTGGCCCGAGAACATGGAGATCGCCTGGTTTGGCATGGGTTGCTTCTGGGGCGTGGAGCGCCTGTTCTGGCAGCAGCCGGGCGTCTACTCCACCGCGGCCGGATATCAGGGCGGCGTGACCCAGAATCCCACCTACAAAGAGGTGTGCAGCGGCCTGACCGGTCATGCCGAGACGGTGCAGGTGGTGTTTGATCCGGCAATGATCAGCTACGGCGATCTGCTCAGACTGTTCTGGGAGCAGCACGATCCGGCGCAGGGGATGCGTCAGGGCGGGGACATTGGCACCCAGTACCGCTCGGTGATCTTCTATGGCGACGAGAGTCAGCAGATCATTGCCCAGCAGAGCATGGCGGCCTATCAGCAGGCGATGGCGGCAAGCGGCGACAGCCGTGCCATTACCACCCGCATTCTGCCGCTGGCGCCCTTCTACTACGCCGAGGATTACCATCAGCAATATCTGGAGAAAAACCCGGATGGTTACTGCGGATTGGGTGGCATTGGAGTCTGTTTGCCGCCAAGCCTGAACCGCTGAACAGGTTTGTAGTCGATTTCTTAATAAAAGTGAAAATAAATGGTCGGAGGAGGGAACTTATTGCGACCAGTCGGGACTAACTAGGTAGCGTCCAGGGATCGGATGCAAAGTCCAGACACATTTCTTGCCTTGATAACCGCCTGATGAATGAACGCACTGGCGGGTTGAAAATGATAGCAAGCAGGGCTGCCCACCAAGGCGGCCCTTTTCCTTATCTGCTGTTCTGAAATTTTGCGTTGGGCGGGAAAACCGGACGGCAGATCAGCCGATGGCGCTGTCGAACAGGTTCTTGATGAGATCGATAAACTCGATGAGGAAGGTTTTCTGTTCAGGGGTCGGGGCGCGCAGCCAGACGGCAGAGAGCACCTCTTCCAGATCGGCGACCACGGCGTCGGCCTCCTGCATGATGGCGAAACGCACCTTGGGATCGAGCTGGGGGTTTTGCTCGCAAATGGCCATCAGGTTGCTGGCAACTCGGCCACTGACCAGATCTTCGATGGTATCTTCACCATCGTTCTGCTGCTGGGATTCAAACAATCCCAAACTCTCCACCAGATACTCGATCAGCGAGATATAGCCTTCACTTTCTACCACCATGGTTGCTGCCTCAATACAGTAACAATACGAAAATTAAGCGTATTTTAGTGGCTTGCCCTAGCTTGGCAAGCAGCAGTGCATGCGATGGCGAGTAAAACTGACTCCGCCCCGCTCCACGGACTCCAGCCCGGTCAACGTAAAGCCATGTCGTAAAAATAGCTCATAACTGAAGGCGCTGGCCTCGGTGGTGATGAGGGTCATACCGAGCCCTCTGGCCCCCGCGAGCGCCGTGGTGAGCAGCAGATTGCCCAGTCCCTGGCGCTGATGGTCGGCGCTGACATAGAGCAGACTGAGATGGCCATCGGGGCTCAGGGTGACAAAACCGAGGGGCACATTTGCCAGCTCCGCCACCCAGCCGTGGTGTTCGCGCAGCTGGCTGACAAAGCCCGGATGTTGTGAACCGAGGGCCCACTGCTCCACCTGTTCGGCGCTGTAGTGCTCGGGGCCGCAGCGTCGCACCGCCTGCTCAAACAGGCTCACGAGGGCGGGGATATGTGCCTCACCAAGGGGGACAATGCAAAGTGCTGGACTAAGTGCTGGGGTCATAAGGTTGGGTCGTCAGTGGGGGAGAGGGGACGCGGCGCCTGTGGCCGTTTGGCTTTGGGCAGACCCGCGACAACCCGCTCATAGGAGTGATGCACCCAGCCCTGCCACAGATCATCTGGCAAGGTGCTGTTCAGGGTCACTGTGTTCCAGTGTTGCTTGTTCATATGCCAACCCGGTTTGACCTCGGGGTGGATCTCGCGCAGCAGCAACGCCAGCTCGGGCTCGCATTTGAGGTTGATGGTAAGCGGCTCGGCCTGCCAATCCACCAGCGCGAACATCTTGCCCGCGATGCGGTAGACCAGGGTCTCCGGGCCAAACGGGGTATCTTCGGTGGCGCCCGGCAGGGTCAGCAGAAAGTGGCGCAAACGGGTCAAATCCATGGAAAGTTCTCGCGCAAGGGGTGATCCGGGTCATGTCAGGCGCATATCTATCGGCGGGCCTGTTCTGTTAATATGCGCGCAGCCGAGTATACCCCCCATCACCAAGGGAGCCTATTGGATGTTGTATCACAAGACTTTCGAACTGGGTCCCGAGCGGGATTGGGTGGTGTTTGTCCACGGCGCCGGTGGCAGCTCCTCCATCTGGTTCAAACAGCTGCGCGCCTATCGCGAGCACTTCAATGTGCTGCTGCTGGACTTGCGCGGCCACGGCCAGTCCCACCAGCTGCAACAGGTGGTCAAGGGCCACTACAGCTTTCGGGAAGTGACCGAAGATATCGTTCGGCTGCTCGATCATCTCGATATCCGCCGCGCCCACTTTGTCGGCATCTCCCTTGGCACCATCCTTATTCGTCATCTGGCCGAGCTCTGCCCGGAGCGGGTGAAAAGCATGGTACTGGGGGGCGCCATTTTGCGGCTCGATATCCGCTCGCGGGTGCTGGTGCAGCTGGGCCGACTCGGCCAGCACTTCCTGCCCTATATGTGGCTCTACCGGCTGTTTGCCTTCATCATCATGCCGCGCCAGCACCATCAGGAGTCGCGCAACCTCTTTGTGCGCGAGGCCCGCAAGCTCTGCCAGAAAGAGTTCAAACGCTGGTTCCGCCTCGCCACCGAGGTCAACCCGCTGATGCGTTACTTCCGCGAACGCTCCCTGCCCATTCCCACCCTCTATGTGATGGGAGAGGAGGATCATATGTTTCTGGCACCGGTGCGCGAACAGGTGGCCCGCGATGCCAGCTCCTCATTAGCGGTGATCGAACAGTGCGGCCATGTCTGCAATGTGGAGCAGCCGGAACAGTTTAATCGTCGTACGCTGGCGTTCATTCAATCGCTGGGGGGCGGACGGAAATAAGGATTCATTACGCTGTGCATTCAGGTCATGCTACAGCGGCATTGCAAGCTGGCCGCGAGCAAAGCGCTGCCAACGTGCAATAGATGTCGCTGTCTTGGCGATCGTATAAGCCGCATACTTTCAAGCTACCAGGGGTGATCTGCCCCCCTGATTCTTTATAATGCCCCCCCTTTAAAACCGCTGGACCCAGGTTCGGCGCGCGCAGATGGCTTGCTATGTCATCATGCAGGTCATCAGGATTGAGAAACGGTTATGCATACTCTGGAACAGCTGCGTGCGGGTGAACTGTGCGGTGCCCGCCATCTGAAGCTTTGTGAAAACCTGACGGAGTTCCCCACCGAGATTTTGAGCCTGAAAGAGACGTTGGAGGTGCTGGATTTGACCGGCAACCAGCTGAGCACGCTGCCGGACGAGCTGGCCGGGTTTGGCAAACTGCGCATTATCTTCTGCTCTGAGAACCGCTTTACCGAGCTGCCCGAGGTGCTGGGACGTTGTCCGGCGCTCACCATGGTGGGTTTTAAGGCCAACCGGATTGTTACCGTCTCGGCCAGGGCGTTGCCCGCCGGTTTGCGCTGGCTGATCCTGACCGATAACGCAATTGAGCAGCTGCCTGATGAGCTGGGCCAGTGCGACGCCCTGCAAAAGTTGATGCTGGCGGGCAACCGCCTGCGCGAGCTGCCGAGGAGCCTTGCCAACTGCCGCAATCTGGAGTTGCTGCGCATCGCCGCCAACCGCATCGAACGCTTCCCCGAGTGGCTGCTGTCGCTGCCGCGCCTTGCATGGCTCGCCTACTCCGGCAACCCCTTTAGCGAAGGGGCGGAGGCGCGGGCCATCGATGATGCCCATGTCACGCCGATTGCTTGGGAGACGCTGGCGCTGGGCGAGCTGCTGGGGCAGGGAGCATCCGGCGTTATCCATCGCGCCACCCTTGTGGGTAATACTGCAGATGAAGTGACTCAGGCGAGCGACAGAGGCGATGACAGTCAGGTGGCGGTCAAGCTGTTCAAGGGGGCTGTGACCAGCGACGGGCTGCCCCGCTGCGAGATGGCGGCATCGCTGGCGGCGGGCACTCATCCCAACCTTATCAAGGTGATAGGCAAGGTGGCGGATCACCCCTCCGGCATTCCGGCGCTGGTAATGGAGCTGATCGACCCGGCCTTTGCCAATCTGGCCGGGCCGCCGAGCCTGGACTCCTGCACCCGGGATGTCTATCCCGAGGGGCTGCATCTGAGTGTGCCGGATGCGCTGGCGATGGCCCATGGCATCGCCTCGGTGGCGGGCCATTTGCACCGCGCGGGCATCATGCACGGGGATCTCTACGGCCACAATATTCTGTTTACCCGCGGGTCTGACGCGCCGGCTCGCGCTCTGCTGGGGGATTTTGGCGCCGCTTCCTTGTATGACCGCTGCGACCGCGAGCGGGCCGTGGGCCTTGAGCGACTGGAAGTGCGCGCCTTTGGCTGCCTGCTGGAGGAGCTGTTGGCCCATTGCGATACGCAAGACTTACCGCTTGATGGGTTGCATCAGCTCAAAGCGGCCTGTCTCTCGGAACTCCCCGCCGAACGCCCCGATTTTGCTTATATCGAGCGTCAGCTGGCGTCCGCTCGCGCCACGCTGTCGTGATCTTTCTGGCGTTGGCAGGCACGAGTTGGCCTGCCAATGTCATTCCTTTTATTCATTCATCGCCATACACCCATGACGTTTTTGCATGGGTTGGTATGTCTTGTCCGTCATAAACGTAGCCAATAGCGCCCATTGCGACAGAGAGGCGTACGGCAAGGGGACGTCACGCCATTCGCCCGATAACAAGCAGAGGCTGCGCGGCAAAAAGGGGAGGGCAGAGGGTTGCGCGGTGCCGGTTAAGTTGTGATATTGAGGCATCTTTAGTACAGAAGGGTAATAACGATGGAAGCTGCGTTTTGGCATCAGCGTTGGGAAGAGAACCGGATTGGCTTTCATCAGGCGGACTTCAACCACTGGCTGCAATCCTGGTGGTCAGCCCAGCAAGCGGACGAGCCGGTGCTGGTTCCCCTGTGTGGCAAGTCCCGCGACATGCTCTGGCTGAGCGCTCAGGGCCATCCGGTCGACGGTTTCGAGCTATCGAGCCTTGCCGTCAGTCAGTTCTTCAGTGAAAACCAGCTCGCCGCGACCGTGAGCGAAGTGGGCCCTTATCAGTGCCATCAGGTGGACAGCCTGCGCATTTTTCAGGGAGATTTTTTCGCCGCCCCCAGTCTGGGTCGCCGTTACCGGCTGGTCTATGACCGCGCGGCGCTGATCGCCCTGCCGACCGCGATGCGCCGCCAGTATGCAGCCCTGATCAGCTCGCTGGTCGAGACCGGTGGCCAGATCCTGCTGGTGACCCTTGAATATCAGCCGGAGCAGCAGAGTCAGCCCCCCTTCTCGGTGGGTGAGATGGAGGTGCGAGCCCTGTTCGAACGGGACTTTCGTATCGAGGTGCTGGGGCGCGCCGCCGAAGTGGATCACCCGCGGGTGCTGTCGGGTCAGCTCTCCTACTTCGATGAGGTAGCCTACCGGCTGGTTCGCCGTGGCTAACGGGCAGCTAACGGGCGGGCAAAGGGTGATCTGTGCCGACAAATTGTCGGGCTATGCGCTCTTCGCTACCTCCTTTGACGTAGATCAACGTGACTGACGGGGGGAGTGCCTAATATGAGGCTGTTTCTCAATCACTGTTGGCATTGCAAAGCGAGTATCGGGTCTTTCCCGCTTGCTGATCAGCAACTCAGTGTCTGATTTTCACGCTCATGTTCACTTTTGGCGGCTTTGGTCGCAATTGTTATGGTTTTTCCAGCCGACCCTGATGGGTCGGCTTTTTATTGCCTGCGATTTGCTGTGGGCAGGAAAAACGGGGGATGTCGAGGCCTGATCAGGCCTCGAAGGTGGCGGCATTGAGCCGAAATGCCCGAGGGTCGTCGATAAACTGGCCGGTGATCCGCTCGTCATGTTCGTGCCCCAGACCATAGCTGCAGAGGATCAGTCGATCGGAGGTGCGCGAGCGCAGCTGGGTGATAAAGCGCACCAGATCGGCGCGGCTCAACTTGCCCACCTCGTCGCAGACCCGCTCCCGCTGATCGAACCCCAGATCCTTGTTGCCGATGCTGACCCACAGCCGCTGGCCGCGACTGCGCAGGTTGGCATCCCGCTCGCTCAGCTGGGCTTGCAGCCCCGCCTTGCTCTCCTGCCACTGCTGTTCGGTGAATTCGAGCATGGCCAGTGGGAAGAGGTCGATAAACTCCTCCACCGCATCGAGCAGGATCTGCGGTCCCGCCACCGGCGACTGGATATAGAAGATCAGCCCCGGGTGGCGATTGAGGGGCAGGTTACCGGCGCCCACCACATACCCCAGTTGCTGGCGGGTGCGCAGCTCGTGAAAGAAGGTAGAGGACATGATGTGGTTCGCCAGGGTAAAGCAGGCGAGATCCCGCGCCCGGGTGGTGCGGGACTGGTAGTAGACCAGGAGCGCCGAGTCCTCGTGATCGCAACCCTGCTCGCGAATAAGGGTGCCCCTGTCCTGAATGGAGATGAGCGGACGACGGGTCTCGCCGCTCGGCTTGCTGCTGGTGCCATTGATGTCGCTCAGGTGGCGCTCCATCAGGGCGGCCAGCTCCAGCGCCTCGGCGGCAGTCCAGTCGCCATGCACCAGCGCCTCGACATGCACCTCGCCAAACAGCTGGGCCACGAAGCCGGGCATCTCTTCCAGCTCGACGGTGCGCAGGTGACGCAGCAACTGCTCGAACGGCGGGTTGTTGGGTTGCAGCAAACTGGTGAGCTGGTTAAAGAGCTGGGAGATGGGGCGCGCCTTGGACTGGTTGTCCCAGTTGCGAATGAGCTGCTCCTTGATCTCGGCGAAGCGACCCGGATCCGGATACCCCAGGGTGCGGTTGCCGAGGATCATGTCGAGCAACAGCGGCTGCTTGTCGGCAAAACCGCTCAGGTTGATGGTAAAGCCCCCCTGATGGGCATAGATCTGGTAACCCAGCCCCGCCAGCTCCGCCGGATAGGTGAGGGCGTTGAGGTGGTCGGCCAACAGCTCCACGGCGAGGCGCGCCATGGCGATATTGCGCGGATTTTTGACCGCATGTTCGCTGTCGATGGAGATGTAGAGATTGCCCTTGGGCACGCTGAACAGGTGCTCATGGAGGTGCCAGAGGCGAAAACCGGGGCGATCGATAAGGCAGGCGGGCATGTCGGCGGCAAGCTCGGGCGTGCGCGGATCGAGCCTACTGCTGATAAAGGGGTTGGGCTTGGGTAGCGCCAGCGCCGGATCCGGCTCGCTTTGCTGCCAGCAAATTTTCTCGGCCTCGGTAATGGTCGTCACGCTGTAGGGGGTCTGATACCAGCGGGCCAGCCGATCGGTCGCCACTTCCGGCGCAGTGATGGTGATACGCAAATTGTGCGGGGTGAGCTTGGCGAGGAAGCGGCGGATCAGCCCCTCGTCATATTCGCGCATCATGTAGTCGCCGTAGAGCAGATCCTCTGGTTTGTAGCTAAAGAGGTTGAGCACCAGCCCTGACACCGTATCGAGGGGGCGGCCGCGCTCCTGAAAGCGGAACGCCGATTCGAGCACGGTCCGTTTTTCGTCGTAGCGCCAGCTCTGCAGCCCTTCGCGGCCAATCAGTTTCAGATAGCCAAACAGGGCGGCGAGGATGTCGTCCACATGCTCAAGGCCCAGAGGGGTGAGGCCAAAGTTGACGCCAAAATCCTTGAAGTTGGCGCCGCTGATGCCACCACCTGCCGAGAGCTGGTTGACCCAGCCTTTCGCCTTGAGCAGGGAGAGCAGGCTGCCATCTCCCTCATAACCAATCAGATGGCTCAGGAAGGTGAGGGGCTTTTTGTCGTAAAACTCGTCCACATTGGGCAGGGGGAAGCAGAGCGACAGCTTGCGGGTCTCCTTGACCGGATTGATGTGGATGCGCACGCCGAGATCATCGAGCCGATAGAGCGGCATGGTGAGAGTCGGGGTTCCCAAATTGCGATTCAAAATGGGAGCAAAATAGCGACAGCACCACTGCAACTGGGTATCGATGGATTCCGGCGAGATCATCACCAGCGCCATGCGATCCGCACTGTAGTGGCTTTCGTAAAAACGGATAAGGTCGGAGCGCAGATCCCGTCCCGGCAGATCGGCCAGGGTATCGAGGTTGCCCACCGAGAACTTGGAGAAGGGGTGCGCCGGGTTGACCGTCTCTTTATGCACCTGATAGCTGCGGCGCATGTCGTCCTGCAGCTTGAGGCGATACTCGGAGTCGACCGCGTTGCGCTCCTTTTCCACCCACTCCGGATCAAAGGTGGGGCAGATAAAGAACTGGGAGAAGCGATCCAGCCCTGCTTCGAAGAAGCCGTTGTCGATCTCGAAGAAGAAGTTGGTGAACTCGGTGCCGGTCCAGGCGTTGTTGCTGCCGCCATGACGGCTCATAAATTGCTGGTACTCACCAGGCTTGGGGTAGGTGCAGGTGCCGAGAAACAGCATGTGCTCCAGAAAATGGGCCATTCCCTGCCGGTCAGCGGGATCGTCAAAATGGCCGGTATTGACCGCCAGTGAGGCGGCGGATTTGTCGGTGTCGGGATCACAAATCAACAAGACCCTGAGCCGGTTGGCCAGCTCCAGAAAATGGTATTGCCGATGGTCATTGGGACTGGCATATGGGCTCATTGGCGTGTGACTCACGTTGGATTTATTTGAATTTAAACATGATTATCGACCCCGCTATACCGTCAGGCAAACCCTTTTCTGAGAGGTAGCGCAATTGTTTCCACACCCGTGGCGGGGTAAGATCCCCCGGCTATCAAAACAGGCCCGTTGGGCGAGGTTGTAATGAAGATCTATATCATGCGTCATGGCCAGGCTGGCATGAATGCGAAAACAGATGAACAGCGTCCATTGACCGAGCAGGGTATTGAAGAGTCTATCCAGATGGCCCGCTGGCTGGCGCCTCAGCTGATTGGCCCGCTGGATCGGGTGATCCACAGCAACTATCTGCGGGCACGCCAGACCTGGCAAGCCATATGCAGTGAATTGCCTGACGCAGCAGCCGTTGAAGAGAGTGGCGACATTACCCCTTACGGTGATCCCGCTTTCGTGGCCAGCTACCTTACCACTTTGGCTGAACAACATGACCAGATCCTGATGGTCAGCCATCTGCCGCTAGTGGGTTATCTGGTGCAAAGCCTCTGTCCGGCCGCAGGAGCACCCATGTTTGCCACCTCGGGGATCGCCTGTATCGAGTGGCACGATGGCAAAGGAGCCTTGCTCTGGCTCGAAGGGCCGCATACAATAGGCTAAAAGTTAATAAAAAGTTATAGATTGAATTTTTTGGGAAGAGATGGGCGAGTTTTCCGGATTTTTATAAATATTTTACGGAATTAATTCGCAGAAGCTGCTGTCATACGGATACAACTGCAAGAGGTTGCAAACGATGAGAGTGTTCAAGAAGTACCTGCCACTGATGGTGGCAAAGCATGTCAAAACCTTCTTTAAAGGTCGGATTTACATTCATGGTCGGGGGCGGTTTGATTTCCAATCCGGTTTGTTGCTGATGCCGAATCCGGCGGATATTCCCCATCGCCAGACAGTCACCGAGGTCAACGAGCTGATCTCCAGACTGCACATGGATGCCGCGTGATGCGCTTCTGAACCTGTTTCTGCACTGATATGCCCGCACTTTTGCGGGCATATTTGTTTCTAGCTACTGGCGTTCACCATGTGGCTGTTCAGGCCCACACCTTTGTTTATCTTCCATCGCCCCCTATACTGGCCCGCTGTTGTCTCTTCGGTCTGGATCCTCTCATGCCCTTTGCCTTTCTGTTTCCCTTCTCCTGCATTGCCATCTGGGCTGGCAATGGCATCGTCAGCAAACTGGCGGTTGGTGTGTTGTCCCCGGCAGCCTTGGCCTGGTCGCGCTGGGTGGTGGCTGCGCTGGTATTAAGCCCGTTTCTGGCCCGTCGAGTATGGCGTGCGCGTGCCCGCATTCGTGCCGGCCTTTGGCAGATCGCCATGCTGGCCTCGCTGGGCATGGTGCTTAATCAGACCTTTGGGTACTACGCCGCACAGACCATGGGGGCCACCGAGATGGGATTGATGATGGGGCTGACGCCACTGTTGACCGTGTTACTCAGCATCTGGCTGCTGCGTGAGCGGCCCACCTGGGGCGCCGTGCTGGGGGCGCTGCTCTCCATCTTTGGCTTGTCTATCTTGCTGGGGCAGGGGGATCCGACCCGACTGTTTACCCAGGGTATTCATATCGGCTCTGTCTACATGCTGCTCTCGGCGGGCACTTATGCCCTTTATAGCGTGCTGCTCAAGAAGTGGGATTTGGGGCTCGACAACTGGTCGCTGCTCTACGGTCAGGTGCTCTGCAGTGTGCTGATCCTGACCCCCTTCTTTCTGCTGGTGGATGGTCAGCTGCCAGAGGGGCGTGCGATCTGGCTGATCTTCTATGCGGGGATCCCCGCGTCGGCCCTCTGTCCCTGGCTCTGGATGCAGGGGATCACCCTGCTTGGTGCCAATCGTACCGCCATCTTTATGAATCTGCTGCCAGTGATGACGGCTGGCCTTGCCATCACCCTGCTGGGAGAGCGGCTGACCAGCTATCACCTGATCGGGGGCGGTCTGACTCTGCTGGGGGTTTTGCTGGCTCAGTTGCTGGTGCGTCCGGTGGTGATGGGTCGTCGCCGGGAGGTGTTGGCTCCTTGTCCCGAAGAGTAATCTTGCGTGAAAGCGTAGATGGGCCCAATGGCCCGCTTGGCCGCCAATGAAAAGCGCCTGCAGCAATGCCGGCGCTTTTTTATGGTCACATCTTGCCGAGCCGGTTACTGGGCAACCAGATAGAGCTCCTTGCTGTAGACCACATCCTGCGGGTTAAGGTGGGGATAGCCTTTCACGAAAGGTTTGAGCAACCTTGATTTGACCGAGAAATAGATGGGGGCGATGGGGGCATCCGCATCAATGAGCGCCTCTGCCTGCTGATACAGGGCATTGCGTTCAGCGGGATCCAGCGAGTCGTGGGCCTTGGCCAGCAGGGCGTCGTACTCCTTGTTGAACCACTTGCCGCTGTTGGCGCTGCTGCTGGAGGTCATGATGTCGAGAAAGGTGGAGGCGTCGTTATAATCCCCGTTCCAGCCATAGCGGCTAACCCCGAAATCCCCCTCGTTCAGCGCCGAGACCATGGTCTTCCACTCCATGTTGTTGAGGGTGGCAGTGACCCCTAGGTTGTGTTTCCACATGGAGGAGACGGCCAGCGCAATCTTTTTGTGGCTCTCGTTGGTGTTGTAGAGAATGTCCACTGTGAGTGGCTTGTCCGGACCATAACCCGCTTCGGCCAACAGGGCTTTGGCTTGCTTGATCCGCTCCTCTTTGCTCTGCAGCTGGCTGGCCGGTTTTTTCAATTCAAAACCGTCCACAATGGGGGGCGTGAAGCTATATGCGGCAATTTGTCCCTGCCCCAGGATCTTGTCGGTGATAGTCTCCCGGTCGATGGCGAGCGAGAGCGCCTTGCGTACTTTCGGGTCATCGAACGGTTTGCGCTGGGTATTGAAGACATAGTAATAGCTGGCCAGCGTGGGGACGCTGACCAGTTCTTCCGGGCTCTTGCTCTTGAGCTGTTTGTATTGCTCCAGCGGATAAGTGGTGTAGTGCAGTTCACCGGTGCGATAGCGGTTGTAGGCGGCGGTTTCCGAGACGATCTCCAGATAGATCACCTTGTTCAGGACGGTGTGCTGGTTGTTCCAGTAGTGGGTATTGCGCTCGGCGCTCAGCCGCTCGTTGGGGGTCCACTCCTTGAGTACAAAGGCGCCGTTGGAGACGATATTGCCCGGTTTGACCCAATCCTTGCCGAATTTTTCAATGGTGGCCTTGGGGGCCGGGAACGTGGTGTAGTGGGCCAGCGTTTTTAGGAAGAAGGGAACCGGATTTTTCAGGGTGACCTGCAGGGTGTGGTCATCGAGCGCCTTGATCCCGAGCTCTGACGGGCTCTTCTTGCCCTGTGTCACCTCGCTTGCATTGACCACTCCGGTCAACTCGATAAACCAGGCGTAGTTGGAGGCCGTCTTGGGATCGGCCGCCCGTTGCCAGCCGTAGACATAATCGGCGGCGGTGACCGGTTCACCGTTTGACCACTTGGCCTCGGGCCTCAGCTTGAAGGTGTAGACGGTACCTGTCTTGTCGACGTCGTAGCTGACGGCGCCTGCTGGTTTGATCTTGCCGGTATTATCCAGCTCATAGAGCCCTTCAAACAGATCGTTGACGATGGCACTACCGGCGGTCTCTTCTACCAGCTGGGGGTCGATGGTGGTGGGTTCGGTGCCGATATTGGTCACGTAGATTTGTTGGGCATCCGGCAGCAGCTTGGTACCGGCAGGCACCTGGGCAGCCCAGGCGGGAAGGGCAAACAGTCCGGCTACCATGCCGGCAATGAGAGTCTTGTTCATTGATAATCCTTGAGTTTTATTTGCTTCCAAAGCGAAATCAGTGTGCTGGATTGGCGATCGGATCTCAAGAGGTAATGGCTGAGGGAACGGCAGGCCCATCAGACTCCATTTTTAATGGCCAAAGGCCAGTCAGCTCATGGCTTGCCGCAGGTTATTGCCACGAATTAAGAGGCGAAAAGTTATCGATTGAAACCGAATAAAAAGCGCCTTTTACCATAACGTGAGGCGAAATAGCCTATTTAATAGGCCGCTTAATTCGCTGCAAAAACAAAAAACAGACGTTACATTAGGTTACAAATCAAGGCCGCCGGTGATCGGCATTTTTTTTGCCGATGCCTGCAAACGTTTTCAATGCCAACGAATGCGATCTAAAGGAACAAAAATGCGAAACATGATCACCATGGGTGAGTTCATCGTCAAAAAGCAGGCGGATTATCCTACCGCGACCGGCGAGCTGACTTCGTTGCTCAGCTCGATCCGCCTTGCTGCCAAGGTGGTGAACCGGGAGATCAACAAGGCGGGACTGGCGGATATCATCGGTTCCATGGGCGCTGAAAACGTACAGGGCGAGGTGCAGCAGAAGCTGGATGTTTATGCCAACGAACGCTTCAAGGCGGCGCTCGAAGCGCGCGGCGAGGTGTGCGGCATGGCCTCGGAAGAGGAAGAGGACTTCGTCGCCTTTGACTCACCGCTCTCCAAAAACTCCAAGTATGTGGTGCTGATCGACCCGCTCGATGGTTCCTCCAATATCGACGTCAACGTCTCGGTCGGAACCATCTTCTCCATCTACCGCCGTTTGAGCCCGCAGGGGTCGCCGGTGACGCTGGAGGACTTCCTGCAACCGGGCAACCGTCAGGTCGCCGCCGGTTATGTGGTTTACGGCTCCTCCACCATGCTGGTCTACACCACCGGCTTTGGCGTTAACGGCTTTACCTACGATCCTTCCATCGGCTGCTTCTGCCTCTCCCACGAGAACATCCGCATTCCGGAAGAGGGCAAAATCTACTCCATCAACGAGGGCAACTACATCAAATTCCCGGACGGGGTGAAGAAGTACCTCAAATATTGCCAGGAGCGCGATGAGGCGACCCACAGACCCTACACCTCCCGCTATATCGGCTCCCTGGTCTCTGATTTCCATCGCAACCTGCTCAAGGGCGGCATCTACATCTATCCGTCCGGCACCAACTCGCCGAACGGCAAGCTGCGCCTGCTCTATGAGTGCAACCCGATGGCGTTTTTGGTGGAGCAGGCCGGTGGCAAGGCCTCCGACGGCTTTGGCCGCATCATGGATATCCAACCCACCGCGCTGCACCAGCGTACCCCTTACTTTGTTGGCTCGACCAAGATGGTGGAGCGCGCCGAGGCCTTTATGCGCGAGTTCTCCGCCCATGAGGATCCAGCCAACCAGGGCTGATCGTCAGAGGTGTAGGTTGGTGCTGAGCGCAGCGAAGCCCAACATTTACCGGTGTGATTCCCTCTCCGTTCAGGATAGGGCAGGGTGAGAGGAATGGTTTTCACTGCCCCCCTCATCCCCGACCCTTCTCCCACAAGGGGAGAAGGGAGACGCTAGTCACCAGCCAACATAAACAAAACGGGAGCCGATATGGCTCCCGTTTTAGTTGGCGTTATCTCTCTGGCTCGCCGCCAGCGTTGCAGAGATTCACAGGCTGTTGTTGGCCAGATCAGCCAGCAAACCATCCACCAGTTTCAGGCGCATGGCGCGATCCTGGGTCGGCACCTGGAAACGCAGCCGGGTCGGCCCGTCCATCTTGTAGACCCTTGGCTGGCTGGAGAGCAGCTTGACCAGATAGGCCGGATTGACCTTGGTCTCCTGGGTGAAGTCGAGATAGCCGCCACGCTCGCTCATCTCCACCCGGCGAATGCCAAGGGCGGTGGCACGCTGACGGAAGGCGGCCAGCTCCAGCAGGGTTTTGGTTGCTTCCGGCAAGAGGCCAAAGCGGTCGATCAGCTCCACTTTCAGCTCGCGCAGCTCCTGCTCGTCCGCCGCACTGGCAATCCGCTTGTACATGGAGAGACGCATATTGACGTCCGGGATGTAGTCATCCGGCAGCAGCGCAGGCAGGCGCAGTTCCACCTCGGTGTGCTGGCTCATCAGTTGCTCCAGCGACGGCTCCTTGCCATTTTTCAGTGCCTCGACCGCCTGCTCCAGCATTTCCATGTAGAGGGTGAAGCCGACCGATTCGATCTGGCCGCTCTGATCGTCGCCGAGTAGTTCGCCCGCGCCACGGATCTCCAGATCGTGGGTCGCCAGCGCAAAACCGGCGCCGAGATCTTCGAGCGAGGCGATCGCCTCCAGCCGCTTGGCCGCATCCTTGGTCATCAGCTTGGGGTGGGGGGTGAGCAGGTAGGCATAGGCCTGATGATGGGAGCGGCCAACCCGGCCCCGCAGCTGGTGCAGTTGGGCCAGACCGAGATGATCCGCCCGATCCATGATGATGGTGTTGGCGCTCGGCACGTCGATACCGGTCTCGATGATGGTGGTACAAACCAGCAGGTTGAAGCGCTGATGGTAGAAGTCGGACATGATCCGCTCAAGGTCGCGCTCGCGCATCTGGCCGTGGGCGATGCCGATGCGGGCCTCGGGTACCAGCTCCGCCAGATCGGCGGCGCACTTCTCGATGCTCTCGACATCGTTGTGCAGATAGTAGACTTGACCACCACGCTTGAGTTCCCGCAGTACCGCTTCGCGCACCACCGCCGGTTCGTGCTGACGCACGAAGGTCTTGATGGCGAGCCGCTTGGCGGGTGGGGTGGCGATGATGGAGAGATCCCGCATGCCGGACATCGCCATATTGAGGGTGCGTGGAATAGGGGTGGCGGTGAGGGTGAGGATATCCACATCGGCCCTCAGAGCCTTGATCTTCTCCTTCTGGCGCACCCCGAATCTGTGCTCCTCATCGACGATGAGCAGCCCCAGATCCTTGAAGGTGAGTTCGGATCCGAGCAGCTTGTGGGTGCCGATGATGATATCCACCTTGCCCTCGGCCAATTCCTTCATCACTGCGCTCTGCTCCTTGGCGGAGCGGAAGCGGCTTAGCACCTCGACCCGCACCGGCCAGTTGGCAAAGCGGTCGCGGAAGTTGTCGTAGTGCTGTTGCGCCAGCAGGGTGGTGGGCACCAGCACGGCAACCTGCTTGCCGCCGTGCACCGCCACAAATGCCGCCCGCATCGCCACTTCGGTCTTGCCGAAACCCACGTCGCCGCACACCAGTCGGTCCATGCTCTTGGCCTGACACATGTCCCCCAGCACCGCATTGATGGCGTTGAGCTGATCGTCGGTCTCCTCGAACGGGAAGCTTGCAGCAAATTGGCGATAGGCCTCTTTGTCGTGCTTGAAGGCAAAGCCGGCGCGAGCGGCGCGATGAGCGTAGACATCCAGCAACTCGGCTGCCACGTCGCGCACCTTCTCCGCCGCCTTGCGCCGCGCCTTGCTCCAGGCCTCGCCACCCAGCTTGTGGCTGGGCGGGTTATCAGAGCCGGTGTAGCGGCTGATAAGGTGCAAACTGGTGACCGGCACGAACAGCTTGTCGCCGCCGGCATATTCGAGGGTCAAAAACTCGGTGGGCAGACCACCGGCGTCGATGGTTTCGAGCCCCAGATAGCGGCCGACCCCATGATCCAGATGGACCACCGGCTGACCCTGGGTCAGCTCGCCCAGGTTTCTGATCACCGCATCGGAGCTTAAGTTTTTGCTCTTCTCCCGCGCCCGCTTGCTGCGCACTTTGCCGCCCAGCAGTTCGGTCTCGGTGATCAGCGCCAGTGGATCCTGACCGACCTCCTGCCACAGGAAGCCACGCTCAAGCGGTGCAACCAAGAGGCCGTGGCGATCCTGGCTTGCCATAAAGGCGTCGAGGGAGGGGAACTCTTTAGGTTGCAGCGAGATACGCGCCAGCAGATCGCCGAGCACCTCCCGTCGCCCTTCGGATTCCACCGCAAACAGGGTGCGCCCGGCAAAGCCTTGCAGGAACTGGTTAAGCGCCAGCAGAGGTTGCTCCTTGCTGTGATCGAGTTGCAGATCGGGCAGCGCGGAGATGGGCAGATCGTGCTGACCGGCATCACCGGCGGTGGCGGCCTCTTGCAGCCGCACCGCGCCATATTGGCCGAGGGAGGCAAAGAGCTGCTCCACCGGCAGATAGAGCTGGGCCGGTGGCAGCAGTGGGCGGGTGTTGTCCCAGCGTCTGTCTTCATAGCGCTGGCCGATGTCGTTCCAGAAGCGCTGGGCGGCGGGGTAGATATCCCCCACGGTGAGCAGCAGGGTCTCTTCCGGCAGATAGTCAAACAGGCTGGCGGTCTGGTTGAAGAAGAGCGGCAGATAATACTCGATGCCGGCGGGCCAGCGTCCCTTGCTCACCTCCTGATAGACGGAACCCTCGGCCCGCGACAGCTCGAACTGCTCGCGGAACTGGCCGCGAAACAGTTCGATGGCCGCCTCGTCGGTAGGGTATTCCCGGGCGGGCAGCAGGCTGACCGTCTTGACCGGTTCGCTGGAGCGCTGAGTCTCGGGATCGAATGGGCGGATGGAGTCCACTTCATCGTCGAAGAAGTCGATGCGATAGGGGCTGCTGCTGCCCATGGGGAAGAGATCGAGCAGGGAGCCGCGGGCGGCAAACTCGCCGTGCTCCAGCACCTGATCCACCGCCACGTAACCCGCCTCGGCCAGGCGGCCGCGCAACTGTTGCAGATTGAGGCGCTGGCCGGCCTTAACCATCAGGCTGTATTTGTCGAGATAGACCCGGGGGGCGCAGCGCAACATCAGGGTGGAGATGGGGACAATGAGTACCCCCTTGCTCATCTGCGGCAGCTTGTAGAGAGTCTCGAGCCGCTGGGAGATGATGTCCTGATGGGGGGAGAAGGTGTCGTAGGGCAGGGTCTCCCAATCGGGGAACAGCAATACGGGGGCGGACTGATCGGCTAGCTGCTTGTCTGCCAGCAGCTTGCCTGTCAGCAAATACTGTAGCTCCTGCTCCAGGCGCAGGGCGCTCGGGGTATCGGCGGTGATAAGCAGTACCGGCCCTTTGGCTTCATTGGTGAGACGAGCTGCAATCAGCGAGAGGCTGCTGCCGACCAGCTGGCCGAGCGTGATCTTTTGGCCCGCTTTGGCGGGCAAGGCGGGGAGTGTCATTGGCATGGTTCGATTCTTTTAACGTTGACGTTATCTATCGCTGACGTTCGCTCTGGTTAGCGCTGACGTTCTTGGGCGCGCAGCTTGAGCTGCTTCGATTGCACGTGGAGGCTGGCACGAACCAGCAGTTCACGGTCATCTTCGCGGATCCGCACATAGTCGAGCTGCACATGGGTGCCATGTTCACCGCCGTCAAGCTGTTTGACCTGGCCATAGCAGTAGATGGCGGCCGCCTCTTCCCGCAGGAAAATCTTGAGGCGCACGATCTGGTGCAGGTGCGGCGCATCCCCGTGACCATGATAGGGGTGCAGGTAGGTGAGTTGGCCAGCCCCGAAGCGCAGGGTGTGAAAGCGCTGCTCCGGATGGTCCTGCAGGGAGAGCACATAGCCCATGATCATGTCGATCTTGCGGGACTGCTGATTGACGATCTCGATCAGATCGTGCATCGACTCGTTCTGGTTGCGCAGCAGGCGAGTGGTCACCAGATCGATGGAGGTAATGGCCGAAGAGATCCGAAAGGGCTCCGGCAGCTCAGCGTCCAGCTCCTCCAGCGAGGGGAGGTGGAAGTCGGCCGGCATGGGGATCACATTGACCGGCGTGGCATGAGTGACGCTGAAGAACTGTTCCTGCATGGAGGCTATCCCTTGTTGTCATGGACGGTTTCCCTTTATTATCCGGTATCTTATTTTGTTGGCAACGTACATATCCTTGAAGACCGGACTTTTTCAGCCCCTTTCGCTGGCCATCGGCCTGCGTTATGCAGGCTCGAAGCGCAGCAATCGCTTCGTCTCATTTATCTCCCTGTTCTCTACCTTTGGCATCGCCATCGGGGTCGCCGCCCTGATGGTGGTCATTTCGGTGATGAACGGTTTCGAAGGGCAGCTCAAAGGGCGCATCCTCGGGGTGATCCCCCATGTGGTGGTGACCAATCAGGCTGGCCGTATTGATGCAGACCCGCAAGGCTTGCCGGATCTGGCCAAATTACCCCATGTGGTCGCCTCGGCCCCCATGCTCGACAGCGAAGGGATGCTGCAAAGCCCCGGCCAGCTGACCGGGGTGAGTGTGCAGGGGATCGACCCTGCAAAGTGGCCCAAGGATGACATCCTCCACAGCCAGATGCTGGGGGGGCGCCTCGATACCCTGCAGGCCGGCCACTACCGCATCGTGCTGGGGCAGGGGGTGGCACGTCGCCTCAATGTCTCCATCGGCGATCAGGTTCGCCTGATCCTGACCGAGGGGACCCGCTTCACTCCCTTTGGTCGGGTACCGGCCCAGCGCCTCTTTACCGTCTCCGGTATCTTCGGGGTCGGCGCCGATGTGGATAACCAGATTGCGCTGATCGCACTGGGAGATGCCCAGCGCTTGCTGCGTCTGCCGACAGAAACCGTCGGTGGCATTCGCCTCTGGCTCGATGATCCCTTTGCGGCTGACGAAGTGATCAAGACGCCGCTGCCGGATGGCTTGCTATGGCAGGATTGGCGCCGCGAGCGGGGCGAGCTGTTCCAGGCGGTCGCCATGGAAAAACGGATGATGGGGCTGATGCTGGTGCTGATCATCGCCGTCGCTACTTTCAACATCCTCTCCGCGCTGGTGATGGTGGTGACGGACAAGGAGGGTGAAGTGGCCATCCTGCGCACCATGGGCATGAGTGAATCGGGGATCGTCAAAATCTTCATGGTGCTTGGCGCCTCCAGCGGGGTGATTGGCGCCCTGTTTGGCGGACTGGCGGGCCTGGCGCTCTCCCTGGGTCTCAACCCTCTGCTCAATGCGGTGGGGCTCAACCTCTATATGGCGGCGGGCGGCAGTGGCCTGCCGGTGATTGTCGAGCCGGCTCAGGTCATCACCATTTTGCTGGGCGCCGTGCTGCTGAGCTTCAGTGCCACCCTTTACCCGGCGGCACGCGCCGCACGGGTGAAACCGGCCGAGGCGCTGCGTTATGAGTAATGCCGTGAATAATGCATCTTCTGTTGTGACTGGTGCCCCCGTAGTTGCGGGTGCCAGCGTTGTTACCGAGGCAAGTGGAGCCCCTGTTATGAATGAAGCCGTATCCCGTGAACCTCTGCTGCGCTGCCAGGCGCTCAATCATGTCTATAAAGAGGGGGAGCTGGAGACTCAGGTGCTCAAGGGGATCGATCTCTGCGTCGCGCCCGGTGAAATGCTGGCGGTGGTGGGGAGCTCCGGCTCCGGCAAGACCACTCTGCTGCATCTGATGGGGGCGCTGGACAACCCCTCCAGCGGCGCCGTGCTGTTCAAAGGGGAGGATATCCACCATTGGGACAGCCGTACCCAAGCCCGTTTTCGCAACCGCGAGCTGGGCTTTGTCTACCAGTTCCACCACCTGCTCTCCGAGTTCAGTGCGCTGGAAAATGCGGCCATGCCGCTGCTGATCGCCGGTGAGTCGGTGGCGGTTGCCACCGAAAAGGCGACCAAAATGTTGGGTAGGGTAGGGCTCTCCCATCGCTTGAACCACCGTCCCTCCGAGCTTTCTGGTGGCGAACGTCAGCGGGTGGCGATCGCCCGGGCGCTGGTCAACGAACCGAGCTTGGTGCTGGCGGATGAGCCTACCGGCAATCTGGATCACGCCAGTGCCACGGCGGTGTACGAACTGCTGTGTGAACTGAATCGTGAACTGGGCACTGCGTTTGTGGTAGTGACTCACGACTTGAGCCTCGCGGCCAAGCTCCATCGCCGGGTGACCCTGGTGAGCGGCGTGATGGCGGAGGTTGCCTGATGTTCAAACCGCTGCCCCTCTTTCTGGGCCTGCGTTACAGCCGCTCCCGCCGTCGCAACGGGTTTATCGCCTTTATCTCTGCCTCTTCCCTGATCGGTATTGCCCTCGGGGTGATGGCGCTGATCCTGGGCCTCTCCGCCATGAACGGTTTCGAGCGGGAGCTTAAAGATCGGGTGCTCTCGGTCGTGCCGCAAGGTGAGCTGGACGCCGTCGAGCGGCCGCTGCCGGATTGGCCGCGTCTGCGCGACTACCTGCTGGCCCAGCCGGGCGTTGAGGCGGCCGCGCCGGTCATTCGCCTCAATGGCCTGCTGGAGCATGGCTCTGCCCTCAAGGGGGTGCAACTGCGCGCCGTGCTGCCCGATCTGGAGGCCAATCTGTCGGATGCAGGCAAATACATGACGGGCCGTGGTCTGCGTGAGCTGCAACCGGGTGAACGTGGGGTGATTCTTGGCAAGACCATCGCCGACAAGCTGGGGGTCAAGGTGGGGGATTCGGTCGCCCTGCTGCTGCCGCAAGGGGGCGATCAGGCCGGGATCAAGAATCCTCGGCGCGAAGCCCTGACCGTGGTGGGGCTGCTGGAGATCGGCGGTCAGCTCGACGGCCTGCTCGGCTTTATGCATCTGGCCGATGCACAAGCGATCACCGGCATGGGCAGCGATGTGGAGGGTTTCAGCCTGCGGGTGAGCGATGTGCTTAATGCACAAAATATTACGATCGCCGCCGCGCAGCAGTTCCCCCATCACGTCTATATCCGCAGCTGGATGAACAGCCAGGGTTATCTCTATCAGGACATCCAGATGGTGCGTACCGTCATGTATGTGGTGATGCTGATGGTGGTGGCCGTCGCCTGCTTCAACATCGTCTCCACCCTGGTGATGGCGGTGAACGAGAAGCGCAGCGAAATCGCCATCCTGAAAACCATGGGGGCGAGCCCCGGCCAGATCCGGCTCACCTTCGTCATTCAGGGGATGGTCAACGGCATGGCCGGTGCCCTGCTCGGCGCCCTGCTGGGCGGGCTGCTTTCGAGCAAGCTGACCCAGATCCTGAGCGTTGTCGAAAAGCTCATCGGCCATCGCTTCCTCAATCCGGATATCTATTTCATCGACTTTTTGCCAACCGAGTTGCATATGCAGGATCTGCTCATCGTGACGGGTGCCGCCATCCTGATGAGTCTGGTGGCGACCCTCTATCCCGCCTGGCGGGCGAGCGGTCTGGTACCGTCCCGCGAGCTGGGTCACTGATGGGTTGCATCTAATCCGCTGATAAAGACGAAGAGCCCGCCGGTGTTAAACCGGCGGGCTCTTCTGTTTTCAGGTCATGTAGACTGGCTTAGTGAGCGTTGAGCTCATCGAGCGGCAGGGAGAAGCTGGCCACAAAGGTGTCGATAAAGTAGCGCATCTCATTGCTCATCCGGGCTGCCAGCATGGCTTCAAGGCGCTTGCGAGCCGGTTCGAACTCCCGGTTGCCAGCATTAATCTCTTCGAGGCACTTGGTATAGGCGCAGAGGGTATCGGCATCCTTGACCAGCCTGACCAGCTCGCCATCTTGGGCTGCCGAATCGAGCAGCGGGCGAAAATCCTCTACCAGTTCCGGCGGCAGCATGCCAAGCAGCCGCTGTTCGGCGGCCAGTTCTATCTTCTTGTACTCGCGGGCGATCTCGGGATTGAAGTATTTGACCGGGGTGGGCAGATCGCCGGTCAGCACCTCACTGCTGTCGTGATAGAGGGCCATCACGGCGGCGCGGTCGGCATTCACGCTGCCGCCAAACAGCCGGTTTTTGATGATGCCGAGGGCATGGGCCACCATGGCCACCTGCAGGCTGTGCTCGGCAATGTTTTCCGGCTGGATGTTGCGCATCAGGGGCCAGCGATAGATGAGTTTCATGCGGGCGAGATTGGCGAAAAAGTGACTGGGTAACATGATGGCCTCAACAAAAGAGAATAGAAAAGGGCAGACCCTAGTCTGCCCTTTTTTTCGTTGCTGGGCAGCGTCTGCCCGCGCATTTCCCGCCGTTAGCGGATATAGCGGCCCGATTCAGCCTCCTGATTGGTCACAATCATCTGACCAATGGGCGCCAGGCTGATCAGCGCCAGCTTGAGGTGCTGGATACCGAACGGGATACCGATAATGGTCACGAAGCAGGCCAGCGCGGAAGCGATGTGGCCGATGGCCAGCCAGACACCGATCAGCACAAACCAGAGAATATTGCCAATCAGCCCCAGAGTGCCAGTGCCTATATCACTCTGGCCGGTCATGGTCTTGCGATTGACCGCCTGCTTGCCAAACGGGAAGAAGGTAAAGGTGCCGATCACGAAGCAGGCACGTCCCCAGGGTATGCCGACCAGCGAGATAAAGCAGACAAGACCGGCCAGCCACCAGGCCAGGCCCATAAAGACACCTCCCAGTACAAACCAGAGCAGATTGAACAAGAAGCGGAAAAAGGCCATGTGAGTGACTCCAGAACATCAATTTGGTTGCCACCATAACGAGGGAGGGGTAGGGACGCAATGGTTGATTGGCCCAATCGCCATTTGGCTGGTCAAATTAAGTCGTCGTCCGCAACAGTGGGCTGTTTTTCGGCGAAAAATGGGTAATAAAGCGGCGTTCGGATGAAAAAAGGTGAGCAAACGCAAAATTATCCTCACCGGATGGTTGAACTAGAGGGCCTCTCTCCCCATATAAAGGGCAGTTTTGCACGAATTGTGCTTGCACGCCGCTCAATGTGGGGGATGTGTGGCTCGACTCGACCAAAGTGCGCCGCTATAATGCCGCGTCATATTTTCTCATCACAAAGACATATCGTTGTCTTTATAAACAGGAAGACTCCGGGCTTTGCCCAGGGGCAATAAAGGGTCAGCACACAGTGCTGAGTTGAACGAGGTAGAAGAATGCAAGTTTCTGTAGAGACAACCCAGGGTCTGGAACGCCGTCTTACCATCACTGTACCGGCTGCTACCGTAGACGCCGCTGTGCGTAAAGAATTGAATGGCCTGGCCAAAACTCGTCGCATCGACGGTTTCCGTCCTGGCAAGGCTCCGGTTGCCATCATCAAGAAGATGTTCGGCGCCATGGCTCACGCCCGCGTTGCTGATGAAATGATGCAGAGCAACTTCATCAAAGCCATCATCGAAAACAAACTGAGCCCGGCCGGTGCCCCGACCATGGATCCGAAAGAGATCAAAGAAGGTCAGGATTTCGAATTCACCGCCACTTTCGAAGTGTATCCGGAGTTCGAAGTTGCAGGTCTCGAGACCATCAAGGTTGAGAAGCCGGTTGCTACCGTGAAGGATGAAGATCTGGCCAACATGATCGACACCCTGCGCAAGCAGCACGCTACCTGGGCTGATGCCGATGTTGCCGCTGCAAATGGCATGCGTGTGACCATGGACTTCGTCGGTTCCATCGACGGTGAAGAGTTCGACGGCGGCAAAGCTGAAGGTTTCAACCTGGTGCTGGGCGCTGGCCGTATGATCCCGGGCTTCGAAGACGCCATCTTGGGCAAGAAAGCGGGCGACGAGTTCACCATCGAAGTGACCTTCCCGGCTGATTACCACGCTGAAAACCTGAAAGGCAAAGAAGCCAAGTTCGCTTCCAAGCTGATCAAGGTTGAAGAGCAGCTCCTGCCTGAGCTGACCGAAGAGTTCGTGAAGCGTTTCGGTATCGAAAGCGGTTCTGTTGAAGAGCTGAAAGCCGAAGTGCGCAAGAACATGGAGCGCGAACTGGCTCAAGCCCTGAAAAACAGCGTGAAAGAGCAGGTTCTGAACGGTCTGGTTGAAGCCAACCAAATCGACCTGCCGAAAGCTGCCGTTGCTCAAGAGATCGACGCACTGCGTCAGCAGGCTCTGCAGCGCTTCGGTGGTTTCCAGGGCGGCAACGCTCCCGAGCTGCCGGCTGAACTGTTCCAGGCTCAAGCCGAGCGTCGTGTACGCGTAGGTCTGCTGCTGGGCGACGTGATCCGTACCAACGAGATCAAGGCTGACGATGCCCGTGTAAACAGCATCATCGAGTCCATGGCGACTGCCTACGAAGATCCGAAGGAAGTGATCGAGTACTATCAGAAGAACGAACAGATGCTGAACGGCGTTCGTAACCTGGCAGTAGAAGATCAAGCCATCGACCTGATCCTCTCCAAAGCGCAAGTGACCGAAAAAGAAGTTGCCTTTGACGAAGTGATCAACAAGTCTGGCGCCGCTGCCTAAGAACATTTGACTTAAGGTCAAGACTGTTAAGTATAATGGCTCGTGTGATCTCCACTCGGGCCATTTTATTTTAGGGACAATGCCTTATGTACAAGAACTATAACGATATGACCGATTCTCCCAGCAATGCGCTGGTCCCCATCGTGGTCGAACAGACTGCCAAGGGTGAACGTTCCTACGATATTTACTCCCGTCTGCTGAAAGAGCGGGTGATCTTCCTGACTGGTCAGGTTGAAGATCACATGGCCAATCTGGTGGTTGCCCAGTTGCTGTTCCTCGAGTCCGAGAATCCGGACAAGGACATCTATATCTACATCAACTCGCCGGGTGGTTCGGTGACTGCGGGCATGTCCATCTATGACACCATGCAGTTCATCAAGCCGGATGTCAGCACTGTGTGCATGGGGCAGGCCTGCTCCATGGGGGCCTTCCTGCTGGCCGGTGGCGCCAAGGGCAAGCGTTTCTGCCTGCCTAACGCCCGCGTGATGATCCACCAGCCGCTGGGTGGCTTCCAGGGTCAGGCATCTGATATCCAGATCCACGCCCAAGAGATCCTGAAGATCAAAAATACCCTGAACGAGCGTTTGGCTTTCCATACCGGTCAGGACATGGCTACCATCGAGCGTGACACCGATCGTGACAACTTCATGTCCGCCGAGCAGGCCGTGGCCTATGGTCTGGTCGACGGTGTCCTGAGCCAGCGTAGCTGAGCAGGGTGTCCCGGTCTGTTGTAAACTCAACAGGCCGATCCATCCTCTATTGATAAAACGAGGTTGCTGAATGACAGAGAAACGCAAGGGTGAGGGTGATAAGCTGCTCTACTGCTCTTTTTGCGGCAAAAGCCAGCATGAAGTGCGCAAGCTGATCGCTGGCCCTTCCGTCTACATATGTGATGAGTGCGTCGAGCTGTGCAACGACATCATCCGCGAAGAGATCCGCGAGATCTCTCCCAAGCGCGATGGTAACGAGCTGCCGACCCCTCATCAGATCCGCGCTCATCTCGATGACTATGTGATCGGGCAGGAGTATGCCAAGAAGGTGTTGGCCGTTGCCGTCTACAACCACTACAAGCGTCTGCGCAACAGCGGCGAAAACAGTGGTGTGGAGCTCGGCAAATCCAACATCCTGCTGATTGGCCCGACCGGTAGCGGTAAAACCCTGCTGGCCGAGACTCTGGCTCGTCTGCTGGATGTGCCGTTCACCATGGCCGATGCGACCACCCTGACCGAAGCCGGTTATGTGGGCGAGGACGTGGAGAACATCATCCAGAAGCTGCTGCAAAAGTGCGACTACGACGTAGAGAAAGCCCAGCGTGGCATTGTCTATATCGACGAGATCGACAAGATCTCCCGCAAGTCGGACAACCCCTCCATCACCCGCGATGTCTCCGGGGAAGGGGTACAGCAGGCACTGCTCAAGCTGATCGAAGGGACCATCGCTTCCGTGCCGCCGCAAGGTGGTCGCAAGCATCCGCAGCAGGAGTTCTTGCAGGTTGATACCTCCAAGATCCTCTTCATCTGTGGCGGTGCCTTTGCCGGTCTGGACAAGGTGATCGAGCAGCGTTCAGTGAAGGGAACCGGTATCGGTTTTGGTGCCGAGGTTAAATCCAAGGATGCCAAGGCCACCCTGAGCGAGACCTTCGCCAAGGTAGAGCCGGAAGATCTGATCAAGTATGGTCTCATCCCCGAGTTCATCGGCCGTCTGCCGGTGGTCGCGACCCTGACCGAGCTGGACGAGTCTGCGCTTATCCAGATCCTGAAAGAGCCGAAAAACGCGCTGACCAAACAGTACGCGGCGTTGTTCGATCTGGAAGGTGTTGAGCTGGAGTTCCGTGACGACGCACTCAACGCCATTGCCCGCAAGGCGATGGAGCGTAAAACCGGTGCTCGTGGTCTGCGTTCCATTGTGGAAGCCGTTCTGCTGGATACCATGTATGACCTGCCTTCTCTGGAAGGGGTCAGCAAGGTGGTGATCGACGAGACAGTGATCAAAGGGGACTCCGCGCCCTTGATGATTTACGAAAATCCCGAAACCCAGGCTGCTGCATCAGAGTAAATGTCTGATTTTTAATCGAATGGAAGGGGCTTTTTGCCCCTTTCATGCTTTTTACGGTTTCGGCGATTGAATCTCATCTCTGCGCCCCCATATACTCAGCCAAGCGCTTTGCCAACGGTATAACAAGCCGAGAGGACATATATGAACCTAGAGCGTTCAGAACGCATCGAGATTCCCGTCCTGCCTCTTCGTGACGTGGTGGTTTATCCCCACATGGTCATTCCACTCTTTGTGGGGCGGGAAAAATCCATTCGCTGTCTGGAAGCGGCCATGGAGCAGGATAAGAAAGTTCTGCTGGTGGCCCAGAAGGATGCGTCAACCGATGAGCCGACTGTGGAGGAGATCTTCACCGTCGGGACAGTGGCCAATATTCTGCAGATGCTCAAGCTGCCGGACGGCACCGTCAAGGTGCTGGTAGAGGGTGGGCAGCGTGCCCGCCTGGAGCGGATGATCGACGACAAGGATTTCTTTGTCTGCGAGGCTCAGTACATCCCCTCCCAAGCTATTGAGGAGAAGGATCAGGAAGTGCTGGTTCGCTCCGCCATCGGCCAGTTTGAAGGCTATATCAAGCTCAACAAGAAGATCCCGCCCGAGGTACTGACCTCGATATCGGCGATCGACGATGCTGCGCGTCTGGCTGACACCATGGCGGCCCACATGCCGCTCAAGCTGGAAGACAAGCAGAAGGTGCTGGAGATCGTCTCGGTTTCCGAGCGCATCGAATTCCTGATGGCGATGATGGAGTCGGAAATTGACCTGCTGCAGGTCGAGAAGCGCATCCGTACTCGCGTCAAGAAGCAGATGGAAAAGAGCCAGCGCGAGTATTACCTCAACGAGCAGATGAAGGCCATCCAGAAAGAGCTGGGTGAGCTGGAAGATAGCCCGGATGAGTTTGAAGCCCTCAATCGCAAGATTGAAGAGGCTGGCATGCCGGAAGATGCCCGTGAAAAGGCCCAGGCCGAGCTTGCCAAGCTGAAGATGATGTCTCCCATGTCCGCCGAGGCTACCGTGGTTCGCAGCTATGTGGACTGGATGGTACAGGTGCCGTGGAAGGCGCGCTCCAAGGTCAAGAAAGACCTTGGCAAGGCGCAAGAGGTGCTGGATGCCGATCACTATGGCCTCGAGAAGGTCAAGGATCGCATCCTCGAATATCTGGCGGTACAGGCACGGGTGAACAAGCTCAAGGGCCCTATCCTCTGTCTGGTTGGGCCTCCCGGTGTGGGCAAGACCTCGCTGGGCCAATCCATCGCCAAGGCGACAGGCCGTAAATATGTGCGGATGGCCCTCGGTGGGGTGCGTGACGAAGCGGAGATCCGCGGTCACCGCCGTACCTATATCGGTTCCATGCCCGGCAAACTCATCCAGAAGATGGCGAAAGTCGGCGTGAAGAACCCGCTGTTCCTGCTCGACGAGATCGACAAGATGAGCTCGGACATGCGTGGCGATCCCGCATCCGCCTTGCTGGAAGTGCTGGATCCGGAACAGAACAACAGCTTCAACGATCACTATCTGGAAGTGGATTATGACCTGTCGGACGTCATGTTCGTGGCTACCTCCAACTCCATGAACATCCCGGGCCCCTTGCTGGACCGGATGGAAGTGATCCGCCTCTCCGGTTACACCGAAGATGAGAAGCTCAACATTGCCAAGCAGCATCTGGTTGCCAAGCAGATCCAGCGCAACGGCCTGAAAGAGTCCGAGATCACCATCGAAGATTCTGCCCTGGTCGGAGTGATCCGCTACTACACCCGCGAGGCGGGGGTGCGGAGTCTGGAGCGCGAGATCTCCAAGATTTGTCGCAAGGCGGTCAAGCGCATCCTGCTGGACAAGAGCATCAAGCATGTTCAGGTCAATCAGGCCAACCTCAAGGAGTTCCTCGGGGTGCAGCGTTTCGATTACGGCAAGGCGACCGACCAGAATCAGATTGGTCAGGTATGTGGTCTGGCGTGGACCGAGGTGGGGGGCGATCTGCTCACCATCGAGACCACCAACATGCCGGGCAAAGGCAAGCTCACTTATACCGGTTCTCTCGGTGAAGTGATGCAGGAGTCCATTCAGGCGGCCATGACGGTGGTGCGTACCCGTGCCGAGAAGTTGCGGATCAATGCCGACTTCTACGAGAAGCGCGATATCCACGTGCACGTACCGGAAGGGGCAACCCCGAAAGATGGTCCGAGCGCCGGTATCGCCATGTGTACTGCCCTGGTCTCCAGCTTGACCGGTAATCCGGTTCGTGCTGATGTGGCGATGACAGGGGAGATCACCTTGCGCGGCGAAGTGCTGCCCATCGGCGGTCTCAAGGAGAAGTTGCTGGCAGCCCACCGTGGCGGCATCAAGCGAGTGCTTATTCCGAAAGAGAACGAGCGTGACCTTGAGGAGATCCCGGCAAACGTCAAACAAGACCTTGAAATTTATCCGGTTCGCTGGATTGACGAGGTGCTGGAATTGGCGTTGCAGGACAATCCACAGGGGTTTGAGCGCGTTTCTGTCGTGTAAATGTTGATGCGCCGCAAATTTGGCGCATTCGGCGGGTGGTTAAGGCTTGCATGCGCCCGATAACGGAAGTAGCCTTGACCACCGATCGGGTACTCGTGATGAGTCGCAATGCGTTGTGTGGCGCGGGTTTGCGCCAGATTGTCACTTGCAACTGATCAGGAGGCTTGCTATAAAACCTCCACTTGTTGTGGCCAGGGAAATCAGCGCCGCAGCGGTGTTTGATAAAAGGGGAATATAAGAGTGAATAAATCTCAACTGATTGACAAGATTGCAGACGGTGCCGATATCTCCAAAGCTGCCGCTGGCCGTGCGTTGGATGCCTTCATTGATGCTGTTGGTGAAGCGCTGAAAGAGGGTGACCAGGTTGCTCTGGTTGGTTTCGGTACTTTCGCTGTACGCGAGCGTGCTGCCCGTTCAGGCCGTAACCCGCAGACTGGCGCGACCATCGAAATCGCTGCTGGTAAAGTTCCTGCCTTCAAAGCCGGTAAGGCCCTGAAAGACGCTGTTAACTAAGTCGGTCGCTGATATCCGTCGGCTACCGTCCTTGGTCGCAGACCAGACAAGTTAGAGAGTCTTCTCTCATACTGATTGACCAAGGCGCATCGCAATCGGTGCGCCTTTTTATTGTTTACGCCCATCGAGTTCGGGAGCATAAGTACAAACATGATGTTGGATAAACTACGCGAAGGGGCGCAGGGCAAGGTAGCCAAGGTTATCTTGGGCCTGATCATCCTCTCCTTTGCCTTGGCTGGTGTAGGTAGTTACCTGAACGGCCCGGCCCGTACCGCCCCCGCCACCGTCAATGGCACCGAGATCAGTGCTGCGGCACTGGAAAATGCCTACCGTAACGAGCGCGCCCGCATGGAATCCCAGATGGGAGAGGCATTCAGCCAGCTGGCCGCGAACCCCGATTACATGAAACAGTTCCGCCGTGGCGTGCTGGATCGGCTGATCGATCAGGCGCTGCTGGACAGCAAGGCTCGCGAGCTGGGTCTGCGCGTCAGCGATGAGCAGATCAAGCAAGCCATCGTAGCGATGCCGGAGTTTGCCGAGAACGGCAAGTTCAACAATGACCGTTACCTGCAACTGATCCGTCGTGCCGGCATGACTCCCGAAATGTTCCGTGACTCCCTGCGTCAGGACATGGTGCGTCAACAGTTGATGAGCGCCCTGCTGGGCACCGAATTCTCCCTCAAGGGTGAAGCGGAGCAGCTCGACAAGCTCTACAACCAGACTCGCGATCTGCGTCTGGTGCGTCTGGCTGCCGCCAACTACATGGCTGACGTTCAGGTATCCGACAACGAGCTTGAGCAGTACTACAAGACCAATGGCGCCCGTTTCATGAACGACGAGCAGGTCAAGGTCGACTATCTGCTGCTGGACGCCGCCAACCTCGCCAAAGATATCAAGGTCACCGAGCAGGATGCCCAGGATTACTACGATCAGCACCAGGATCTGTTCCAGCGTGCCGAGCGTCGCCACGTGGCTCACATCCTGATCCCGTTTGGCAAGGACGAGAAAGCGGCCGAGCAGAAAGCAGAAGCCGTTTTGGCCAAAGCCAAGGCGGGTGATGATTTCGCTGCGCTGGCCAAGGCTGACTCTTCCGATACCTTCTCTGCCAAAAAAGGCGGTGAGCTGGACTGGTTCGAGAAAGGGGTGATGGATCCGGCCTTCGAGAAAGCCGCGTTCGCCCTGAACAAGGCTGGCGATCTCTCCGGCGTGGTGAAGAGCCCGTTCGGTTTCCACATCATCAAGCTGCTGGGGGTTGAAGCAGCCCAGACCAAGCCGTTTGCCGATGTGAAAGAAGAGACCATCACTCGTCTGCAAGCTGACAAGGCCAAGGAGAAATTCTTCGCCGAGCAGCAGAAGATGGCTGACAACAGCTTCGAAAACCCGGACTCGCTGGATCTGACCGCTGATGCCATGGGGATGAAGGTTCAATCTTCCGATTTCTTCACCCAGGCGACTGCTCCGGCTCCGCTGAACGATCCCAAGGTGCTTTCCGTAGCGTTCTCCGAACAGCTGCGCGATGACAACACCAACTCCGACGTGATCGAGCTGGCTGACGGCAAGGCGCTGGTGCTGCACATCACTGGTCACAAGCCCAAAGCGGTCAAGCCGCTGGCCGAGGTGAAAGAGCAGGTGATTGCCGCCATCAAGCATGACAAGGCTAGCGAAGTGGCCCGTGGCAAGGCCCAGGGCCTGCTGGACAAGCTGAAGGTAGGTGAGAGCATCACCGCCGATCTGACTGCACTCGGTCTGAAAGTGGAGACCCACAAAGGGGTTGCCCGCTTCGATCGCGAGCTGGATCAGAACCTGATTGCCCAGGCGTTCACGCTGCCCCATCCGATCGACGGCAAGCCGAGCGTGGCTCTGGTTGCCGAGACCAATGGTGACCGCGTTGTGGTTGCGCTGGACAAGGTCAACGTCCCTGCCGCCGCATCCGGTATGGCCGCCATGCTGCAAGCTCAGCTGGGTCAGGGCAAAGCCCAGGTGGATTACAAATCTCTGATCGACGAGTTGCGTAAAGCGGCCAAGATCGAGTACTTCACCAGCGTGGAAGCGACCGTCGAGTAATCGTCAGTTCAATTCAGTGAAAACGGCTCCTTGATGGAGCCGTTTTTTTATCTGTGGGCAAGAGGGGGGATATTCAAGCTCTGCTCTCTGCTCTCTGCTCTCTGCTCTCTGCTCTGTGGCGTGTAGTCACACCACTGCTATACGCCATCTCAGTCGTCTAAATACGGGATATAAAAAAACCGGCACATGAGTGCCGGTTTTGCATTGCGCACTTGCGGGGTTATACCACGCCCTGGGTGCGCAGGTAATCCTCGTAGGTGCCGCCGAAGTCGCGGATGCCATCTTCAGTCAGCTCCAGGATGCGGGTCGCCAGGGAGGAGACGAACTCGCGATCGTGGGAGACGAAGATCAGGGTCCCCTGGTAGAGCTCCAGTGCCATGTTCAAGGATTCGATGGATTCCATGTCCAGGTGGTTGGTCGGCTCATCCATGATCAGGATGTTGGGGCGTTGCATCATCAGCTTGCCGAACAGCATGCGGCCCTGTTCACCACCGGAGAGCACCTTGACCGGCTTCTTGATGTCGTCCTGGGAGAAAAGTAGACGGCCCAGTACGGAGCGTACAGCCTGCTCGTCTTCGTTCTCCTGTTTCCACTGGGCCATCCAGTCGAACACGTTGAGATCAGTGTCGAAATCTTCGGCGTGATCCTGAGCGTAGTAACCGATCTGGGCGTTCTCGGACCACTTGATGGTGCCGGTATCCGGTGCCAGTGCGCCGACAAGGGTCTTGATCAGAGTGGATTTACCGATACCGTTGGTACCCAGAATGGCGACCTTCTCGCCCACTTCCATCATCATGTTGAGGCCCTTGAACAGGGGACCGTCGCCATAACCCTTGGAGACACCTTCCACTTCCAGGATGTTGCGATAGAGCTTTTTGTCCTGCTCGAAGCGGATGAAGGGGTTCTGGCGGCTGGAGACCTTGACGTCCTCAATCTTGATCTTGTCGATCTGCTTGAGACGGGAGGTCGCCTGACGGGACTTGGAGGCGTTGGCGCTGAAACGGGAGACGAAGGATTGCAGATCGGCGATCTGGGCCTTCTTCTTGGCGTTGTCAGCCAGCAGGCGCTCGCGCGCCTGGGTGGCGGCCAGCATGTAGTCGTCGTAGTTGCCCGGGTAAACGCGCAGCTCGCCGTAGTCCAGATCCGCCATGTGGGTACAGACAGAGTTCAGGAAGTGACGGTCGTGAGAGATGATGATCATGGTGCTTTCACGTTCGTTGAGCACCTGCTCCAGCCAGCGAATGGTGTTGATATCCAGGTTGTTGGTCGGTTCGTCCAGCAGCAGGATATCGGGGTTGGAGAACAGCGCCTGTGCCAGCAGCACCCGCAGTTTCCAGCCCGGCGCCACTTCGCTCATCGGGCCGTTGTGCTGCTCGAGCGGAATGCCGACACCCAGCAGCAGCTCGCCTGCGCGCGCTTCGGCGGTGTAGCCGTCATACTCGGCAACCAGACCTTCCAGCTCGGCGGCCTTCATATAGTCTTCATCGGTGGCTTCGAGGTTGGCGTAGATGGCATCGCGCTCGGCGATAGCCGCCCACAGCTCGGTGTGACCCATCATGACCACATCCAGTACGCGCATATCTTCGTAGGCGAACTGATCCTGACGCAGCTTACCGATGCGCTCGTTGACGTCCAGGCTCACATTACCGCCAGTGGGCTCCAGATCACCACCGAGGATCTTCATAAAGGTGGACTTGCCACAGCCGTTGGCGCCGATAAGGCCATAGCGGTTGCCGCCGCCAAACTTGACGTTGATGTTCTCAAACAGCGGCTTGGCGCCGAACTGCATGGTGATGTTGTTGCTACTTAACAAGGTATGTGTCCCGATTGGTCTGTCAAATGGCGCGCATTATGGCACAGATCCCTCGAAAGTTTTAGCGAGAAGTGTGATCTTGATCGGGGCAAGCGGGGCGTGCAGCCGATTGATGGGCAATAAAAAAAGCCGGCATGAAGCCGGCTTTTGCGTGATGGTTGCCTGTTAGTGGGAAGTGGCGCCAGAGGCACCCAGCCCGGTTTGGGAGCGAACGAACTGCGGCAGGAACTTGGCATGTTCGTCGGCGGCGTTCTGGGAGCTGTCGGTGATTGAGAAGAACCAGATCCCGACAAAGGCCAACCCCATGGAGAAGAGGGCAGGGTATTCGTAGGGGAAGATGGCCTGGGCATGGCCCAACACTTTCACCCACACGGTCGGACCCAGGATCATCAGGGTCACTGCGCTCGCCAATCCCAGCCAGCCACCGTAGACGGCGCCACGGGTGGTCAGGCGTGACCAGAACATGGAGAGGAACAGCACCGGGAAGTTGCAGCTGGCGGCGATGGAGAAGGCCAGACCGACCATGAAGGCGATGTTCTGCTTCTCGAACAGGATCCCCAGACCAATGGCAACCACACCCAGCACCAGAGTCGTCATCTTGGAGACGCGCAGTTCATCGGTCTCGTTGGCCTTGCCCTTCTTCAACACGCTGGCATAGAGGTCATGGGAGACCGCAGAGGCACCGGCCAGGGTCAATCCGGCGACTACCGCCAGAATGGTGGCAAATGCCACGGCAGAGATGAAGCCGAGGAACAGACTTCCACCCACTGCATCAGCCAGGTGGACGGCTGCCATGTTGGTGCCGCCCAGCAGGGCGCCGGTGGCATCCTTGAAGGCCGGATTGGTGCTTACCAGCAGGATGGCGCCAAAACCGATGATGAAGGTGAGAATGTAGAAGTAACCGATAAAGCCTGTGGCGTAGAACACCGATTTACGCGCCTCTTTGGCATCGCTCACAGTGAAGAAGCGCATCAGGATGTGGGGCAGGCCGGCGGTACCGAACATCAATGCCAGACCGAGCGAGATGGCGGAGATGGGGTCGGAGACCAGCCCGCCCGGGCTCATGATGGCGGAGCCTTTCTCGTGCACTTTGACCGCTTCGCTAAACAGGGCGCCGATGTCGAAGTTGACTGACTTCATCACCATGATGGCCATGAAGCTGGCACCGGAGAGCAGCATCACTGCCTTGATGATCTGAACCCAGGTGGTAGCCAGCATGCCGCCAAACAGCACGTAGAGCACCATCAGGATACCGACCAGCACCACGGCCACATGGTATTGCAGGCCAAACAGCAGCTCGATCAGTTTGCCGGCACCGACCATCTGGGCGATCAGGTAGAGGGCGACCACCACCAGCGAACCGCAGGCGGAGAGGGTGCGCACTTCAGTCTGTTTGAGACGATAGGAGGCGACATCGGCGAAGGTGTATTTGCCGAGATTGCGCAGCCGTTCGGCGATCAGGAACAGAATGATGGGCCAGCCCACCAGAAAGCCGATGGAGTAGATAAGGCCGTCATAGCCGGAGGTGTAGACCAGCGCGGAGATCCCGAGGAAGGAGGCGGCGGACATATAGTCACCGGCGATGGCCAGACCGTTCTGGAAGCCGGTGATACGGCCACCGGCAGCATAGTAGTCGGAAGCCGAGCGGTTGCGCTTGGAGGCCCAGTAGGTGATGAACAGGGTAGCGGCCACAAAGACCACGAACATCACGATGGCCGACACATTGAGGGGTTGGCGTTGTACTTCGCCGGTCAGCGCATCCGCTGCCAGCAGGGGGGAGGAGGCCAGTGAGGTCAACAGCAGCAACTTGCCTTTCATGATTGCACCCCTTTGAGGATCTTCTGGTTCAGTTCATCAAACTCGCCGTTGGCGCGAAAGACATAGACGCCGGTCAACACGAAGGAGGAGAGGATCAATCCTACCCCGACAGGAATGCCGCGAGTAATGGTCGACCCTTCGCTCAAGGGGGTGCCGAGCCAACCGGGGGCAAAGGCGATGAGCAGAATAAATGCCAGGTAGAGTCCCAGCATCAGAGCCGAGAGGGCCCAGGCAAAACGCTGGCGCTTGGCGACCAGCTCCTGGAAGTTGGGATCTTGCTGGATCCTCAGATAGCTTTGCTGTTCCATTGCAGTTCTCCATGACATGAGTGTCAGCGGTGGATGGGGTAACCCCGACGAGCAGGCAATCTGCTCATGTAAGCAAAATGTGAATTAAATGTTATTTCTCGACAATTAGACTTTGGGATAAGCCAGTGGCGAGCCGCAGGTCAGGCGCAGGTAGATAAGCGCGGCCGTGGTGGCATCGGCAAGGGCATCGTGGGCGGGCAGGGCGGGCAGCGCCAAGTGACGGCAGATGGCACTCAAGTGGAGGTCAATCGCAGCATCGGGGTAGCGGCGATAGAGGTGGTCGTGATAGAGCTGGCTTACCTCGATCCCTCGCTGGGGCAGGGTCAATCCCCACAATTTCTGGCAGGCAAGATTGAGAATGCGCAGGTCGTAGGCGATGTGATAGCCCACCAGTTCGCGCGGGCCGATATAGTCGAGTAGCAGGCGCAGCGCGGCTTCCAGCTCCATCCCCTGTTGCAGATCCTGATGGCGCAGACCGTGGATCACCACAGATTGGCTGGTCAGGCTGGCCGGTGGCTGTACTTTGATGGCGAGGGCCTCACCGGTCAGCAGCCGGTTGCCCTGAATGCGCACCGCCCCGATGGAGACGATCTCGGCCTGCTCGGGATCGAGACTGGTGGTCTCGAAATCGAGGGCGACCTGTTCATCTTTCGGTGGGGTGGCAAAGAGCGGCGCGAACTCGCCCGTTCGGAACGCACGGCCATACCAGTAGCGTCGAGCGCGGCTCAACATGACTATTGTCTCAGACGAAAGTGCAAGGTGAGCCACTGCTGGAATTTCTTCACCTGATGCAGCGCCTGACGCAACAGATCCCGCTCGCTGTGGCTAAGCTCGCTTGTCTGCACCCGACTATTGCCCCCCTTTAGCTGGCTGCGCAGCCTCAGCCGAATAAAGAGCCGGAACGCCTCCGCCAGATTGCTGCCATAGTCGGCACTGAGCCGCTCGGCGGTCACAAGCGCGTCGATGCGCCCCAGGGTCGAGGTTTCCAGTATGCCCTCCTCAAGGGCCAGCATGCGGATACCGTGTACCAGTGGAAACAGGCCGCCTCGCTTCAGATCCAGCCCTTCAGGTGGCTGCTCCAGCCTGCCAAACAGGGTGAGGGGGGCATGAAAGGCCACCGCCGGTCGCACCATCTCCGCCAGCAGATCCCGCCTGTCCGCCAACTGCTCGCGCAGCGCTCTGGCAACCGGCAGATGGAGCTGACGGTCCCCCGCGATGGGGTGAGCATCGGCCAGGGTGGCGAGCCAGAGCAGCTCATCCTCTTTTGCCGTGGTGCAGGCGCTGGCAATGGCGCTTTGCCACTCGCTGCCCATTTTCACCCAGGCCGGATTGTTCACCATCACCTGCCCGGGGCACAGCGGGTAGCCGAGTCGTTCCAGCAGGGCGCTGAATTCGGCCAGATCGGCTGCCTGGGTGGGCCATGTCAGCCCCTCTGGCAGGATCAGGGCGTTGTCCTGATCGGTTTTGAGGATCTGCTCGCCGCGCCCCTCCGAGCCCAGCATCAGCAGGCAAACCTTATCCTGCACCTCGGGGGGGATCACCAACGCAAAGGCTTTGGCGATCAGCTGCTCGTTGATGGTGGCGATGAGCTTCATCAAAAAGGCGGTGTGGATCCCTTGGGCAAACAGTGAGCGGGTCAATTGCTGCTGTTCGCGGGCCACCGCCTCCAGCGCGGGCAGGCTGTCGGCACGTGCGATACGCAACGTCAACACGTGGGAGTGGGTCGAGAAGAGCCCCAGCACCTGGGTCAGTTGCAGGATCCCCGCCACTTCGTTGCCGCGCCATACCACCAGTCGCTTGATGCGATGGCGGGTCATCAGCAGCAGGGCATCAAACAGATAGCTCTCCAGCGGCAGACCAATCAGGGGCGTGGGAGTCAGCACCGAGAGGGGGGCCGTCAGCGGCAATCCCTTGAGGGTCAGGGCGTGGAGCAAGGTCTTGCGGGTTGCCAGCGTGAGGGAGCCGTCGTGGGCCGGGTAGAGCAGGCAATCGGTTCCCTTGCTCACCATGGCTTCGGTCGCCGCCAGCAGTGACAGCTTGCTGTCGACGATAAGCGGTGCCTGCAGGTGGCCGGGTTCGATGCGGGTCAGGATAAATTCCGCCAGATTCTTCTGACCCAGCTGTTCGCGCTGCTCTTGCTGGCGCTGACGCTCGGCCAGATTGGCGGTGAAGTAGCTGGCAAACTGCGGATCCTGCTCACAGAGCGACAGAAAGGTGTGGCGAGGAATGAGCTGACAGAGGCTATCTTCCAGCGCGGTGAAGCGGTGGCGGCAGCGGCCATCAAACTGGGCGCGCACATCGAACAGGTCATCGACCCCGTAATCACCAAACTGGTGGTGAGGAGCAGACTCTTCCACGGCTCCCTTGATGATGAGATAGAGGCCGGGAGGCTCGTCCCCCTCCTTGAGCAGCAGATCCCCGGCCCGAAAATAGCAGAGCGAGAGGTGACGGGAGAGCCGCTCGCGCGCCTCCTCGTCCAGTCGGTCGAACGGTGGTCTGGCAAAATTGAACAGGGTTGACATGACAGCGTCCTCTGCTGGCTTGCGGCACTCATGCAGCTCCCAGTGTGACAAAGGGAGGGGGAGGCGACCAGCCGACTTTAGTCTCAGCTGTACCGCCTGTTCACACTCTGATAACGTGGTGGTATGACCAGTGAGTCAGTTTCAGGGATCAAGGGGAGGACAAGGGAGATGGAAAAACCAAGGATCAAGTGCGAGATCCACGACGGGATTGCCGAAGTGATGCTGACGCGGGGGGACAAACTCAATGCGCTGGACCGCGCCATGTTCAGCGCCATCGATGAGACATTGACGCAGCTCGCCCGGCACAAGGGGCTGCGGGCGGTGATCCTGCATGGCGAGGGGCGAGCCTTCTGCGCCGGGCTGGATGTGAAATCCATGCTGAGACAGCCGGTAGCGGCGCTCGATATTCTCAAGCGTGAAGCAGACGAGGCGACCAATCTGGCCCAGCGGGTTGCCTATGGCTGGCACCAGCTGCCGGTGCCGGTGATTGCGGTGACCCAGGGAGTCTGTTTTGGCGGTGGCTTGCAGATTGCGCTCGGCGCCGATTTTCGCTTCAGCACCCCCGATTGCCGCTTCTCGGTGATGGAGATCAAGTGGGGCATCATTCCCGACATGAGCGGTAGCGTCACCATGCGCAACCTGATGGGAGTGGATACCGCCATGGAGCTGGCCATGAGCGGGCGCGAGCTGGATGCCATCGAGGCCAAATCCCTCGGGCTGGTGAGTCGGGTCTGCGCCGATCCGCTGGTGGAGGCGCGGGAGTTTGCCCGCACTCTTATCACCAAGTCGCCGGATGCACTGGCGGGGATCAAGCAGCTCTACAGTCAGGCCTGGGCCCGCAGCGATGAGGCGATGCTGAAAGAAGAGACCCGCTTGCAAAAGCAGATCCTGGGGCGACCCAATCAGTGGCGGGCCACCCTTAACAGCCTGTTTCGCTGGCGCCTGCCCTTCGGGCCGCGCCGCAATCCGCTCTGAGATGAGGTGACAGGAAAAAGAAATGGCAGCCGAGGCTGCCATTTTTATCGAACGGTTATTTCGTGTCGGTTTAGGAGATCTTGCGATCCTGATCCGGCTCGAACTGATGGCCCGATTTCTCCCGCTCCAAGTTCTCTTCGGAGCGTTTGCCCACCCAGTAATCGGCGTTCTTGATGCCGAGCTTCTCCGGGTGGAATACGGGGTCAATCCCTTGTGCCTGCTGCGCTTCATAATCCTTCAGACAGGTGAAGGCGGTTTTTTGCAGCAGCAGGATGGCGATGATGTTGAGCCATGCCATCAGGCCGACCCCGATATCACCCATGCCCCACGCCAGATCTGCCGTCTTGACGGTGCCGTAGACAGTGGCAGCCATCAGCGCAATCTTCAGCAAGAAGGTGAGCCAGGGGCGATTTATCTTGCGGTTGATGTAGGCGATGTTGGTTTCGGCGATGTAGTAGTAGGCAACGATGGTGGTGAACGCGAAGAAGAACAGCGCGATGGCCACGAAAATGCTGCCAAAGCCCGGCATCATGCTCTCCATGGCGGTCTGCACATAGCCCGGGCCTGCTGCGATACCGGCAATACCCGTGTAGATGGCGGCGCCGTCCGGCCCTTGTACGTTATAGAGGCCGGTGATCAGCAGCATAAAGCCGGTGGCGGAGCAGACGAACAGGGTGTCGATATAGACGGAGAACGCCTGCACCAGACCCTGCTTAGCCGGGTGACTCACTGCCGCAGCAGAGGAGGCGTGCGGCCCGGTACCCTGACCCGCTTCGTTGGAGTAGACCCCGCGTTTTACCCCCCACATGATGGCCAGACCCAGAATGGCACCGAAACCGGCATCCAGACCGAAGGCGCTCTTCCAGATCAGCAGGATCACGCCCGGCAGCTGGCCGATATTGAGGGCGATGATGACGCAAGCCACGATGATGTAGCCCAGCGCCATAAAGGGTACTACGGTACTGGCGAAGTTGGCGATGCGCTTGACGCCACCGAAGATAATAAAGCCGAGCAGCAGCGCCAGACCGGCGGCTGTGACGTTCGGATCGATATTAAAGGCGGTCTGCAGGCTTGAACCGATGGAGTTGGCCTGCACGCCCGGCAGCAGCACGCCGCAGGCGAATACGGTCGCGATGGCGAAGGTCCAGGCGTACCACTTCATGCCAAGCCCTTTCTCGATATAGAAGGCCGGGCCGCCGCGGTATTCACCGTTGATCTTCTCTTTGTAAACTTGACCCAGAGTGGACTCCACGAAGGCGGAGCTGGCGCCGAGGAAGGCAACCATCCACATCCAGAACAGGGCGCCCGGGCCACCGAAGGTGATGGCGGTGGCCACACCGGCGATGTTACCGGTACCCACGCGACCTGCCAGGGTCATGGCCAGCGCCTGGAAGGAGGAGACACCGGCATCGGTGCTCTTGCCATCAAACATCAGGCGCACCATCTCTTTCATATGACGCAGTTGCAAAAAACGGGTGCGCAGGGAGAAGTAAAGACCGACCCCCAGACACAGGTAGATGAGCGCAGGGCTCCAGATTACACCATTGATGGCATTGACGATTTCATTCATGTACAACAACTCCTTTGTTGTGTTTGTGGCGCTGTCTTGGCGAGATCTTGGCCTCGCTCTCTGTCACAGTTAGGGGCTCATTTGTTAACAGTTTGAGGTAAGCAAACGAGGGTGGCTCCGAGTGGTTTGGCAGGGCGCAAACCCGCGCCATGCATGGGAGGTAACATATCGAGTTGCATCCATTCTTCCCAGCTAAAAATGTTGTCTTGTTGCAAATTTGTGAATTGACAAGGGTGGGGGGATAATGGCAGGCAGCGTTTTCTATGAGTAAAGATGAGATCCTCCTTGTTGATCTGCGCCAGACAATGTGACGGGCGTAACACAATGGAAAGCAAACATGAGGCCAACAATGAAAAATGATCCTGAGACGTTGACGATCCGTCCCCCTGAGGCCGACGACGGGAGCGCCATCGCCCACCTGTTCAGCCAATTGGGGTATCCTGCCGAAGGCGCTGACGTGACGGCGCGCCTGTTGGCGCCGGATCCCGCGAGCGTTGTGCTGCTCGCCTCCCTGGCCGACAGAGTGGTCGGTGTGCTGGTGTGGCACAAACTGGCACCGCTGCATGTTGCACCAGCTTGGGGCCTGATCTCGGCGCTGGTTGTCGATGAAGGGGCAAGAGGGGCGGGAGTGGGCGCAGCCCTGCTCAAGGGCGCCGAAGCGATAGCGCGGGCCGCAGGTTGCGCCCAGCTGGAGCTATCCAGTAGCCTCAAGCGCGAGGCGGCCCACCGTTTCTATCTGGCGCAGGATTATCAGGAGCGGCCGAAACGGTTCGTCAAACTGTTGTAACCTGTTGTTTGCATCAAAAGAAGGAGTAGGCGTGCTGGGATGGTTCAAATGGCTGGGTGGTCGCCCGCAAACGCCCATGAGTGAGGATGAGTTGGCGCTGTGGCGTCAGGCGCTGGCGGCTGTGCCCATCTTGCAAGGGCTCAGCGACACCGAGCAGACAATGCTTATCGGCTTGGGGCAACAGCTGCTCAAGCGCAAGACCCTGACCCTGATCGGGGTCGAGCTCAGCCGCCGTCAACAGGCGGTGCTGGCGCTGCAGGCGGCGTTGCCTATTCTGCACCTCGGCCTTGACTGGTATCGCGGCTTTCACGAAATCATCATCATTCCCGAGCCCGTGACCCGGCGTCAGGAAGTACAGGATGAGTTCGGGCTGGTGAGCGAGTTTGAAGAGGAGAACGCTGGCGAATCCTGGCCGCAAGGGCCGCTGGTGCTGGCCTGGAGCGAACTGCAGCAGGATGGCGACTGGGACGGCTTTAATCTGGTGATCCACGAGCTGGCCCACAAACTCGATATGCTGGGTGGTGAGGCGGACGGTGCGCCGCCGTTGCCGGGGCAGATGAGCAGCCTGCTGTGGCAACAGGCCTTTCAGAGCGCCTTCGATGCGCTCTGCCAGCAGCTTGATCGGGACGAGGTAACCGCTATCGATCCCTATGCGGCTGAACATCCCGCGGAGTTTTTCGCCGTTAGCTGCGAATGTTTCTTTACCGATCCGCTGCGGCTGCAGCAGGTTTATCCCGCGGTATACCGGCAACTGAGCCAGTTCTTTAGCCAGGATCCCGCCCTACGTTTCCCCGTGACCCGCTTGCTGGCGGGGGAGGTGGACGCCGGGTCACTTAGCTGATAACCGATCGGTTGAATGGTTATTCGAGATAGCAAAAAGGCACCCGAGGGTGCCTTTTTTACAATCTGAGTGGCTTGCCTATCAGGCAGCGGCTTTCAGCTGTACGGCGGCGGCTTTCTTGTGATCGCCGATCGGCATCACGGTGCGGCCGAACTGCTCGTTGATCACGGTGGCCATGGCCAGGTAGATGGCGCTGGCGCCACAGATGATGCCTTCGAAACCGGCGATGGTGCCGATCAGGGTGCTGCCGGTGAAGTCACGGGCGGCCAGCAGGAAGAACAGCACGGTCAGGGAGGCGAACACGAACTGCTTGGCGCGCGGGTAGTTGATGGTGCCAACCAGCATGAACAGGGTGAACATGCCCCACATCAGCAGATACCAACCCATGTAGGCGTGCGGAGTGGCTTCGGCCAGACCCATGGTCGGCATGATCAGCAGGAACACCAGGCTCAGCCAGAACAGGCCGTAGGAGGTGAACGCGGTCACACCGAAGGTGTTGCCACGCTTGTACTCCATGATGCCAGCAATGATCTGGGCGATGCCGCCGTAGCACAGGCCCATGGCCAGGATCATGGCGCTGATGGGGAAGAAACCTGCGTTATGGATGTTCAGCAGGATGGTGGTCATACCGAAACCCATCAGACCCAGAGGGGCAGGGTTGGCCAATTTTTCGCTCACGTGGCGTTCTCCAAAAATAGAGGTGGGGGTTAACAAAAGACGCGCGATTTTAGGCAGGCTGTGGCGCGCCCGCAAGGGGGCAATGGGGATAAATCGTAAAAAAACTACGTGATTATTTGCATCAGAGGCCAAATGCTCACCAAGGCAGGCTGTTTGGTGAGCAAAAGGTGTCAAAATAGTTGAGGGGTTGTATTTTTATTACGCTTTTTACGAAGTGCGGCGGCGTCACTGATCCAGTGTCAGGATCACTTTGGCTTCCTTGTCCTCTTCCTTGACCTGGCTGTCGAGCACGAACAGCCGCTCCGGGGCGATCCCCTGGCTGTCGACCAGAAACTCCTTGGTGTTTTGCGCCCGGCGCATGGCGAGATTGCGCAGGGATTTGGCGGTGATGAGCTGCTGATCACGCAGCAGGATCACCGCCTGGGCTCGCAGTGCCGTGCTCTCTTCATCCAGATGGAGGCGGTCCGCCAGATCTTCCAGATCTTCGCCAAAGCGCTCTTCATAGGCCTGGGCCAGCGCCTCTTGCAGGGCGGGGTCCTGTTCCAGCAGGTCGAGATCCGCCTGATTGCCGGTGAGCTTGGCCAGTACCCGTTCCAGCTTTTGCCGTTGCAGGATGGGGCGCTCCTCGTTGAAGTTGACCTTGCCGCGAATGTTCATGCTGAGCTTGGGTCTATCCTTGAGGGCCTGCGCCAGCTTGACCAGTTTCTCCTGCTGGGTGGGGGTGAGATCGGGATCCCCCGGCAGGAAGGGAAGTTCGTCGAGATCTTCGGTGCCATCGGCCAGCGAGGCGAGCAGGGAGAAGGGGGAGGTGATCGCCTTGCTCAGGGTGTTGCCCAGCACATCCCAGAAGATATTGCCGATGCTGAAGTCCGGTTGATCGAGATCCCCCTTCACCTTGAGGTTCATCTGTATCACCCCGTTGGCATCGCTCAGCAGGGCGATGGCCAGCCCCAGCGGCAGATCCTTGGCCTGATCGCTCTTGATCTTCTCGCCCAGTTGCAGCTTCTTGATGGTGATGTCGTTATCCCCCTCCAGCCGGTTGCCCTCCAGTTTGTAGTGCAGTTTCATGGAGAGCTGCCCCTTGTCGATGGCATAACCGGCATAGGTGCCCGAATAGGGGGTAAAGGTGGTGAGCTCCAGATTGTGGAAAGCGACCGCGATGTCGAGGATCGGGTTGGCCACCAGCAGGTTGGTACCGCCGCGAATGGTCACCGGTGCATAGCGATCCACCTTGCCGTTGAAGGCGAGATCGGAGCGTTGCCCCGGAATATTGCTGATATGGCGACTTTGGCCGCCCAGCGAGGCGATATCGGCCACAAAATCCTGACTCAGACTGCGGTCGGCAAAGCGCAGGTTGCCCTGCTCGGTGCGCAGCTGATCAATGGTGAAACGAAAGTCGGGAGCCTTGCTGCCTGCCGCCGCTTGAGTACTTTTGGCTGCCGCCGGCTGCGGCAGCAGCAGTTGTTGCAGGTTGGTGGTGCCATCTTCGTTGATCTCGATGCGGGCGAAGGGCTTGTTCAGGGCAATGTCCTTGATCCGCATCTGCTGGCTGATGCCGTCGTACGTCAGACCGGTGAGAGCCAGGGTGTTGAACTCCAGCAGCCGCTGATTGTCTGCCCGATCGACCACCTTGAGCCCGTTGACATCGAGCCCCCCCTGCAGGGTCAGCTTGCTGAGATCTCCCTGGGCGGTGGTGGCGAGATCAAGGCGGGTCTTGCTGCTCAGCAGCCCGTTTTGCACCTTGATGCGTACCAGATCGGCCAGATAGGGCTGTGCCAGCGTCAGGGGTAGCCCCTGCTGGTTGATGTCGCCGCTTAAGGTGAAAGGAGTCAGGGTCAGTTGGCCATCAAAGGCGAGGGGGCTGCTCTGGTTGAACTGGGTGGCCAGAGTCAGTTTGCTCGGTTGCTCCCCCTTGCTGCCCAGTGGCCCCAACGCCAGCTTGAGACCGGAGAGCTGGCGTGCCTGCGGTTTGCCGCTGCTCGATTCGGTGAGAGTGAGATCGCCCTTGTCGATGGTGATCTGCTTGATCTGCCACTGCCAGGGTTTGTCTGCCCCTTGTTTCTTGCCGTTACCGGCTGTCTTTGCTTGTTGTGCCGACTTGGGCGCCGCATTGTTGGCCACCTCGTTTGCGGCGTTGGCTTCTTTGACGGGCTTGGCGGGGGCCTGTTCAATCAGCAAGTCAGCCAGATCCAGTTCCTGCTGTGGGTTGAGGGTGGCCTTGAGCAGGGGCTGTTGCAGGGTCACCTTGCCGATCTGGAGCGACTGTTTCTGGCCATCGACAGCCAGATCGCTAAGGGCCAACTGGCCGAAGCGGGCAAATTCGTCGCCCTTGTGTTTTTTAAGCTGCCAGTTGTCCAGGGTCAGCTTGCCTTTGGACAATTGCCACAGTACCCCTTGCTTGCTCTCTTTAAGCTGGTACTCCACCTCTGCATTGGCGTGGCCCTTGGCCAGATCCAGCTTGAGATAGGGTGCCCAGAGCGGGGCGAAGGGTTTCAGCTCGACCTGTTTGAGGCTCACCTTGCCCTGACCCATGCCGCTCATCACATCGAGTTTGCCGTGAGCGGAGAGACTGCTTTTGCCGTTGATGGCGGCGTTCAGCTGATAGGCGGTCGGGTGATTTGCCTCGGTGCGCAGGTTATCGAGCTTGAGGGCCACTTTTTCCAGATTGAGGGGCGGCAACCAGCCAGGTTCGCTCTCCTTGCGTTGATCCTGATAGCGCACATGGCCGTCAGTGACATTGACACTGGCAATATCGACCAATAGCGGGGCGCTGGCTGTTTCGGGCTCGGGGGCGGGCGCAGGGGCGAGCAGGGTCGCCAGCGCATCGGTCAGATTGAGTCGAACATCCCCCTTTTTGTCTGCCAGCCGTTGCAGCAGCACCACGGGTTTGGTCAGGGTGACGGCGGAAAGCACGACCTCTTTCTGCTGCCAGCTGGCTTGCAGGTCGGGGGTGATAAAGAGCTGCTCAAAACGGATGATGGGCTGCTGTTTGGCATCGAGCAGGGCGGTCGCGCCGAGGGTGAGAGATGGGTTGCGCAGCCCTACGTCAATCTCCCCCAGCGTCAGTTGCAGGCCATAGTGTTCGGCCAGCCAGCCGGGCAGATAGCGCTGGACCAGACGGGGGGTTTGCCACAGCAGCAGGGTGATCAGGATAAGAAGCAGCAGAAAAGCGTAGGCAAGGTAGCGCAGCAAGCGGAGCTTGGGGGACGCGGGCTCAGTGGTGTTCATTTGGTGCACTCCCATTTGGTTCCCGCCATGGTACAGAAAAGCTGGATAGTAATCATGGGGTTGCGTGCTGTTGTACGCCGTACTTTGTCCAAAGGCGATCCAGTTCACCCTTTTGTTGCAGCGCTGCCAACCACTGTTCCAGCTGGGCAGGGGTAATGGGGGCCGCAGGGTGAAGGATGGCGCGGTGTTGATACTGTTGATCCCATTTTTGCGAGATCAGCAGCTGGTCGGCGGTGTCGGGATGGGCCAGCAGATACTGGTTAAGGTATGAGACGTTGAGAATGGCTACCTCGCCACGTCCTTTGAGCAGCGCTTGCAGGGCGCTGATGTTGTCCTTGACCAAGGTGATATTGAGCTTGCGCTGCAGGTAGAGGGGATCAGCATTGAACTGGCCGACGCCGTAGTGGTAGCCGGTCACCCCGATAAGATGATGCCGAGAGGGGTCATCGAAAAAGCGCTGATCTCGGCCCGTTTTGTTCAGGGCCACATAGACCTCACCACCACCGAGAAAGGGGGCTGTTATCTTGAATTTATCTGTGTCCCAGCCCCACTTGGTGTCTTCAAACAGCATCAGCGAGAAACGGCCCAGATCGAGCGCCTTGTAACGGTTGGCGGCCGATGTGGGAACAAACACGAATCTTACCTCTTGCTGGATCTCGTTTAGCTTGGCGATGAGGTCCAGCGTCAGCCCTTCATAGCTGGAATCGGGGAGTTTGACCACAAAGGGGGCATAGGGGTATCCACCAACCTTGATGAGGGGATGGCTCCAGCCAGAGAGGCTGAACAAGAGCAAAAACCAGCACCAATATCTCATGGGATCCCCAGGGCAATAGCTTGCTCCCAGATTCGGTTAATCTGCGCCAGTTTTCAAGCTGTTAAGGGAATTAACACAGCGCTGTTCGGCGGCTTCCAGCTCGGCCATCACCATCTGGATATCCTCCAGTTGCTGGCGCAGGGCGCCGCGTTTTGCCTCGATCAGCTGGATCATGGAGTGGAGCTGGGTTTTGCTCGATTTGTCGGTGTCGTACATATCGAACAGCTCGCGGATCTCGGCCAGGCTAAACCCCAGCCGTTTGCCGCGCAGGGTCAATTTGAGCCGGATCTTGTCCCGATGGCTGTAGATGCGGGTTTGCCCCTCCCGCAGCGGGGTGAGCAGCCCCTCATCCTCGTAGTAGCGGATGGTGCGCGGCGTGACATCGAATTCGTGGGCCAGCTCCGAAATGCTGTAGGTGATCTCCTTGCCGGGCAGGGAACGGGACATGGTTATGACTCCTGTTGCCGGGAGAGTGGCTGGCAGAGGCGTGCACGCAGCCGCTCGGCATTGGCGTGCAGAGCCTGACCGACCCGCGAGCCGTTGGGGCGAGCGAGCTGCTCGCTGACCCACTGGCCGGTGGCGGCCAATTTGTCGAGATCCACCCCGGTCGTCATGCCAAGGCCGTGCAGCAGGTAGACCACCTCTTCTGACGCCACATTGCCGGAAGCGCCCGGGGCATAGGGGCAGCCGCCAAGCCCCGCCACAGAACAGTCGATGGTGCGAATGCCGCGCTCCAGCGCGGGTAGCAGGTTGGCCAACCCCTGGCCGTAGGTGTCGTGAAAATGGACCGCGAGTCGACCCGCCGGGATCTCGTGCAGCACCGCATCCAGCATGGGCGCCACCGTGCCCGGAGTGCCGACGCCTATGGTGTCCCCCAGCGAAATTTCGTGGCAACCGAGATCCAGCAGTTGCTCGGCCATGGCTGCGACCCGTTTCGGCCGGGTCGGGCCATCGAACGGGCAGGCGATGACGGTGGAGAGGTAGCCGCGCACCTTGATGCCGAGGCGGCGCGCCTCCTGCACCAGCGGGGCGAAGCGCACCAGCGACTCTTCCACGCTGATGCCGATATTGGCGCGGGTAAAACCGTCGGAGCAGGCGGTGAAGAGGCCAATCTCATCGGCGCGGGCGGCAATGGCTGCCTGCAAGCCTTGCAGATTAGGCACCAGTGCGCCGTAACGGGTTGAGCCCTTGCGCGGCAGTGCCTCGAACAGCGCTGCGGAGTCCGCCATCTGCGGCACCTTTTTGGCAGAGACAAAGGCACCGACCTCGATGCGCTGCAGACCGCTGTCGGTAAGGCGCTGGATCAGCTCCAGCCGCTGTACCAGGGAGAGGGGCGCAGCTTCATTTTGCAGGCCATCGCGCGGCCCCATCTCCACCAGACTGACCCTGTCGTCACGGACGTCCTGTGATCGGTTCATGGGTGTTCCTCCTGTGAAGCAGTCTCTTCGGCAAAGCGCACCAGCACGGTCCCCTGGCTTACCTGCTCGCCCTGTTTGCACTGCAGGGCTTCAATTACCCCGTCCCGCTCTGCGCGCAACTGGTGCTCCATCTTCATCGCCTCCAGTACCAGCAGGGGGTGCCCCTTGCTGACCGTTTGCCCCTGCTCGACCAGCACGGCCACCACGATGCCGTGCATGGGCGCGATGGCGCCCTGCGCCTTCTCGTTTGCCTGCTCATGGTGGTGGCTGTGCTGCCGATCATCGGCCGCGAAGCGGATGCGCTGGCCCCCCAGGGTCATGATGAAGGCTGCCTCCGAGCCTGCGACCGTCTGAATGGGGATCTGTTGCCAGCAGCCACCCTGCTGCAGCCGGATATGATCGTCACCTCTCTGGTAGCAATGAGTCTCCCCTTGCCACTCGAACTGGCCGCCATGATCGTTAAGGGTCAATACCCGGTGCTCATCACCGATGCGCACCGCCGCCGTCCAGCAGCGATCCGGTCCCAGCCGAAATCCGCAGGCTTGCTGCCAGGGGGAGTGACCCGCAGGGCGGCTCGCCAGCCAGAGGGTGGCCAGCGGCCAGGCGAGTTCAGGAATGGGCTGCGCTGTGGTGGGGATGGGCCACTGGGTATGGTGGCCCATGGCCAAGACGTCAGGCTCTTCACAAAGGCGTAGCAAGAGCGCGCCGTTGTGCACCAGCGGGCCGAGATCCAGCGCAGCCAGCGCATCGGCAAGTTTGGCGAACGCCTCGGCGCGGCTCTGGCCGTGGGCGATCAGCTTGGCGATCATGGGATCGTAATAGGGGCTCACCTCATCGCCAGCGGTGACGCCAGTGTCGATGCGCACGCTGACGGGCCAGTGGAGCCAGTGGATAGGCCCGCTGGCAGGCAAAAAACCGGCCGCCACATCCTCGGCGTAGAGGCGCGCCTCCACCGCATGGCCGCGCAGCACCACTTCCTCCTGAGTGAGTGGCAGTGGCTTGCCCTCGGCCACGGCCAGCTGCCAGGCCACCAGATCCTGCCCGGTCACCGCTTCGGTGACCGGATGCTCTACCTGCAGCCGGGTGTTCATCTCCATAAAGAAGAACTCATCCTTGCAGAGCAGGAACTCGATGGTGCCAGCCCCCTGATAGTGGATGGCCTTGGCTGCGGCCACGGCTGCCTCCCCCATGGCGCGGCGCAGAGCCGGAAGGATGTCGGGGGCGGGCGCCTCTTCGATCACCTTCTGATGGCGTCGCTGCAAGGAGCAGTCCCTGTCCCCCAGATAGATGGCGTTGCCGAGGCTATCGGCAAAGACCTGTACTTCCACATGGCGAGCTTGGGGCAGATAGCGCTCCAGCAGCACCAGATCGTCACCAAAGGCGGCCTTGGCTTCCCGTTTGACTGCCGCCAGCGACTCGTCAAAGTCGGCCAGCTGATCGACCCGACGCATCCCCTTGCCACCGCCGCCACTGGCTGCCTTGATAAGTAGCGGGAAGCCAATCTGGCTCGCCTGATCGCGCAAGAAGTCCGGTCGTTGATCCGTGCCGTGATAGCCGGGCAGCACAGGTACGCCGGCAGCCTGCATCAGCGCCTTGGCCCCCGATTTGTCGCCCATGGCGAGAATGGCGGCGCCGCTTGGGCCGACAAAGCGCAGGCCGCGCTGTTCGCAGGCGGTGGCAAAATCGCTGTTTTCCGACAGAAAACCGTAACCGGGATGGATGGCATCGGCGTGCGCCTCTTTGGCAATCTTCAGCACCTTGCCGGTGTCGAGATAACTCTCTTTGGCCGGTGCGGGCCCCAGATGCCAGGCCTCATCGGCCAGACGGGTGTGCATGGCGTGGGCGTCGGCACCGGAGTAGAGGGCGATGGTGTGGATGCCGAGGCGTTTAGCCGTCTTGATGATGCGCACGGCGATTTCGCCGCGATTGGCAATCAGCAGGCGCTTAATTTGAGTGTGATGGGTCATGTCTCATCCTTGAAACGGGGACGCCAGGCGGGAGGGCGTTTGTCAAAGAAGGCCTGCATCCCCTCCTGGGCTTCGAGCCCCACCCGAACCCGGGCGATGGTCTCGACAGTTTTCTCTTCGTGCAGGCGGGAAGGATGGGCCTCTATCGCCGCCAGCAGCCGTTTGGTCTCTTTCATCGCTTCCGGCCCGTTGCGGCACAGACGAAGGGCTTGCACCCGTCCCTCCGCCAGCAGTTGATCCGGTTGGCAGAGTTGGTGTGCCACATTGAGCCGACAGGCGGTGATGGCATCGAACGGCTCGGCAGTGAGCATGTAGCGGCGCGCCTGACGCATTCCCATGGCGCGTACCACGTAGGGGCTGATCACCGCAGGCACTAGCCCGAGGCTTACCTCTGATAGGCAAAAGCGGGCATCGTCGCTGACCAGCACCAGATCGCAGGCACAGATCAGCCCCAGCGCCCCGCCATAGGCGGCCCCTTGCACCAGCGCCACCGTAGGGAAGGGGAGCTCGTCGAGGGTCTGCATCAGCCGCGCCAGTACCCGGGCGTCTTCGCGATTGTGCTCGAAATCGGCGTGGGCCAGATTACGCATCCAGTTTAGGTCGGCGCCCGCGCAGAAGTGCTTGCCCTCGGCCCGCAGCAGCAGGGCGTGAGGACGTTCGGCGAGATCATGACCATGGAGATGGGCCAGATCATCGAGGCAGTCGAGCAGCCCCAGCATCAGGTCGGCATCAAAGGCGTTGTGGCGGGCCGGGCGCGACAGCACCAGCTCGGCCAGCGGGCCATGCCGCTCCAGCCGAAACGGGCCCTGTGTTGAAGAGCCAAGTGCTGAGGAAGTAAGTGGATCTGACATAGGTTTGCTCCTTACATCCGGAAGATGCCGTACTGCTCGGTTTCAATGCGGGCACCCTGACAGGCGGCGAGCGCCAGCGCCAGCACGGTGCGGCTCTGGGCCGGGTCGATGACGCCATCATCCCAGAGGCGGGCGCTGGCGTAGTAGGGGTGACCCTGGCGCTCATACTGCTCGATCACCGGGGCTCGGATGGCGGCCGCTTCCTGCTCGCTCAACTCTTTGCCCTCGGCAGCCAGCTTGTCCCGACGCACCTGTACCAGCACTCCGGCAGCTTGTTCGCCCCCCATGACAGAGATACGGCTGTTGGGCCAGCTAAAGAGAAAATCGGGCTCATAAGCGCGGCCACACATGCCGTAGTTGCCAGCACCAAAGCTGCCACCGACGATCAGGGTGATCTTGGGCACCCGGCTGCAGGCCACTGCGGTGACCAGCTTGGCGCCGTGCTTGGCGATCCCCTCCTTTTCTGCGCTGCTCCCCACCATAAAGCCGGTGATGTTCTGCAAAAAGAGTAGCGGGATGGCGCGGCGATTACAGAGCTGGATAAAGTGGGCCCCCTTCTGGGCGCTGTCGCTGTGCAGCACGCCGTTGTTGGCGAGGATCCCCACCTCCATGCCGCAAATACGGGCAAAGCCGGTCACCAGTGTGGTACCGAACAGCGCCTTGAATTCGTCAAAGTCAGAGCCATCCACCAGCCGTGCAATCAGTTCGCGGGCGTCGTAAGGGCGTTTGAGACTGGTGCCCACCAGACCGTAGAGCTCCTCGATCGGGTAGCAGGGTGGCTCGTAGCCGGGGCTGCTCTCTATCGGCTCGTTACCCAGATGAGTAACCAGCGTGCGGGCGATGGCCAGCGCATGGGCATCGTCACGGGCCATATGATCAGCAACTCCCGAGTGGGCGCAGTGTACCTCGGCGCCGCCCAGGGCCTCGGCGCTGATCTCCTCGCCGGTGGCGGCCTTGACCAGCGGCGGACCCGCCAGAAAGATGGTGGCTTGCTCCCTGACCATGATGGATTCATCAGCCATGGCGGGCACATAGGCGCCGCCAGCGGTGCAGAGCCCCATCACCACTGCCAGTTGAGGGATGTTTTGGGCCGACATGCGGGCCTGGTTGTAGAAGATGCGGCCAAAGTGATCCCGGTCGGGGAACACCTCGTCCTGCATCGGCAAGAAGGCGCCTCCGGAATCCACCAGATAGAGGCAGGGGAGACGCAGCCGCTCGGCGATGGTCTGGGCGCGCAGGTGTTTTTTCACCGTGAGCGGGTAGTAGGTACCACCCTTCACGGTGGCGTCGTTCACCACCAGCATGCAGAGCCTGCCCGAGACCCGGCCGATGCCGGTGATGATACCGGCGGCGGGTACCGGCTCGTCATAGACCTGCCAGCCAGCCAGCGCCGACAGTTCGAGAAAGGGGGAGCCCGGGTCCAGCAGCTGATTGATGCGCTCGCGGGGCAGCAGCTTGCCACGGGCCTGATGGCGGGCGTTGTTGGCCGCGCCGCCCCCTTGCGCAATCTCGGCAATGCGGGCGTGGAGATCGTCGACCAGCCCCTGCATGGCGGCTCGATTGGCCGCATATTCCGGGCTCGCCGTGTCGAGGCGGGAGTGGATACGACTCATGCATTTTCTCCCATCAGCTCGCGGCCGATGAGCCAGCGGCGGATCTCCGAGGTGCCGGCGCCGATCTCGTAGAGTTTGGCGTCCCGCAGTAGGCGGCCAGTGGGGTATTCGTTGATGTAACCGTTGCCGCCGAGCAGCTGGATAGCGTCGAGGGCCATCTGGGTGGCGTTTTCGGCGGCAAACAGGATGGCTGCGGCGCAATCTTTACGGCTGGTGCGACCCTGATCGCAGGCGCTCGCCACCGAGTAGACCAGCGCCCGGCTGCTGGCGAGGCGGGTATACATGTCGGCGAGCTTGCCCTGCACCAGCTGGAACTCGCCGATGGCTTGACCAAACTGCTTGCGCTCACGCACATAGGGCAGCACTACATCCATACAGGCCTGCATGATGCCAAGGGGGCCCGCAGCCAGCACCACCCGCTCGTAATCGAGCCCGCTCATCAGCACCTTGACCCCGCCGTGCAGGGTGCCCAGCAGGTTTTCCTGCGGCACCCGGCAGTTGTCGAACACCAGCTCGCAGGTGCTGGAGCCGCGCATCCCCAGCTTGTCGAGCTTCTGGGCGGTAGAAAAACCGGGAGTGCCGGCTTCAACGATAAAGGCAGAAATTCCTTTGGGGCCCGCACTGGTATCTGTCTTGGCATAGATGACGAAGGTGTCGGCATCGGGACCGTTGGTGATCCACATCTTGTTGCCGTTCAGCACGAAGTGATCGCCCTCGCGCTCCGCGGTGAGGCGCATGTTGACCACATCGGAGCCTGCGCCCGGCTCGCTCATGGCCAGTGCCCCCACATGCTCGCCACTCACCAGCGGTGGCAGGTAGCGCGCTTTCTGTTCCGCCGTGCCGTGGCGGTGGATCTGGTTGATGCAGAGATTGGAGTGGGCGCCATAGGAGAGGCCGACCGAGGCGCTGGCGCGGCTCACCTGCTCCATCACCAGCACGTGGGCCAGATAGCCGAGGTTCACCCCGTCATACTCCTCCGCCACCGTGATGCCGTGCAGCCCCAGTTCACCCATCCGGGGCCAGAGATCACGGGGAAAGGCGTTGCTCTGATCGATCTCGCTGGCGCGCGGGGCGATCACTTTCTGGCAGAAGGCCGCAACCTGTTCGGTCAGGGCATTCAGGGTCTCATCCATCTGCATCCATGCTCTCCTTGCGGATATGACAGTCGGGTTGGAAGGTTGGCTCGACCGGCTGACTCGGCGTTACGGCTGGCAGTGGTCGGTCCATTTTGTACTTCACTTCTGCCACAAGTTTACGTTAGCGTAAACGTAAATCAATTGTTAATCTGTTGTGTGTCGATAGATAGGTGGTAGTGAGAGCGTCATCAGCTACCACGACAACAGCGCCATAGTGGCAGATCCGAATGACGCAGCGTGTGGGCGCCGCGTCATAAAGCGCTAACGCAGGAAAATAAGCGCGGGGCAACAAGGGAGCGAACGACAAGATGGATTTTACCCTGACCGATGATCAACAGGCGTATGTGGAGGCCGCCGCCGCCTTTGCCGATGAGGCGCTCAAACCCCATGCCGCGCGCTGGGACAAGGAGCATGAGTTTCCGATCCCGACCATCAAGCAGGCGGCAGAGCTAGGTTTTTGTGGCCTCTATACCCCGGAGCCGTTTGGCGGATTGGGGCTGCCGCGCCTCGATGCGAGCCTCATCTTCGAGCGTCTTGCCATGGGCTGTACCTCGACCACGGCGTATCTGACCATCCACAACATGGTGAGCTGGATGCTGGGTAACTGGTTGCCCACCGAGGTTGCCAAGGAGTGGGTGCCCAAACTGGCCAGCGGCGAGCTGCTGGGCTCCTATTGCCTCACCGAGCCGGGGGCTGGCTCCGATGCGGCGGCACTCAAGACCCGGGCGGTGCGCGAGGGTGATAGCTACCTCATCGAGGGAACCAAGGTCTTTATCTCGGGAGCGGGCAGCACTGACGTGCTGGTGGTGATGGCCCGTACCGGTGGTGAAGGTGCGAAGGGGATCTCTGCCTTTATGGTGCCGGCTAATGCCCCCGGCGTGAGCTATGGCAAGGCAGAAGAGAAGATGGGCTGGAACAGCCAGCCGACCCGGGAGGTTGTTTTCAACGGGGTTCGCATTCCTGCCTGCTATCGGTTGGGCGAAGAGGGGGAAGGATTCAAGTTCGCCATGCAGGCCCTCGATGGTGGGCGCATCAATATTGCCACCTGTTCGGTGGGCACCGCCCAGCAGGCGCTGGACGATGCGCTGGCTTATGTGCAGCAGCGCCAGCAATTTGGTCATCCGATCAGCGAATTCCAGAGCGTGCAGTTTCGCCTGGCCGATATGGCGACCGAGCTGGCTGCCGCCCGTTTGCTGGTGCGTCAGGCCGCCGACAAACTGGATCGCGGGGCACCCGACAAGAGTGCCTGGTGTGCCATGGCCAAACGGTTTGCCACCGATGTGGGTTATCGAATCTGTGATGAGGCTCTGCAACTCTTTGGCGGCTATGGTTATATCCGCGAGTATCCGCTCGAGCGCTATCTGCGCGATACCCGGGTACACCGCATTCTGGAGGGCACCAACGAGGTGATGCGACTCATCATCGCGCGCCGCCTGCTGGCCGATCCCGGCTTGTCGCTGGGCTAACCGGTGGTCGCATCAAGGGTGTGTTGCCTGCCACCCGATTTGCACCATGCCGGTTTCGGCTTTGTGAGCCAGCCACAGGTTGGTGTCATTCAAGCCTGTCATCATGGCGGCAGCTTCATCGAGAAGGACAATGTTATGACAAGGATCAGACTCGAATATCATGGCCACGTGGCCTATATCACCCTCGACCATCCCCCTGCCAACACCTGGACCCTCGCCAGCCTGCAGGCCTTTTTGCAGATGATGGTGGAGCTCGACAGTCGTCCCGATGTGGTGGCACTGGTGATCCGTGGTGCGGGCGACAAATTTTTCTGCGCCGGTGCCGACCTCAATATGTTTGTTGAGGGGAATGTCGAGCTTGCCCGTGAAGTAGCCGAGGCCTTTGGCAAGGCCTTCGAGGCGCTGGCCCGCTTTCACGGCGTCAGTATCGCCGCCATCAATGGTTATGCCATGGGCGGTGGCCTGGAAGTGGCGCTGGCCTGTGATATCCGCATCGCCGAGCAGCAGGCGTTGCTGGGACTGCCGGAAGCCTCGGTGGGCTTGCTTCCCTGTGCCGGTGGCACCCAGCGTTTGACCGAGCTGGTGGGGCCGGGCTGGGCCAAGCGGATGATCCTCTGCGGTGAGAAGGTGAGTGCCTCGCTGGCCTACGAGATGGGGCTGGTGGAGGAGGTGGTGAAAACCGGTCAGGCGTGGGAGGCCGCGCACCAGATGGCCCATCTGGTGGAGCGCCAGAGCCCGAGTGCCCTGCGCGCCTGTAAAACCCTGATCAATCAGGGCCGCAGTGGCCCGCGGGATGCCGCCTTGCCCCTTGAGCGGTCGCTGTTTCTCGATCTCTTTAGCGATGCCAACCAGCGTGAAGGGGTGGCCGCCTTCCTGGAGAAACGCTTACCGCGCTGGCAATATGGCCCAACAGAGTAAATCCATACGGAGCCGTTTATGAGTGAGCCGGTCAAGGTTAGCTGTTATCCCACCGAAGATGGTCATCAGATCGGGGTGTTGACCCTCGACAGCCCTGCGTCTCTCAACGCATTGAGCCTGCCGATGATCCAGATCCTGCAACAGACGCTGACCCGTTGGGAGCAGGATCCCGCCATCGTCTGTGTGCTGCTGCAGGGGGCGGGTGAGAAGGCATTTTGTGCCGGTGGCGATATCCGCTCCTTCTATTACCGCAAGCAGGAGGCAAGCGGATCGGAACTGTTCGAATATGCCCGCGACTTTTTCGAGCAGGAGTACCGGCTCGACCACCACATCCACTCTTACCGCAAGCCCCTTATCTGCGTGGCTGACGGTATCTGCATGGGGGGCGGTATTGGCCTGTTTGCCGGTGCCGATTTTCGGGTTGTCACCGAAAAGAGCCTGTTCGCCATGCCGGAGGTAACCATAGGCCTCTACCCCGACGTGGGAGCGAGCTGGTTTTTAAGCCGGATGCCGGGGCGGCTGGGGCTCTGGCTCGGTCTGACTGGCGCCCGCTTCAACGGGAGTGATGCCATCGGTCTTGGGCTGGCGGATCACTCCATCGCCAGTGGCGAGCGCAGTGCGCTGTTGTCACGCCTCGCCGTGCTCGAGTGGACTGGCAGTGGTGATCCCCGTGAGCAGATCGATTTGCTGCTCAGGGAATTGCACAGCGAGGTGGCGGCCCGGTTGCCAGCGCCTGTATTGCTGCCCCATCAACAGAGGATCGATGCCTTGCTGGCGGGACGCACGCTGCAAGGGGTATTGGCGCGGTTGTTCGAGGCTCAGTTCGATGAACAGGAGGCGGTACTCAGGCAGGCGCAGCAGATCTGCCGCACCGGCAGCCCCATCAGCCGTGCCATTTTGTGGCGCCAATATTGGCAGGCTCGCCGCAACTCACTGGCAGAGGTATTTGCCGAGGAGCTGACCCTCTCGGTCAACTGTGTGCTGAAGGGGGATTTTGTGGAAGGGGTACGGGCACTGCTGATCGACAAGGATAAAGATCCCCGCTGGCAACAGTTGCCACCGGAGGGGGAGTGGCTGGATGAGTTCTATCGCTGGCCGCAGGGGAGCAATCCGTTGGCCTGCAAGGAATTACATCATGGCAACCGGCGGACGCCGCCATCAGCAACGCAAGGAGCAAGCGGGATGACAAGGATAGGGTTTATCGGGCTCGGCAACATGGGGGGGCCCATGGCGGCCAATCTGGCCAGGGCCGGGCAGACGGTGCAGGTGTTTGATCTGGTTGCCCAAAACATTGAGCGCGCCATCGCCGCTGGCTGTATCGCAGCGGGGGATGCCCGAGAGGCGGTGACCGGCTGCGAGGTGGTGATCAGCATGCTACCCGCGGGGGAACATGTGCGCGATCTTTGGTTGTCTGAGGGGCAGGATCTGCTGGCTGCCCTGCCGGTTGGTGCACTGGTGATCGACTGCTCCACTATCGATGTCGACTCTGCCCGTCAGGTCGGGGAGGCGGCCCGCGCCCGCGGTTTGCGCTTTATCGATGCCCCCGTATCGGGCGGTGTCGCCGGTGCAGCCGCCGGGACGCTCACCTTTATCGTTGGCGGCGACGCGGCAGATTTCGAGGCGGCAAAACCCTTGCTCGCCAGCATGGGGCAGAACCTGTTTCACGCCGGGGCGCTGGGTGCCGGGCAGATCGCCAAGATGTGCAACAACATGCTGCTTGCGATCCATATGGCGGGCACTGCCGAGGCGCTGGCCCTCGGGGTGAAGGAGGGGCTGGATCCCGCCGTGCTCTCCACCATCATGGGCAAGAGCTCCGGCAACAACTGGAGTCTGGAGCGCTACAACCCCTGGCCCGGGGTGATGGAGAATGTCCCTGCCGCCCGCAACTATCAGGGGGGCTTTATGACCCGTTTGATGGTGAAAGATTTGGGTTTGGCCATGGCGCTGGCCGAGCATGGCCACAGCGCTGTGCCGATGGGGGCGCTCGCACGTAACCTGTTCAACCTGCATGCCGCTCAGGGGCAGGGGAGCCGCGATTTCTCCAGCATCGTCGAACTCTATCTGGATAAACAGGATCCCGCCTGACGGGCCACCTCTCTTCAAGGCATCTCCCTTCGACCAGCTACAAGGAGCATTGATGGATATCAAAGATAAGGTCATCGTTATTACCGGCGCTGGACGTGGCTTGGGACGGGCCATTGCGCTGGCCCTGGGCGCACAGGGGGCGACGCTGGCGCTGCTCGACATCAATCGCGCCGATCTGGAGGCGACCGCAGCCCTGGTGCGCAGTCAGAATGATCAGTGCGATCAAGATAGCCAGTGCGAGCTGTTTGTCTGCAATGTGGCGAGCGAAGCCGAGGTTGAGTCGGTTTTTGCTGCCATCAAGGAGCGTTTTGGCGTGCTGCACGGTCTTATCAACTGCGCCGGCATTTTGCGCGATGGCATGCTGATCAAGGTGAAAGAGGGTGAGCTGGTGGAGAAGATGACGCTGGCCCAGTGGCAGAGCGTGATTGACGTCAACCTCACAGGTACCTTCCTCTGCGGTCGCGAGGGGGCGGCGCTGATGGCGCAAGGGGGGCAGGAGGGCGTTATCATCAACATCTCCTCTATCGCCCGCGCCGGCAATATTGGCCAGAGCAACTATGCCGCCAGCAAGGCGGGGGTCGCTTCGCTGGTGGTGACCTGGGCGCGCGAGCTGGCGCGCCACGGCATTCGGGTGATGGGGATCGCCCCTGGGGTGTTTGCCACCGACATGACGGCGGCGATGAAGCCGGAGGCGATGGCGCGGATGCAGCAGGCCATTCCAGTCGGCACCCTTGGCGAGGCGCAACAGCTGGCAGAGACGGTGAGCTTTATTCTTGCCAACGACTATCTGTCGGGACGGATGATAGAACTGGATGGCGGTTTGCGTTTATAGGGATTTACACCATGGGCCCCGGTGTTTCCACCGGGGCTTTTTTATGCAGATTATTTATACAGCAAAGGGCTGAATGGGGATGCATGGGGACCATGCGAGTCAGGTCACGTTGGCAGAAAAATGAGAAATATCAACGGGTCTTGGTTAATTTGAGCCAGCTCACAGGCCATATGGGTCAGTGCTGTAAAATTGCGCGCGGTCAAGGCGGTGCATGATTGACGGGACGAGGGATTGCGGTCGGAATAGTCATGCAATATAGTTGCCGCCTTTTTCACGGGGTCAGGATTCCCAGCCCCTCCCATATTGCGCGCAGTATGAATACGGACGCTCTGCCGCCGCCTAAATAAACAGGATTGAAATGGACAAGAAACTAGGGCTGGGCGCCCTCATTTCGCTGGTGATCGGCTCCATGGTCGGCGCCGGGGTCTTCAGTCTGCCACAAAACATTGCTGCGCATGCCAGTGCCGGGGCGGTCGCCCTGGGTTGGGCCATCACCGGTCTTGGCATGATCTGTCTCGCGCTGGTCTATCAGAACCTCTCCATGCGCCGCCCCGATCTCGATGGCGGTATCTTCAGCTATGCCAAGGCCGGTTTCGGCGATTTCATCGGTTTCAACGCCGCCTGGGGTTACTGGCTCTGCCAACTGCTGGCCAACGTCTCCTACGCCATCGTGGTGTTCAGCGCCCTGAGCTACTTCTTCGATACGCCTGACAACGTCATCTTCGGTGACGGCAATACGCCGGTGGCCATCACGCTGGCCTCCATCCTGATCTGGTCGGTGCATGCGCTGGTGCTGCGCGGGGTACAGGTTGCTGCACTGGTGAATATCGTCACCACCATCGCCAAGATGGTGCCGCTCATCGTCTTCTGTGTCGCGATCCTGCTGGCCTTCAACATGGATACCTTCACTCTGGATATCTGGGGCCAGAACAACATGGAGCTGGGCTCCGTGATGGATCAGGTCAAGTCCACCATGAAGGTGACCCTCTGGGTCTTTATCGGGATTGAAGGGGCCGTGGTGGTCTCTGCCCGTGCCCGTCATCGCAAGGATGTGGGCCGCGCTACCGTGCTGGCGTTGCTCGGCGCCCTGACGCTTTACGTGATGGTGACCCTGTTCTCGCTGGGTGTCATGAGCCAGCCGCAACTGGCGGCGCTCAAGAACCCCTCGACCGCCATGATCCTCGAAGCCGTAGTCGGCCCCTGGGGCGCCTGGCTTATCAACATCGGTCTGGTGGTGTCGGTGATGGGGGCTCTGCTCAGCTGGACCGTGCTGGCCGCTGAAGTGCCCTACATCGCAGGCAAGACCGGCGTCTTCCCGGGCTGGTTTGCCAAGGAGAACAAGAACGGCTCGCCGCAGGTGTCGCTCTGGTGCTCCACCTGTCTGGTGCAGATCTTCCTGATCATCATCTATTTCCAGAGCAGCACCTATCTGGCGCTGGTCAACATCGCGACCTCGGCGGCGCTGGTGCCGTATGTCTTCTCTGGCGCTTATGGTCTGAAGCTGGCATTGAAAGGGGAGACCTATCAGGGTCAACCCCATCAGCGCAAGCGTGACCTGCTGCTGGCCCTGGTGGCGACGGTTTACGGCTGCTGGCTGGTCTACGCAGCCGGTGTGGAGTACCTGTTGCTGGTGGCGCTGCTCTACAGCCCGGGCATCTTCATCTACTGGAAGGCGCGTCAGCATCACGGTCTGCGCGGCCTTAACCGATTGGAGCAGGGAATGACGGCGGCCCTGCTTGGCTGTGCCGTGCTGGCCTTCTACAAGGTGATGGACGGTACCATTCCACTGCACTAACCGGCACAATGAAGAGATGGCCCTCGCGCCATCTCTTTTTTTTCATGCTGATATCCACAGTTGCCCGGCCGTGTTGGCCAGTTTTTGTTTAACACAGGAATTTTTATGCTGTTTATGGGTTACCTCCTGCTGGGCGCCTTTGCCGGTATGCTGGCGGGGCTGTTCGGGATCGGCGGCGGTCTTATCATTGTCCCCGTGCTGGTCATGACCTTTCGCGCCCAGGGCATCGACCCTGAAATCATTACCCATCTGGCCCTCGGCACCTCGTTGCCCACCATGATCTTTACCGGATTCAGCTCGCTGCGGGCCCACCGGGAGGCGGGCGCCGTCGATTGGGTGATGATCCGCCGACTCGGCGCCGGCATGCTGATTGGGGGCTGGCTTGGCGGCATGACCGCCAATCTGCTCAGCACCAGCACCCTCAATATCATCATCGGTTGTTTCGCCTGGAGCATGGCGCTACAGATGGGGCTTAACCTTAAACCCAAAGCGGAGCGCCATATGCCGGGGCCGCTCGGCACAGGCATTGCCGGTACCATCATTGGCTGGATGTCTGCGCTGTTTGGTATTGGCGGTGGCTCGCTCACCGTCCCTTATCTGAGTTGGAACTCGGTGTCAATGCGCAACGCGGTAGCGGCCTCTGCAGCTTGCAGCATGCCCATCGCGCTGGCGGGGAGCCTCAGCTACCTCTATGCGGGTTGGGGTCATGCCGATCTGCCCGAGTGGAGTGTGGGCTACATCTATCTGCCCGCCCTGCTGGGCATTGTGCTGACCAGTACCCAGTTCGCCCGCATTGGCGCCAAGCTGGCACACCGCCTGTCACCCACACGCCTCAAGCAGGCCTTTGCCCTGCTGATGCTGCTGGTGGGGGCGAAATTTATGCTGTTTAGCTGATTCATTCGGCAGATTGTTGAAAAATAAGGCAAACGATCTGTTGGAGGGTAGAAAGCCGTTGCATTGAACGCCCAGTTTGCCTATTCTCCTCGCCGGTGGTCCTATTGGTCCTCTCGCATTGATAACCCGTCGACCTGGTCAGGACCGGAAGGTAGCAGCCAAGGCGGGGGACTCGAGTGCCGGGATGTGGCTGGTAGGGCCACCACTTGTTTCTGCAATTCAATAAGTTAGCTTCCTAAAGCCCTTGGTCATCCACTTTGTGTGGACGACGAGGAGCTCATCGATGAATCTCTGGCTCAGTCCCCACGGCATCTGGTATTACCGGAAAGTCACCACGCTCCCCTGTGGTCGCCGTAAAGAGATCAAAAAATCCCTGCATACCCGAGACAAGCTGACGGCCCGTGCAGCTGTTGCGAAGCGGCTTGCCTGCGTGGGTTCCAGACCCAAGCCCATTCAGTTGCCTGCAGAGGTCAATGTTGCCCCACATGAGCAATCAGTACCCCGGAATCCAAGGTTTTATTGTTTGGTGACACGCATGGCTGCGTTGTATTTGAGCCGCCCATGGGAAATATGTCTGTTTATCTCGCTTAGAAGCGTCTCTTTATTGATGGGCTTGGTGATGTATCCATTCATGCCATGGGAGAGATAGTATTGCTTGGATTCCGGCATCGCATCAGCCGTCAGGGCGATGATGGGGATATCTGCCCAAGGCATCTGGGAAGTGCGGATCCGGGTGGTGGCCACCAGGCCATCCATCACTGGCATCTGGACATCCATCAACACCAGATCAAATTCGGTGTGACCCAGTTTCTCCAGCGCCTCTTCTCCCTGAACGGCCAATGTGACCTGATGGCCCACGGAGTCGAGCATGGCGCCGATCACCTTGCGGTTGGTGGCATTGTCATCAACCAGCAAGATGCGATAGCTCTCCTGATCCAGCGGCTTGGACGGCAGGCAAACAATCGAGGGGGTCGTGGCTCTGGCGGGCCAGATGTAGGTAAAAGTACTGCCATGTCCCTCGCTGCTCTCTACCGAGATATCGCCGCCCATCAGGCGTGCGAGGTTACGGGATATCTCAAGTCCCAGGCCCGATCCACCATATTGGCGGGTGATCGAGACATCCGCCTGGGCGAAACGTTGAAACAGGTTCTTTAGCTGACTTTTGCTCATGCCGATCCCGGTGTCCTGGATCGAGATGCGTATCGAGTGGCGATCCTGCTCCAACAGGGTGCTATCAACATGGATCTTTACTTCCCCCTGATGGGTGAACTTGATGGCATTGCTCACCAGGTTGAAGAGGATCTGGCGCACCCTCAGCGGGTCGATCATCAACCACTCCGGCGTATCGGGGGCAACAGTCAGGGTCAGTTTGATCCCTTTCGCATCGCAGTTGCTCTGCATCAGGGCCCGGATATCCTCCAGCAGTTGGGGCAAGTGATGGGGGGCCAGTTGCAGCTCGATCTTGCCCTCTTCCAGCTTGGATACATCCAGAATGTCGTTGAGCAGACCGAGCAGATGGTTTGCCGATTCCCGCGCCGTCTCCAGATAGTCTCGCTCCCTCGGATCCATATCCCGGTCGGCCAGCAGTGAGAGCATGCCGAGAATGCCATTCATGGGGGTGCGAATTTCATGGCTCATGTTGGCCAAAAAGCTGCTTTTGGCTCTTGTGCCTGCCTCTGCCGCCTGATTTGCCCGCAGCAGTTTGTCATTGAGCTGCTGCATCAGTTTGTGCTGCAGAAACGAGATATTCATTTGCCGCCAGATCAGCAGGGCGAGCACAAAGAGCAGCGCAAATTGCAGGGTTGCGATGAGTGTCGTCGTGATGATCTGCTCCCTCACGCTGTCGCGACGCGCCACATCAAACAGGGTCGCCTGCTGGTTCACCTCCAGAGTCAGCTGATGGAGCAGGGGGAGCAGGGAGGCAAGCTGTTGGCGCAGCTCCTGATGGGCAAGATTGTCGAGCGGCTTGGTGGCTTCCGGGCCGAGCCAGATATCCGCCAGAGAGATGTAGGATCGAATGGCTTTGCTTGCCTGCTGGTAGATCTCTGTTTGCTGAAGCAGGCTGCGATCCTTGCTCTCCAGCACCAGATCCATGCGGCTGACCAGAATATCGTATCTGAGCTGGAAGGTCGGTTGCGACTCATGGAGCAGCGAGCTTTGAAAACGCAGCGCTTCGTTATAGAGCTGGAAATAGTTCCACATCACGTTGTCTTCGCCCTGGCTGGTACTGCGCTGCAGATCCTGAAATTGCCGGTACTGAATGGTACCAATACCGGCAAAGGCTAGGAGCAGCACACAAAGCACCACAAACAAGAAACGTTGACTGGCCGCCATGGAACGCATGATGGGATCTACTCCACTTTTATCGCACTGATCTGCCAGATAGCCCGACCGTAATAGAGCTTGTTTTGCAGTTCGGGATATTTATCGAACGGATAGACAAGGAACAGCGGCCCTTTGTCACGCACCGACAGTGGCTTGCCATTGATCGTGCGGGCGAGGATGACCCGATACTGCTCGGCATCGCTTGTCGGCACCTGTACCGAGTAGTCATTGAGCGCGGTAATGGTGAGCTGTTTGCCGGTTGCCCCGACCTTGGCCAATACATCTTGCAGCAGCGGGCCGCGAAAGGTCTTGGCTTCGTCATACCAGGGGGTATGGGTTTTGATTTCGTGTACCGGTAGTTGATCCAGCATGGCGCTGTCCCACAGGGCCAGAGCCTGATGAGTGGGGCTGCTGATGGCGCCTTCAACCTTCAATACGGCACTGTCAGGGGTGGGGGCTGCGTATGCGGTGCCGCAAAGGGCTACCAGCAGTGGTGCGATGTAAAGGCCTGCTTTCATGATCTCTCCTTCCTGGAAAATGGCGGCATGGGTGCCGGGCCAACGGTGGCTTGTGAGCTGTGTCTAAGGGCAAGCAATAATCGGGCCCGGTGTAATGGGCTTGAATTATCAGTCATTTAGCCTGTTATCGGGCGATCTCGGCCCAGGTGAATTGCAGTTTGCAACGTGCGGGGGAGGTTAATTGCAATTTGGCAATCAAAACGAGGAGTGGGTGTTGGCGAATAAGGCGCAAAGAGTATCATTTGGAGAACAAGAGCCGTGGCACTGCCCGGCATAACATTTGCAGCGTGCTGAATGCCGTGACAGCAAATAGTCTGAGAATCGACAAGGAGCTAGCGATGGAAAGCATGACTTACACCCTTAATGATATCCAGGTAGTGGTACTGGAAAACGAGTTTGACGCGATGGCCGTCAGTGAGCTCCGCCCGTTGTTTGAAACCCTCTCGACCCACCCGGGAGATATCCTGGCCGATATCAGCGATGTTCATTTTATCGATTCGTCGGGGATCGGAGCCTTGGTATTTCTCTACAAAAGATTGATTATGAACGGGCATCAGATGGCCCTTGTCTGCGGACCCGGTCAACCCCATGACCTGCTGGAGATGTTGCATATCGACCGGGTGATCCCCTGCCATGAGAGCATCAAGGCCTATATGCGTTCCCGTGGCATGATGGCCGCTGCATCATGAAACGCTTTGGTATCCTGCTCTCGTCCATTCTGCTGTCGGGTTGTGCGCAGTGGCCGCCGGAGGGGGTTGGCGGCATGGCCGAGGCAAGACCCACCCGTATTCCGGTCAATGAGGATGAACGGCGGGTCTGGTCTCGTTATGATGAGCGTCAGAAGGAACTCGACTTGCAGCTGACGGAATTAAAGCAAGCGAGTCTGCAGGGGTGTATGCCTGCCGAGTTGAAACGACTACAATCTCAACGTATTGATATCGAACGGGATATGCACGGACGGCTCTGGTCGGATGTAGCCTGGCGTCAGACCGTGCTGGCACAATCACTACAACAAGTACGTTTGCGGCTGCAACAGACAACAGCGGATGGCTGTCGTGCTGATTGGTCAGGGCTCCCCTTACGCCAATGGGGGCAGACGTAACAGACGAAAAGGATGTCTATGAAACGGGGCGCTCTCGAAGGATTGATCTATGTTCTCTTGCTGTTGTTCACCTGCCCGTTACTGGCCTCCACCTTGTTGGCTCCCGGTGATCGGTTGGCCATAGTGCAACCCGGTGAGCCTGCTTTTGATCAGCCTTTCCAGATCAACAAGCAGGGGGAGATTGCACTGCCTGAAGTCGGCAACCTAGTGGTGGGGGGGAAGACCCTGCAACAGGCGGATGAGCTGATCCGCACCGCCCTCAAACCTGTTTACAACAACCTCTCTCAATTGACCGTCACCTTGCTGGAGAAGCGGCTGCTGATCAGCGTGATGGGCTATGTCAAAAAACCCGGCAGTTATGATCTGGCGCCCGATGGCAACGTGCAGATGGCCCTCGATGCCGCTGGCGGTCTGGTGCCCGGTGCCCAGCTCAACAACATGCAGGTGCGGCGCGGCAGCACGGTATCTAGCTTCGACTACAAGCGTTATCTCGATACCGGCGATGCCAGCGTGTTGCCGCCATTGCAATCCCTTGATGTGGTGTTCGTACCCGCCTCTCCGCTGATCGGCAACGTGCAAATAGATTTTGATGCGGCAACCCTGGCGGCAGGCGGGGATGGCGATACCGGCAAGGCGATCAAGGTATTTGGCGAGGTCAACAGCCCCGGCGCCTTCAGTTTCAAGAGCGGCAACTCCATCGTGGATCTGCTGATGCGAGCCGGTGGGGTGACCCGCTTTGCCGGGGTGGAGCGGATCCGGGTGATCAATGGTGATGCCCCCGAACTGTTCGATCTCAAAGCCTATCTCGACTCCGGCAACAACAAGCTGCTGCCCAATCTGGCGCCGGGCGCCACCATCTTCGTACCCAAGGATGAAGAGCAGATAAAACGGGGAGCGCGCACCATCTACATCATGGGTGAGGTGTTCAAACCCGGCGCCTATGAGGGGCGGGAAGGGGACTCCTTCCTCGATATTCTGGCCAATGCCGGCGGCCCGACCCGCTATGCCGAGAGTCGCCAGATCCGTTTGCTGCGCACCGATGGCACGATCGAACCCATCGACTTGCAGGCCTATACCGAAGGGATGCAAAAGGCGCTGCCCCAAGTCAAACCCGGTGATGCCATCTTTGTGCCGGAGAAGACCGACATTAACGAGAAATCCTGGTTAAAAGTGGCGCCCGGACGGGCGGTGATGGTGATGGGGGCGGTGCGGATCCCGGGCCGCTATGAATGGTCTGACGAGATGTCGCTGCTGGATCTGATCGCCCACGCTGGTGGCCCCAACGAGCGGGCCGATATCGCCAAGGTGCAGATCCTGACCGCCGAAGGGGGGCAGGCCACGCCAACCCTGTTTGATCTGGACAAGTTTCTCCATCAGGGGGGGGCGCTGGCCAGCCTGCCGAAGATCCGGGCCGGATTCACCATCATGATCCCCGAGCTGCCCACCGATCCCAGTGACAACAAGTCCCAGTGGGTGCGCCAGTCACCGGACAGTTCCATCTATATCTTCGGTCAGGTCGGAGCCCCCGGTCGCTATGCCTTCAATGAGCAGATGGGCTTTATCGACATCCTGTCGGCCGCCGATGGTCCGACTGCGGCGGCGGATCTGCGCAATGTGCGCATCGCCCATCGCAGTGGCAGCACGGCGCGGGTCAGCAAGCTCGACCTTGCTCTCTACTTTGAAACCGGCGATGAAACCTTGCTGCCCAAGGTGCTGCCCGGCGACTCCATCTACCTGCCGGAGAAGAATCGCCCTTGGCTCGACGAGCCCAAGGAGAACACCATTCGGGTGTTGGGGGCGATTGCCCGTCCCGGTCGCTACCGCTTTGACTCCTCCATGACCCTGCTGGATCTGCTGGCAGAGGCGGGGGGCCCGACCAGCAGCGCCTATATCAAGAAGATTGTGGTGATCAACATGGCTACCAGTGGTAAGGGGGATCAGGCCCGCAGCTTCGATCTCGACGGCTTTGCCAAAGATCCCGACTTTAGCCAGTTGCCGGTGCTGCGTGCAGGGGACACCGTCTTTATCCCTGATAGCAAAAGCAGCAACTGGGCCATCTTCATGGATGGCATGCGCGACATCCTGACCACGATCTCGGTGGTGGCCCTGGTCGGGACGCTTTGATATGAGCATCCCCATTCAATATCTGGAGCTCGAATCCCTCTACGCGGCGACGGTCGCCCGGGGGATCCGCTCGCTGGCGGTCACCTCGTCAGAAGGGGGAGAGGGGGTGAGCTCCATCTGCGATGCGCTGGCAAGGCGCTCGGAGGCGGATGGGCTGCGCACCCTGCTGGTGGATCTCAATCTCTATCACCCCGGCCGCGCCACGGCGGTTGCCTGGGGTCCCAATGATGTGCCCGAGCCTGTGGCCACTGGCCGCTCCTTGTCCTTGCTCCCGGCGCCGGGCAAGGATCTGATGGCCTTTCGCAACAAGGATACCTTGCGTCAGCTGCTGGTTCGCTGGCTGGAGCATTACGATGTGGTGATCTTCGATACCTCGCCGCTCACCGCCCTCAATCGGGGCAATATTCCGGCCGATCAGGTGTGTGGGGCCTGTGAAGGGGCGCTGCTGGTGGTATTGGCCGGGGTGACCCCGACGACCGTGGTACAAAGTGCGGTGGATAAACTGACCCGTGCCGAGGCCAATCTGGTTGGCGCTGTCTATAACGACAAACTCAACCCGGGGCTGGCCAGCGAGATCCTGCGCGAACTCAACCGGCTGCCCAGTAACCGGGTGACCGAATGGCTCAAGCGCTGGTGTCGGCGCAGCGCCTTGCTCAATTTCCGGATCTGATCGCTCGCTGATGGAGGCCCGATATGGATGACTGGTTGCGATCTGCTCCGGCAACCCTGCAGGCGGTGCGCGAACTGCGCAACCGGCTGGCACAGGGACTCTCCCTGTTTCAGGTCTCCCCAAAGGATCAAGCCAACTGGCTGCTCTGTTTCAGTGAGCTGGCCACCAATAGCGTCAAGCACACAGCTCCTCCCGCGACCCGGCTCTGGCTCACTCTGAAAGAGGATGAAACGGGCTTGAGTTTGATACTGGAGGATGATGGCGGCCCGCAACCCGGTCTTGCCAGTGCGCCGTTACCCGATGAACTGCAGGAGGGGGGATACGGGCTGGCGCTGGTGCACCAGCTGTTTGCCGAGGTGCACTTCTCTCGCGACGGTGATCGCAATCGCGTGACCCTTCGCCAGCAGGGCCCGGTCAACCAACTGCCGGTGATCGCGGTGATCGACGATGACAAGGTGATGCGTGCCCTGCTCACCGCCTATCTCCATGAGCACTACCGGGTTGAAAGTTATGCCGACTCCCATGCCGCCCTGCTGGCGCTCGGAAAGCAGCCCCCCGCGCTGGTGCTCTCCGATATCGAGATGGAGGGGATCGATGGCTTTGGGCTGCGCCAGCAGTTGATGAAGGATCCCAAGATGAAGGGGGTGCCCTTTATCTTCCTGACCGGTCATCAGGATCAGTGGACCCAGAGTCGGGCGGGGGCGCTGGGGATCGATGACTTTCTGGTCAAACCCATCACCAAGCAGGACCTGTTGCTGGCGGTTTCGCGGGTGCTGCAACGCTCGCAGCAGCTCAAGTCGCAATGGGGCGAGCAGCTGGATCAGCGCATGACCTCGGCGCTGCGCCCGTTATTGCCCGCCACCTCCATAGGGGGATACCAGCTGGCGTTGCAAACCCGTGCGGCCACCGTGGGGGGCGGGGACTTTCTGCTGGTCAAGGGTCGGGTGCTGTGGCTCGGGGATGTGATGGGCCACGATGCAGAAGCCAAGTTTTTTGCCCATGCCTATGCCGGTTATCTGCGCGGTTTGCTGACGGCACACGATCTGGAGCGCGCCCCCGCCCGTTTGCTGACCATCTTGTCCAATGCGGTTCACAGTGATCCGCTCCTCGGGGCTACCCTGCTCACCACCCTCTGCATTGAGCTCGGCAACGAGGGGCGGGTGCAGTGGGCCAGCGCGGGCCACCCTGCGCCCTGGCTGGTCGGGCCCGGTACCATCCGTCAGGTCGGCGTGACCGGCCCCTTGCCCGGTTTGCGCCCGGATCCCCACTTCGTGACCAATGAGCGTCAGCTCAAGCCCGGCGAGATCCTGCTGTTCTGGACCGACGGTCTGCTCGATAGCCGTGATGCCGCAGAGCGCCAGCGCTGGGAGTCGCAGCTAAAAGAGATCTGCCTGACCTCGGGGCCCGGTCTTGAGCAACTGGCTCATCGCATTGCCCGCTGGTTTGATGAGCGCATCAATGATGCCGCCCTCGATGACATGACCCTCCTGCTGGTCGCCTGTCCCGGCGCTTGATCCAGCCCCTCTTTGCCTGACTGGCCCGCTCTATGCAGCGCCTCATTTCTGGTGGCATGGAGCCACGGGAGGAGGTGCCTATGTTACCCATGCAGCAGATCTGGCTGGCCATCGATGCGCGTCAGGTCGGTGGAATAGAAGTTCACATTATCCACTTGGCCAACGATCTGCTGGCCAGGGGATTTCGCCCCACCATAGTGCTGGTGAGCAACCACGGCATGACCCCCTTTACGACCCTGCTCAAACAACAGGGCTTGCCCTACGAGGTGTGCCAAAACAGCCGCGATTTTATGCGCCGTCTGGCCCATCAGCCTGCCTCTGTGCTGATCCACACCCACGGCTACAAGGCCGGGGTGCTGGGGCGGCTGACAGCCTGGTTCACCGGTAAATCGGTGGTCTCGACTTTTCACAGCGGGGATGACGGGGAGGGATTGCTGAAGTTTTACAGCTGGCTGGATCGCACCACAGCGCGTTTTGCGAAGTGTATTGCAGTAAGCGAGCCCATCGCTCGCAAATTGCCTGTGCCAAGCACGGTGATCAGCAACTTTGTCCCCATGCCTGCGACGCCGGCTACGGTAACTGGCAACCGGATTGCCTTTGTCGGCCGCCTCTCGCCGGAAAAGGGGCCGGAGGCATTCTGCCAGCTGGCCGCCTTCTGCCCGGAGGGGGCGTTTCATCTCTACGGGGATGGCCCCATGAAAAGTGCCTTGTTGCAGCAGTATGGTGATCGCGTCCAGCTTCATGGTTTCCAGAACATGGCCAATGAGTGGCACAACATCGACCTGCTCTGCATCACCTCCCGCTTTGAAGGGTTGCCGCTGGTGGCCCTGGAGGCGATGGCTCACGGTATACCGGTTTGTACCTTTGCGGTGGGGGGCCTGGTCAATCTGATCGACCATAAATCCAATGGCTGGCTGGTGGAGCCCAGCCATGTGAGGGATATGGCGGAGCTGGTCAACTACTGGCTGCGCAGCGATGGGGTGGTGCGCAGCAAAATGAGTCAGGCGGCCCGCAACACCATAGCCCGCGGGTACAGCGTCAACAACAGAGTGACCGATATTCTGGCTGTCTACGGCGCCTGAATCACGGAGAAACCTGTCAAAACGAGTGGCCGCTGGCCACTCGCTTTTTTATGTGCCGGTGTTAGGGGGAGCAGGGGGCGGATTGCTTCTGTGATCACAATTGATGTGCCACAAAGATGCGCCATAAAAAAAGGCCATTGCAGTGACAATGGCCTGATGGGCGTTGAGATGTGATTGAGGTTGGTGCGGCGGGATTAGCGCCCCTTCTTGCCAACCATGATGGCGATCGTCTTGCCGATGATATGCACATCCTGCACCAGCCAGCGCCAGGGGTGGAGCAGTGCGACCGAGTAGGCCAGGTCGAACGCCAACTTGCTGCGCACATCATCGAGCGACTCGTCGTAACCCTGATTGACCTGCGCCAGACCGGTAATGCCGGGGGCCACTTCATAGGTGCGTTCGATAAAGTACGGCACCGCATCTTCCAGCCGGTTGGCGATCCCGGGTCGCTCCGGGCGGGGGCCGATCAGCGACATCTCCCCTTTGAGCACATTGATAAACTGCGGCAGCTCATCGAGCCGGGTTTTGCGCAGAAAGTCGCCGCTGCGGGTGATCCGGCTGTCCCCCTTGCCACACCAGACCGGCCCGGTAGCCGCCTCGGCGTCGGCGCGCATGGTGCGAAACTTGATCATGAAAAAGAGCTCGGTATGGGTGGCGTGGCTGCGCCCGATCCGCAGCTGACGAAAGAACACAGGCCCCGGGCTATCGAGCCGGATGGCCAGCATGATCAGCGGCCACAGTGGCAGCGTCAGCAGCAGGCCAAGAGTGGCGCCGAGCAGATCCATGCTGCGTTTGACCACCAGGGTCAATCTTGGAATGGGGTGTGTCATACGGCTTTCTCCTGTGACATGAAACGTATGGGGGCGCGCAGGCAGTAGCGCAGGGTGCCCATGCCGTTGTACCAGTGTCCGAGTACCAGATAGTGGATCTTGCGAAACAGATTGGGCCAGGGGTGCACAGGGGTCAGCTGGATCAGGATGACCAGCAGATACCCCAGCAGTTGCAGCCCCAGCAGCAACTGAAACAGCAGGGATTGGGTGGCCAGCGGGATGGCGCAGAGCCACAGCAGGGTCAGGCAGAGCGGCATCAACACCCGCAGCCCCTTGCCACTGGCAAAGTTGAAGGCAACCCAGCCGAACTTGGGGTGCAGCAGGGGCAGCAACCGCAGCAGCTGCTGGGTGTTGCCGGCCCCGATCCGCTTGCGCCGTGTCGCCTCCAGCGCGGCATCCGAAATTTCCAGCTCCAGTGCGGCGCAGCGATTGTCATAGACAGCTCGATACCCCTTGGCGATGGCCTGCATCGGCAAGATGAAATCGTCGTTGATGGTATCGGCAGCCAGCGGGGTGAGGCACTCCCGGCGCATCATGTAAAAGGCCCCGTGAGCCCCCAGCATGCCGCCAAGGGCCGACTCGCAGAGCTTGATCTGGCTTTGATAGTGCCAGTAACTCTCCTCGCCCTGAGAGCCCGGTTGCCAGAAGCGGTATGCTTCCCCGACCACCCCTACCTTGGGATCGGAAAAATGGGCGACCGCCAGCAGCAGGCTATCGATGGGCAGCAGGGCCGAGACATCGGTGAGGGCTACCAGATCGCTGTGCACCCGGGTCATGGCCTCGTTGAGCACGGCGACCTTGCCGCGATTGCGGGGGTGATCAAACAGCCGGATCTGCAACTGCTGCAGGGCGGGATCTCCGAGCTGGCTTAGCGCAATGGGGTAACTGTTGTCGCTGCAGCCGTCGAAATGCACATGTACCCACAGCTTGTCGGCGGGGTAATCGAGGCTGGCGAGGTTTTGCAGCTTGGCCGCGATGGTCGCCGCCTCGTTATAAACCGGCATCAGCAGGGTGATGGTCGGCAGCGCCTCATCGGCGGCCTCTGCTTTGAATCCCCGATCCAGTGGGCGCGGTGGATTGGCTACCTTGCTCGCCTGCCGACCACCGAATTTGAGCAGCAGGGGATAGCCGACATGGTGGTAGACCACCAGTACAGCGCACAGCCAGAACACGATCATGATCCATTCCATGGGATGCTCCTCTGGTCATCGGGTCGCTTGATCAGCGGCTGTAAAGCTGCTGATAGGCCTGAGCCATCCGGCTCAAGCTGCTTTGCTGGCACACAAACTCTCGGGTGACGGCACGCAGGCTATGGCACTGCAGCAACCCTTGTGCCAGAAGCTGGGCAAGGCGGCCGGGATCCCGCTCCGACAGGATATGGCCGCTGGCCTGACAGACGATCTCTCTGGCCGCCCCCACGTCGCTCATCACCACCGGTACCCCGCACGCCTGTGCTTCCAGCACGCAAAGCGGCATCCCCTCCGCCAGCGAGGGGAGGCAGAAGAGATCCAGCCCCTGATAGAAGCGCGGCATGTTTTCGACCAGCCCCAGAAAATGGACCCGATGGGCGACCCCGAGCTGCTGACACTGTTGTTGCAACGCATTTTGCAAACTGCCGATCCCAGCCAACGCAAGATGCACCTCCTCCGGCAGGGTGCGGATCGCCTCCAGCAGCAAGGTATGTCCCTTGACCGACTCAAGGCGGGCGGCGCAGCCAATCAACTTGACCCCTTGCGGCAATCCCATCTCCTGACGGGCGAGGGCGGCGGCGCCCGGGGCAAAACGCTGCTCATCGATGCCGTTGGGGATCACGGTTGGCGACAGCTGGCCCAGCTTGGCCAGCAGCTGGTTGGCCACCGGCGTGGCATCGGCCACCAGAATGGGTTTGAAGGCGCGCAGCCCCCACAGGGCCAGCGTGCGTTGATGGGGATCATCGAGATACCAGGCATCGTGCTCTGTGTGTACCAGGGTGGGCACCCGGGCCAGCCGACTGGCCAGACCGCCATAGAGCATGGGCCCCAGATGGTGGGTATGTACCGCGACGGGCTTGAGTTGGCGCAGCAGCCGGGTGAGCCGCCAGAGGGTTGCCAGCGACCAGCCCGCGGGCTTTTCCAGGCAGTGAATATTGCCTGCGAAGGGATGCAGGGCGGGCCATGCACTTAGTACATCCCCTTTGCGCCCTTCGAGGGAGATGATATGCACCGGTTGCTCGGCAGGGCTCGCCTGAGTGAGGTTGAGCACCATGGTCTCCAGCCCGCCGGGCTGCAGGTGCTGCACGACCTGTACGACAGGCTGGGCGCTGGAGTTCCTGCGGGGATGGGGTCTGTGCGACGGGGTTGATGACAACATGGTTCGCGCTCCGGCAAGGGAAGGGGTAACACCCCGGATAGCGGGAGAATGCGAATCTTGTACCACTCTTGCGGTCTGCCCACAGAGGCGATCAGCTCCTCTGGTGGCACTGCCCTTGCATCGTGCGGGGGGAGGGCTTTTCTCAGGGAGTGATGCCATGCCTGTCCAGTTCTATTACAACCTCTACATCATTCTCTTTGCCGCCTGGCGCCGTCGTTATCTGCTGGTGATCCCGGTACTGGTGATGCCGCTGGTGGGCGTGACGGTCGGCCTGCTCACCCCCAAGGAGTATGAGAGCCGCACCACCTTTATGGTGCCGCAAGATGCCAACCAGACCCCGACCCTCAAGGATCTGATTACTCAGGAGAGTCTCAAGGATCGCTTTGCGGTGCTCGAAGCCCTGCTGCGCAGCCGTTATGTGCTGGATGGCGTGGCGCGGGATCGCGGTCTGGTCAATGACGAGACCCCGCCAGCCCAGCGCGATGCCATTATGGACTGGCTCTCGAGTGCCGTATCTTTGCGCCTGATCGGCGATGAGGTGATCGAGATAAAGGTAAAAGCGGATTCGGCGGCCAACAGCGCCGGTTTGCTCGAAGCCATTTCACGGCGCTTTTTCTTCAACCTGCTCAGCAAGGGGCGCCAGTCGGCGGAATCATCCGAACGTTTCCTGCAAAGCCAGCTCGACAGCCGCCGCAGCGAACTGCAAGCGGCCGAGCAGCTGCTCGCCGATTTTAAACGGGAGCATGCCAGCGCCTTGCCTCAGCAGCAGAGTACCAACGTCGCCCGTCTCTATGGTTTGCAGGAGCGCTATGCCGAGAGCCTGATCACCCTGCAGCAGGCCAAGGCTCGGGTCGATCAGCTATCGCTGGGGCAGGAGAGCCAGCTGGCTCGCCAACTGGATGAGAAGCTGCAACTGATGCGCACCGAGCTGGTGTTGCTGCGGGCCCGCTACAGCGACGAGCACAGCAAGGTGCAGAGTCTGCGCTATCAGATTGACCAGTTGCAGCAGGAGTTCGAGCAGCTCAAATCCCAGCCGGATATGGCCCGCGGACCCGAGTGGCAGCTGGCCCAGACGCAGCTGACGGAGGCGGAGCAAAACGCCGCCGGCCTGAAGAGCCAGCTCGATGGGCTGGACAAGGTGGTCGACTCCCAGGGAGATACCGAGCGCCAGCTCGCCGAGCTGGAGCGGGATCTGGCGGTCAAACGCACTCTCTATCAGGATTTGCTGCTGCGCTATGAGAAAGCCAAGGTAACCGGCGATCTGGGCAATTTCGAGCAGGGAGAGCGGATCAAGGTGATCGACAAACCCTTTGCCCCCAGCAAACCGAGCAACTACCCGCTCTGGCTGTTTCTGCTGGCGGGCATTGTTGGCGGGTTGGGGCTCGGCTGCGGTCTGGCGCTGGTGGCCGAACTGGCGGATGCCAGCCTGCGCCGCTCCGATCAACTGGCCGCCCTGGTCAAGGCGCCGGTGCTAAGCCGCATTCCCTACTGCGAGCCGGTGCCGGACTATCCATCCAATAGTGATCATGCGCTGGATGGGCAGGTGTTGCCCTTGTCACCGGAGCCGGGTTGATAGCCGTAAAACTGGCTACCAGCCGGAATCTGGATATTTCTGAAAAGGCCTTGTGATAAGGCCTTTTTTATATCGTGCAGATGGCTGAAATGACTTTCAGTTATTCACATTATTTTGATTGAGAAAGTAGAGGAGGCCAGTGCTTCTATTTACTGTGGTTTTATACAGTGATAAGATTGGAGTCAGACAAGAGGTGTGATGATTTCTCAAAAAACGAATTTAGATTGTTAGTTGATTGACTTTAAATATATTTCATTTTGTATGGCTGGGGGCTTATATAGAAGGTGATTATAAATGATAACCCTGACTTTAAGTTAATAACTTTTAAATGCCATTGTAATATATATAAGGTCATGAGAGATATGATGAAAAAAATGTGGTATGCCTGTGCCTGCGTAACATTTCTGGTGCTCACATTATATTTTGTACAATTTGTGATCTATGACATCCCAATGTTTTCTAACAAACAAGGTGATTGGGGCAGTTTTGGTTCATATGCAAGTGGAACTCTGGGTCCTTTATTTGCATTTCTGGCTTATATTGGTATTCGTGAGCAAATATCGCAACAACGCGATGTAATTAATAAGCAACAAAAGCAAAAAGCTTTGGATGACCATCTCAATCGTACAAAGGAAACATTTGAAAAAATATATATTCATTCATGTTCAAGTATCGTTCCCTTGGAACGCTATTGTAATATTTCCTTGGCAAACCTCACAAAATTTGAATTATCTAGAAAGCTAAGTGATATTGATACGCTGACCATTATAAATGACATAATTGATGCTGGTCGTTTATTACATGGTGCTGAGTTTGTTTATAAAAACTACCTCCATCTTATTGAGCAATCAGTTGAGCATCTTGATATAGAATGTCCGTTAAATGAGCATAAATGGGTAGCTACAACGACTTGGCGTGGCTTTCAAAAGAATGCGATGTTTATAAATTTTTTAGCGCAAAAAGCGCTCCGAGAAGTTGTTAATCCAAATCAAGACATGTTTAGTTATGAACAAAAAGAACTTCTCATATATATAAGTGCATGTGAACAGTGGGAAAAATGTTGGAAAAGGTTAGGATTAGGTTTTTAGCTCGTAGGTTCGATTAGCCGGTAGGTGTAATCGGACGCTTGCGTTGATACTTCCGGCTAATGTGGCATACGTTCAGACCGCTGACCTTGGCTGTTTTTTCGAGGTTAGCTTCGGGATGGTGTAGGAGTACCAAGATGGAAAAGTGTTGGCTTGTTGAAGATGCATATCTTAGGAAGGCCACGAACGTTCGATAGCGCTTCGCTAATCGAATCTACGGCTCTAATTTAGCAGAGGAAGTGATGGAAGAAGCATATTATTTAGCTCAAGCGATATTGATTTCATTAGGCGGAGGAGCTGCTATTGTTCTAGGCGCATCCAGTTTTCTTGGTAAAGTTTGGGCACAACGAATTTTACAACAAGAACAGTCTAGAATGGCTTTGGAGATCGAAGAGTATAAAAACAAACTCAGTGAGTTAACTGTAAACAAACAGATTAATTATTATCAAAAGCTAGAACTTTATAAGTCAGTCTCTGCACCATTATTGGACTTGATTGCAAACATAACTCATCAGGAAAAAATAACTCCTGAATACATTAAAAGCTTCGATAAACAGAGGCTTCACATGACAGCACAACTAGCATTGTTTTCATCCTCTGATGTGTTCGATATGTTTATGAAGCTTATAGATTATGTTTATGACTCCATCGAGGCGGATGCTTTTGATTTCCATGTTTTTCGCGTTGAGATGCTTATATTCCTAAGTGCAGTTCGCAAAGATATTGGAATTTATTCCGACGAAGTGAAATACAAAGGGAATAGATAAGCTACTTTAGGATCTAAAAACGGTTGTCAATGTATGGCTGTTCTAACCTCATTGAACTCCGATAGTTGTGTTGGGGTTTTGTTGTAACTCGTAGCAGGTATCTTAACCAGATGTAGAACGCAACCAGATCACAAAAATAATGCTGATCAGCAAAGTCGGGTGGAAAAAGCATTGGTAGAGTGAAGCTTTATTTTCATCTGGCATTCAAACCAGAAGTTGTGCAGCCCCTGCCGAAAGCCATGTTTACGGCAAAAAATCAGGGAGCCATAGCTCCCTAATCGCGACACACGGGATGATTAGCTAGCCGATAGCTGGCGTTTGTTGCCAGTTAGCTTGCTGCAGGCGTCCCTGATTACGGCGTTGATAGCGCCAGGCCAGCAGTAGCGGCATACCGAGCAGCAGCTGGGCGGCCAGCGGGATCTCCTCTATGGGGGCGGCCAGTGCCCCTTCCGGAATAATACCCCCCTCAATTTCGGCCGCCAGTTTGAGCTCCAGCGCATTGCCAAAGTCGGCGAAGGTGGTGGCATTGATGACAAATGCATCCTGACCTCCCGCCACGTTCTCCACATACCACTCTTGCAGCACCCCATCGGCATAGTCCTGACCTATGGTGATGCCGTTGATGGTATCGATGCCGGAGGCGAGCAGTTGATCCCGCACGGTAGAGGTATCCAGCCCGTTGTTCTGGATCCCGTCACCCGACACATCCATCACCTGGCGGGCGGCGGTGAAGTTGTTGGTATCAAACTGCTGGGCACCAAAGGCCATCGCCGAACCGGGGGCCGTCATCCCCGCATAGGGGCGGACCAGGGCATCCAGGGTGGCGGCGAAGTTGTTGATGGAGGTCATGTCGTAGAGGTGGAACCAGTCGGTCATCACGCTCTGCTGGGTCGAGCCGCTCCACATGATCATCTGTACCGCAATTGACCCCAGCTTGCCGCCGCTGGTATCGAGGATGGCGCTTTGTACATCCTGACTGTAAAAGGCGTCCACATAGCCCTGTAATTGCAGATTGAATTCCGATGAACTGACACTGCCCGACACATCCATCAGCAGTTGCAGTTCGGTATCGACTTCGGTCAAGGCGTATGCGGGGGAGGTTACCAACAACATCCCCAGCAGCCCTGCCAACGGTTTGAGTTTCATTGCTCACTCCTTCTCCCTGGCGCTAGTGCCAGCAGGGTGGAATGAATAAAGCGTGCCAGCTTTGGCGAATCCTCTGACTTGGCTTGATCCGGGTGAGGTCGGGCAGGCATGGAACTTGCGACAGCGGTCAAAAGCGCTGATAACCGGCAGGAGTTGCGATGGAGATCCGTCCCTGGCAGTGGGCACCCAACTGGCTGCTACTTGGTTTGGCCAATCAGTGGGGCATGGTGTGGCTCAATATGGGCCACTTCAACCTGCTGGTGGTGTTGCTGATTGCTATCTGGTGGCAAATTGCATCGCGGGTTGCACCGAGCTGGCGACCGCATCCACTGGCGCTCGCCCTCTTTATCCTGCTGATCTTGATCCCCAGCGCCAGTTGCAAGGCGCTGGCCTGTCTGCTGCTGGTGGCCTCGCTATGGCGCCGTCATCAGAGTGGCGATGAGCGGGCGGTGTTGCAGATTGTGCTCGCCTTTACCGTGGCGGTGTTGTGGGGGCAGCAGGTGTTTGCCCTGCTATCCGGCCCTGTGCTGGCGCTCGACGCCTGGGGGGTGGGCCAGTGGTTGCAGCTGCTGGGCTGGGAGACTCGCCTTGATGGCAATCGCATCGAGCGGCTGGGAGGCCATGCGCTGATCGTGCTCAAGGGGTGCTCCTCGTTTTCTCAACTCTATCTGGTGGTGCTCTCCTGGCTGGTCTCCTGCTGCTGGCTGGCGCCGGATCGCCCCCTCTACCGGCAGTGGCCCATGTTGCTGCTGGTTTGCCTGCTCTATATCGGGGCCAATCAGCTGCGGTTGGTGCTGATGAGCCTGGATCTGCGCTGGTATGGCTGGCTGCATACCGGCTCGCTGGCCCAGCTCTACCAGTGGGCCATCATGTTGCTGGTGATGACCATCCTCTTTATCCGGGGGCGCCGTGATGCGTCTGTCTAATGGATATCTGCTGCTGTTGCTGGTGGCGCTGCTCAGTGCTGCCGCCATGGGCTGGCGTTATCAGAACCGGGCAGTTAACGAGGGAGCCAAGCCGATGCTGCGGGAGCTGGTCCAGATGGGCTGGCGCTTGCGGGTGGCTACGCCGGTATTGGGCGGCACCTATGTCAGCTATCAGCTGGCCCATCCCCGCTGTGATGGTCTGCTGCAGGCCATGCTGGTGGCGCCGGATAGCGAGGCGATGTCAGTGACGCTGGCGGGTGAAGGGATGAGTCAGGGGGTGATGTTTTTAGGCGAGCTGCACCAGAGCCCGCCGCTGCTCTCGTACCGTCTTACCCAGGGTTGGCGCAAGTTGTGGGGGCTGGCCCCTTATCCCCTCTATCGGGTGGCTTTGCCAACCTCTTGCCTCGGCCTTATTGCGCCGCCGCTGGGGTGACCGCCCCCGATTCACCGTTTGGCAGAATGCGGATCAGCAAGGTATTGGGGGCTAGCATGGGGTCATAGCGGGGCTCCAGCTCAATGGCGCGAGCTCCCAGCAAGCGTGTCAGGGCAGTTAGTCGCACGCTTGCCATCCGCGCACTCTCCAGCATGTCGGTTTGCAGCCCGGGGCCGCTTACCAGCGCAATCCGGGCCGGATCCTTGCGTCCCAAAAACTGATGCAGCTGCTGCTCCTGATCCGCTGGCAGTTGTGTCTCCGCTTGCTGGTACTGCAGTTGCAGTTGGGGCTGTTCGGCCATTTGTTGTTCCCGCAACTGGTTGAGGATCGGCAGGGTCTCATTGACCGGCTCCTGACGGGCGCAACCGGTGAGGATCAGCAGCGGCAGCATAAGGGGCAACAGGCGGGGCAGGACGCTGTCTTTGGCTGTGGAGCGGGGAGTCTGGTTGGCCATACGCAGTCACTTCAGGAGGATGAGTTGGCACCAGTTTGCAATGTTTTCAATCCCTTGGCCAGTTGTTCAATCTCGCGGCGCCACTGGATCCAGGCGGCAGAGGGCAGTTGCTCTGCCACCTGCCAGCGGGTCGGCAGCTGATCGCGCAGGCGCTCCAGCAGCAGGGCGGCCTCCACCTGATAGCGGGCCTCCTGCTCCAGCCAGGCGAGCCAGCGCAGATCCTCGATGGCTTGCTGCAACAGCAACAGATTGTGGGAGAGGCGGTGCGCCTCGCAGGCTTGCGGGCCGAGCAGCATAAAGTCGCTCTCCCGCCCGTCGGTGGGGTCGTAGGGCAGGGCGGTGGGCATGCGGCCATGCCACTGCAAATAGCCCTCGGCGCCGCTCTGCCACAGATAAAAACCGGCGGCTCTCGGAGTACCCAGATTGTAAAACCAGGGGGTGACCTTGTTCTGGCGCACCCGCGCCACATCGGCCTTGTCGGCGCCAAAGCCTGCGTTGATCAGGGCAATCTCCACCTCTGCCAGCAGATCAACCTGACCCGGATGATTGAAGTGGCCTGCGCGGATCACCGCCGGATCCCGCCGTTTCATCTCCCGCGCCAGGCTGGTAATGGCGGGCAGGGTGGCAAGATCGGGCTCATCAAACAAGCTCCATGCCAGCGGTGGCAAGCCGCTGGCGGTCAGCGCCTGTTGCCGCGCCTGCCACTGTTCGAGCTGGCTGGCAGCGTCGTTCCCCCAGCGTTTGAGCGGGGTATAGGCCAGCAGGGGGGGCACAAAACCGAGCCCCACCGCCTCTCCCATGACCTCCCGCATCCCCGCTTCATCCTGTGGCAGGGCGGGCGAGAGGCCGCTGATCCCGAGTTTGGCGAGCCGCGCCAGATCGCAGCGACTGGCCGCGGCGATCTGCTCTTTTAGCGCCTCGGGGTTTGGGCTCAGCCAATTCAGATAGGGGGGCGCTTCGACATAGATGCCGACCGGCTTGTTGGCCGCGGGCAGGGTCAGCGGCAGCACCTCGATAGTCAGCGGCAACTGCACCAGTTGCTGTTGGCTCAGCAGCTGAATATTGCCCAGATAGTGACCGGCAGGCGCATCGCGTGGGATGGTGATCTGCAACACCAGACGCCGAGGTACCCCTGCCAGCAGAGTGAGCCCGGCGACCCCCTCGACCAGCTCCTGATCCGAGGGAGCCAGCAGGGTGCCGCTCGCCTGCGGGCGAACCAGATGCCACTTGCCGTAATAGGGGGTCAGCGCCAGCGGCGATCCTGCCTGCTCGGGGGGCTGGATCACCAGCAAGGGGGCCGGATCGTCGGTGGCGGCGTGGATGGCAAACTCCAGCAACAGCTGGCTGCCACGGGCGGCCAGCACGGGTTGTGAAGCCTGCTGCAACGCATCGGCCGCAGATAGCGGGGCGATCTGCAGGGTTGGGGCGGCATCCGTAATCGGCGTGAGGCTCAGCTGCTGCACAGCTGGGGCTGGGGCTGGGGTTGGGGAATAGGGGGCCAGAGTCCACTTTTCCAAAAACAGCTGGCGCTGCTTGGTCAGCACGCTTGCGGTAGCGTCGGCCAATACGGCGAGATCTTTTCCACTATTCGGGAGAGCCTCTTTGCTGGTGGGGGCCGGATAGGGGGCAAGCAGCAGCCCCGCCAGGTATTTGGCATCCGGCGAGTGGCCCACCAATGTGATAGTGATCGGGCCGCCGGGGTGGTTCAGGGTGACATGGACCGGGCCGCCTTGACGAGCCCCGAACAGCTGCCAGGGATCCGGGTTTGGCAGTGCCTCGCGGGATTGTCCCGCCAGATAGCGCTGCGTTAGCCACTCCTGCGGTTGCCACTGTTCGGCCCAGATGGGCTCGCCATTGACCAGCACGCTGCGCTCGAAGGTGTGGGGCAGATACTCCCACTCGCCGGGATCATCGAGCCAGAGGGTGAGCTGGTAGCGCCCCTTGGCTACGTCAAACTGCACCCCGTCGAGATTGCGCAGTCCATCGCGCACCAGGGCATCGCCGGAGGGGCGCAAGATGGGGGTGGGATGGCCAATCAGCCGGGGATCCCCCGGACTCAGGGGCTCAAAGCCGGTAAAGCGGGGGGCGGCGGCCGCCCCCAGATCCAGCGCAATGGTGCCCTCAGGCAGAGTCAGACCGGGCTGCCAGTACCAGCGGTGAATGGTCATTGAGGGGGCGTTATCGGCCATAAAGAGATAGAGCTTGGTGAGTTTGTCCAGCGCCAACGCTCTGGGTTGGCTGGTGCGCCACTCGCTCAAGGCAAAGCGCTGGGTGAAGGGGCCGGGTGCGACAATTCGCTCCAGATTGACCCGGCTGCGGTAGTTGACCGAGGCCTCATCGTCGATACGCAGGATCAGGGTTTGCGGGCGGGCGCTGGGGTTATGGCCCTCGATCACCAGTTCATCATCGCTGCCTATTGGCCAGTTGTGGGTGCTCAGAGCGAGCCGCTGGGGTGTCTGGTTACTTGTCAGGGGCAGCGGGGTCTGCCCCTCCAGCCGGGTGGCGGCCATTGCTGCATGGCAGCAGAGCAGGATAACCAGCCAGAGCCCTCTGCTCATCCGGGCAGCCCCTTCAACCAGTTGTTTAGCTCGGCAGCCTTGTGATCCCAGCTTTGCAGGGCCACCTGCTGTTGGCGCGTGTGGCGCCCTTCGCTGTGGGTGAGCCCCTCCCAGCCACTCTCCTGAAACCAGCCAGGATTGGGTTGATCAAAGGCGGCCCGATTGATGGCCTGGGCCAGGCTCTCCCCATCGTGGGGGAGCTGGATCTGATCCCGATAGCCATCGAGAGCCGGAAAATCGGTGCTGACGATGGGGCGCCCTGCGGCCAGATATTCGCGCAATTTCAATGGATTGCAGGCACGGATCTGGGCGTTGTCGACAAAGGGCAGGAGACTCACCTGCCAGTGCTGGGCATAGGCCGCCAGCGTGTGATGGGGACGGGGCCCCAGCAGATGGATATTGGGGAGCCCCTTGAGGGGGGATATATCGGTCTGGACCGGGCCAATCAGCACCAGATCCCAGTGAGGCAGGGCGGCAGCCGTCTCTGCAAGCAGGGGGATATCAATCCAGTCGCTCAGGCTGCCGTAAAATCCGGCAATGGGGCGGCCGGAGGGGAGATCCGCCGGGCGCTCTCTGGGGGGCATAAACAGCTCGAGATCCACGCCGTGGCTGAGGAGCCGGGTTTTATGGGGGGGAAAGCGGCTAGCCAGCGCGGGGCTGGCGGCCAGAATGAGATCGGCTTTTTCCACCAGTCTGGCTTCGCAGTGAGCGATGGCCTGATGATCCACCCCCGCCAGCGCCGAGAAGTCATCGCCGCAGTAGTAGATCACCGCCCGCTCTTCGAGCTTGCCAATCAGGTCGACGGCGCTGGGCAGGGAGATCCAGAGCAGGGGGCGATCCAGCTCGGGCAACTGGCGCCGGATCTGCGCCGCCAGCCAGTGGCCATTGATTTTGCCCGCCAGCCGACTACCCGGCAGTGGCAAGGCGAGCGGCGGCAGAACCCGGGGGCTGCTGACCTCTGATGGCGCAACCGACTGGCCGCCAGCATGGCGCGCACCGCGCAGCACCGCCCCCAGTTTGCGGACGATACGGGTGAGATCATGAAGGGTAAAGCGGGGACAGCGCATGCCGATGGAGTTGACCCAGAGCACTTGATAATCGGGCAACAGACGCTTGATCAGGTGTTGGGTGCTGGAGGGGTGCTGGCCCCAATCCTCTCCCAATACCACCAGTTGCGGCAATGAGTGTGGTTTCATGCAAAGGTCTCCGAAGCGTGTGCGAGGTCGCTGTGATCTTGTGGCTGCAACGGGCGCAGTACGGTGGCCGGTACACCCGCTGCCAGCACACCTGCAGGCAGATCCCGGGTGACGACGCTGCCTGCGGCGACAATGGTTCCGGCGCCTATGGTGACGCCGGCCATCACCATCACCCCGGTGCCAAGCCAGACATCCTGCTCCAGCACAATGGCCCCCACCTGTTCATCGCGATCCGGTTTGCCAAGGGCACGATCGCGGGCGTTGACCGGGTGCCCCGGGTAGCCCGCCAGGAAGGCACGGCCAGCAATCCTGACGTTATCCCCCAGCACTATCTTGCTGCCCACCGCCAGGGTGGTCTGCCAGCCAATGCCGACATTGCGGCCAATGACCAGCCTTGGTGTCTGGCTCGATGCCCGGCCGCTGATGGTCATGGCGGCGCTGAGGCGGCAGTCGGCACCAATTTCGATGGTGACCGGACCGCTGATATAGGGGATGCCGCCATAGAGATAGAGACGCGGAGCGGGGGCCGTGAGGCGAGATTGAAACAAGGGGGTCCACCAGAGGGTGCGGGTCAGGGTCGCCAGCGCGTTGCTGCCGAGCAAATAGAGCCGATAAAGCAGCCGATGCAGGGGAGGGATCACTGGGCATGACCAGTGGCGGGCACTTTTGGCCAGTCGCCATACCCGGCGGGCCAGTGGCGTCTCCCCCTGTTTTGCCCAGCTTTTCATGCGGTGCAGGTTGATGGTGTTCATGGCGACCTCTCCCTCTGGTGCAGTCCGTTGCTCGCTAAGCAGAAAGCAGGGATCGGGCCAACAGGACGACCCCAGTGTGATCGGGCCAAATGGGGCTAAGAGGAGGGGCAGATTGCGCCGGTCGGTGCAATTTGCAGCCCGCGTTGTGCAAAACGCAAATGCCAGTCTCATTCTGGGCCTGTTTTGGACGGTTAAGCCGCACAGAGGGGCTATCGCTTAAGGGCGGGGGTGAGTGGCGTGGGCTTTGCATTAGCGGTAGCTGACCCGGAGCGGGATGCTTCGGGTGGCTGGGAGGCCCTATGAAACTTGGTGTGAACCAGATTGCCATGCTTTATTACGCCGGTGGCTTGCTCTTGATGAAGGGGATCTCCCTGCTGATGCTGCCGGTGCTGACCCATCAGCTGCTGCCTCGTGAATACGGCCAGCTGGAGGTGCTGCTGACCCTCATCAATCTGGGCTCCCTGATCCTTGGCTTCGGGCTGGTGGATGCCCTCTACCGCTTTGCCGGACTGGCGAAAGATGAGCAGGAGCGCCAGCAGGTGGTGGCCCGCATGTTTGGGCTGGTCTGGCTGATCGCCTTGGCCAGTCTGGTGCTGCTCTGGCTGCTGGCACCTGTGGTACAAGCCTGGCTGCCGGTGGAAACCCGTCTTGCGGATGTGCGCTGGGTGCTTTGCGCCCTGCCGTTTGAAGGGGTGATCGGCGTTCCGCTGGCATGGCTGCGGATGCGCAATCAGGCGCGGCTCTTTTTCGTGGCGACCGCAGGCAAGGCGGTGATCCAGTCGGTGCTGACCGGCTGGTGGCTCTGGCTCGGTTGGGGCGTGAGCGGGGTGCTGGCTTCCGGCACCCTGACCTGCATCGCTCTGGCGCTGCTGCTGAGCCTCTGGCAGTGGCGAGATAGCGGGATCCGCTTTGACTGGGAGCACTATCGGCCGCTGCTGCGCTATGGATTGCCCCTGGTGGTGAGCGGGCTGGCAGGCTTTGCCCTGAGCGGACTGGATCGCTGGCTGCTGGCCGATGTGGTGGGGGAGGCGCTGCTCGCCTACTACGCGGTGGCGGGCAAGCTGGCGCTGGCGGTGGGGTTGTTGCTGCAACCCTTTGCTCTCTGGTGGTATCCCCGCCGTTTCATGCTGTTGCGCGAGCCGGATGGACTGCGACTCAATGCCCACTACAGCGTGATGGGGTCGGTGCTGGGGTTTGTCACCGCGGGGATTGTCGGGCTCACCGCCCCCTTGCTCATTCGCTGGCTGACCCCGGAGAGCTATCACGGGGCGATCGCCTATATTCCGCTGCTGGTGCTGGGTATGGCGGTGCGCAATGTTTCGGACTTGCTCAATGTCGGCTGCTTTAGCGGCGAGAAGAGCAATGCCCAGATGGTGATCAATCTGGGCTGCAGCGCCCTTGGGGTCGCAGGCTTTCTGCTCGCCATCCCCCCCTTCGGGGTTGCCGGGGTGATCTGGACCCTGCTGCTGGTCTATCTGGTGCGGGCGCTCGCCTTTTATCTGGTGAGCCAGCGGTTGCTGCCGCTGCCGTATCGCCTCTCGACCCTCTGGGCCAGTTCGCTCGGGGCGCTGGCGATGGTCTGGCTCGGCCAATGGTGGGCAGGATCATGGCTCGTCTAACGCCAGCGATCTGGGCAAGCGCCATCTGTCTGGTGCTGGCCCTGCTCTGGTGGCGGCTGCCCCATCCCTTGCTGCTACCGGTGCTCGGCCTTGCCATTCCCGCCATCTGGTTTGCCCTGCGCTGGCCCTTCTTGATGGTGCTGGGGTTTGTCACTTTCTCCTTCTTTCGGCTGCATGAAGTGTTCCCCCAGCTCTATCCCCTCAAGATCCCGCTGCTCTTCTCGCTGGCCGCCATCGGTGCACTGGTCTGGCACATTTTGCTGACCGGCCGGATCAAGCCCTACTGGAGTCCTGCCCTGAGCTGGCTGACGGCCTTCTTTGTGATGGCCTCCATCGGTGTGCTGTTTGCCAGCAACCGGGGCGAGGCGATCGCCACTTGGACTGGCAGCTATAGCAAGATCTATCTGATGACCCTGGCCACCGCCTGGCTGGTGCGCACTCCGGGGGATTTTGCGCTGGCGGTGCGCACCTTTGTGGTGGCGGGCTGTCTGGTGGCGCTGGTGGCCCTCTACAACAAGGCGAGCGGGATCGGGCTGGTGGAGGGGACCCGGGTAACCATAGGGCGCGAGCTGGGCTCTGTGCTGGGGGATCCCAACGATCTGGCGCTGGTGCTGCTCTTTCCTGCCGGTTTTTCGCTGAGCTTGCTGCTCAATCATGGCAATGGGGTGGGGGGGCGTTTACTGGGGGGGCTCGGCTTTGCGCTGACTGCGGCCGCCATTATTGCCACTCAGAGCCGCGGTGGTTTGCTTGGCGTGTGTGCGGTCAGCGGCCTGTTTGCCTGGCAGCGGGTGAAGTCGAAAACCCTGTTGATCTCGATGGGGATGGTCGCGCTGGCGGTGCTGTTTGCCGCCGCCGGGATCAGCGACCGGGCATCTGGCGGCGCCGCCGAGAGTGGGGTCGATGCCTCGGCCATGGGGCGGATCTACGCCTGGCAAGCGGCCTGGGGCATGGCGCTGGGCCATCCGCTGGTGGGGGTGGGCTTGTCCAATTTCTATTACAACTACTTCTTCTACAGCCCCCATTGGGATGGACTCAATCATGCGGTGCACTCCACCTGGTTCGGGGTGCTGGCTGAAACCGGCTTTGTCGGGCTGGCGCTGTTTATCGGCATGGTGACGGTGACCCTGCGTAGTTGCTGGCGTTGCCAGCTTGCTGGCATGCCTCCTGCAGTGATCACGGCGATGCAGGGGGTGATGGCCAGCATGGTGGGGTTTGTGATTTCGGGATCCTTCCTGACCCAAGGGTTTACCTGGCCCATCTATCTGGAATTGGCGCTGGCCGTCGCCGCCATCAAGTACGTGCAGCAGGCGGCCACAGAGGTGCAGGCCACCGCTGAGGATCATCAGGAGGCAACCCGGTTGCCGGCAGTGCCACCAAAGGGAGCAAGAGGATGAACGCAACCCCTGTTTTGCTGGTTCACTACGGAGAGGACTGGATCCGCGGCAGCGAACGCTGTCTGCTGGATCTGCTGGCCCACCTCGATCGCAGCCGCTTTACGCCGTTGCTCTGGTGCAATAGCCCGACGCTGGCGGCAGAGGCGGCCACCCTCGGGGTAGAAACCATGGTCGAGCCGTTCAGCCTGCTGCTGGGATGGCAGGCGCCACGTTTTGATCTTGCGGCCCATCGGCGCCTCTCCCGGCGAGCCAGAGAGCTCATCACCGAGCGGCAGATTGAGCTGGTGCATGCCAACAGCGCGGCCCCTTGTCAGTGGCTGGTGGGGGTCTGTCGAGTGTTGCAGGTACCGCTGGTGTGCCACCTCCATGCCCGTTACCAGCCCAGAGACAGGTTCAGCCTGCGGGTTCATCAGGCAAGCGTGCTGATCGGGGTGAGCGAGCCGGTATTGACCGGCTGGCGCCAGGATGGCTGCGCGGCCGAGCGGTTGATCCGGGTACCCAACGGGGTGGATGCCGCTCGCCTGAATGGCGGTGCTCACTGGCCGGTCGTCGGCATGCTGGGCTTGCCACCGGGGGATATGATCATCGCAACCGTCGGCTCATTGATCAAACGCAAGGGGATTGATCTGCTGATCCGCTCGCTGGCTGCCCTGATGGCATCGGGGGAGGAGGCTCAGTTGCTGATTATTGGCAGCGGTCCGGAGCGGGAAGCATTGATGGCGTTGGCTGTCGAGCTCGGGGTGGCCGAGCGGGTCCACTTTCTCGGCGAGCGACCAGACAGTGCCGCTATCTTGCGGGGCGGGGTGGATCTGCTGGTCTCCGGAGCCCGTGAGGAGGTGTTTGGTCTGACGTTGGCGGAGGCGGGCATGTTGGGGCTCCCGGTCAGTGCCTACCGAGTGGGCGGTATCCCCGAAGTAGTGGAGGAGGGGGTGACCGGCTTGCTGGCAACCCCGGGGGATTGGGCCGAGATGGCTGATCACTGGCGGCAATTGAGTAATCCTCAACCCCGATGTGCGATGGGGCGGGCAGCTCAGCTGCATGCCGCACAGTTGTTCACGGTGGCGCGCTACGTTGACGGGGTCACGGCGGTGTGGGACGCCGCGCTGGCTGGTCGTTGGCACGCCACGGCCCCCACACCCTTCCGACCGCTCATTCACTGGGCGGGGCAACGACTCCTTGCCAGAGGTCGCAATATGCTGGCGAGTGGGATGGCAAAAGTGGCGCAAAGAGTGCAACTGGGGTTTGGTCGCCGCAAGGTGCCAGAGTAAGGGAGCAGCAAGATGAGCATGCAAACTGAGCCGGTGTTTGGAAAGATCATCGTCGTGGATCCCATCCCGTTTCGCGGTGGCTCCAAGGTTGCGACCGAAGTGCTGCTCGATGAGTTGGCCAAGCGGATGCCCGGGCTCACATGCCATGTGTTGACCCAGGATCCCGACTCCTGGCCCCGCTGTGAGCATCATTCCCTTTGGCTGCCCCACATATTGAAGGGGCGGGAGTCCGGCATCGGCTATCTGCTCAAACAGGGGTGGCAAACCTTGCTGATCCTCTGGCTGGTGTTGCGTCTGGGGGAGGTGAAGTGCCTGGTGGCGGCGTCAGGGCCTGGGGTGGATCTCTGTTGTTACTGGGCGGCCCGCTGGTTGCGGTGCCGGGTGGTTCAGCTGATCCATGGCCCTGTGGGGTGCTCGGGGCTCTCTGCCAGAGCATTGCAACGGGCGAGTTTTGTGTTTTATCTGGAATCAACCCGCAGCTCCCTGGCGGCATTGCTGGCCCGGCTTGGCGAGACCGAGTTCCCGTCACACTGGCAGCCATTTACCAATGGTTTGAGCGAGATTGATTGGCCCAAAGCGACTCTGGGGGGGCCTCGTATTTTGTGGGCGGCCTCGTTGCTGCGCTGGAAGGGACTGGAGACCATGCTGGCCGCCCATCAACTGATCCCTGACGCTCGCCCCGAGCTGATGGTGTGCTATCTGCAGCCCAAGGGCACACTGCAACCCTGCAGCCAGCCCCAGCCACAACTGCCAGACACCTATTGGTATGCCAACCCCGCCAATCTTGACGAGATCCGAGCTCAATGCGGCATTTTTGTCTCCACCAGTCATCAGGAGCCCTTTGGCCTCTCCATTCTGGAGGCCATGGCGGCAGGATTATGCGTAGTGATCCCGGCCGATGGGGCCTGGTGGGATCGACACCTCACCGATGACGTGAATTGCCGCAAATATCAGCCAAACGATCCCGGCGATCTGGCGCAGGTGCTGGCCAGCCTCAACACCATGCCCGACGTGGTCAAGCGACTTGGCCATCATGCCCGCCTGCATGCCATGGTCCATTACAACGCGGCAGATACCTATCAAAGCACACTGGATCAGTGGGAAGGCATGTTGCGATGGGATGCGTTGAGCCTTGCCGTGCATGGTTAGCGCGCAGTGATTCCCCACGGGAAGGATGGTGGCGTATGAGGGACTTATGGTCAGACTGGTTGCGGGAGGCTGGGTGACTCCGCCACTCTGATGCAGTTACGGCCGGATGATTTGGCGGTGTAGAGCGCAGCATCAGCCAGTTTGACCAGTTCAGATGGCTGCCAGTGACTCGATGGTCTGAGGCAGGCAACACCCATGCTAACTGTCACCAGACCGTTGGCATTTTGTGCGTGTGGCTGCGCCAGTGCAAAAATCAGCCGCTGGATATGTTGGGCAATTTCATAGGCGGATTGACGCTCGACATGTGGCAGCAGGATGACAAATTCCTCTCCGCCGTAGCGGGCCACCAACTCCTCCGAGCGGCGCCCGGATTGCGCCAGGGTATGGGCCAGCAATCGAAGGCACTCGTCACCGGCAACGTGGCCATAGAGGTCGTTGAACTGCTTGAAATGATCGATGTCGAGCATGATGAGCGCAATCGGCATCTCTGTCTGAATGCAGCGCTTCCAGGCCTGGTTCAATGAGTTGTCGAACAGACGACGGTTGCCGATATTGGTTAGCCCGTCGGTATTGCTGAGCGCTTCCAGTTTCCGGTTCGCTTCCGCCAGCTCCTTGGTTCTGAGCTCGATAATGAGCTCCAGCTCATGTTGGCGCTCCTCCAGACTGGTCATCGGGTAAATTTCGCTTTCCCGAGCCGCACTGTAAGGGATGGAGATACTGCTGTGCGCAATTTTCCACGCCATGGCTTCGTGTCGAAAAATCAATACCAGTCTGGCGGTTCTGCGGGAGAGGATAGGTTCTGATTTCGGTAGATGGATATGAAAGAAGGCGGTGACTGCTACCACATCAGCGGCCAGATCTTGCAGGGTTACATCGAGTGTTTCCAGGCGGATCTCGTTCGGGATCTGGGCAAAATCGCGGCGGGTTATCCGGATCCACTCATCCCTATCGGTAACCAGAACATCACTGCTGCCGGCAAAACCGCTGAAATTGTCGCTAAACCGCGTGGTGAGCCGATCATCCCGTGATGAATACATCTCGATGTACTCATCAAACAGTGAGCGGATCAACTGTTCCCGTTCAGTGGTCATTGCGCTGGGCCCATGTGAAGTGGTCACGTTTTTCAAACGTTCGATTGAACTATAGTCAATTATGTCATTTTAATTGGCTATCTATCTTGATTTTTCTCGTTTTTTTGTTCGATCACCGTTATTGGCAAGTGTCCGTAAGGTCAGTCAGAACAAGGTGCCATGGAGAGGATTAGCATGGCTGTCCGGTGCATATCCTCCCCATCTCTATTACGCATCGGGGTGACCACCGGTGACAAGACGGCGGGTCTGCATGCAGATCCCCAGACTGCAGGCATCAGGTAACCCAGAGTGCCTCGCGGCGATCAATGGCTGGCGAGATAGGGGCTGATATCCACCTCGTCAATGAGCTCCGGGCTCATGTAACGCTTGGCATAGCGCAGGAAGACGCCAGAGCGGAGAAAGAGCGCAAACAGCTCGGGGTCGATATGGTGATCCTGTTGCATGAATCCCATGATGCGGATGGCCTCCGAGAGAGATTTGGCTTTCTTGTAGGGGCGATCGCCGGCGGTCAGCGCCTCGAAGATATCGGCGATGGCCATCATCCGGGCAGGGATGCTCATCTCGTCCCGTTTCAGCCGCTTGGGATAACCAGTGCCATCCATCTTCTCATGGTGTCCCCCTGCGATTTCCGGCACCTGTTTCAGGTTGGCGGGGAAGGGGAGTTTTTCGAGCATGATGATGGTCTGGATCATGTGCTCGTTGATCTTGTAGCGCTCCTCATCTGTGAGGGTGCCCCGGCGGATGGCGAGGTTGTAGAGCTCGCCGCGGTTATAGAGGTATTCAGGGGTGTTGACCTGAAATCCCCAAGGGTTGTCAGGGGCAAGGCGGTCGCGGTTGCTGCGGGTGAAGAGGTGATCCGGGCGATCGGCCAACAAGGGTTCGGTGACCGGCAGCGGTGACTCCGCGGCCCGCTGCTTGCGCGCCAGTTCATCCTGAGAGATCCCAATCCGATCGGAGAGCGTGCGCTGCCAGGTGCGGCCCGCGATCTGCTGCAGCCTTGCAATATCCTCTGTGGCCATAAATTCGCCCCCTTCGTTGCAACGGGCGATAAAGGCAAACTCCTCATCCAGCTGTTGCCACTGCTGTTGCAGCGTGGCCTGTAACGCGGCCTCATCACCCCCATGGAGACGTGCCTGCCAGTAGGCAATCTCGGCATCCCGTTTCAGCACTTCAAAGCGCATCCTGACCTCGTGAATGCGATCGCACAGGGTTTCCAGCTTGGTGGCCTTGTCGACCACAAACTCCGGAGTGGTGACTTTGCCGCAATCGTGCAGCCAAGCCGCGATATGTATTGCTTCCCACTGTTTTTCATCGAGCGAAAAGTGTTGGAAGGGGCCCTCCTTGGCCTCACATGCCGCTTCTGCCAGCATCTTGGTCAGTTCGGGGACTCGCTGACAGTGGCCACCGGTATAGGGGCTCTTGGCATCGATGGCCCCTGCGATGAGCTGGATAAAGGCCTCCAGCAGATTGCGCTGCTCCTCCAGCAGCCGCTGGGTGGTGAGTGCCACGGCGGCGGTGGAAGAGAGCGCGTTGACAAATGCCATCCGCTGCGGGGTCAGGGACTTCTTCCGTTCATCGATCAGAAACACCAGGGTGCCGAGCAGTTGGCCATCACGGTTTTTCAGGGCAATCGGCCAGAAGGTCAGCGGCGTGTCGCTCTCCTCAATGTAGGGAAACAGGATCTGCAATTCGCTGGTGACCAACGCAACGGGTTCCAGTTCTACTCCTTGCAAGCTCTGGAACAGTGGATGTTTTGGCTGATTGAGGGTTCCGATACTGTGGATCGGCGTTTGCTCCTGCACCTCGCCATTCCAGCACAACCCTGCCAGATCCAGCGTCTTGTTGCCGCTATCGGAGAGGTAGAGCATGCAGCCTGTTGCACCGGTCAGTTGCTGCATTTCGGTGAGCAGCCGCACCAGCAAGCGGGGGAAACTGGTCTCGCTGGAGAGGGAGGTGGAAAGCTGCAAAAAGCGCTGAATGGTCGATTTCATGTCGCCCATGGCTCGGGAGAGATCGATGATTTCGGCAATATAGGTGTTGACCCTGACCGGGTCGTTGAAGTCGAAGCTGGCAATTTTCTCCGTCTCTTGCGTCAGGGCATCGAGGGGCCTGGCGGCGGTTCTGGCCAGCACGATGGCGGCGAAGAGGGCCAGGATCAGAAAGATCCCTGACAAAAAGAAGGTCTGATTGCGAATGGTGAAGGCGGTGGCCAGCAACTCATCGACAGGTGCTGCAATCCAGAGGGTTAATTTTGACCCATCGGCTTCCGGTAAAGTGATACGCATTCCTTGCCAATCATTGCCCTCTGATTTAAAGGAAAGACTATCTGCCTTCTGATTCTGACTGGCATTCATCAAGTGTTGGATCATAGGCAGGTCGGCTTCGGTCACTCTTGCAAGTCGATAAGCGCCATTTTCATGAATCACCATCCCACCTTTATGACTTGTCATTAGCTCGCCCTGCTCATTGACGATGGCTAGACGCATATTGGGGGTTATCTTGGCGGATTTGAGCAGGCGCTCGATAGCTCGGAGGTTCAGGCTCATCCCTATGACGCCAGCCCCATTTTGCATTGGTTCGGCAAAACTCAGGTACATCTCCTGAGTATCGTGCGAGATATAGAGAGGGGATTGCACCAGCTGTCCACTCTGCTTGGCCTGAATAAACCATGGATGCTCTATTGGATCAAAAAATTGTCCTGATTCCTCTTGCCGTTCAATGATGGTGAGATTGTCGGCCAGCGCGAAGGTCTCCGTAAGAGTGGTTGCCTCTTGATGCCGGATGCTCTTCACGATCCAGCGGGTATTGGCGGGCGGCGTTAGGTGTTGTACCTCGGTGTCGGCAGGCCAGCGCATGAGCCAGAATAGATCGCCGTTGTTGTAACCGGCATACACCGCGTTGGCAGAAGGTTGTCCTTTGAGCAGGGTTGTCATGTAGGGAAGGCTGGCCATTCGCTCTGACAGGGTCTTGGCTTCGGTCAGGCGCTGTTGGGCGAGCAGATTGACGCTTAAAGCTGAGGTGCTGAACAGCCCTTCTAAAGCCTGAGTGGTGATTTGGCCAATCAGGGTGAATCTGTCTTCCGCCTCTTTCATCAGCATGGTTTTGGTTTGCCGATATTGGTGACCAAGAGTGATCAAGGCAAACACCAGCAATAAACCCAGAAAAAGATGGGCAATATGAACATACAAGGGGATAACGCGGCGAATGAGACTCATGTTATCTCCTTAAATGGATGGGTTTGTTGAGTGGGGTATAAATGAGATAACCCAACAGGATAATGGGTAGCTTCATGGTGTTCGCCCTTGCTGCTTGCATTAAAGAGACCCCGTTGCGTAAACCACCAGATGACGATAAATGGAAAGGGGTGATAAATCCTTTTGTTTATTCACCCATCGCAGTAGCCAAAAATGATCCACGGCGATGTTACCGCAGAGTTCTGTGATCGTGATTCTTTTCACTCTGGATATGGATTGAAACCCTCTTTTTGTGGGAAGTACGCCGAGATATTCAGCAGCCTGGTTTCTTCATCCAGCGATACAGTAACGGTAGCGCCATGGGCTTCCAGCATGATTTTGCCATGATAGCCATTGTGACTGTGTGCTTCTTTGTTGTTATTAGAGGATGGGAATCTGTCGAACAGAGAGAGGACATTGTTGATATCCAGCAAGGTCGAGCTATCAATATTTAAAATAATGCTGTCGGGGAATTTCAGACAGACAATTTCCACGCAGGAGGAGGGCGCCGCATGCTCACAAGCGAGCCGTGTCAATATTTGAAACGCGGAATAACAGAGAAATTCGTCACCTGCGATGAATAGCTCGTCATAAAGGTAATTTTTGGGTTTGGTCAGCTTGATATCGAGCTTTTTCCCGGCATAGAGATTTTTGAATTGCACCGAAAGCCGGTTGAAAATATTAAAGAGCTGGACTTTACCCGCTTTCAAAACAAAGGTGCCGGTTTCAATCTGGTAAATCTCGCTGGCCAGCCGGGTCAATGCCAGCGCATCGCCTACAGATTTTCTGGTGATGGATAGCTGGGTTTTTTGGAGCATGTTGAGCGATGAGTCGGCCGCCAGCTCTTCCAGCAGGTGTAGCGCGTTGAGCAGGGGCTCCCGAATTTCATAGCGGATATTGAACTCGAGGCTCTCTTTGAGCGCATTGAGCTCAAGCATCTGATCGAACTCTTTTTGCAGATCTCTTCTGGCATGCACCAGCCGCATCAGATTGGCAATGCGAAAACGCAGCATCTCGATGTCGATCGGCTTGGTGATAAAATCGACGGCCCCCAGTTTCATCGCCCGTTTACGGGAATAGATATCATCCAGTGCCGTCATAAAGACGATGGGGATGTGCTCAGAGTGGGGATGTTCACGCAAAATTCTGGCGACATCGAATCCGTTCAGGTTGGGCATCATGATATCGAGCAGCACCAGATCGGGTGGATTATCCGATTGGCAGATCCTGATCGCTTTTTCGCCATCCTTGACCAACTTGAGATGAAACTCTTTGCGAAATACCGAGGTGATCAGCATCAAATTATCTGGAACATCGTCAACCACCAGAATGGTTGGACTATCCTGATTGCTGGCGACCAGATCGCTGTTGGAAAAACGGTGCAAACGACCGAATTCAAATTGTGAAAGTGGTGGCTGCGACTGGCTGGTTGCCAACAGTAGCCGAGTAATCCTGGTTTTAAGGGTATCGGGCTTGAGCGGGGTCAAGATAATGTCAGAGACTTTCGCCTGGACAAATTGTTCGATCAATGGGCGATCTGTCCCTGAGGTCAGGGTCAAAAAAGGCAGTGTGTGATGAGGTGCCCTACTGCGAATATTTTTCAGCAGCGTGAGCAAGTTTGCCGAATCGAGATCGATATTGCAGATGATCATGGCGGCAGGGCCATCAGCCACGCAACGTTCCAGCGCCTCGACACTCTCCACCACCGTAATCTGGCTTATGCCAATGGCTCGTAACTGATTGCATAGCGCATCGCTGTGCACATTATCTTTTTCCAGTACCAGCGTGGGGCCGGAAATTATTTTTGCTATGTCCATATGGCTATCTGATGTGCCCATCTGTCGCTGTATCCTGCCAGCTCATTTTGAGCATGATAATATAGGGTGCATGACCCTGGTCAACCGATACCTCTGCTACCTTGCGCTGGAAATATAAATCTGCAAGCTGGCTCATGACCCAACGTGATAAAGAGAGCAATCCGATATCATCATACCGTTGGTGCTGACCCATCTTCTGATGGTGTACAACCGCCATTACCCCATATCCACTTTTTCTTGTATCCGATTTATCCCTTGTGAGTTGCTGGCTCCTGTCGGGTTGTGCGCACATTTCAACCGGGTTGTCATGGCTGCCTGTCGGGGGATCCGTTATGGTGTGAGAAAGGTTGGCAGGGGTCGCCATCCTCCATCTTGGCAGGGAGAATCACGAGATATGGAACATCTTGCCCCGAGCGCGGCTCATCCTATGGTGCTGCTGGTTGATGATAAGAGTGGCTGCCACAATTTGATGAATACGCTGCTCGGTGAGTGCCTTTTATTGCACGTCTTCTCCTGTGAGGCGGTGCTGATGATGGTCAGGCAGAACGATGGAGCATGCTGTCAACCATGAAATCGCGTCTCTGGCACATTACTGCCGTGCTGTTGCTCTCCCTGATGTTGGCCACGCTGGTCGATGCCTTCTATCTGGAGCTGGAGCGGCAGGAGTATCGCCAGTCGCTGGATACCCGCATTCAGCGCGAGGGCGACAATCTGCAGCAACTGACCCTCTCAAGCAAGGGGATGGGGGCGGTGCAACTGGCTGGCCGCCTCAACCGCGAGATCCAGCAATCGTCACTGCTCGAGCGGGGGGAGCTGAGCCCGAGCGAAGCTCTGCAGGTGTTGGCGCAGGGGGTGAAGGCCAATCATGCCTTTGTTACCAATAAAGCAGGGGTGATTGTCCGTGATTGGGATGCGCTTGGCCGCCATGTCGTCGGGCAGGATGTGTCGTTTCGCTCCTACTTCAGGCAAGGGCTCAAGGGGCTGGAAACAGTAGATGCCGGGGTTAGCCTCAATACCGGCAAGCGGATGATCTATGTGGCGGCGCCAGTCTCTCACGATCGGGCGCAAGGAAGCGACATTACTGGGGTGGTGGTGGCGCGTTACGAGATGGCGCTGCTCGATACCTTTCTGGCCGGGTGGGGCGATACCATCGGTTTGCTGGTCTCGCCAGATGGAGTGGTGATGGCCAGCAACAAGAGCGATTGGCAAATGGCAGTGGTGGGGCCAAACTCTGCCGCCAGGCAACAGCAGCTCTTTGCCTCTCGCCTATATGGACACTACTTTGCCCCGGATCGCAAACCGGTGATCCTGCCTGCACTCGATGGCAGTGAAGTTCGGATAGGGAAAGATAGCTATCTGGTGAGCCGCATGCCTATCGAGTGGCACGATGCCAAAGGGCAGTGGACGCTGCTGCTGTTGGGCAATGTGGAACAGGCCGTGTCAGGATGGCGGCGAGTGGCCTTGTTCGGCACCGCCCTGTTGATATGTCTGAGCTCGGCCCTGCTCTGGCAGGGGCGGATGTTGCGTCGCCGCAGCATTCGCGAGCGCAACGAGCAGTTTGCCTTCCAGCAGGCGTTGATCGATACCCTGCCACATCCTCTCTTCTATACCGACAATCAGGGGCGCCTGCTGGGGGTGAATCGCGCCTTTACCAGCGCATTTGGTGGCGCCCGGCCGGTCGAAGGCAAGCGGCTGGCGGAGTTGCCGCAACTGGCCGGACTGGATGCGGTGGATGAGGGTAACACCTTGCAAAGGGTGGCGGGCAGTCAGGCCAGAACGCAGCATGAGGTGCGCCTGTTTTCGCCGGATGGCCGTCCTCTGGACATGCTCTATTTTCTCTCGGGGATCGAGCTTGCCGAGAGCGAGCGAAGCGGTGCGGTCGGCAGCTTGGTCGACATCACCCCGATCCGTGCCGCCGAGCAGGCCATGCGGGAGGCTCATGACCGGATAGCGGCAGATCGCCAGCGGCTGCACGAGAGCGAGCAGCGGATCCAGTCCATGGTGCGCAACGTACCGGGTATGGTCTATCGCTGCTTGCCTCATCATCCCTGGACCATGTTGTTCGTCAGCGACGAGGCGGAAAAATTAACTGGCTATCCCGCCAGCGATTTTGTCGATAACAGCCGCGATTTTGGTGACTTGATCCATCCTGATGACCTCGAACTGAGCAACCGCAATACCATCGATGCCATTGCCGAACATCGGCAATACATCAACGAGTACCGCATCTTCGATCGCTGGGGTCAGCTCCGCTGGGTCTACTCCATCGGACTCGCCACCTATGATGCCGAGGGTAAGGCCATCTATCTGGACGGGATCATCTTCGATTTCAGCGACCGCAAGCAGGCTGAGGCCGCCATGCTAGAAGCTAGGCAGATCGCCGAAGATGCCACCCGAACCAAGAGCGAATTTTTGGCCAACATGAGCCATGAGATCCGCACGCCAATGAATGCCATCATCGGCATGGCCCATCTGGTGCTGCAAACCAGCCTCTCCCCCGAGCAGCACAACTATGTGAGCAAGATAGACAGAGCGGCGAACAACCTGCTCGGGATCCTCAACGACATCCTTGACTTCTCCAAGATGGAGGCGGGCAAGCTGCAACTGGAACAGGTGGATTTCCGGCTCAACGAGGTGTTCGAGTGGCTGGCGGATCTTACGGCGTTTCGGGCGCGGGAAAAGGGGCTGGCGCTGCTGTTCGATCTGGCCGGTGATCTGCCTGACCGTTTACGCGGTGATCCCCTGCGACTTGGCCAGATCCTGCTCAACCTGACCAGCAATGCCATCAAGTTCACCGAGCAGGGAGAGGTGATTGTCCGGCTGGCACGCAGTAACGAGCGAGATGGCAAGATTTGGCTGCAGGGCAGTGTGCAGGATAGCGGTATCGGCATGACAGCCGAGCAGTGCCAGCGTCTCTTCCACTCCTTTGAACAGGCTGACAGCTCGACCACCCGCAAATATGGTGGCACCGGTCTTGGTTTGGCCATCACGCACAATCTGGTGCAACTGATGGACGGTGAGATCCGGGTGGAGAGCGCCCCGGGGCAGGGCAGCGAGTTCCACTTCCGTATCTGTCTCGCCACCCTGGCGGATCAGGGTAAGGAGAAAGAGCAACGTGTAGCCATGCCGCTGGCGCCGCAGCGTCTGCTGTTGCTGGAGTCGTGTCCTGCTTCGCGAGCGGCCATTCTCCACCAGTTGGCGGCGCTGCCTGTTGAGCTTGTCTGCGCGGACGAGCCCGCCGCGCTGCTGGCACTGCTGCATCAAGGCATCGCGGCGTGCAAGCCCTGTGATCGAGTTGTGCTGGGCTGGCTGGAGGGGGAGAGCTGGTTGTCAGAGGTGCTGCAGGAGGTTGGCACGCTGGCAGCGCCGCCCGCGATCTTGCTGATCACCTCGGGCGATCCCGCACCGCTTGCCAGCTATGTTGCTGCGCTGGGGTTGGCGCCGTGTGATGTGCTGGCCCATCCGTTTACCCCGCAGGCACTGTGTCAGGCATTGTGTAAGGCGCAGGGGGGCGATGCCGTGGGACGAGAGGCGTTATCGGATGCAAGCCCCCATCATCAGGTTGCGCTGCCCGCTCATGGGCTGGCGGGTGCTCGTCTGCTGTTGGTGGATGATAACGACATGAACCGGGAGGTGGCGCTGGCCCTGCTGGGCAAGGAGCAGATCTCCCTGGTCTGTGCTTGCGATGGGGCACAGGCGCTCGCCCTGCTGGCGCAAGATCGCGGGTTTGACGGCATCCTGATGGATTGCCAGATGCCGGTGATGGACGGGTACACCGCGACCCGGTTGATCCGCGCCGATCCGGCGCTGGCCCGGATCCCCATTATCGCCATGACAGCCAGCACCATGGTCGGGGATAAAGAGAAGGCGCTGGCGGCAGGCATGAATGACCACATCGCCAAACCCTTGAATATGCCGCTGTTGCTGGCGACCCTCTCGCACTGGATCACACCCGCCAGACCTCTGGCTGCCGCCAGCAAGTTGCAGGTGACTGACGATGCGACCCCTTGGCAAGGCGTGCCCGGCCTTGACGTGCAGCGGGGCATGGCCGTGATGGGGGGCGACAGTGCGCTCTACCGCAATATGTTGCAGCGCTTCTGTAACGGGCAGCAGGGGTTTGAAGCCAGTTTCCACTCGGTGTGGGTATCGGATGACAAGGTCACGGCCCGACGTCTGGCTCACACCCTCAAGGGCAGTGCCAGCACCATAGGGGCGACCGGTGTGGCGGATCAGGCGGCGCTGCTCGAGCAAGCCTGTGAAGAGGGGGATGATGCAGGGGTCGCAACCCGCTTGCCATCCCTGATGGCCGAGCTGAAGCCCCTGCTGTCTGGGCTGGAAGCCGCGCTGGCAGTGTCCCCTGTGACGATGGGCGCTTCCCGAGGCATCGATGCCGGGATGCTGGCGGCGCAACTCCAGCAGTTGGGGGCCTTGCTGGCACAGAGCGATGCCCAGGCGTTGGCGCTTTGTCAGCAGATTGAGGCTGATCTGGCTGGCAGTGCATTGCCGCTGCGTGCTGCATTTCAAGAGGTGAGTCGGGCGGTCAACGAGTTCGAGTTCGATAAGGCGCTGCAGTTGCTGGTACCACTGCTTGGGTGATGGTTAACACCCTTATCGCTTGTCATGTTCATCGTCATCCCAACTCATTTTTTAGGGTTGCCATTGAACAAGAACAATTATCATCTATATCGATAGAGATGGATATTTACGCTCTGGTTAATTACGCAGGGTGACGTGAAGGTAAATAGTGTGAATACGTGCAGTAACATCTGTAACCGGATGAGCGAATGTATCGCGAGTTAAATATGATCACTATGTTGAAGGCAGCCTTCCACCTTGCCTTTTCTATTACCATTAATTTGAATGCAGATTCACGATGATGCGTAAACATATCCGTGAGTGCGATATTTTACTCACCAGCATCCAAGACAATAAAGAGTGGGGGGGAGCGTATTGATATGCATACCTCTGCGGCACCTTTTCATTAAGCGGTGTTAAACGGCAGGGAGGCCAAGCAGGGTTGTACTGCGTGGGCTAGCAGGAGCAATCATCGCCCTTCAGCGCAGGCAAGATGCAAGCAGATATCAAGCGACAGCAGGTAAATCGTGCCGTGCAGGCCGTGCTTGCTACCGGTGGTAGCTGGCCGTGAGACAGTTCTGGTATGGGGAGGCAAGTCAGGAGGTTGTCCCGTGGAGACTGTATGGAATATGCAATGAGATGAGTAAAGATATATTCAATGGATCATTTATTGGTGGGCATCAGTATTGTTAAATGAGCGGTATAGCCAAGATTTCAATCATGTTAATTTGGCTCACAGAGAAAGAGAGGATATGCGGTGATTAATTATTTACTATCCAATTAAGTTCATAAAATTTACGGGGCTGCTAAATATCTCTTTGGGGGTAATTAATTTCATTTGTGATGTGGCTCGCTATGAAAATAGGGGGGAGTCGGTCGAAATTGATAGAGATCAATACTGCAGGGTGGGTGAGTCCTTAGCATTTCCGCTATTAAGCATTTATCAAACAAGTGCTCACTACGGGAATAAGTAGAATGGTCGAGGATAATTTTTTATCGGCTCATGGGATTAATCGCCGTGATTTTATGAAATTGTGTGCCGGGATGGCCGCAACCCTGGGATTAAGTCAGCATGCCGTCGCCAAGATGGCCACTGCGCTCACCAGCCCCGAACGGCCGCCGGTGATCTGGATTGGGGCGCAGGAGTGCACCGGTTGTACCGAATCGCTGCTGCGCGCCACCCACCCCACCATCGAGAACCTGATCCTCAACACCATTTCGCTGGAGTACCACGAGGTACTCTCGGCGGCCTTTGGTCATCAGGCGGAAGAGAACAAGCACAACGCCATCAAGCGCTATAAAGGCAAGTATGTGCTGGTAGTGGATGGCTCCATTCCGCTCAAAGATGGTGGTGTCTACTGCATGGTGGCCGGTGAGCCTATCGTCGACCATATTCGCCGTGCCGCCAGTGATGCCGCTGCCGTCATCGCCATCGGCTCCTGCGCCGCCTGGGGCGGTGTGCCAGCCAGCGGCGGCAACCCGACCGGTGCCGTCAGTCTGGAAGAGGCGCTCGGCAATATCGGCACCCCGATCATCAATATCCCGGGATGCCCGCCCAATCCCCACAACTTCCTCACCACGGTTGCCTACTACATCACCTACGGCAAGCTGCCGGCGCTGGATAGCAAGAAGCGTCCGCTGTTTGCCTATGAGCGGCTGATCCACGAGAACTGCGAGCGCCGTCCGCACTTCGATGCAGGGCGTTTTGCCAAGGAGTTTGGCGATGAGGGCCACCGGCAGGGCTGGTGTCTCTACCACCTGGGCTGCAAAGGGCCGGAGACCTACGGCAACTGCTCGACCCTGGAGTTCTGCGATGTGGGCGGCGGCATCTGGCCGGTCGGCATCGGTCACCCCTGTTATGGCTGTAACGAGCAGGGGGTCGGTTTTAGCAAGGGGATCTTCCAGCTCGCCAAGGTAGAGAATCCGACTCCGAGGGTGGATAAACCCGATGTGAAGATCCAGGAGGGGGGCTATACCTCGCCCACCGCGACTGGCCTGATCGGTGGCGCCCTCGGGGTGCTGGTGGGGGTGAGTCTGATGACGGTGCGTGAACTCGGTCGCCAGCAGAAACGCCACGAAGCCGGGCAGCACCCATCACGGGAGGAGTAGCCGTGAACAGACGAAACTTCCTCAAATTTGCCTCCGTCGGTGCGCTGGCGGCGGGCACAGCCGTACCCGGCACCGCACTGGCGGCGGCCAAGAACAAGCCGCCCATTCCCGGCGCGCTCGGTATGTTGTATGACTCTACCCTTTGCGTCGGCTGTCAGGCCTGTGTGGCGGAGTGTCAGCGCCTCAACGGCAACCCGACCAACCCAGCCGGGGCGCAAACCTGGTCCAACAACGACAAGCTGACCCCTTACACCAACAACATCATTCAGGTGTGGAAGAGCGGCACTGGCGAGCACAAGGATCAGCTGGTGGATGGCTACGCCTACATCAAGAAGCAGTGCATGCACTGTGTCGATCCCAACTGCGTCTCTGTCTGTCCGGTGCAGGCTCTTAAAAAAGATCCCAAGACCGGCATTGTTCACTACGACCCGAGCGTCTGCACCGGCTGTCGCTACTGCATGGTGGGTTGCCCGTTCGATGTGCCCAAATATGACTATGACAACCCGCTGGGGGCGATCCACAAGTGCGAGCTCTGCAACCAGAAAGGGCTTGAGCGGATCGATCAGGGGAAATTGCCCGGGTGTGTCGAGGTGTGCCCCACCGGCGCTGTGATCTTCGGCACCCGCGAGGAGCTGATGGCCGAGGCCAAGCGTCGCCTGCTGGCGACCCCGGGCAGCGCATATGCCTATCCGCGCCAGACCCTCTCTGCCAACGACCCTTACCTGCACGAGGTACCCCACTACCAGCCTTACGTCTATGGCGAGAAGGAGGGGGGCGGCACCCAGGTGCTGGTGCTGGCCGGGGTGCCCTATACCAAGCTCGATATGCCCGATCTGCCGGAGCTCTCCTCCGGTGCCCGCTCCGAGCATATCCAGCACACCCTCTACAAGGGGATGGTGCTGCCCATGGTGGTGCTGACCGGCCTTTCGGTGCTCATTCGCCGCAACACCAAGAATGGTCACGAACACCATCATGACGATGGCCATGATCAGGGGAGTGCGCAGATCAAGGATCAGGGCACCACAAAGGGAGGCAAGGATCATGAGTAATCACAAGGCGTATCCCCTCGGTGGCAAGCTGGTCAGCTGGCCTGTACTGGTGCTGGCCCCCTTTGCCGTGCTGTGCGGCATGTTGATTTTAAAACGCCTCGTCTTCGGGCTGGGCTCGGTCACCGATCTGAATGGCGGCTACCCCTGGGGGCTCTGGATCTCGTTTGATCTCTTGATCGGTACCGGTTTCGCCTGTGGCGGCTGGGCGCTGGCCTGGGCTGTCTATGTGTTCAACCGGGGCGAGTATCACCCGCTGGTGCGACCGGCCCTGTTGGCGAGCCTGTTTGGCTACTCGCTGGGCGGCCTCTCCATCACCATTGACGTCGGCCGTTACTGGAACCTGCCGTACTTCTACCTGCCCGGTCACTTCAACACCTCCTCGGTGCTGTTCGAAACTGCGGTCTGCATGACCATCTATATCGGGGTGATGGCGCTGGAGTTCGCTCCCGTGCTGCTGGAGAAGTTCGGCTGGAAGGCGTCACTTATTCGCCTCAACAAGATCATGTTCTTCGTGCTGGCGCTGGGGGCGTTGCTGCCCACCATGCACCAGTCCTCGATGGGCTCATTGATGATAGTGGCAGGGGAGAAGATCCATCCGCTCTGGCAAAGCTACGAGCTGCTGCCGGTCTTTTCGCTGCTGACCGCATTTATCATGGGCTTCTCCATTGTGGTGTTTGAAGGATCCCTGGTGCAGGCCGGATTGGCGGGGCGGGGCCCCAACGAGAAGTCGCTCTTCTACAAGCTGACCCAGGTGATCGATATCTTCCTGATCCTGTTTGTGGCGCTGCGTTTTGCCGAGATCGTCATCCACGACAAGTCGGCCTACCTCTCCGAGTTCAATCGCTACTCCATCATGTTCTGGAGCGAGATTGCGCTGATGATCTTCCCGTTGCTGGTGTTCCACTGGGACAAGAGCCGCCGGGATTCGCGCATGTTGTTCCTGGGGGCCCTCAGCATGCTGCTGGGCGCCGCCCTCTGGCGGCTGGATTACTCCCTGCTCGCCTTCAACCCCGGCAATGGCTACCACTACTTCCCCTCTGCGGAGGAGGTGCTGATCTCCCTGGGCTTTGTTGCCATCGAGGTGTGTGCCTATTTGCTGTTGATCCGGCTCTTGCCGGTACTGCCATCACTTGAACGTGTTCACCAAGATTATCAGGCCCGAGGGAAAGCCAACGTATGAGCCAACGTATGAGCCAACGTATCACCATAGACCCCATCACCCGCATTGAGGGGCACCTGCGTATCGACTGCGAAATCGAAGGCGGTAAAGTGACCAAAGCCTGGTCGTCCGGCACCATGTGGCGCGGCATGGAGGAGATCGTCAAGGGCAACGACCCGCGCGATGCCTGGATGATAGTGCAGCGCATCTGCGGGGTATGTACCTCCATTCACGCCATCGCCTCGGTGCGGGCGGTGGAGAACGCCATTGGCGCCAAGGTGCCGGTCAACGCCCAGTACATCCGCAACCTCATCATCGCGGCCCACAACATCCACGATCACATCGTCCACTTCTACCAGCTCTCCGCGCTGGACTGGGTGGACATCACCGCGGCCCTTGAGGCCAATCCGCAAAAAGCGGCGGACATGCTCAAGGGGGTATCAACCTGGTCCCTCAACAGTGCCGATGAACTGACCAAGGTGCAGGACAAGATCCGCGCGCTGGTGGCGAGCGGCCAGCTCGGCATCTTTGCCAACGGTTACTGGGGTCACAAGGAGATGAAGCTGAGCCCGGAGGTAAACCTCATCGCCGTGGCCCACTACCTGCAGGCGCTGGAGTGCCAGCGCGATGCCAACCGCATTGTCGCCATCCTCGGTGGCAAGAGCCCGCACATCCAGAATCTGGCGGTGGGCGGCGTGGCCAACCCCATCAATCTGGATGCACCTAGCGTGCTCAACCTGGAGCGGCTGCTCTATGTGAAGAGCTTTATCGACCGGCTCGGCGAGTTTATCGAGCAGGTCTACAAGGTGGATGCCGCCATCATCGCCGCACACTACCCCGAGTGGCTGAACCTGGGGCAGGGTGCCAAGCACTACCTGAGCGTGCCGGAGCTGCCCACCGATGCCAACGGCGGCAGCTTCCTGATGCCGGGCGGCTATATCGAGAATGGCAATCTGGCGGGTTATCGCCCCATCGAGAGCCATCAGGATGGCTGGCTGATGGATGGCATCGCCGAGAGCAACAAGCACGCCTGGTACAAGGATGACGAGCCCCTCAAGCCGTGGGAGGGCAAGACCGAGCCCGACTACACCGGCTGGCAGGATGACGGCAAATACTCCTGGGTCAAGTCCCCCACCTTCTACGGCAAGGTGGTGGAGGTGGGGCCCCTCGCCGATTTGCTGGTGAAGCTCGCCGCCAAACACCCGGAGACGGTGGCGCACTTCGATCAGCTGAACGGCCTCTACAAAACGCTCACCGGTTCTGCCATCAAGACTGAACAGCTGCACTCGACCCTGGGCCGCATCATCGGCCGCGCGGTGCGCTGCTGTGTGCTCAAAGACACCCTGTCTCATCAGTGGAAGGCGCTGGTGGACAACATCGGCAAGGGGGACACCACCGCCTATATCAAGGCGGAGATCCCGGCGGACAAGGAGTTTCGCGGAGTGGGCTTTGAAGAGGCTCCGCGCGGCATGCTCTCCCACTGGATCGTCATCAAGGGGGGCAAGATCGAGAACTATCAGGCGGTGGTGCCATCGACCTGGAACTCGGGCCCGCGCAACTTCAATGACGAGCCCGGCCCCTACGAGCAGGCGCTGGTGGGCACCCCGGTGGCCGATCCGGCCAAACCGCTGGAGGTGGTGCGCACCATCCACTCGTTCGACCCCTGCATGTCCTGCGCGGTCCACGTGGTGGATACCCAGAATGGCGAAACGACTCAGGTGAAGGTGTTGTGATGAATACCCTGATCCTGGGCGTAGGCAACCTGCTCTTGAGCGACGAAGCCGTCGGTGTGCGCATCGTCGAGGCGCTGGGGCGTGAATACCGTTTCGCCCCCGGCATCGAGCTGCTCGATGGCGGTACCGCCGGCATGGAGTTGCTCGAAGCGATGGCCAGTCGCGATCACATCATTCTGGTGGATGCGGTGCGCAGCGGTAATCCGCCGGGCACCGTCGTGACCCTGAAGGATGAGGAGATCCCGACCCTGTTTGGTCGCAAGATATCCCCGCACCAGCTGGGGCTGGCGGACGTGCTCTCGGCGCTGCACATGACGGGGGAGTCGCCCAAGCGGCTCACCCTGATCGGGGTCGAGCCTGAATCCCTCGAACCCCGCATCGGCCTCACTCCTGTGGTGGCTGCTGCCATGGGGGAGGCGACGGATCGGATTTTGACTCTGCTGGCCGCCGTTGGCGCACCCGCCATCCCGCTCTCTGAGCAGGAGAAAGCTGAACAAGCACGGGAGGGTCTATGGCGCAGTCCCATTTAAGCGAGGCTGAGAGAGTGCTGGAGATAGTACCGGAGACGGCGCAGGAGTTTGCCGGTTTTGCTAGCGATCCCGCGCCTCTGCTGGTAGCCCAGTACGAGCGGATCGCTCGCGAAGAGATGCAGGCGTTGCCTTTCTATCACCCGGACATGCCTATAGTGGCGGAGTGCACGTTGTTTGAAGGTCAGTGGCTCGGCTGCGTGCTCACCCCCTGGATGTTGAGCGTGGTGGTGTTGCCGGGGCCGGATCAGCTTTGGCCGGTTCGCAGCAGCATCGATCGGCTCGCCCTGCAGCTCCCCTGCGGCAACATGACCTTTATGGTGGGGGAATTGCCCGAGACGGGACAGCTGCTGGCTTGCTCCCTGATGTCGCCGCTCGATCCCCATCTCGGTGCCGGGGAGGGGCGGGCGCTGGTGAGCAGCACCCTCAAGATGCTGCTCTCCTTGCCGGTGCAGCAAGGGGCTGGCGGCGTGGATCTGGGTCGCAGACGGCTATTCGGTGCCCGGCGCGGTTAACCGGCATAGTCGCTAGGTTTCACGCGAAATCAAGTTTAGAATAGGGGGCCATTTTGGCCCCTCACTCCCATGTTCAGACACGCATTTCGCCTCTTTTTTGAGTGATGATCCGTGAGTGGTACAAAACAAGAAGGATCCCCATGACTGTTTCTCGCAATTCCCTTCTCCATTACGCTAGATCCAGCGCGAGCGTCCTGTTGACTCTGCTGCTGGGCACCGCCTCTCACGCGGCGCTGGCCGCCGCCCAACCTGTGCCTGCCGAGCTCAAGCTCGCCATCGGCAGTGAGCCCACCGAGGGGTTTGACCCTCTGCTTGGCTGGAGTCACGGCAGCTACCTGCTGCTGCACAGCCCGCTGCTCAAGCAAAACGCGGACCTCAGCTGGCAGAATGTGCTCACCCAATCGGTGACCCCGAGCACGGATGGCAAGGGATGGCTCATTACCCTCAAGCCTGACCTGAAATTCTCCAACGGTGCACCGCTCACCGCCGAGGATGTGGCCTTCACCTACAACAGCGCAGCCAAGGGCGGCGGCAAGATCGACATGGGCAACTTTGTCTCGGCCAAGGTGCTCTCGCCCACCGAGGTTGCCATCACCCTGAGTGCTCCCCAGAGCACCTTCGTCAACGTGCTGGGAGCCTTGGGGATAGTGTCGAAGAAGGATTACGACGCAAAAGCATATGCCCAAAAGCCGGTCGGTGCCGGCCCTTACCGGTTGGTGAGCTTCCTGCCCGGCCAACAGCTGGTGGTGGAGGCGAACCCCTATTACGCCGGTGGCAACAATGACTTCAAACGGCTGGTCTTTGTCTTTATCGATGAAGAGAGCGCCTATGCCGCCGCCCAGAGCAGCCAGCTCGATGTGGTGCGCATCGCCCCGTCGCTGGCGCCCACCGTGCCTGCCTCCCTCAAGCTCTGGGTGCGGCCGAGCGTGGAGAACCGCGGTATCGTCTTCCCCATTCCTCCTGCGGGTAAAAAAGATGCCAAGGGTTATCCCATCGGCAACGACGTGACCTCGGATGTAGCGGTGCGCCGCGCCATCAACTACGCCATCGACCGCAAGCTGCTGGCCGATCAACTGCTGGAAGGGCACGCCATCCCCGCCTACAGCGCGGTGGAAGGCTTGCCCTGGCTAAACAAAGCCACCGCCTTCAAGGATGGCGATGCCGCCCACGCCAACGCCCTGCTCGACGAGGCGGGTTGGAAGATGGGCAGTGACGGCATTCGCCACAAGGGCAATCTGCGCGCCGCTTTTACCCTCTGGTACACCAGTGGCGACAGCACCCGCCGTGATCTGGCGGAAGCGGTGCGGGCCATGCTCAAACCCATCGGTCTTGAGGTGAGCCTCAAGTCCGGCAGCTGGGAGCAGGTGGAGCGGGAGATGCATGCCAATACGGTGCTGATGGGGTGGGGGAGTCTGGATCCCATGGAGCTCTATCACCACTACCAGAGCGGCTCAGGTGGCGTGGAGTTCTACAACCCGGGCTACTACAGCAACCCTGTGGTGGATAGCCACCTCAAGCAGGCGCTGGATGCCCCGAACTGGCAGGCGGCCGTGCCGTTCTGGCAGCAGGTGGAGTGGGATGGCAAAACGGGCGCCGGAGTGCAGGGAGATGCCGCCTGGGCATGGCTGCTCAATGTGCAGCATACCTATCTGGCCAACCGTTGCATCGATCTTGGCAAGGGGGCGCCGGAAATCCACGGTAGCTGGTCCCTGCTCAACAACCTGCAGGATTGGCGGTGGACGTGCCGTTAAGTTCGCCCTTGAGTCACTCCGGTTATCTGTTGCTAAAAGCCCTGCTGCGTCTGGCAGGGTTGTTATGTTTGGTCTCGGTCGCCACCTTTGTGCTGCTGAGTTACTCCCCCATCGACCCCATCAAGGCCTATATCGGCAACGACCTGCTCCATGTGCCGCCGGAGCAATACGCCCGCATCGCAGCCCGCTGGGGGCTGGATCAACCGCTCTGGCTGCGCTACTGGCACTGGTTTACCCAAGTGCTGCAGGGGGATCTCGGTTACTCCATGCTCTACAACGCGCCTGTGGGTGAGGTCATTGGCCAGCGTTTTGCTGCCTCCTTCCTGCTGCTGGCGGGCGCCTGGCTGCTCTCCGGCTTGTTCGGGATTTTGCTGGGCCTCTGCGCTGGTCGCTATCTCAACCGCTGGCCCGATCGCCTGATTTGCCGCTTTGCCTACCTGCTCGCCTCCCTGCCCACCTTCTGGGTCGGCCTGTTGCTGCTCGCCCTGTTTGCGGTGCACTGGCCGCTACTGCCAGTCTGCTGCGCCTGGACGCCGGGGCTTGCTGCCGATGAGGTGGACTGGGCCATGCGGCTGCGTCATCTATTGCTGCCGGTGACGACCCTGGCGCTGCTCGGGGTGGGCAACATTGCCCTGCATACCCGGGGGCGGGTGGCCGAGGTGCTGGAGAGCGACTTTATCCGCTACGCCCGCGCTCAGGGGGATGGCGGCTGGCCCATGCTGCGTTTTCACGTGCTGCGCCACGCCCTGACCCCGGCGCTCTGCCTGCAGTTTGCCTCCCTTGGCGAGCTGATTGGCGGATCGCTCTTGGCAGAAAAGGTCTTCTCCTACCCGGGGCTCGGCCAGGCCACCGTGGATGCGGGGCTCAGGGGCGATATCCCCCTGCTGATGGGAATCGTGCTCTTCTGCACCCTGCTGGTCTTTATTGGCAACACGGTGGCCAGTTTGCTGCTGGCCCGCATCAATCGGGGCTGGGAGGGTGAGCATGCTGTTTAATCCGCTTCCCTCCATACTGCGGCTGGGTTTTGCCCTGCTCGGATTGGCGCTGCTGGCCACTTACGGCTGGAGCCTATCTCATCAGGATGTGCCGATGGATCTGCTGGCGCGCCAGCAGCCTCCCTCGCTGGCCCACTGGTTCGGCACCGATCAGATGGGGCGGGATCTCTGGCTGCGGGCTTTTCAGGGCACCCTCACCAGTCTGGAACTCGGCATCAGCACGGCTCTCTGCAGTGGCCTGCTGGCCATGGTGGCGGCAAGCGTATCGCTCATTCACCCCAGATGTGATGCGGCGGTGCGAATGGTGATCGACGCCATGCTGGCGCTGCCCCATATGCTGCTGCTGATCCTTATCTGTTTTACCGTGGGGGGCGGTATGCGCGGGGTGATCCTGGCGGTGGCGCTGACCCACTGGCCCAAGTTGGCGCTGATCCTTTGCGCAGAAGCGCGGCGGATCGCCTGCAGTGACTATGTGGTGCTGGCCCGCTGTCAGGGGATGGGGGCGCTGCGTCGCTGGCGCATCCACTTGTTGCCGGGGCTGTTGCCCCAGTGGTTTATCGGCACCTTGCTGATGTTTCCCCATGCGGTGCTGCACAGCGCGGCCTTGAGCTTTCTCGGCTTTGGTCTGGCGGCCCACGAGGCCTCGCTGGGCCTGCTGCTGGCCGATGCCCTGCGTTATCTGGCCGGTGGCGGTTGGTGGCTGGCCCTCTTCCCGGGGCTGATGTTGCTGCTGTTGGTGCTGCTGTTTGATCAGGCTACCCGCGCTCTGCAACAGCTGTTGTGGCACAGGAGTGAACCATGCTGAGTTTTGATCAGGTGACCATAGAGGCGGCCCACTACTCTTGGCTGGGACGGCGCAGCTGGCAGCCATTGCTGACCGATATCAGCCTGCAACTGGCGCCGGGGGAGATAGTGGCGCTGGTGGGGGGGAGCGGCGAGGGCAAGAGCCTGCTGTTGCAAAGCGCTCTGACATTGCTGCCGGACAACCTGCGGATGCGCGGCAGCATCTCCCTTGATGGCGTGCCCCTGTGCGATGCCAGCCGGGCCCGTTTACGCGGCCACACCCTCTGCTATGTGCCGCAGGGGGTAAGCGCCCTCAATCCGCTGCTGACGGTGGAGCGCCAGCTGGGACGTGCGGCACGCCTCTGCGGCCAGAGCGGTTCTCGCGAGCGGCTCGGCGAGCAACTGCTGCGCTACCAGCTGCCCGCTGCCACTCTGGACCGCTATCCGCGTCAGCTCTCCGGGGGCATGGCCAAGCGCATTCTGGCCTGCACTGCGGCGCTCGGCGGTGCCCGCTTCATTCTGGCAGACGAGATCACTGCCTGGCTCGAAGAGGGGCTGGCCTGTCTGCTGCTCGGCCAGTTGCGTGAATTGGCCAATCAGGGCAGCGGTATCCTCTGGGTGACCCACGATCTGGCGCTGGCGGCTCGCTTTGCCGATCGCATTGTGGCGCTGCATCAGGGGCAGGTGAGCGATACCTTGAGCTGCCACCATCTGCGCCAGGGGCAGGGGAGCGAGATGCTCCGTGCCCACTGGCAGGCGCTGCCGGAGTTCAATGCGCTCTTTGCTGCTACGTCGGAGATCTCCTGATGATTGAGTTGCAGGAATGGATCGTCTGTCTGGTTGCGGGTGTTCAGTGGCAGGCACTGCCGGAATTCAACGCGATCTTCTCTGTGCCGGAGGTTTCCTGATGTTGGAAGTACGAAATCTCACTATCGCCCAGGGGGAACGCCCCCTTTGGCAGGGATTGTCGCTGACGGTGAAAGCGGGCGAACGGCTCGGTATCTCCGCCCCGAGCGGTTATGGCAAGACCACGCTGGGGCGGGTATTGGCGGGTTGGCAACCGGTTGGGGCCGGCGGGCAGATCCTGCTGGATGGGCAGCCAGTACCTGAACAGGTAAAAGGTTATAACCCCATCCAGCTGGTGCCCCAGCACCCGGAACTCACCTTCAATCCCTATCGCACCACCGGGCAGGCGTTGTGGGATGTATGGCGCCCCGATGACGCCATACTGGCCCGCTTTATGGTCAAGCCCGAATGGCTTGGCCGTAAACCCGGTCAGCTCTCCGGTGGCGAGCTGGCCCGCATCGCGTTGCTGCGCGCCCTCGATCCCCGCACCCGACTGCTGATTGCCGACGAGGTGACTGCCCAGCTGGATCCGCAAATTCAGCGCCAGCTCTGGCGGGAGTTGATGATTGAGTGCGAACAGCGCCGGCTTGGTATGGTGATCTTCAGTCACCAGCAGGCGCTGTTGCGCCAGATCTGCCATCGGGTGCTGCGCTTTGGTGAGGTGCCTGCGGAGCAGGAGGCGATGGCCCGTAGCGTGGCCTGAGGATTGGTGTTTCCCCCCTCATCCCCAGCCCTTCTCCCGCAAGGGGAGAAGGGAGTTGAAGGTGCCATCTCAATACGCTCAGGGTTTAGGGTTTGGAGAACCTTGGGGTTTGAAAATATGGCTGGTTGTTATGCTCGAAGCCTCCCTGAGGGGGTTGAGGGAGTCGTATTGTTGCAGCATATTGCCTGTATCCACGAATAGGTTCCCTTTTCCATGTTGAGACGGGAACGGAATGCGGCATCCACGAACCGGTTCCCTCTCCCTGGGGAGAGGGCCTGGGTGAGGGGACGCGAGTGTGAGGCGCTGGCCATTCGAGACAGATAGCACGGCCGACAAGGTCTACAGATAAAAGAGAGGGAGGCATCAGCCTCCCTCTCTTGCTATCCGCCGTTGGTAACGGCATTTAACCGGTTCTGGTTCAGGCTGTAGCCAGCCAGTTGAGCCAGGCATCCATCCCTTCGCCCGTGGTAGCGCTGACCTGGATCACCTGAATATAGGGGTTGACCCGTTTGGCGTTCTCGATGCAGCGGGTCACGTCAAAGCTGACGTAGGGCAGCAGATCGATCTTGTTGATCACCATCAGCTGGGCGGCGGCAAACATGTCCGGGTATTTCAGCGGCTTCTCTTCCCCCTCGGTGACGGAGAGGATCGCCACCTTGTACTTCTCACCGAGATCGAAGCTGGCGGGGCAGACCAGATTGCCCACGTTCTCGATAAAGAGGATACCCCCTTGATTGGCGGGCAGCTGGTGGCAGGCGTCGTGAACCATTTTGGCGTCCAGATGGCAGCCCTTGCCGGTGTTGATCTGCACGGCAGGGACGCCGGTGGCGCGGATGCGATCCGCATCGGCGCTGGTCTGCTGATCCCCTTCGATCACGGCGCAGGGGCGTTTTTCGGCCAGCAGGCGCAGGGTTTCGCACAGCAAAGTGGTTTTGCCTGAACCCGGACTAGAGACCAGATTGAGAACCAGCTGGTCGGCAGCTGTGAAGTGCTCGCGGTTGTGGGCGGCCAGCGCATTGTTCTTGGCCAGCACATCCATCTCAATGGCGATCAGCTGACGCTGCCCCATGCCCGGAACCGACAATCCCGCTTCCCCTTTGCCATAGTGCAGATCACCCTGCTGGTGGTCATGGTCATGGTCATGGTCATGGTCATGGTCATGGCTGTGATCATGGGGATGTGCGTGGGAATGGCCGTGGTCATGAGAGTGGGCGTGATCATGATGATGGCTGTGGGGGTGATCATTGTGGTGCTCATGGGGGTGATCATGACCCTCGTGGCTTATGGGAGCTCGCACCCCGTGGTAGTGGTGATGGACATCTCCCTGATGGTGATAGTGGTGGTGAATGATCAGGGTTCGCGGCGCACTCTGCTCGTGGTCATGATGGTGATGGGCGTCATGAGCATGATGATGGCCATGCTCATGCTCATGCTCATGCCCATGTTCATGGTGATGTTCATGTTCGTGATGATGCTCATGATCGTGCTCATGGCCGGCGATCCGCGCCTGGCCGCATCCGCATACGCTACACATATCAACTTACCTCGATGTCGGTGATGCGCAGGCTATCACCCTGCGCGACTCGTAATTTGTATCCGCCACATTCGGGACAGGCCTGCCCGCGTTCGGTGAGGGTGACCGTCTGGTTGCAGTCGTAACACCAGGCCTCTGCCGCTTGGTGCTGAAAGTGCAGTTGGGCCCCCTCGACGGCGGTGCCCTTGGCGGCCGCCTCGAAACAGAAGGCAATGGTGTCCGGGTCGACGCAGGAGAAGCTGCCGACCTCGAGCCAGAGGGCGGTCACCTTGTTAAAGCCCCGCTGGGTGGCCTGCTCGGCCGCCAGATCGATGGCGGCCATGGCCAGAGACATTTCGTGCATGGTGGCTCCTTAACCGATATGGGGAGGAGCAGTGACTCCTCCCTGTAATTGACGGAACGGCATGGCCGATCAACAGATCCGCGGCAGCAGCTCCCCTTGCGGTAGCTCCAGATAACGGCGGCTACCCCAGGGGTTGTTGAGGATCACCTTGTGACGATCGCTTGCCTGCACCACGCCGATCTGGCTGGCAGCGGGGTTGAATTGCCGCAAGATGCCCAGCGCGTCCTGTGCCTGTTCGGCAGGCAGGGCCAGCACCATGGTTCCCTCGTTGGCGAGATCATGGGGCTCGAAGCCATAGAGCTCGCACAGGCCACGCACCGGATCGCACACCGGAATGGCGGACTCCTCCAGCTCGATGGCAACGCCGGAGGCGCTGCTCCATTCGTTGAGCACGGCGGCAAGGCCACCGCGGGTGGCGTCGCGCAGGGCGTGAGGGGTAAGTCCCGCCTGCAGCAGCGCTTCTACCTGCGGCCAGAGGGTGGTGCAGTCGCTCTTGAGATCAGATCCCAGTTGCAGGGCGTCGCGGGCCATCAGGATGCAGGCGCCGTGGCTGCCGATATCCCGCGACACCAGAATGGCGTCACCGGCTTTGAGGTTGCGTACCGAGATGCCCCGGCTCTGCTCAGGCAGCGGGAAAGTGCCGACCCCGCTGGTGTTGATGAATATCTTGTCGGCGGCTCCCTTGGGCACCACCTTGGTGTCGCCGCAGACGATGCGGGCACCGCTCTTGGCAAGTTCAGCCGCCATCGACTCGACGATGCGGGCCAGATCGGCGTAGGGGAAGCCCTCCTCGATGATAAAGCTGCAACTGAGGTATTCCGGTTTGGCCCCCATCATGGCGAGATCGTTGACCGTGCCGGCGATGGCCAGCTTGCCGATATCCCCCCCCTCGAAGAAGAGCGGCGAGACGGTAAAGCTGTCGGTGGTGAAGGCGATGGGGCCGCTCACCGGCAGCAGGGCGGCATCTTCACCGCGCAGCAGGATCTCGTTGCCAAAGTGGCGAAAGAAGAGCTGGTTGATCAGCTGGTTCATCTCCACGCCGCCGCCGCCGTGGCTTAACTGAATTTCTCTCATTGGATCCCCATATATCGGTAGTAGGCATTGCAGGCCCCTTCGGAGCTGACCATGCAGCTGCCCATTGGCTGGGTCGGGGTGCAGCCCCGGCCAAAGACTTTGCACTGGTTCGGTTTGGCCAGGCCGCGCAGGATATCGGCGCACTGGCACCCCTTGTGGTCATCGATGGGTGTCTGACTGAGCGCAAAGTGACGCTCCGCATCGCGCTTGGCAAAGGCATCGCGCAGGCGCAGGGCGGAGGCGTTGATATCCCCCAGACCTCGCCAGCGAAAGTGCTCGCGGGTCTCGAAAAAGCGCTCGACCAGCCGCTGGGCGGCTTTATTGCCACTGGCGGTGACGGCGCGGCTGTATTGCACCTCCAGCGCGTAGCGACCCTCCACCTTCTGGCGCACCATCATCAAGAGCGCCTCCATCACATCCACTGGTTCGAAGCCACTCACCACCACCGGCACCTGATAGCGATCGACGATAGGCAGGTAGATATCGGCGCCGGTGATGACGCTGACGTGGGAGGGGCCGATAAAGGCGTTCACCTTGGCAACCCCGTCGGCCATCACCGCATGAATGGCGGGGGGCACCAACACATGGTTGATATGAAACAGCAGGTTCTCAATCCCCTCAGCTTCAGCCGCAGCCAGCAAGGCGGCGGTCATGGGGGTAGAGGTCTCGAAACCGATGGCGAAGAAGACCACGGTTTTGTCCGGGTTCTCACGGGCGATACGCAGGGCATCGAGGGGGTCATAGACCGGGCGGATATCGCTCCCCTTGGCCCGCTGTTGGGCCAGCGTGCCCCTGGAGCCCGGCACCCGGATCATGTCCCCAAGGGTGACCAGAATGACGTTCGGTTGGCAAGCCAGCTCGATGGCCTGATCGATGCGCTCTTTGGGCATGATGCAGACCGGGCAGCCGGGGCCGTGGACGAACTCGATGCTGGCCGGCAGCAGCTGGTGCAGGCCGTACTTCATGATGGTGTGGGTATGGCCGCCGCACACCTCCATCACCCGCAGCGGCTCGGGCAGATCTTTGGCAAGCTCGGTAATTTGGGCGGCGAGGGCGCGGATCACCTCGGGCTGGCGAAAGCCCTGAAACAGGTCATTTAAGGTCAGCATGGCAAGATATCCTGTTTGGGCATCAGGGCCACCATCTGGCGGAAGCTCTCGAGGCTGGCCTGCGCCTCCTCTTCGTCAATCTTGCTCATCACAAAGCCGATGTGGAGCAGCACATAGTCGCCAATGTTGAGAGGTTCTTCGAGCAGCATGCAGCTGACGCGCCGCTGCACCCCCAGGGTATCGACGGTGACGCAGTTATCTTCGGGGTGCAGCTGCACCACCTGAGAGGGGATGGATAGACACATGGATTTCAGGACTCCGACAAGGTGGTACAACCGGTGGTGACAGGCTGATGCGTGGCAAGATGGTGGATGGCAAACCAGAGCTGACCGGCGGCGATGCCACCGTCATTGAGCGGCAGGGTTTCGCTGGTCAATACCTGCCGACCGGCGGCTTCGAGCGCGGGCACCAGCTGATCCATCAGCACCCGGTTTTGAAAGACGCCGCCCCCCAGCGCCACCGGATAGCCGGGGAAGCGCTCGGCCAGAGCGATGACCAGAGCGCTGATGGCGCGGATAAAACCGGCGGCCAGGCTGGCGGTGGAGGTGCCTTGGCGCCGCTCGTTGATAAGGGTATTGATGAGCTCGGCCCACTCGATCTGCAGCGGCCCTTCCGCTGATTGGCTGAGATCAAAGGCAAGGGATAAGGGCTGTTCATCGGGGGCCAGCTGCAAGGCGGCCGCCTCCAGCAGGAGTCCCGCTTCGCCCTCGTAATCCGGGGTGTTGATCACCCCCAAGAGCGCCGCCACCGCATCGAACAGCCGACCGATGGAGCTGGAGTAAGGGGCGTTGCGACCCAACTGCCAGAGCTGGTGCAGGTTGCGGATCCGTTCAGCGGGCAGTTGCTTGATCAAAGGAATATCGAGGGCGCTGATCTGCTCAGGGCTGTACGATTCAAACAGCAGCCCCAGTAGCTGGCGCGCTGGCTCGCGGATGGCCGCTTCGCCGCCGATCAGCTTGAAGGGGGCAAGGTGGGCAACCCGCTCAAATCCCTGAACGTCTGCGATCAGCAGCTCGCCGCCCCAGAGGGTGCCGTCATCGCCAAGGCCGGTGCCATCGAAGGCAACACCCAGCACCGGGCCCGTGATGTTGTGCTCGGCCATCACCCCCAGCAGGTGGGCGTGATGGTGCTGCACCTCGAGGTGGGTGGCACCCTGATTCTGGCAATAGCTTCTGGCCCACTGATGGCTGAGATAGCCCGAGTGGCGATCCGAGACCAGCAGTTCGGGGTTGAGATCGTAGAGTTCGCGAAAGGTCGCCAGGGTTTGCTCGAAGTGCTCCTGCATCGGCAGGCTGAGCAGATCGCCGATATAGGGGCTGTAGATGCGCTGGCGGCCGAAGGCGAGCGCCAGCTGGTTCTTCTGCTGCGCTCCGACTGCCAGCAGTGGCGCCTTGACCGCCTCTTGCAGGCTGGGAGTGCAGGGAGCATAGCCCCGGGCGAGGCGCAACGTCTGGCGCCGCCCGCCTGCCCACTGCACCAGACTGTCGTCACACGGGTGCAGGATGGGGCGGTTGTGATCCAGGATGCCGTCAATCTCGCGGCCGAGTTCCCTGACCACCGCCTCGCACTCGATAAGGATTGGGCTGCCGCGACCATTGGCGCTGGTGGCCACCAGCGGCATGGCGCAGGCGTCCAGCAGCAGCTGATGGAGCGGGGTATAGGGGAGCATGACCCCAAGGTAGGGGATGCCGGGGGCGATCCCCTCGGCCAGCGGCGCAGTTGTCAGTTGGGATTCTGAGAGCCGATCATCGTTTTCGCGCTTGCGCAGCAAGGCGATGGGTCTGGCCTGAGAGGCGAGCAGTTGCCACTCGTCTTTGCTGCCGGTGACATGCAATTTGGCCTCGGCAAGGGAGCCCATCATCACCGCCAGTGGTTTGCGTTCGCGCCGTTTGAGCATTCGTAATCTGGCAACACTCTGTTCATTGCGGGCATCACACATCAGGTGATAGCCCCCCATCCCCTTGACCGCGATAAGCTTGCCTGCTTGCAGGGCGCTTGCAGCTTCTTGCAGGGCATCCTCGCGCTCGGCCAGCGTATCGCCATAGCCATTTCGCCAGCTGAGATGGGGCCCGCACTCGGGGCAGCTCACCGGCTGGGCGTGGTAGCGTCTGTCCAGCGGGTTTTCATAGGCCGCCGCGCAGCGCGGGCACATGGCAAAGCCCGCCATGGCGGTGTGGGGGCGGTCGTAGGGGAGGCGGCGGATGATGGTGTAGCGCGGGCCGCAGTGGGTGCAGTTGGTAAAGGGGTAGCGATGGTGGCGATCCGCGGGGTTGGCCACATCCCGGGCGCATGCCTCGCACATCCCCTGATCCGGCGAGATGGCGACCGTGGCCGCGCTCTGCTGCTGGCTCGCTTTAATTCGAAACTGGCCATGAAATTGGTCATCGAAGTCGGGATCATGAGCAAGGGGCAGTTCCCGCTCGCTGAAATGATCGATACGGCTCAGCGGCGGCGCCAATTCCCGCAGTTCGCGGGCAAAGGCGGCCAGCTGCTCAGGCGATCCTTCGGCACCTATGGTGACGCCGTTGGCATCGTTCAACACATAGCCGGCAAGGCCGTGGCGCAGCGCCAGCCCATAGACGAAGGGGCGAAAGCCGACCCCCTGAACTATGCCGTCGATATGAAATTCGCGGCGCAGCCGGTTGGCCACTGGATTGGAAGAGCCAGAGGGGGCGATGGTGGTGCTCATGCCGGCTCCATCTCATCTTGAGTCTGCGGCAAACGCAGCACCCGGCGCTCGTTCTCCTCGCGCCGTACCCAGCCATCCATCTCCATGCGCAGGCAGAACGGAATGGCGTATTTGCGCGACAAACCGGTGATCTCCTTGAGGGATGCCATGTCGATCAGATCTCCCACCTGCTGGCCCGCCAGCACTTCGGCGACCATCTGGTTGTAAAGCTCGGCGTCGTAGTAGATGGGGCCATCGAGCTGCACCAGATACTTGAGTCGCGCCAGATTGCGCAGTTGCTTTTGCAACGCGCCTTTTTGCTGCAAGCCCTGCTGCAGGGCGGCGGGCAGCTTGCGGGTGATAAAGGGATCCAGCTCCACGCCGCCGGGGCCCAGTTTACCGGGCTCGTAACCCTCCTTGCCTTGATCTCGCACCACCTTGAGCACCAGCTGTGCTTCTTCCCCCAGATCATCTTCTGACTCGCCGCTGCCTTGCTGCCACTTGTCATGGTGCAGGCGTATCAGCTGCTCGCTCTTGAGCTGCTGGAGTAGGGCCTGAGTGACCGGCAGGGCGATGCCGAAGCGGGTTGCCAGCTCGGCGGCACTCAGCGGTTCGCTGGCCAGCGTGCCGAGCAGCTGGTCGCGGCTCTGGGCCAGCCAGCAGTTATCCAGCAGCCACTCACCGAGGGGGGTGACCTGCTCGGGCCGCTGGTCAAAGCGGCTGGCCAGCACATAGCCATTGAGGCCAAGCTGCAGGGTGGCCGGGTTGTAGTGCTCGAGCTCATCAGGCAGCTCACCAAGCAGGGTGTGCAGCGCCTTGCGTCTGGCGGGATGGATGTCGCCGCACCAGACGATGCGGGCGCCGTGCAGCAATTCGCTGCTGCCGTGGCGAATGATGGCGAGCGGCTGGCCAAAGAAGCAGGGGATGGGGCTGGCAAAGATCAGCCGCGCCAGCCGGGAGTCCTTGATCGGCACGAAACGGGCCCGGCCATGCCAGCTGCCGAGGGCTACTTCGACCTCCTTGTTGTGCAGAGAGGGGCGTAGTGCCTTGCCGCTCAGGCTCTCGGCGTTGAGTCGCACGATAAGGTGGGTTGCCGCCTCGCACTGGCCAGCGGCGTTGGTAAGGCAGTGACCGCGGGCCACCTCCTTGTGGGGCACTTTTTTCAGGCCCACTGCCACCCGGCAGACGGCGCCGATCTCGTCGACGCTCTGGTGATAGGCCTGCAGGGAGCGCACCTGCACCTCCCGATCGGCGGGGTAGAGGCGCAGCTTGTCCCCCACCTTGAGGCGGCCCTGTTGCAATGTGCCGGTCAGCACGGTACCGGTGCCATTGGCGGTAAAGACCCTGTCTACATACAGTCGCGGGGCGCTCTGCTCGCGGGCAGCGTGTGAGGCAGGTAGCTCGGCAAGCTGGCGCACGATGGCGGTGTGCAGGGCAGCCATATTCTCGCCGGTTTTGGCGCTGACGCTGACGATATCGGGCACCATGCCGCTCTCGTCCATCACCCGCTCCAGCAGGCTCTCCTCCAACAGCAAAAGCTCGTCGGGGGAGACCAGATCGCACTTGTTGATGCAGACCAAGAGACGCGGCACCCCCATCGCCTTGAGCAGGCGCAGGTGATCGCCGGTCATCGGCATCCACCCCTCGTCGGCGGCGATGACCAGCAGCACCAGATCCAGACTCCAGAGCCCCGCCACCATATTGCGGATATAGCGCTCGTGGCCGGGCACGTCGATGACGCCTATGGCGTTGCCCTGACCGTCGTCGAAGTGGGCAAAGCCGAGATCCTGGGTCATGCCGATGGCCTGCTCATGGGCGCGGGCCGTAGTGATGCCGGTAAGGGCCTTGATCAGCAGGGTCTTGCCGTGATCCACGTGGCCGGCAAGACCGATAACGGCGCGATAGGGGGTCATGGGATCAGGGCTCCTCGGTCGCATTTGTTGCATTGAACGGGGCGGGCAGCAGCAACTCCCTGAGTTGGGCGATCAACAGCTCCATCTCGGTCGGCAGCAGGGTCGCCATATTGAGCAGCACCTTCTGCTGGCGCACGGTGGCGATGACAGGGACGGGGAGTTCGCGCAGGGCGTCGAGCAGCTGCTGGGCCGGGCGCGGGTCGGTGCATTCGAGCGCAGGGGCCGGGTAGAACTCGTCCGGCAATGTGCCGCCGCCCACCACCAGCTGGGCGGGAACCGGCACAAAGGAGCCGGGCAGGGCGGCCATCAGCTGATCTGCGCGGGCCTGCATGGCGGCAGGGTTGCTCAAGGTGCGCTGGGCAATACCCTCGCCGATGGGAGATTTGTTGAGCTTGTGGATGAGCAGCCGTTCGAGCAGGGAGTAGACGATGCGGCTCGGGCGGAAGGTACGCATCATGGGGTGTTTTTCCAGCCGCTTGATAAGGTCGCTGCGGCCACTGATGATGCCCGATTGCGGCCCCCCCAAGAGCTTGTCGCCTGAGTAGCAGACCAGATCCGCCCCCGCCTTGATGTACTGGCGCACCGAGGTTTCATCTGGCGCAAACTCTTCGGTGGTCAAGCCGGAGCCCTGATCCACCGCCAGCACTACATGTTCGGGCAGGGCGCGGGCCACCTCGCCGATATCGGGGGATTCGGTAAAGCCGCGAATGGCGAAATTGGATCTGTGCACCATCAGCACCAGCGCGGTCTGATCGGTGATGGCATCGAGGTAATCTTTGGCGGTGGTGATATTGGTGGTGCCCACCTCCACCAGTTTGGCGCCGGAGAGGGCCAGAATGTCGGGAATGCGAAAGCCGCCGCCAATCTGGATCTGTTCGCCGCGGGAGACGATCACCTCGCGCCCCTTGGCCACCTCCTGTAGCAGCAAAAAGAGCGAAGCGGCGTTGTTGTTGACCACCAGCGAATCCTCGGCCTGGGTGAGGCAACGGAGCAGGGGGGCGATCAGCCCCTTGCGCCCGCCGCGCTTGCCGGTGGCGAGATCCAGCTCCAGATTGTTGTAGCCGGTGTTTAGATCCCGCACCTCGTCCCACAGATCGGCACTTAACGGCGAACGCCCCAAATTGGTATGCACCAGGGTGCCGGTTGCGTTGATCACCCGGGTTTGACGCTGGCGCAACTGCTGTTGGCAGCGTTTGGCAATCAGCGCCTCGATCTGCTCGGGGGCGACGCCATGCTGGCGAAAATCTTCGCTCTGGCGCAGCTCGCTCAGGGTGTCGCGCACCGCCTGAGTCACCAGCGGGCGGCTCAGCGCCTCGATAAACCCGACGAGAAAAGGTTGTTGCAGCAGCTGTTCCACTTGCGGCAAGCGGCGCGTTTGTTGCTGGCCGGGCTGTTGCTGAGAATCTGGCTGTGAATCGTCGGCAGCCGTACCTGATGCGGGCTGGCGATGGGGGATGGCTGGCGCGTGAGACGAGTTCGGCATGGGATTACCAGTGCAGTGCGTGGGTTCGGGATGCGCACCGGTTTGCCGATAGAGAGGCCGAGCTGACGGGTTATGGCACTGCTGGCGATTTGCGGATGATTGCAAACTGGGGGCATCAATGAGCGGGTATAAATTAATGCTGCATCGATGCTGATAAATTAATTTTTGGCCAGCGAGATAACCTGAGTTCGGATTATATTGGCAAGCGGCAAGCACCTTTTTTAAGGTATTACTTCAAACATATTGAACAAACAATGGAAATAACATTCAGGCCGAAAAATTCAGCGGGAGAGTATTTGTTCAATAGATAAATTTGGCGGAAGAGGCAGGAATCGAACCTGCCAAAGCCTTCTCGGCTCACATCGGTTTTGAAGACCGAGGAGGCCACCAGACCCCATCAACTTCCGTAACGGTCGCCATTTTGTGGCAAATTTCTGTGACTGGCAACGCTTTTTTTGTCATAAAAAATCGAGAGTTAGCGATTTTTTGAAAAAATAAAAGAACCTTGTTTTATATCAAGTTCAGCACAATTAGCCCGATGTTTTTAATTTAACATCGGGCCTCGATCACATTGCCGAAATCGTCGGTCAATAACGGTCGTTAACAACTCGATAAATAATCACCGCTTGGCGTTGGCAATATTCCACTGATCCAGTTTATCTATTAACAGACCGGTATCCCTGGCGGCATCAAGATGCTGATAAAGATAATCCATCGCTTCACTCACCATCTCGGTCATCGGGAAAGAGAACGCCACGATGGCCGGTTGTACCCCGACAAAGATCACCTCGGGGACAAAGGTCTTGAGCTCGTCGATCAAAAAATTGAGCGGCATATTGTGGGTTGAGAAGATAAACATCTCGGCGATGGTCTCGGGGGGGATCACCTGCAGGGTACCCGCCTTCTCGCCCATCTCGGCGGCATCCACCAGCACCACTCGCTCCGGTTGCAGCTCCCGCACCTTGTAGACCACATTTTCCGGCGCGATGCCGCCGTCGATATGGATCCAGCCGGGCAGGGGGGCGGCTTGCAGCTTGTCGGCGAGATAGGGGCCGGCACCGTCGTCCCCCATCATGGCATTGCCCACGGTCAACACGAGATTGCAGCCCATCAGCGGCTCCTTACCATTAGGTACATATGGGGGTCGTTAAAGAGGGCGGTGAGCTGATCCATAAAGGTATTGGTCCAGCCCAGCTCCTGCTCATCGAGCAGATTGTCGGCTTTGCGCAGTCGGTCGAAGGCGCAGGCCAGCATATGGCAGTGCTCGCGATAGATGGTGATCTCGCCAAAGGTGAGAAACCCCTCCATCTTGCAGCGCGCTTCGCTCCCCTCTGGCAGCTTGGCTACCCAGTCGCGATAACCGGTCAGCGAGCAGACCAGGTCTGCTCGCAGGCAATCGACGATGCCGAGGTGATGGCCGATGGCGAGGCTGTAGTACATCACCTCCTTTGCCTCTTCCGGCACGTCGAACTGCTCGTCGACGAACTTGCGCGAGAGGCGATAGAAGAAAACCTCGTCAGCCATGCACCGCCTCTCCCTTGCCGGCCGCCCGGTTGAGGCAGGCATTTGCGAGGTTGTTGACGATCTCCGAGAGGCGCGGATCGTCGTGCTGATCGAGGTAGCTCTGGATGCGCAGATCCACATCCTGCTGGGTCGCCCCTTCGAGCAGGGCCATAAACTCGTCGGCGATGATCCGCCCCTGCCGGTAACCGGCCATGCGGCGCGCTTCGCGCTCGATCATCACCCGGATTTCATTGGGGATGCCGGTGTGGCGCAGTTCGACCCGTTCACCCGGTTGCACCTCGTGGCTGGTGGCTTTGAGTTTTTGCTCAAGCAGGCCGAGCGCCACCGCAAAGCCATAGATGGTAGCCGCCGGTGTGGGGGGGCAGCCCGGGATATAGACATCTACCGGCACGATCTTGTCGGTGCCGCCCCAGACGCAGTAGAGGTCGTGGAAGATGCCGCCGTCACAGCCGCAGGCGCCGTAGGCGATGCAGATCTTGGGATCGGGCGCCGCCTCGTAGGCGCGCAGGGCCGGAACCCGCATCGCCCGGGTCACCGCGCCGGTAAAGAGCAGGATGTCGGCGTGGCGGGGGGAGGCGACCACCTTGATGCCGAAACGCTCGGCATCAAACAGTGGGGTGATGGTGGCGAAGATCTCGATCTCGCAGGCGTTGCAGCCGCCGCAATCGACCCGGTAGACATAGGCCGAGCGGCGAATGTCCTTGAGCAGGGTCTTCTTGAGTTTGGTGATCTCGGGATCCTGTGCCAGCGGCACGGCGCGGGTATGGGCATGGCCGACAACCGGTTCTATGCCTTTGATCTTGCTCATCACATCCACTCCTTTTGTGCGGCCATCGGTGTGGCTATCGGTGTGATCAGGGCCGAGTCAGGCTGGCTCAGCATGCTCTGTTTTCGTTTGCAGTCGGGGCAGTGGTGCAGCCGCTCCGGGGTGGCCAGCGGCGTGCCCGCCTGCTTGAGAGTGTCCTCCACCAGCGCCACCAGCTTGCTCGGGGCAAAGTAGGTGCCGCACAGGGTGCAGGGGGCCAGCGCGAAGCGGGCCTCCTCATAGAGATCCGCCTTGTTGGTCACCGCCAGTTCGAACTCGGGGGAGAGGGCGATGGCGCGGGTCGGGCAGACCTCTTCGCAGCGGCCGCAGAAGATGCAGCGCGCCATGGAGATCTCCCAGCGCCGTTCGCCGGTCTCCATGTCCACTTCCATCACCAGCGCATTGGCCGGGCAGGCCTTGGTGCAGGCGGCGCAAGCGATGCACTGATCCGCCTGATATTTCGGTTTGCCGCGAAAATCCCGGTTCACATCAATAGGGGCGAAGGGGTACTTGGCGGTCGGGGTGCCAGCCTTGAGAATGGTCTTGAACAGCTTGATCATGATGACCCCTTATTTCAGCGGAGAGTGTTTGCGATCGATGCCGTAGCGCTCGATCTCCTTGTAGGAGACCACGGTGGATTTGCCCTTCTTGGGGTCGACCAGGGTGACCCGGTCGGTACAGGAGTAGCAGGGATCCAGACTGCCGATGATGAGCGGCGCGTCCGCCACGGTATTGCCGCGCAGCATGTAGCGCAGGGCGGGCCAGTTGGCGTAGGTGGCGGCGCGGCAGCGCCAGCGGAACAGCTTCTGGTTATCTCCCGTCATGCTCCAGTGGACGTTCTCGCCGCGGGGCGCTTCGGTAAAGCCCAGCGCAAACTTGCCCGGCTGGTAGGTGAACCCTTCGGTCAAAAGCGGCCCTTCCGGCAGGTGCTCCAGGCCAAACTCAATCATGTCGAGGGAGTCGTAGAGCTCGTGGATGCGCACCAGTACCCGGGATTGCACATCGCAACCCGCCTTGGTCTGGATCTCCATCGGCAGCTCGCGGTAACCGGCAAAGTCGTGGACCCGGCGCACATCGCGCTTGAAGCCGCTCGCCCGCACCATGGGGCCAACGCAGCTGAAATCGCGGGCAATCTGCGGGTCTAGCTTGCCGATACCGATGAGGCGGGAGGAGATGTTGGCGGTATCCAGCAGCATGGCCACCAGGGGTTTGAGCTCATCGCGGAGTTCGCGCACCAGCTGGGCACCCTTGATGCGATCTTCCTTGAAGATGTCGCGGCGTACCCCGCCAATCAGGTTGAGACCGTAGGTCTTGCGCGCGCCGGTCAGCAGCTCGGCCAGGGTCATGGATTTTTCCCGTACCCGGAAGAACTGCATGAAGCCGGTGTCGAAACCGGTGAAGTGGCTCGACAGGCCGATGTTGAGGATATGGCTGTGCAGGCGCTCCACCTCCAGCAGCACGGCGCGGATCATCTTGGCCCGCTCCGGCACCGGAATACCCATGGCGTTCTCCACCGAGGTGGTGTAGGCGACGCTGTGGGTAAAGCCGCAGATGCCGCAGACCCGATCGGTCAGGAAGGCCACTTCGTTGTAGCCCATGCGGGTTTCTGCCAGTTTTTCCATGCCGCGATGGACATAGAAGAGGCGGTAGTCGGCATCGATGATGTCTTCCCCATCGACGAACAGACGAAAGTGGCCCGGTTCATCCGAGGTGATGTGCAGCGGGCCGACCGGCACGATGCGGTTGGCATCACTGCCGAGCTCATTGACGAAGGGGTAGGTCTCGGTGTCGGTGGTGGGCATCGGGCGCTGGCGATAATCCATGGCGTCCTTGCGCAGGGGGTGGATATCCTCCGGCCAGTCGTCCGGCAGCACCAGACGGCGCTCATCCGGCAGACCGATGGCGCGCAGGCCATACATGTCGCGGATCTCCCGCTCGCCCCACACCGCCGCCGGAATGGTCGGGGTGATGGAGGGGTACTCCTGGGTATCGGCATCCACCAGCACCTTGACGGTGATCCAGCACTTGGTGTCGCCCTCCATGGAGAAGACGTGGTAGACGGCGAAGTGGCCGTTTAGGCTGCGCTCGTCATTGGCAAAGGAGAGCGGAAGCCAGCCCCCCAGCTGATGGAAGATCAGGCTGGCGGTCTCGACCAGACTGGTGGGTTTGACGGTAATGGTGGCCTGATCGGCGGTTTGCCACTCCTCGTCGATGATGGCGTGGGGCAGTTGTGCTCGCACCTGCTGGATGTAGTCGCAGCCGATGCGATCCGAAATGGCGATGGTCATGCAGTTCTCACTTTAATGTTCGGGAATGAGCATTCACAAATGATGAAATCGGAAAAAGTTGCTGTGCTGGCGGGCATGATTCAGATCCCGACCAGATAGGCGAGCAGCGCCAGCAGGGCCAGCCCCAAGCCGTAGCGGGTGAGCTTGTGGGTGCGCACGAACTGGGTACGGGCCATGGCGTTTTCGATGATGCCGGCCAGCAAAAAGGCCACCAGCAGCTTGCAGGCGAGGATCAGCGCCGCGCCGATGAGCGCAGGCAGACTCCAGTTGGCCGCCTTGCCGAAGGGGAGGAAAATCACCAGAAAGAGCTGCACCACTACCAGCTGCTTGAGGCCGATGGAGAGCTTGAGCAAGGCCAGGCCCGCACCGGAGTACTCGGTAAGCGGCCCCTCCTGCAACTCCTGCTCGGCTTCGGCGCAGTCAAAGGGCAGCTTGCCCATCTCGACAAACACCGCGAAGGCGCAGGCGGCACCCGCCAAGAGGGTAGCGATGGGGGCGGCCAGTGGCTGGGTCGCCACATAGCTGCTGATATTGCCCAGATCCGAGCTGCCCACCATCATCGCCATGATGAAGCAGGCGAGCACCAGAATGGGCTCCACCAGAATGCCGAGGGTCAGCTCGCGGCGGGCACCGATCCCTGCAAACATGCTGCCGCTGTCGAGCCCCGAGAGGGAGAAGAAGAAGCGGAAGATGGCGAACAGATAGATATCGGTGATGAGATCCCCGGCGATGGGGAAGGGGGACTCGTGAGTCAGGGTCGGCAGCGCCATCCCCACCAGCAAGAGGGCGGCGATGAGCAGCGCAGGCATCAGGTTGAAGATGATGCCGGCAGGCTCGGGGGTCACCTCCTGACGGCGCAGGAGCTTGGCGATATCCCGGTAATCCTGCAGCAGGCCCGGCCCCTGACGGGAGTGCATCTTGGCCCGCAGCACCCGGTTGAAACCGGTGGCGAGCGGCGCCAGCGCCAGCATGGCGATGGCCTGGGTCAGGGCGAGGGCAACCATGCCCCAGCTCGGCATTTCAAGAACAGGCATATCAGACTCCTACAGCCATCAGGATAAAGAGCGCCAGCACAATGGCGTGCAGCAGCCAGCCGGTCATTCCGCTGGTATCGCTCACCCCGTGCAGGGCGGTGGCCAGATCGAGCTGCGGCTGCTTGCGATAGAGCGGCGCGCAGAGTTGGCGCAAGGTGTGGGTGACACCGCCAGAGGTGAGGCTCATGCGCTCCTCATAGGCGTAACCACAGGCCCACGGGGTGCCGGCGTGACGACGACCGAGCTTGGGGCCCTTGAAGATGGCCAGTACCAGCAACGGGATGAGGAACAGACCCAGCAAGGTGATGGCGATAACGGGCGGGGAGAGGATCGCCTGGCTGCTATCGAGTGGCAGCAGGGTGGCGCCGGTGGCGACACTCATCTGGCTGGCAACGAGTGCCTGACCATAGCTGGCGATATGGGGGGCAATCCAGGGGGCGCCCAGACCCAGCACCAGACAGACCGCAGCTAGCAGCAGGGTGCCTGCCACCATGGCCCCCGGTACTTCGCGGGCGTGGCTCGCGTGTTCGCTGCGCGGTGCACCGCAGAAGCAGATGCCATACACCTTGACGAAACACATCACCGCCATGGCGCCGGTCACCGCCAGCATCACTACCGCGAGCGGCGCAACGACAGAGGTGCCGAGTTTGGTCATGGAGAGCAGGGATTGGTAGATAAACCACTCGCTGACAAAGCCGTTGAGCGGCGGCAGCGCCGAGATGGCCATGGCGCCGATGAGGAACGCCAGCGCAGTCCAGGGCATCAGCTTGGCCAGCCCCCCCATCTTGTCCATGTCACGGGTGTGCAGGCGGAACATCACAGAGCCGGTACCCATAAAGAGCAGGCTCTTGAAGATTGCGTGGTTGAGCAGGTGATAGAGGGCGCCGAGCAGCCCCAGCACCACCAGCGCCGGCTGCTGGTTGGCGATGCCGATCATGCCGATCCCCATCCCCATCAGAATGATGCCGATGTTCTCCACCGTGTGGTAGGCGAGCAGCCGCTTGAGGTCGTGCTCGGCCAGCGCAAACAGCACCCCGAGCACTGCCGAGCAGGCACCGAAGATCAGCACCACATAGCCCCACCAGAGCTGGCTGGCGCCGAGAAAATCGATGCTGACCCGCAAGATGCCAAAGAGACCCAGCTTTACCATCACGCCGGACATCAGCGCCGAGATATGGGAGGGGGCAACGGGCTCGGCCACCGGCAGCCAGCCGTGCAGCGGCACGAAACCGGCGCGCAGGCCAAAGCCGCAGAAGCTGAGCAGAAACACCAGGGATGCCAGGGCGCCCGCCAGATGGTGCTCGCGCAGCGCGGCGAACTCCAGCGAGCCGCTTTCGCGGCAGAGCAGCCAGAAGGCGATCAGCACCAGAGCCATGCCGATATGGTTCATCACCAGATAGAGGCGGCTCTGTTTGGCGGCCTCGGGGTTGGTCTTGACCAGCCAGTAGGTGGTGAGGGTCACCAGCTCGTAGCAGAGCAAGAAACCGAGCGCATTGTCGGCCAGTACCATGCCCACCATGGCAAAGAGGAAGAGGTTCATCAGCGCGCCGATGGCCACATCCCCCTTGCCCTGATATTCGCGGATATAGGCAAAGGAGTAGAGGGCGACGGCGACGCCGACGGTGCTAATCACCAGCAGCATCAGCGCGGCCAGCATGTCGAGGTGCACCGAGCCCAGCAGCCAGAGCTGGCCGTCGACGGGGGTGCCTTGGGCAAAGATCTGGATGGCGGCGACCAGACCCGCGAGTGAGCCCAACAGGGCAAAGCCGCTGTTGAGACGGTTGGCCAGTGCGGGCAGCTTTTGCAGCAGCAAACCGGCGGCAGCGCCCAGCAAAAAGAGCAGGAGCGTGGCCATTACAAGGGGGGACAACATCAGCGAGCTCCCTTTGTGGTGGATAAATCGGAGGCAGGGATCGCCGTGGCAGGCGCCGAGAAGGCAGAGGCCCCTTGCGGGTTGGTGTCGGCCGCTTGCTGGCGACGGATACGGGCAGCGCGTTCGGTGTCGCCGTCATTGACCAGCTTCAGTGCCTGGGAGGGGCAGGCACCGACACAGGCCGGGCCGTCGGCGCGAAACTCGCACAGGTCGCACTTGACCGCGATGCTGCGCACCCCCGGCTCCCAGCTCAGCAGATCCTCGCCAAAGCAGCGCAGGCCGGCAGAGGTGGAGGGGTTGCTGGAGCGGATGGAGCAGGGGATATAGGTGTCGTAACTGGTGGCCACGGCCACCGGACGGCTGCCACCGCTCTGGATGGCACCAAAGGGGCAGGCCACGGCGCAGAGATTGCAGCCGATGCAGAGCGACTCGTTGAGTTGCACGCAATCGCCGGTCTGGCGAATGGCCTCGACCGGGCACACCTTGATGCAGGGGGCATCGTCACAGTGACGGCACTGAACCGGCATGGTCGCCTGCTCGTGTCGCATAACGGTTAAACGGGGGGCTTGCTGCAAACCTTGCGCCTTGTGTACTTCACTGCAGGCCGCCATACAGGTGCCACAGCCGATACAAAGCTTGGGGTCAGCGATAACGAAGCGGTTCATAGCCTACCTTGTCGTGTCGCGAACGGAGAAAGTAGGGGCAGGTTGGCAAGATACGGGCCAGAATGGTTCTTGCAGAGAAATTGGTTTTAAGTGGCTGTTTTTAAATGAATAAAAATCTTGATGTGGTTGGGGCGAAGCGCTGATACGGCTGTCGAACTGTGACGTTCGTCACTTGTGACGAAGCCATCGGGAGGGTTCGTCACCTTGGAAAACGCAGCATAAGCAGGGTGCAAAGAACGCAGTGAATTGCACCGCTATCAAATATGTTCGCGGTGCACGGCGCTGCGCTTGTTGCACCCTACGGTGGGATGTCTGAGGGGGCGATGTGGTTTGCTCCCTTCTCCCCTTGCGGGAGAAGGGCTGGGGATGAGGGGGGAGGTCAGCCATATGTTCGCGGTGCACGGCGCTGCGCTTGTTGCACCCTACGGTGGGATGTCTGTGGGGGGCTATGTGGTTTGCCCCCTTCTCCCCTCGCGGGAGAAGGGTTGGGGATGAGGGGGCCGGTAACTGAGTTAACGGAAACAAGAGAGGGAGGCCCATGCCTCCCTCTCTACTTGCTGAGGTTTTCTATGCCTTTAAGAGGCCATCAACACGCCATCAGATATCCACCTGCGAGCCCAGTTCGATAACCCGGTTGGGCGGGATCTCGAACTGATCTGGCGCCCGCAGGGCGTTGCGCTGCAGCAGCATAAAGAGCTTGCCGCGCAGATAGAGATACCAGGGGCGGTCTTTCATGATGAGCGACTCGTGGGCCATAAAGAACGAGGTCTCCATCATCCGGCAGCTCAGCCCCTCGGCGTTGCAGCGGTGGAAGATCTCCTCCACGTTCGGGGTCTCGCGCCAGCCGTAGCTTGCCACCACCCGCCAGAAGGTGGGGGAGAGCTGCTCGATGCAGACCCGGCGCACATTGTGGACGTAGGGCACATCCTCCACCCGCAGGGTGAGCAGGATGATCCGCTCGTGCAGCACCTTGTTGTGCTTGAGGTTGTGCAGCAGCGCATGGGGGATCACATTGACCACCCGCGACATATAGACCGCAGTGCCGGCCACCCGGGTCGGCGGGGATTTTTCCAGCGAGGCGATCATCGGCTCAAGGGAGTTGCCGTGCTCGTTCAGGCGACGAATAAGCTGGAAACGCTCGCTCTTCCAGCTGGTCATCACGGTGAACATCACCGCGCCCAGAGTGAGCGGCAGCCAGCCGCCGGAGAAGATCTTGGCGAGGTTGGCGGCAAACAGCGGCACGTCGATACAGAGCAGCGCGGCAAACAGGATGGCCACCAGATACTTGTTCCAGTGCCAGCTGTTCTTGGCCACCGAGCAGGAGAGGATCGAGGTGAGCACCATGGTGCCGGTCACCGCGATGCCGTAGGCCGCCGCCAGATTGCTGGAGTGCTCGAAGCTCATGATGACGATCACCACCGAGATATAGAGCATCCAGTTGATGACCGGAATATAGATCTGGCCGGACTCCTGCTCGGAGGTGTGAACGATGCGAATGGGGGAGAGATAACCGAGCCGCACCGCCTGACGGGTCAGCGAAAAGACCCCGGAGATCACCGCCTGCGAGGCGATGACCGTCGCCATGGTTGCCAAGAGCAGCAGCGGCACCAGCGCCCATTTCGGCGCGAGCAGGAAGAAGGGGTTGGCAATAGCGGCGGGGTTGCTTAGCAGCAGCGCCCCCTGACCGAAGTAGTTGAGCACCAGCGAGGGCAGCACCACGATAAACCAGGCGAGGCGAATGGGATTTTTGCCAAAGTGGCCCATATCCGCGTAGAGCGCCTCCACCCCTGTGATGGCCAGCACCACGGCGCCGAGGGCAAAGAAGGAGGTGGTCTGGTACTGGACAAAGAAGCGCACCGCCCAGATGGGGTTGAGTGCACCCAGCACCTCGGGGTTATGGATGATGCCGCGCAGCCCCAGCACCGCCAGCGTCATAAACCAGATCAGCATGATGGGGGCAAACAGCTTGCCCACCATGGCGGTACCATGTTTCTGGATGGCAAACAGCAGGGTCAGCACCAGCACCGAGAGAGTGACGATATAGGGGTCGAGGGCGGGGGTGAGAATGCTCAGACCCTCGATGGCTGACATCACCGACATCGCCGGGGTGATCACCACCTCACCATAGAAGAAGCTGCCGCCAATCAGGCCGAGGATGATCAGCAGCGGCGTCCAGCGGGTGGAGGCGTTGCGGGTCGCCAGCGACATCAGGGTGAGAATGCCACCCTCGCCGGCGTTGTCGGCCCGCATCACAAAGGAGAGGTACTTGACCGACACCACCAGGATCAGCAGCCAGAAGATCAGCGAGAGAAAGCCGAGAATGGAGGCCGGCTCGACGCCGAACCCGAATTGACCTGACAGGCACTCGCGCAAGGTATAGAGCGGGCTGGTGCCGATATCGCCATAGACTACGCCAATCGCCGCCAGCATAACGCCGGGAGTGGCTTGTTGTTTATCACAGTTCATGAGTTCATCTTGTCAGTTTGATGTTTACACGTTTGCCAACGCACAGCTGCCCGACCTACCAGGAGAGTCGTGATATTTAATCGGGAGAGAATTAATGGATTGCGATGGGAAAGGGCGCTAACGGAATAGTGATCTGCTTGTCATGGAACACAGTCTGTTCATCTGTCATTAAGCTTATAATGACACACACTTTGCGGGACTATGCTCAGTTATAAACAATCAAAAGTTCAATTTGAGTAAGAGAATTAATTATCCGGCGATTGAAATAGGCCGCGACAATGCAGGCAACTGTTTGTTTTATCTAGCGAAGTGGTTTGGCTAAAATCTTTTTCCAAAATGGATGATAAATAAACGATAAAATAATCGCTAATTAATTGCTTGCAGGATGGCAAAGGGGAGGGTGTTGGGTAGCAATAGAGTCTTTATTTGGGCGGGGAAAATGTAGGGTGCAATGAACGAAGTGAATTGCACCAAATATTGAAAGAAGCAAGAGGTGCAATGCACTACGCTTATTGCACCCTACAGTGATATTTTTATGAACTCATTTCAGCACATTTTCTGGTGTGATACTTGGCCACCCTTATTAATTCAGCTGTATGCTCAGGGTATTGCTGCTGTAAGAGGCTGAGGGCATCAGCCAAGGTAATCTGATGCAGATTAAAGCAGGTGTCAAAAACCAACGACCATATTTGTTCTTTGAACCCATCAATATCATTATGGGTGGCGCAGGAGTTCCACAAGTTTAAATCCAGTTCGTCATCAGGGTCTTCAAGGGGCTCGACGGCTTGTAAATAGAGGTTGCTTAGCATGGCATTATATTGAGCATCAGATAACGAGTTTTTGCAGCGAACTATCCAGGCCAAAGTGATCAGGTTATGGCCAAAAAAGCCGGGCTGCTGCAAACAGGAATGCAATACATCCTCTAATGTTGCCGGCTGTCCGGTTGTGATCACCTCACAGCATTCTCTATTTTCTTCATTAGGGAAGGTAGCAGTGACAAAATCCGTGACCCGATTTAAAAATGCAGGTACCCACTCGGGAGGAAGGGCGCTGTATACCTCATTAAGCGCAAGCAAAATGGTGACGTTATGGGATAAATATTCGGGCTTATTGGCTGCCTTGGCGATATAGAATTCAAAGATATCGTGAAAGCCGTACTCGGCATGCCATTGGGAAATAGCTTGGTAGGCTGCGGGATAGATACCACGTGCCAGAATGCGATGCCTGCGCACATCGGAAAAAGCGATATGCTCCACACTATCGGTAAGTACCGTTGAAACCTGTAATCCATCCTTGGCAATCAATTTGGCGGTTTGTTGCCACAAGGCTTCCGATTGTCCAAGGTGTGCAGCAAGATATTGAGTCGATAAATAGGCTTTTAGCGCATGAGGCTGATGAATAATAGCGCTTCTGTGTACGGCTTTTTCAAGTAGTTCCCGAGATGTCATTTATCCTCCATGAATCTAACGTTTCCCTTAATGAGCCGGCACAGGAAAAATCAATAGTCGTAGGGTGCAATAAACGAAGTGAATTGCACCATTAAATAAAAACATAAGAGCAGAGATGCGATGCTAGACTAACTGCGTCTAATGGCACTAGTCACCCTCATATTTATATTTAAAGATCTTGTTATGTTCCTATTGATTTTATAGTTGTTTCTTTGTGTTCTGAGAGTTTTCTCTCGATTTCTTTCTTTTTAATTTTCAATTGTTTCGTTTCATATTTACTGCTCCACATAAAATATAAAGCTTTTATAGGCTCTATATCATCATCTTCAATTTCACAACATGGTATTAATTTAAATGCTTTTTCAGCAAACTTGATAAATGTTTTTGCATTTGAATGGAATGCGATGTTTTCATCTGCGACACCACTTAAGAAAAATAATGCGTAAGCTTCAAGCCCATTCATATATCTATTAAGTATTTCTTCGGCACCTACCATTTTATCAACGTCTTCTTTTTTCACGTTTTTAGCATTAATTTTAAATCCATTCTCAGTTCTGGTAAGTATAACATCATCAAAATAAGTTATGCCATTTTGAGTGCAGTATTTATCTAAAGCAATAGAATCCAGCACAATGGTTTCTGCGAATCGACGACATTCAACAACTGCGGCTTCTACTGCCGCTCTTTTAGATTGTGTTTTAAAAATATCTTTACTTGTCTCAATTTGATTTTTTGCAAGAGAAATTTGATCTTTGGCTAATTTAAGTTGCCTTAATCCTAACCCAATTAATACCATCACAACTAGGCCGCTAGCAAAATATAGCACTTCTAGCCAGCTTCTGATTTCTGAAAAAAGAGTTACATTTTCGATAGGGGCCATAGCGAATCCTTAACATGGAGCTTATTTTTTAATAAGTAAAGTGTATTAATTATATCTAGTGTGGTTAAATTTATATTTATAAAATGCCTTGAGTAAAAATGGTGAAGCCTATCACTTTGGCTAATTAATTTATCAACTACGTTGGCTGTCATATTCCTGACTAGAGATGATATCCAATCGAATAGCTGATGAAAAGGTAAAACGGGGTAAAATATGCACAAGATCAATAAATTACTCATTGATTGGTTGTTGTTTGTCCGTTTGTGCTGAAAGGCAGGGTGATACACCTTGATCCGCCGGTGTCGAGCTCGTCACTTTTGTCGTGTCGATCACACTTCCCACCCCGTCGTCACCCTCGTCAGGGGTGGCATTCAGCACGTTCTTATTTTTGATTAATCCTTTATTTTCAGTTGCTTGTAAATTTTTATCGCGCCATTCTCCCATTTTGGTCTGATAAATGCTTTGTGGGGGGCTGGCCGCCTCTTTGCCTGTCGGCGGGCGGCCCGGTGTAACGAACCATTTAGGATCCCTCTCTATGAACAGCTTCGTGATTGCAGATCCCAGTCTCTGTATTGGGTGTCGTACCTGTGAGGTGGCCTGCGCCGTTTCACACCAGTCAGGGTCTTGCAGCGGGACCCTTGAGCGGGAGGGCGGCCTGCATCTTGCCATCGAGGATGGACATCTGGTCTCCAAGGACAGCTACTTTCAGCCGCGCCTGAAGGTGATCGTGGGCAGCAAGGTGACCACGCCGGTGCTCTGCCGCCAGTGTGAAGACAAGCCGTGCGCCATGGCCTGCCCGAACAATGCCATCGTCAGCGAGGATGGTTGCGTCAAGGTGTTGCAGGAGCGCTGCATCGGCTGCAAGTCCTGCGTGGTGGCCTGTCCTTACGGCGCCATGGCGGTGGTGCTCAAAGAGGTGGCACCCGCTGCCGATTCGCTCTTCAAGCGTCCGCAGACCAAGGCGCAGGCGCTCAAGTGCGATCTCTGCCGTCACCGCGAGGCGGGCCCGGCCTGTGTCGAGGTGTGTCCGACCCAGGCGCTGCGGTTGGTCACGCCGGAGCATCTTGAAACCCTGAACCGGCAGAAGCAGCTGGCCAGTGCCGAGGCACTGCTGGCGATGCCGGCGCGGGTGTGAGCGGGCTTGCCGAGCCGTTTTTCGTTAACAAACAAGAGTGTGAGTCATGAAAAAAGTCATTACCGTGTGCCCCTATTGCGGCACCGGTTGCAAAATCAACCTGCTGGTTGAAAACGACAAGGTGGTGGGGGCCGAAGGCGCCAACGGCCGGACCAACGAGGGGCAGCTCTGCCTCAAGGGCTATTACGGTTGGGATTTCTTGAACGACACCAACCTGCTGACCCCCCGTCTCAAGAGCCCGATGATCCGCCGCGAGCGCGGTGGCAAGTTCGAGGCTGTCTCCTGGGATGAGGCGATCGAGTTCGCCAGCAGCCGTCTCTCTGCCATCAAGGCGAAATATGGCCCGGACGCCATCATGACCACCGGCTCTGCCCGTGGCCCCGGCAATGAAGCCAACTATGTGATGCAGAAATTTGCCCGTGCGGTGATTGGGACGAACAACGTCGACCACTGCGCGAGGGTGTGACACGCACCCTCAGTCTCCGGTCTGGAGACAACTGTAGGCAACGGCGCCATGAGCAACGCCATTCCCGAAATTCAAGAGACCAAGTGCCTGCTGGTGTTTGGTTACAACGCTGCTGACTCTCACCCCATCGTCGCCCGCCATATCCTCAAGGCGAAGGCAAACGGGGCCAAGGTGATTGTGTGTGATCCCCGCATGGTGGAAACCGCCCGTATCGCCGATCAGTGGCTGCCGCTCAAAAACGGTTCCAACATGGCGCTGGTTAACGCCTTCGCCAACGTGTTGATCAATGAAGGGCTTTACAACAAGGCATTTGTCGCCAACTACACCGAAGGGTTCGAGACCTTCAAGGCGACGGTGGCCAAGTACACCCCGGAATATGTCGAGGGGATCACTGGCCTGAAAGCCGCCGATATCCGCGCCGCCATTCGCACCTATGCCGAGTCGCCAGCTTCCATGATCCTGTGGGGCATGGGAGTGACCCAGTACGGTCAGGCGGTGGACGTGGTCAAGGGGCTTGCGGGTCTGGCGCTGCTGACCGGCAACTTCGGTCGTCGCGGCACCGGTTGCGGGCCGGTGCGCGGTCAGAACAACGTGCAGGGCACCTGTGACATGGGGATGCTGCCGCACCAGTTCCCGGGTTATCAGTCGGTGGCCGATCCCGCCATCAGCGCCAAGTTCGCCAAGGCGTGGGGCGTGGAGTCACTCTCCCAAAAGCCCGGCTATCGCCTGACCGAGCTTGGCCACAAGGTGGAGGAGGGCAAGTGCAAGGCCTTCTACATCTTCGGTGAAGACCCGGCCCAGACCGAGGCAGATCTCGGTCAATTCCGCCGCACTCTGGCGGGGATGGAGCTGGTGATTGTGCAGGATATCTTCATGACCCAGACCGCCGAGATGGCCGACGTCATTCTGCCCGCCACCAGCTGGGGCGAGCATGAAGGGGTCTACAGCTCGGCGGATCGCGGCTTCCAGCGCTTCTACAAGGCGGTGACGCCCCCCGAGAACGTCAAACCGGACTGGGCCATTTTTTCGCTGATGGCGACCGCCATGGGCTATCCCATGGAGTACCACAACACCGAACAGATCTGGGACGAGATGCGTGCGCTCTGCCCGCTCTATGCCGGGGTCAGCTACGACAAGATGGCCGATCTCAAGAGCGTGCAGTGGCCTTGCCCGACCGAGGATCACCCGGGCACCAGCACTTTGTTCGAGGGGAATGTGTTCACCACCCCGAGCGGCAAGGGTCAGCTGATTGCCTCCGAGTGGCGGCCGCCGCTGGAGCAGCCCTGTGCCGAGTACCCGCTGGTGCTCTCCACCGTGCGCGAGGTGGGTCACTACTCCTGCCGCTCCATGACCGGCAACTGCTCGGCGCTGCAGACCCTGGCCGATGAGCCTGGCTATGTGCAGATCCACCCGAGCGATGCCAAAAAGCTCGGGGTGAAGGATCAGGCGCTGGTCTGGATCTCGTCGCGCCGTGGCAAGGTGATCACCCGCGCCAACTACAACGAGCGGGTCAACGCCGGGGTGGTCTATATGACCTACCAGTGGTGGATCGGGGCCTGCAACGAGCTCACCATCGAGCACGTCGATCCCGTCTCCCACACGCCGGAGTACAAGTACTGCGCGGTGAAGATCGAGCGCATCGACAATCAGCCTGAGGCGGAAGTGTACGTCCAGACTGAATACAGCGCGCTCAAGGCGAAATTGCGCAGCGCAGCCAAAGGCTGATCGCCCTAAAAAAGAGGTTCTGCACAAATAAGGGAACCCGACTCGGATTTATCGAGTCGGGCACCCTTTTATTACCCAAAGAAAGGGGTGTAAATGATGCAACATGAAATTGGTCGCTTATTCGGACTTTTCTATATTGGCACCTATCTGGCGGCGATATTGCTGGGAATAGGTTGCTATATTTGGCGCGACGAGATGATATTTCTGCTCGGCTTCGGTTTTTTCGGCTGTTTTATGGCGGCACGGCTCGCCATGGGCAGCGTATTTTCTGCCTTGAGTATTTCCAGTGCCTGGCTGATCGGGTTTATCTCCACCACCTTGATCAACTGTCTGCTGCTGGGGGTGATCACCCTGCTGGTCTACCTCACGCATCAGAGCGTCACCGCCGAGCTTGCCGACAACGCCAGCTGGCTGCTGATGGCCTTCCAGAGCCTGTCGGCCCTCTTTATCTTCGGTGGCCTGAAGTGCTGCCACAGCCGGATCATCACCTCATAAACTGCCGATGGATGGGCAGCAAACGCCATCTCGAAACCCGCAGCCAGTGAAGCAGCCAGCGAAGAGGAGAGGCAGATCTGACAGTTGACGGCGGCCCACTTTTCAGGCGCCTTAATTGAGATCAAGAACTGATGAAATAACCGGTTAAATATGGCCATCAGATATATTAAATCGGATTGTAATGAAATTTGAGCTCATCTATGATGAGTCGCCATTCCAATATATCCCCCGATAACGATGTTACTTTTTGTTGTCGTTCGTTAATAACAACTCTGGAATTGCAACATGCGACAATTTTCGTCACCGCTTTTCTTATTGGCAGCCGCTTTTACGGGCTGCGGCTATTTATTTTGGTGACGGGTGCTTGTCGTGATGCGATGGCATGGACAGCCTGACTGGTGACTAAATCGATATAACGTGAGGCCGCAATGCTAAATGTGAGTGCCATCCCCCTGGACGAGATCTCTCCCATCTGGGACGACGGTTTCCTCCTGCTCTCCAAATCCCTCCTGTCGGCCGTGACGCTCGATGATTTTATCCACAAACTCAACAAGATAGATGCCAGCTTCGGCGGCGTGACCCGGGTCAACCTGATCCTCAACATGGGTGCGGACGAGGAGGCCATCTTCTACTTCATGGGACATTCCGGCCCAAAGCATCTGGTCTGCCCCAAGGCAGAGCTGCACCTCTCCCCCCGTCCTGCCAAAGAGACCCCGGAACAGGCCATCATTCTCGCTGCCGCCCGCTTTGAGAATCGCTGCCCGGCGCTGGATCGCGAAGGGGTCTACGGGGGGCTGCGCTCCTACTGCCAGCTCCCCATCACCACCGCCCGCAGCCACCTTGGCGGGGTCGAGTTTATCAACACCCAGCTCGACAGCTTCACCATGGAGACCCTTGCCAAACTGACCCAGCTGGCGGCCATTATCGCCATTGCGCTCGAGAACGTGCTCGACAAGGAGCGCACTCTGGAGCAGGCCAACTCCCTGCGCCTTGAGCGCGACAGCTGCAAAATTCTGGTGGATGTAACCAACGCGGTGATCAAACTGGTGCGCATCGCCGAACTGCCCAAGAGCCTGTTTGCCATCCTGCACCACCACTTCGGCATTAGCAGCTTGTGTCTGGCCGAATACAACGCCACCTCCGACAGCTTCAAGAGCTATCTGGTCAATCAGCACCAGAGCGATCAGCCGGGCATCATCGATCACTCCTGTTTCGAAAAGAAGTGCCTGCAGGGGGCCCTTGGTCATAGCGAGCCGTTTTTTGTCTATCGCGAACACGGCCACGGCTGCAGCAATCGCTGCCGCTTTACCTCCCAGATCCTGCCGCCAGAGGCTGACAGCTCCTGCATTTTGCCGCTGCGCTATCGGGGCAACCTGCTGGGGGTGTTGATCCTCTCGCACCCCAACGCCGACTTTTTTGCCGATATCGATATCTCCTTGCTGGAGCAGGTGGCGGCACGTACGGCCATTGCCATGAACAACGTGCAAGCGCAGCAGGAGATCTCCAACACCAACGGTGCCAAAGAGAAGACCATTCGCATCAACGAGCCGCAGATGCAGGGGGAGTTCCCCCATATCATCTACCAGAGCGCGGTGATGGAGAGTGTGCTGGAGAAGGTGCGGCTGGTGGCCGAGAGCGACAGTACCGTGCTGATCCTCGGTGAGACCGGTACCGGCAAGGAGCTGATCGCCCAAGCCATTCACGCCCTGAGTGCCCGCCACGACCACGAGATGGTGAAGGTGAACTGCGCCGCCATCCCCACTGGCCTTATCGAGAGCGATCTCTTTGGCCACGAGAAGGGGGCCTTTACCGGTGCCCTGACCCAGCGCATCGGCCGTTTCGAGCGGGCCCACAAGGGCACCCTGTTCCTCGATGAAGTGGGGGATATGCCGCTGGACTTGCAGCCCAAACTCTTGCGGGTATTGCAGGAGCACGAGCTGGAGCGGGTGGGGAACAGCAACCCCATAGCAGTGGATGTGCGGCTGGTGGCCGCCACCAACTGCGATCTGCTCTCCATGGTCAAGAACAAGCGCTTTCGAAGCGATCTCTACTACCGCCTCAACGTCTTTCCCATCGAGCTGCCGCCGCTGCGGGAGCGGCGCGAGGATATTCCGCTCTTGGTCAATTTCTTTATCAAGAAGATTGCCAAGCGGATGCGCCGCACCATCACCTCGATCCCCGCCGATGCCATGAAGATGTTGGTGTCGCTGCCGTGGTACGGCAATATCCGCGAGCTGGAGAACGTTATCGAGCGCGCCGTGGTGATGACCCGCGGTCATGTGCTCAACCTCTCGCCGGAGGAGCTGATGCCCCTCAAGGGCTATCACAAGATTGAGACCCTGGTTTATGACGAGCCCGCCACACCGCTCTTTGCCGAGGGGCCGGAAGATGAGCGCGAGGCGATCATCGCCGCCCTGCGCGACTGCAATGGCATAGTCGCTGGCGAGCGGGGGGCGGCCAACCGCCTCGGCATGAAGCGCACCACCTTGCTCTCCAAAATGAAGCGGCTCGGCATTTCGGCCAGAGATCCCGAGATCATTGACGGGGTCGCACCATGAGAGAGGCCATAGAGCTTGAGGCGCGGGGCGAGCAGAGAGAACAGAGCGAACAGAACGAGCTGGCACGCTGCGCTATCCATCGCGAGGTGGTGCACTACCGCGCCGATACCTTGACCTGCGACAGCGAGATGGCGCTCCCCTCCGAGACGCCGGTGGCGCTGGTCTACAACGGTATCGCCCACAGCGTGATGATGTGCTCGGCCTCCGATCTGGAGGATTTTGCCATCGGTTTTTCGCTATCCGAGGGGATCATCGACAGCCTGCTCGATATCCACGATATCGAGCAGACTGACGGCTGTCAGGGGATTGAGCTGCATATCACGTTGGCCAATCGCTGCGTTCATCGCCTCAAAGAGAAGCGGCGCACCATGGCGGGGCGCACCGGTTGCGGCATCTGCGGCAGCGAGAGTCTGGAGCAGGTGATCCGCACCCAGCCAAGCTTGCCCGACAGTCAGCGTCTGGCTGTGGGCCATATCGACAAGGTGCTGAGCGCGCTGCGCCCGCTCCAGCTGCTGGGTCAGCGCACCGGCGCTACCCATGCGGCAGTGCATCTGGATGGTGAGGGCAATATTCTCGCCATCCGCGAGGATGTGGGGCGCCATATTGCGCTGGACAAGCTGGTCGGCCATCTGTGCCGCACTGGTCGCCGTGACGGCGCCATTCTGGTGACCAGCCGCGCCAGCTTCGAGATGGTGCAAAAGTGCGCCAGCGCCGGCGTGGAGATCTTGCTCGCCATCTCGGCTGCTACCGAGCTTGCGGTCGAGCGGGCCGAGCAGACCGGGCTCACCCTGGTGGGTTTTTGCCGCCCCGGGCGGGCCGAGATCTACAGCGGCTGTCAGCGCATTCTGCTTTAAGTGACTGCAAGAGTGAGAGCCTGCTAAAGGGCTTATAAAAACTGGCAATAAAAAAGGGCGGGGAGTGTGACTCCCCGCCCTTGTTGTATCTGCTGCTGTGGCGGATTAGCGCGCCAGCAGGATACGCAGCATGCGGCGCAGCGGCTCGGCGGCGCCCCACAGCAGCTGGTCACCCACGGTAAAGGCGGCCAGATACTCCGGGCCCATATTGAGCTTGCGCAGACGGCCAACCGGAATGCTGAGGGTGCCGGTGACGGCCGCCGGAGTCAGCTCGCGGGCGGTGATGTCGCGATCGTTGGGGATCACTTTCACCCAGTCGTTGTGGGCTGCCAGCAGGGCTTCGATCTCCGCCAGCGGCACATCCTTTTTCAGCTTGATGGTGAACGCCTGGCTGTGGCAGCGCAGGGCGCCGATCCGCACGCAGAGACCATCCACCGGAATGACGGCGTTTTCGATACCCAAAATCTTGTTGGTTTCGGCCTGACCCTTCCACTCTTCACGGCTCTGGCCGTTGTCGAGCTTGGTGTCGATCCAGGGGATAAGGCCACCGGCCAGCGGTACGCCGAAGTTGTCTACCGGCAGGGTGCCGGAGCGGGTCTTCTCGGTGATCTTGCGCTCGATGTCGAGGATGGCGGAGGCGGGATCCGCCAGCTCGACCGCCACTTCGTCACGCAGCATCCCCATCTGGGTAACCAGCTCGCGCATATGGCGGGCACCGCCACCGGAGGCCGCCTGATAGGTCGCCACGCTCACCCACTCCACCAGATTGGCCTTGAACAGGCCGCCGAGGGCCAGCAGCATCAGGCTGACGGTGCAGTTGCCGCCAACGAAGGTCTTGATGCCGTTGTTCAGGGCCTGCTCGATGACGTCGCCGTTGACCGGATCCAGAATGATGACGGCATCTTTCTCCATCCGCAGGGAGGAGGCGGCGTCAATCCAGTAACCCTGCCAGCCAGCGGCTTTCAGGCGCGGATAGACATCCTTGGTGTAGTCGCCGCCTTGCGCGGTGATGATGATATCCTGCTTGGCCAGCGCCTCGATATCGAAGGCGTCTTGCAGAGTACCGGCATCGACGCCAAAGTTGGGTGCGGCCTCACCGGCCTGGGAGGTGGTGAAGAATGTGGGTTGAATATGGGCGAAATCCTGCTCTTCCTGCATCCGGCTCATCAGAACCGATCCCACCATGCCACGCCAACCGACCAAACCTACTTTTTTCATATTGTCCTACCCTGGATTGCTGCTAAAGAAACTCGTGGTGACACCCGTAACCCCTTGTCTGGCGACGCCTGTTTACAAGCGGTTTACAGGCCATTTAAAAAATATGCGCTGCGAAAAATGCGTCTATCCACATTACGGATTGTGGCGGCTTGCGCAAGTCGAATTGCGCAATATTCTGTGCCGTTTGCTGCATTAACCGGCAGCCAGAGCACCGCTCAGGTAGACGGGGAGGGAGAAGGTCAACATCAGATGAAAAGGCCACCGTTTATGGCGGTGGCCTGTCAATAAAACGGTTGAGGACGTCCTCTGCTGCTGTCTGGGGGGCGCAGTTGGCGTGTGAAACAGCCCGACAGCTTAGGTGCTTAGCCGTAACGAGCCAGAGTGAGCCCCTCATCGCTGATGGCGGGCTCGCTGCCGCTGATGAGATCGCACAGAAGCTGACCCGAACCGGCCGCCATGGTCCAGCCCAGGGTGCCGTGGCCGGTATTGAGCCAGAGGCCGGGAATGGGGCTCGGCCCCACCAGCGGGGTGCCGTCCGGCGTCATGGGGCGTAGGCCGGTCCAGAACTCGGCTTGGCTGATATCGCCCCCCTCGGGGAAGAGATCCCCCACCACCATCGCCAGAGTGTCGTGGCGTCTGGGGTTGAGAGCGAGGTTGTAGCCCGACAGCTCCGCCATGCCGCCGACCCGGATCCGCTCGTCAAAGCGGGTGATGGCCACCTTGTAGGTCTCGTCGAGTACGGTACTGCGCGGCGCGGCGTCTGCGTTGATCATCGGCAGGGTGAGGGAGTAGCCCTTGACCGGATAGACAGGCAGCTCCAGCCCGAGCGGGCGCAGCAGCGGCCGCAAAAAACCGGTGGCATAACTGCCGAGCGCACAGACGATGGCATCGGCGCGATAGCGCTGCTCGCCCGCCCGCACCGCCACGGCTCGGCCACGGGCTTGCTCAATCTCGTCGATGTCGCAGCTGAAGACAAACTTGACCCCGAGCTTCTCGGCTTCAAGGGCAAGGGCCTTGGTGAAGCGGAAGCAGTCGCCGGTCTCGTCGCCGGGCAGACGCAAGCCGCCGACGATTTTGCCGCGCACCCGCGCCAGCGCAGGCTCTGCCGCTTCGCAGCCGCTGGCATCCAGCGACTGGTAGGGGACGCCATACTCCTCCAGCACCTCGATATCGCGCTGGCTGGCATCGAGCTGGGACTGGCTGCGAAACAGCTGCAGGGTGCCGAGCTGGCGCCCTTCGTAATCGATATTCAGCTCGTCGCGCAGCAGCTTCATGCAGTCGCGGCTGTATTCGGCCAGACGCACCATGCGCCCCTTGTTGGTGGCATAGGCGGTCGGAGTGCAGTTGGCGAGCATTCTGAGCATCCAGCGAAGCTGGAAGGGGTCGGCGGTGGGGCGCACGGTGAAGGGGGCATGCTTTTGCAGCATCCACTTGGCGGCCTTGAGGGGAATGCCGGGGGCCGCCCAGGGGGCCGCATAACCCGGGGATATCTGCCCGGCGTTGGCATGGCTGGTTTCTAGGGCGACGCCACCTTGTCGCTCCAGCAGGGTTACTTTGTGACCCGCTTTGGCCAGATACCAGGCGCTGGTTACCCCAATTACGCCGCCACCGAGAATCACTATCTCCATATCGTCTTTCCTTGACTGATCTCCTGATGTGGCCACCACCATAATCAGCCGCCACAGGATATTCAACCGCTCTGCGCAGGATTGGGATCTCCGTCTGCTTGCCTGTCACAAGCTGGTGTTTGGTGCGATGGAGAGCCTGATTGCCAGCGTAAATCGCTGCGCTGTTTCCAGGGCTGTGTCAGGGGGTATGGCCCGCTTACAGCTGCTCCAGCTTGATCAGGTACTGCTCCGCCGTCGCCAAAATGGCCTGCTGTTGTTCTGCGGCTTGGCCATCCCAGTTGGCATAGGGGAGGGCGAGGCGGGGATTGCCGCCCAGTTTGTCCCGATTGCGCCAAAGAAAGTGCCAGTAGAGGCTGTTGAAGGGGCAACTTCCGTCGCCGTGGCGGGCTTTGACCTGATAGTGGCACCCCTTGCAGTAGTGGCCCATCCGCTCGAGATAGGCGCCGCTGCTGGCGTAGGGCTTGCTGCCCATCAGGCCGCCATCGGCAAACTGGCTCATGCCGCGGGTGTTGGGCAGCTCCACCCACTCGATGGCATCCACATAGATGCCGAGATACCACTGATCCACCTCGTCAGGATCAAGCCCCGCCAACAGGGCAAAGTTGCCGGTCACCATCAGCCGCTGGATATGGTGGGCGTAGCCATGCTCGAGGGACTGGCGAATGGCGTGTCGCACGCAGGCCATCCTGGTTTCGCCGCTCCAGAAGAAACCGGGCAGCGGCCGGTTGGCCCCGAGAAAATTGATCTGCTGATAGCCCGGCATCTTTTCCCAGTAGAGGGCGCGGACAAACTCGCGCCAGCCGAGGATCTGGCGAATAAACCCCTCCACCTGTGCCAACGTGATGGTGGCCTGATTGGCCTGCCAGTGGGATTCGGCGGCCCGAATCACCTCAAGCGGATGAAGCATTTTGCTGTTGAGGGAAAACGACAGTCGGCTGTGAAACAGACTCCAGCCCCGCTCGCTCATGGCATCCTGATAGCGGCCAAAGTGGGGCAGGCAGTGGGCCAGAAAATGGGCCAGCAGCTCGCGACTCTGGCGCCTTGTGATGGGCCAGGGCAGCCCGCTGGCATCTGCCTCGCCTATGGTGCTGACCCCGTGGCGGGTCAGCATGGCATCAATCTCGATCACCTCGTTGGCAAAGGTGAGGGGCGCCGGGATGGGCTGGCTCGCCGGCAGCTTGGCGCGGTTCTCGTCATCAAAATTCCAGCGCCCGCCAAGGGGTTGGCCGCACTCATCGAGCAGCACTTGGTATTGCTTGCGCAGGGCGCGGTAGAAGAACTCCATCCGGCTGTGGGGGTAGCGCTGCCAGCCATCGCGGGGGGTGAGAAAATGCTCGCTCTCCACCTCGGTGGCAGGGATGGCCAGGCCCGCCGCCCAGCTTTTCAACTGGCTGGCAAGGCGCCACTCGTCCGGGCTCTGCCAGGCAAAGCTGCTGGCCTGATGTGCTTCGAGTTGAGCCTCCAGCAAGCCGGGCAAATCGGGCCAGCGGGCGCTCTCATCCAGGGTCAGGTAGCAGACGCGGTGGCCCGCTTGGGTGAGGGCTGCCGCGAAGGCGCGCATGGCGGCAAAGAAGGCCAGCACCTTCTGTCGATGGTGGCGGCAGTAGTCGGTCTCCTGACGTAGTTCCGCCATCAGATAGCAGATTGCCGGATCCGGGGTGCGAAACCAGCTGTGACCGGCGTTCAGCTGATCGCCGAGAACAAGACGCAGCTCCATCAGACTCGCTCTCCCACAGGTTGCTGGCTGCTGTGACGAGCGTTGCGACAGCGCTCGCTGCAGTAGCGAACCTCCTCCCAACTACGTGCCCACTTGCGCCGCCAGCTGAAGGGGCGCTGGCAGACGGGGCAGATCTTCTCGGGCAGAATGGGTTTGCGATGCATGATGGCTTCCGGCCTTGGCTGATGGGGGATGTGGCGTGTGGGTAGGGAGAATAACGAAGCGGGGGCGTGGACGGATCAACCTCACTGCCGGTTTGCCGCGCAGATGCCCACTTTGTGAGCGGGCGCACAGCCCGTCGGTGCGCCCCTTGTTTGCCAATTAACCAGCCGTTAACGTGGCGAGGCTGCCCGTTGGCAGCATCCATCAATGGACATGGGTTCATCGACATAGTTGGCCACCGACTGTCTACAACCGATATGGAGGGGAGTGATGCCAATCATGACAGCTACGCCCCGGGCAGCTTGCCTGCTCGCCCACTGGTATACCCGGGATCCCATTCTGACCTTCGACTTTCCTCACCGCTGATTGGTGGCACCCGCCGTTTGAATTTGTCAGCCGGACGACCCTGATCGCCCCGGCCTCTTTGCCAATCCCGATTTCAAACACACTGGCCTTGCGCCGGTGAGGAGTCTTTTATGCGTCGTATACCCGAGCCGTTTCGTATCAAGATGGTCGAGCCCATCAAACAGACCACTGGCGCTGAGCGTCGCGCCGCCCTAGAGGCCGCTGGCTGGAACCCCTTCCTGCTGCTGGCCGAGGATGTCTATATCGATCTGCTGACCGACAGTGGGACCGGTGCCATGTCCGACCGTCAGTGGGCTGGCATCATGATGGGGGATGAGGCCTATGCGGGCAGCCGCAACTTCGTCGAGCTGGAGCGCACGGTGCGCGAGATCTTTGGCTACCAGCATGTGATGCCCACTCACCAGGGGCGCGGGGCGGAGCAGATCCTCTTCCCCGAGCTGGTCAAGCGCTGCAAGGGCAAGGCACCGGTCTTTATCTCCAACTACCACTTCGACACCACCAAGGCCCATGTGGAGTTGGCCGGGGCGCGGGCCATCAACCTGCTCACCCCGAAGGCCCTCGACACCACGGCCCCTTATGCCTGGAAGGGGGATTTTGATCTTCCCCGCCTGACCGACACCATCGAGACCCTGGGGGCCGACAACGTGGCCGGCATCATCATCACGGTGACCTGCAACAGTGCCGGTGGCCAGCCGGTCTCCATAGCCAATATGGAGGCGGTCTCGGCGCTGGCCCGTCGCCACCAGATTCCGGTGGTGATCGACGCCGCCCGCTTTGCCGAGAACGCCTGGTTTATCAAGGAGCGGGACCCGGCCTATGCCAAGCACAGTATCAAGGAGATAGTGCGCCAGATGTTCGCACTGGGGGACATCTTCACCATGTCGGCCAAAAAGGACGGGTTGGTCAATATCGGCGGACTCTGCTGCTTCAAGGAAGATCTCGACCTGTTTCGCGCGGTGCAGGTGCGCTGCGTGGCGATGGAGGGGTTTGTCACCTACGGCGGCCTTGCCGGGCGGGACATGGCGGCGCTCGCCATCGGCCTGCGCGAGGGGATGGATGAGGAGTATCTCACTTACCGCATCAGTCAGGTGGCTTATCTGGGCGAGCGGCTGGCCGAGGCTGGCATCCCCATCCAGACCCCCACCGGCGGTCATGCGGTGTTTGTGGATGCCAAGAAGCTGCTGCCCCATATTCCGGCCGAGCAGTTCCCGGCCCATGCGCTCGCCTGCGAGCTCTATCTGGAAGGGGGCGTGCGCGGGGTGGAGATTGGCTCCCTGCTGCTGGGGCGCGATCCCGCCACCGGCAAGCAGGAGGCGGCAGACTTCGAGCTGCTGCGTCTGACCATTCCGCGGCGGGTCTACACCCGGGATCACATGGACTATGTGGCCGACTGCCTGATCGCGGTGAAAGCGCGGGCCAGCGACATTCGCGGGCTCACCTTTGACTACGAGCCGCCGCTGCTACGCCACTTCACGGCGCGGCTGAAACCGGTCTGATCAGCAACCGGTTAGATGTGGTGATCAACCGCGCCAAACTGTGCAGATCACCGGTCGCTCCCGGTTAAACGGCCCAGTAAAAAAGCCCCCGCACCAAGGTGCGGGGGCTTTCGTTTATCGACGCAAAGCCGGGGTCAGACCGCCTGATACTCCAACTCGACCGAGCCCAGCGCCTTGAGGGTGGACTGGGCGGAGTCACGCTGGCTGATCTGGCCGTTTTTGTTCTCCAGCAGCACGGCGCGGCGGATGGTGGCGAGATCTTCGCCGTTAAGCACCGCATGGGCGCAGGCCATCTGCATCGGCGGCAGGCTGGGGTTGAAGGCGGCGTTCTCGGCGTAGCGGCCAGAGAAGATGCGACCATCGGCAAACTGCAGCGCCACCGCGGCATAGCCCTGACTGTAGGGGGCGTAGCTTTGACGGGCGGCGGCCAGCGCGGCCTGCCACAGCGGGTCTTCGCTTTGAAGCTCAAGCTCTGCGTGATCCTGCGGGCTCATCAGCGCATCCGTGATGTCGAGATCCGCCGGGCCAAACGAGTGGGGCAGGAAGGATTGCAGGGCGCTCAGGTCATCGGGCAGAGAGACTTTCAGGATCTTGGCGGTGCTCAGCTCGTTCATAAACTGACGGCAGTGGCCACAGGGGGTGTAGTTGACGGTGATTTCGCTGATCCCGGTCTCGCCACCCAGCCAGGCATTGGAGATGGCGGACTGCTCGGCGTGGACCGAGTGGAACAGGCCTTGTCCCGCAAACTCCATGTTGGCACCGAAGTACCAGGTGCCACTCAGGCCGCAGGCGATGGCACCGACGTAAAATTTGGAGATGGGCGCTACCGAGCAGGCGGCGGCCAGCGGCAACAGGGCGAGGCGCAGGGCGCGATCATCGAGACCTGTGGCGGCTTTCAGGGTGGCGACTTGCTCCGGCGTGAAGCGGGCGTTGAAGTCGGCACTATCCAGCATGGGCTGCACGGCTGCTTTGAGCGGGGCAGAGAGGGTATCGAATGGCTTGGCAAAACGGGGATGCATAGTGTGTCCTCAAAGGCCAATTGGGCGGCCATTGTAGGGAGCAAGCTCGGGTAAATGTGTGAGCAGGCTCACGCCCTGACGGGCAAACGGAGGGGGATGGTAATGGAAACGTTTGTCTTGTGCAAATTGTGCGGCAGGTCGCACCCCGAGAGGCCAGCAGGCCCCCCGGAATGGCCAAAAGGTGGTCAATGGGGTGATCAGATCAGCCAGTGATAGATGGCAAACAGCAGCGGGGCGACGGCCGCGGTGAGGATCCCGCACACCACCATGGCCAGCGATGCAAAGGCCCCCTGGGTGATCCCCTTCTCGGCGGAGGTGGCGGTGCCGATGGCGTGGGCACAGGCCCCCATGGCGAGCCCTTGCGCTTCCGGATCGGTCACTTTCAGCAATCTGAGCAGCGGGTAGCCGATCAGGGCACCGACAATCCCCACCACCACCACCACGGCGGCCGCGATGGCGGGAATGCCGCCGATGGACTGGCTGACGCTCATGGCGAGCGGGGTGGTGATGGATTTGGTGGCAAGGGAGGCGAGCAGCGCCGGATCTGTGCCCATAAAATGACCGATCAGCAAGGTTGTGCACACCGAGATCAAGACGGAGGCGAGGGTACAGATTAGGATGGGCTTGAGCTTGGCCTGGATCTGGCGCGCCTGCTGATAGAGCGGCAGTGCCAGCGCCACTACTGCGGGCTCCAGCAGCATGGTAATGGGGCTGCTGCCGCGCTCGTACTGCTCAAGGGGCAGATCAAACCAGAGCAGCAGGCCGATGATCACCGCGGTCGGCACCAGCACAGGGTTGATGATGGGCCAGGGCAGGCGGCGATAGAGGGCGCGGGTGGCGAAATAGAGCGCCAGGGTCAGAGGGATCGCTAGCCAGAAGATCATTTGTTCATCCTCTGGTAGAGCCGACCGACGGTGGCGAGGATCAGCACGATACCCAGCACGATGCAGAGCATGATGACGCCGAAGGATTGGCGCAATGGCTCAAGCCAGGCCACCAGTCCGACTGCAACCGGCACGAACAAAACGCCCATGTGGCGCAGCAGCAGGCCAGCCCCCAGCTCGACCCAATGAAGCTTGATCAGTTGCAGGGAGAGCAGCACAAACAGCAGCAGCATGCCGATGATGCTGCCGGGAAAGGCAAACGGCAGGATGGCTGCCACGGATTTGCCTGCCAGCAGGCAGGCGACGATGACCATAAAGTCACGAAAGTACAGCAAGGCGCGTTGCGCGATCACGTGAACCTCATCGACTGGGAAGAAAAATCGCAGTTTACCAGAGAGGCCTGGTCGCGGCATTAAAACAATAACAACTGAAATCAGTTCGTTTGAAGCTGATTTGTATGCAGATTATCTGTTGAACATCGTCTGATAGAACCCTTTTTCGAACTACAAGGAGTAGTGATGACATCCCTCTTGTCCCGAGTTCGCCAGCTGGCGAACGATACTGCGTTGCCACCCCATCTGTTGCAAACCCGTCAGTGGGAAGGGCCTCTGTGCCGGGTGCGACTCGACAACACCGGTTCTGATGCCACCCCGGTCGAGCGCTGGGTGCTGTTTGACGGCAAGCTTGGCCTGCCGGTGGAGAGCGCCATTTATGGCGAAGGATTCCAGATGCTGGCCCAGACCATGGGTAGCTGGCAATCACCGCAACATGTCGGCCGTTGTCCCGATGCCAGCGTTTATCGCATCACTGATGACAATGACTATCACACCATTCACAACCTGTTGCTGGTGGAGCATGGCAAGGGGTGGCTGCTGCTCGCCTTTGCCAGCTGCCACCGTTTTGGCGGGGAGTTTCGCCTCTACCCCGATGGTCGCTTGCAGATCCTGATGAACTGCGAAGGGCGAAAACTTGCGGCCGGTGAGCACTGGCAGAGCGAGGCGCTGATCTGCCTCGAAGGAGCTGAGCGCGAGGATCTGCTGGCCGAACTGGCACAGCTGATCGAGGTCGAGCACTGCTCGCTGATCGGCAAGGTAATTGAGCGCCCGAGCGGCTGGTGCTCCTGGTATCACTACTACGCCGAGGTGAGCGCTGCCGATATTCGCGAGAACCTGCAGGTGCGTGCCGAGCGTTTCCCGACCCTGCGTTATGTGCAGATCGACGACGGCTATCAGGCCAAAATGGGCGACTGGCTCACCCCGTCGGCCAAGTTCGAGCAGGGGGTGGCATCACTGGCTGAGGAGATCAAACAGGCTGGCTGCGAGCCTGCCCTCTGGGTCGCTCCTTTTATTGCAGAGCCCGGTTCGCAGGTGTTTCAGGATCACCCCGACTGGTTTGTGAAGGGGGATGATGGCCTGCCGCTCCCTTCCGAGCGGGTCACCTATGGCGGCTGGCGCTGCACCCCCTGGTATGTGCTGGACGGCACCCACCCCGAGGTGCAAGCGCACCTTGAGCAGGTGTTTCGTACCCTGCGCGAGCAGTGGGGCATCCACTACTTCAAACTCGATGCCAACTTCTGGGGCGCCATCCACGGTGGTCGTTTCCACGATCCGGCCGCCACCCGGGTCGAGGCCTATCGGCGTGGTATGGCGGCCATCCTGCGTGGTGCAGGTGAAGGCGCTTTCCTGCTCGGTTGCAATGCCCCCATCTGGCCGAGCCTTGGGCTGGTGCACGGCATGCGGGTGAGCGATGACGTGGAGCGCAATGGCCACCGCTATCGCCAGATTGCCCGCGAGGCCTTCTGCCGCGCCTGGCAGAATGACAAGCTCTGGGCCCTCGACCCCGACTGCATTTGCCTGCGGGATCTACCGAGCCAGCAGGCAAGTAAAGCTGAATACAGTTTCCATCTGGCGGCGTTGGTGGCGAGCGGCGGCATGATGCTGGCTGGTGATCGACTGCAAGATCTCGATGAGGAGCAGGCGGCGCAACTGCATAAGCTGCTTGCGCTCTGCGCAGCCCGAGCACCCTCTGCCCGTTTCGAGTCGATGGACTTTGCCTGCGGAGAAGTAAGCCTGCCCGAGGGCGGCACTCTGCTCTGCCTGTTCAACTGGGAGGGGCAACCACAGGAGTTTCTGCTGCCGGAAGGGGGAAGCGATTTTTGGCTGGGACAGGCAGTCGGCACGGCTGTGACCCTGCAAGGGGGCGAGGGGCGGGTGATCCGCTACACCTGATCACTGCGTCACCAAACAATTCAGGCTCCATCATGGAGCCTGAATTGTTTCAATCAGCGGTTATCAGTCACGTTTTTTCAGTAACGCCACTCAAAGCCGACGGCGTATTTGGCTGAGCCATAGCCCGGGATGTCACTGCCGGAGGCGATCGCCTTGAGGGTCAGCAGCGGGGTGATGGGCACCCCCAGACCAAAACCGATGGCCAACTGATCATTGGGGTTCCCCATCAGATCGACCCGCATCACCCGATAGAGGGACATATCCTCGCTCAGGTGCATATAGGCTTGCGAAGCGCGGTTATAGACCTGACCAAACACCTCCAGCTGGAAACCTGACTGGGCGCTGATGGCCAGCGGTACCCCGACAAACTTGTAGAGATGGGAACCGTTGAAGTAGCTGTTGGTGATCAGAGGAGTGAAATCAGTCTGCTGATAAAGGGTGTTGAAGTTCTGTTCTACGATGCGATAGGTCTGCTCGGGCAGGCGAGCAAGATAATCCGGTACATCGAACCGGTATGCGGCGTTGGCTGCCAGCGGCAGCAGGGCCAGTAATCCGAGCAGTGCGTGGTGACGAGGCATCAGCAAATGGCTTCCGTTCGGCCAAAGAGATCTCTTGCTTGTGAGACATCCGCTCAGGATGTTGCAAGATATTGGTTTTTGGGGAAATCCCCTTCGTCATTATGACCTGAAGAAGGGGATGAGCGGGGAGGATTTATTGTGAAACTACTCACAACTCATAAATCTTCCAGATAGTGATAGAGACTCTTTAGAATCGCGAAGTTCCGTTCGTTACTCTGGTTCTGCTCGGCCAGCGCCTCGAGACGGGGCACATAGTCCGGCAGACGGCGGCTGAAGTAGTCGCTGCAGTGCAGGCGCCAGCGTTTCTGCTCTGCTTCGCTCAAGGTGTGTGGCCAGTTGCGGGCGCGGTAGCGGAACAGCATCTCCGGCAGCCGCGCGTCGGTAAAGGCAAATTCCCGCTCACCCAGCAGATCCGCCGGGGTGGCGCGCACCAGATCCATGGTGGACTTGTCGCCGTGGCCAAAGAATCCGGCGTAGAGCTGGGTATCGGGGTCGCTCTCATTGCTGCCGGCGAACTCCTGATTGAACACTTCCACCAGTTTTTCCCGTACCTCGGGGTGGGCGCGCAGCAGATCCAGGCTCTTGCGGCACTGCTCCCGATTGATGCCGAGCTCGTCGGCCCGTTCCGCCGTCAGGGTGGCGGCCGGCGCCAGCACCGGGCACTTGTTGATGTGCACCAGTTTCACCGGAATGCCCGCCAGATCCCCCAGCTCCTCTTTTTTGGTATAGAGGCGCTCGCGGATCTCCTCGCTCGTGAGCTCTATAAGCGGGGTGGGGTCGCGGGTCAGGTCGACCATGATCACCGCGTTCTGGTTGGTGGGGTGCCAGGCGAGTGGCGAGACCCAGCTTGCACAACCTTGCCAAGGAGAGAACATGCCGGAGACGTGCACCAGTGGCTTCATGGTCACCACGTCAATCAGCGCTTTCACCTTGTTTTTGTTGCGAAGGTCAAAGAGATAACCAAACAGCTTGGGTTGGGCCTTTTTCACCAGCTTGGCCATCTCGATGGTGGCCAGTACGTCGGAGAGCGCATCGTGTGCATTGGCATGGGCGACGCCGTTGGCGACTGTCAGCTTCTCCAGCCGGAAACTCGGTTTGCCTTCATCATCAAACGCCCACTCGATCCCCTCCGGGCGCAGGGCGTAGCAGGCCCGCAGCATGTCGAGAATATCCCAGCGGGAGTTGCCGTTCTGCCAGCTGTAGGCATAGGGGTCATAGAAGTTGCGATAGAGGGTATAACGGGTCACTTCATCATCGAAGCGGATGCTGTTGTAGCCAAGCACACAGGTATTCGGCGTGGCGAACTGCTCGTGGATCTGGCGAATGAAATCCGCCTCGCACAGCCCATCCTTCATCGCCTTTTGCGGCGTGATACCGGTAATCAGGCACGCCTCCGGATCCGGCAGGTAGTCTGCCGGAGGCTTGCAATAGATGACCAGTGGCTCGCCAATGAGGTTGAAATCCGCATCGGTACGAATACCGGCAAACTGCGACGGCCTGTCCTTGGCGGGGCTGATGCCGAAGGTCTCGTAGTCGTGGAAGTAGAATGTGGGCTGTGTTGTTTGGTTCTTGGGTGTGCTCATGTGTTCTTGTTTTATCGCCTAAGCTTCTGATTATATGGTTCTTAATGATGTGTTCAGCTTTGTCTGAGCACCCAATAAATTCTTTGCTGTTTGTGTCTGTCTGCCTATGTTCACCATCCAATTAGTACAACTCAAAGTACAAAACATGGTATTTTGTTAGTACAAAATTTTATTGGGTGAGCTATGGCAATTACAGACAGCTGGCTGCGAGGCGTCAATGGTAAACCATACTCCGGCCAGAGCGAAGTCACTGACGGTGATGGGCTTGGCATAAGGGTGTCACCTAAAGGTCTGATCACCTTCCAAGTGCGTCATATGCGTGATGGGAAACAAGTCAGAACCACGATTGGCCGTTACCCTACGGTGACTCTTCGGGATGCCAGGATCAAGGCCGCGGAAATCAAGGCAGGCCCTGAGCAAATTGTTAAAACCAGTGAAGAGCCTACACCTGCTGCTCTGTTTGAAGAGTGGTTCGAGAAGTATGTGATGCGGGAGTGTCGTGAAGGCACGCAGAAGAACTACCGCTACACCTTCTCTTCGGTTAAGAACCGGTTACCAGACAAGCCACTCAATCAGATTTCTATGGACATGTGGCTGAGCTATTTCGATGCCATAAGCGAAAGAGCACCTGGTGTTACCCGTTCGGTCATTACCGGGTTGAAAGCATGCTTCAACTGGCATATCCGCCGCGGCACGATCAACGTGCCCAACATGATGAGCTTACGGGCTCGGGATGTCGGGGCGCCCGCTAAGACCGGGCACCGGGTGTTGACGGTAGCCGAGGTTGCCAAGATCTGGCGAGCTATTGAGGCGAGCAGGGCAGGCACCGGTAACAAGGTGATCCATTTACTTTGTCTGGTCTATGGGTGCCGCCTGTCCGAGGCCAGAATGCTCAAGCGCCAAGACCTGGATTTCGAGTCTATGGTCTGGACGGTGCCGGCGGAGATCAGCAAGACCGGTAAGCCTATTCGTCGCCCCATCACATCAGTAGGTAAGCAACTGTTCGAACGGGCTGGGATGGCGTCGGTGGACTCTGTCTATCTGTTCCCTGGGCAAGGGGAGGGGAATAATCCTCTGGAGATCCACTCGTGTAATCGGCTGGTGAGCCGCTTACGCAGCAACTTGGGGATCCCCCATTGGCGCATTCATGATGCAAGGCGCACCCTGTCGACCAGGTTGTCAGAGCTTGGCGTATCACCGCACGTTACTGAAACCATGCTGGGGCACGCATTGCTTGGGGTGATGTCTGTGTACAACAAACATGACTGGCTGGAGGACCAACGGGCTGCATATGAGCTTTGGTGGTCAGTCCTCCAGCGCGAGTTAGGAGTGGGTGGCAGTTCGGTTGTGGCTATCAATCCACGCAATGACGTGTGACTTGATCCAGCGCAGCGGCTGGTGGTCGATCGGCTTGGGAAACGTGGCGTCTTTATTGCGCAGGTGATAGAGCGCGGTCCGTCCCTTGCCAAGCATTACAAGCAGCTCTTTCTGTTCAATTTTCTCGATTGGCTCAATCATAATGTCTCCTTCAGAACGGGATATCGTCGTCAAAATCAATCGGTGGCTCGCTGTAAACGGACGGTGCCGGTTGCTGTGCGGGGCGGCTATATCCGCCCTGTGGCTGTGATGCTGGTGGTTGTTGCGGCTGGCCCTGTTGCGGTCTACCGCCCAACATCTGCATCACGCCGGTGAAGCTATCGACCAGCACTTCGGTGGTGTAGCGCTCCTGGCCGCTCTGGTCCTGCCATTTGCGGGTCTGCAGCTTGCCTTCAACATAGACCTGAGAGCCCTTCTTCAGGTACTCGCCGGCCACTTCTGCCAGCTTGCCCATAAAGACAACCCTGTGCCACTCGGTGCGCTCCTTCTGCTCCCCTGTCTGCTTGTCACGCCACGTTTCAGTGGTGGCCAGGGTGATGTTGGTGACAGCTCCGCCGCTCGGCATGTAGCGCACTTCCGGATCCTGACCGAGATTGCCTATCAGGATGACTTTGTTGATACCGCGGCTGGCCATCAGCGAGCCTCCAGAGGCTGGTGGAGTTGCTGGAACTTATCATTTACCTGACGCCACTCGGGATCTTTGGCGCTCTTGAGGCAGCGAATGCGGCGGGCCATGGCGAACTTGGCCTTGCTCAGCATATTGGCGCTGGCGGCATGGTGCTGGGCCTTCTTGTATGAGAGCGCGGCATCGGCAAAGTTGCCTGACTGCTCTTGCAGGATGGCCTGGGCCATATCATCGCGGTAATTGCGTTGGTGGAGTTTGGTGCTCATCGTGTCCTCCCGGACAGTTGTTATCTGTTACATCGCGGCCAGGGTGGCCAGTATCAGTGCTGTGCCAGCCAGAATTGCCAGCCCTTCAATCTGTGATCGTTTCAATCTCCTGGTACTCCAGCTCGTTGAAGTTGAGATACTGGGCTGGGGCATTATCAATGGCCGCCAGCCTGATCTGTTGGTGGGTCATCGGGTGGTGTGCCTCGATGGTACCGGTCAGGCGATCCGGCGCAGAGCCAAGTTCGGTCGCGGCGCTCAGGGTGTAGCTGTAGCGGTGCATTTGCCTGCTCCTTTGGTGGTGTCTATCTGCCAGCGGTACCCGCCGTGCTTCTCCTGCTGGCCAGCAAGGCAGCGGGTGATGCCAACCCTGACAAAGCCGCCCTTGGTCTCTGCATCTGTGACGCTGTCGAACCGGACAACCTGATCCCCGCAAGTGCCTATTACCGGGGTCTTGCGCCACTGCGGCGGCTTCACCACGTCCACATAGAGGCGGCGAGTGTGGCGGCCACGGCCGTTATCCCCAACCATGCAGAAGTGCTCAACCCTGGTAGTGAAGCGGGACTCTCTGTGGATCTGCCCCATCACAATGCTGGCCTCGCTGACAGCGAGGGAGAACTCGGCTGCCACCTCGGCACTGATGGCCCCGCCTTCTCTGCCGTGAATCCACTCTGCTATGTCCTGCACGATGCTCATGCTGCACCGCCTTGACTCGAATCGCTGACACCTCCGTGAGCGGCGATGATTGCTGTCGCCTGGTTTACTGTGAGGCCGCTGGCGATGAGTCCGTCAGGGCCATGGATTGAAACGAGCTCATCCCGCCAGTCGCCTGACATCATTCGCCATGCCACATGTTTGGAGCATGGTGCCTCTGTCACGGTCTCACCTTGCTGATCCGGCTCGCCTTTCTCGCGCCAGTGAGCTGCTGGGGTTTGATTGGTCATCACTGTATCTCCTCGTGGTCAATGCCATACTGGCTGGCCAGTTGGCGGAGTTCGATCTCCGCCCGTTTCTGCTGGCGCCGCTTGAGCGCTTCGGTCGCGGCGCGGTCCTTCTTCAGGCCTTTGCTGCAAATCAGCTTCTGGCTGTTGGTGGTCATGCTGCCTCCATAAAAATGACGTTATGGCGACTCGATTTCGGATAGAACGCTTTGATCGCCTTGTGCTCTTCATCGGAGATAGAGTTCTCTATTGCCCATGCCTGAATGTCGGGGACGTTGAGTTTTTTCTGTAGACGCGCCCACATCTCTGAGCGCTGGATGATTTCATCCAGGCTGGCGGGCTGGCCATGGCTTACTTGTACCATCCGGTGATGCAGGTAGAATTTGATGGCTTCTGCCGGGTCTTCTCCGGTGCATTCGATGGCTATCTTGTTGTCGATAAAATGCTCCAGCCACAACAGGGCCTCGCTCTTGTCGATCTCCATCTCTGGCACGATGTCGAAGGCCATGACCTCTTTTTCCACCCCGGTGACGCGGTCATTGATAGTGGGCTGCTTAATGCCAGCATGGCGCTGCGCATGAATAATCAGCGGGTCTGTAAGGCCGCCAATGCCATCAGGTGGTGCAAACCCTTCAGGCGGTTTGAACCAACGGCGCTTTGGTACTGGCACCTTTTCTGCTGGCTGACCTTGCTCCGGATAGTAGCGGCGGCCGCAGCGGTGGATCTGGTAATACTCATACAGCGCTGAAAACGCATGGGGTGCATCGCGGTAGATAGACCATATGAAGTCGATGATGACCAACTGCCACGGCTGGATAAGCTGGAACCGCGGGAATCCATCATTGTGTTCATCTGCCCAGGCGCACTCATCAGCATCAATGCTCAGCATGTAGCGCAAGATCTGGCGGCGGGTCTTAAAGCTGAAGTAATCAGGCTGAAGCACGATGTGACCGGTAACCTTGTCAACGGTACGGCCTAACCATTCTCTGGCCGACATATCCCAACGGATACCGAACAACCAGTCGCGGAAGTCGGCGATCGGCTTCAAATAGCCGTATTGGTCGCGGTCATTCTCGATCATGGCCTGCAGCGACTTGTCGCGCTCGCCGGTGGCGACGCATGACCAGCAGCCAAAACGGGCGCCGCAGGCCGAACTGTTGAGCTGACTGTCTGCCAATCCGGATACACACCCGCCGTTGGCATCTTTGTAGAGCAGCACCAGGTCATCAAAGTGGCAAACGAATGAGGTGATCAGCGGATTGCCCATGCGTTGGTCGCACTTGCGCAGCAGCGTCCAGACATCGACTTCATCCCAGTCTGCGATTGGCACTGCGTACAGGTCGCCACCTGGGTTAGTAAGGATGACGCCAGCCTCATCACCTCGCGCCAGCATGCGAGCCTCACGCTCTTCAGACTCACTGAAGCGGGTGCCGACCAAGCTGATAATTGCGTTGCCGAACTGTCTGGACAGCGCCTTCTTCTCCTTGATGATCGGGTTAATCTTCCAATCCTTGCTGCAATCCCGGCTCATGCCTGGGTAGCGTGGCAACTTACCGCGACCAACGGTCACATAGTGGAACGATGCAGTCAGTGGAGGAGTCACGAGCCGGTACTCCAGCGGCAGTTCGTTAAGCACACAGAATCGCTCGAGCTCGCTGGACATCTGTTCAAAGAAGGCGCCAAGAGCCGGGTTCTCAACTGTGGTGTCGCTGGTGATAGCAAAACACTGTGGCAGAGTGATACCCGCAGCTTTTGCCCGCTTCATCGCTTCGATCACCAGCACCAGCACGGCGGTACTATCTTTGCCCCAGCTCAGGGATACGCAGAGCGAATATCCCTCGCGCAGCCAGCCAACCATAGGCGCGACAGCGGTCTCTATCAGGCGATTCATGCTGCAGCTCCTTGCTTACGGGTGTCATCCAGCATGTCGAGCTGCTGCTCGGTATGAACCCGCTTACCGAGCATCTCGGCGGCCTTGACGGTTGCCAGCTCCACCAGGTCAAAGCTGGTTGTCAGGTTGTCGATGACCCAGCCTGCTAGTTCGGACGTCTTGGCCGGTGTCAGGATGTCTGCATCGTCAATCTGGTAGATCACCGCCTTGACAGCAGGGTGGCGCTGCCAGTGCGGAAGGGTCGGTGTGCGTCCGTCCAAAACAAAGCCGTCATGGACCTGCTTACCTGCTTTGAGGTTTGCCGCCGCCAGCGTCAGTCGATAGCAGATCTCGGACGGTGACTCGCCTTCGTTAAACCACCCTTTCAGATAGCTACGCAGGGTGTTCTGGTCTGCATCTGATAGCTCGGCAACTTCATCGATATATCGAACCAGATATAGGCCCGGCTCGGAATAGTCAGGGTGATGAGCGCCAATAGTCGCTACCTGGTCAACCCGATCAGCATGTTTATCTTCTCCAGGCTCCAACAAAGCCAGCTCTTGAGCTGCTGCCTCATTGGTCTGGTCATCGGTTGCCACCGGCTGCTCCCACTCAGCCGGCTTGGCGACGGCAGGCTGGTCTTGCAGCATGGCGGGCTCGGCATTGATTACCTTGGCAATCGCCTGGCTGGCCTCTTCGTTGAGCGCAACAGCCTGGCGGTGGATCATGTCGAGGATGATCTGGCCTGTGGTGATCAGGTCGTCACGGCGCAGGCGGGCTTCCGGGCGACGCTCTCCCTGCCAGCTGGCATCGAAGATCACCACGGCGGAGGCGAAACCGCTGGCGCTTGGCTTATCCTTCTTCGGATCCCGCGGGACGTACCAGCTCGGTACCTCAAAGCCGATGCGGCCGCTGATGAACTGGATAAAGTCGGCATCCTCCGGCCACCAGGTTTCACTGGTAGCGGCCTTGATGAGCAGCATGATCTTGGCGCCCTGCGCCCGCTGCTCGCGACAGAAGTTGAGGATGGGCTCCATCCCGGTGATGTGGTTGCCTTCGCCATCGACACATGGGCGGGAGTAGGGCGGGTTGCCGTAGGCAGCACCACCCAGGCGGCGCAGGTCGGATGCCAGCTCCTGAGTGAGGGCGTTGTCGGCCGCATCGTAGTAGTTCGGCACCAGGTGGTTGCAGTCATCGGCGAACATATCGAGCACCACCGGCCCCAGGGTGGGTGCGAAGTGGTGGAACAGGCCCCAGGCCAGCGCCTTGGGGGTCTGCCACTGGTCGCCGATCTGCTTGAGTTCGTGGTCAGGTTGGAGCTGGAGCTCTGCCAGCGCTTTGGCGTAGTGGTTCATTGGTCTATCACCTACACGTTGCGACCCGTACCCCGGATCAGGGTTTGGCCTTCCTGGCCGATTCCGCCTTCTTCGCGATCCTTGCTACTGCGCGGGCCGCCTTGAGGCACTCATCGAACACCTTCCCTTTGGCAAAGCTGGGTGTCCGGTCGAAATAGCGCTTGGCTTCAGCCACGCCCAGCGAGATCGCATGGGGGGGGAATTGCTCTTTCTCCAGCGTTGCCTTGATGTGCTTGGCAATGAAATCGCTTGGGTGCATGGCTGCCTCCGCTATCTCTGAAATTGGTCTCATCACACAAGCGACAGGCAATAGGAGGCCGTGACCCGCTGTTGGGCCGCTATCGCTTGTGGGATAAGGGCCCCGTTGCCGGGGCCAGGAGAGAACATGTCGGGCTGGTTTGGCAGGGCCTGGAGCCCTGTGCCATCGTAAGCGGTGGAACTGCCCTTGATGGCGCCGCCATGGAGGTGACGGTTGGTGTTGCTTGTTGGTCAGCTGCCAGCCCGAGCAGCCAGATCAACATCAGGAGTAGTAACCACATGCGTTGCACCTGTGGTGAGGCTGAGCGCTTCACAGCGAGTCAGCCGTTCGTGTTGTCGGCACCGGTGCGCCCTCACGGGCAGACCTACCATTTCGAAACTGTCGCCTCTCGGCGAGGGCCTTGGTGGCGCTTCACAGCGGGACCAGGCGACCGCATAACCCAGCGGTGGGAGATATGATCACCTCCTTGGGGTGGTCAAATCGGTTGGCTGTGGTGTCCTACGATTGCACTTCCTATCGGCACCTCCCGGCTGCTCGCAGCTTATGGGATGGTTATCACCACAACTGTGGATTGCACTGGTTACTGATTCCGTGCCATGCAGGGCGGTAATCAGCTGTGGTTTTTAGCGTGGTTCCACTCCACCCCAATGCAATCCCAGTTGTGTCCCGGCCTTTCACCGGGTGGGTGGCTGGGGAGTCAGGCCCGCCACTCGCTTTGTTCTCTGTAACTTCGCTGTCTTTCCAGCTGCCAGCCGGTCACTGATTTTGTTTTCCGGTCACCCTTGTCGGCACGCATTACACCTTTCAAGGGGAGAGCGGGGAGGTGAATCAGCCCGGTTGCCGGTGTTATATTCCCAAGCGGTATGTTGCCACCGCTGCCAGTTTTCGCTGGCCCTCCGGCTGGGGTCGTCTTTCGCACTGAATTCGTTTCCTAACTTTTGGTTAGGATATATTGGTTATTTTTTTGGTCAATAGCCAAAAGTTAGGTTTGTCGTTTTTTTTTCAAATGGGTTCATTTGGTGCAAAAATGGATTTCTTTATGGGAGGGAGTCCATATGAGTGAACTGATGGAGTGTCGCGCCTGCCTCGCTCTGGCTGATAAAGGTGAGCGGGTCTGCCCTCAATGCGGGTCGAGTCTGCTGGGTAGCGTCGGGGAGGAGCTGTCGCAACAGTTGGCCGTCAAGCAACAGCTGGAGGCGTTTGTTGCCACCTATCACACGTGGGCCGAAGGAGCCTGGAATGGGGTAGGGATCGATCTGGTCCGCAATAAATTGGCGGTGCGTTACTACGATGGCTATCGCAACTGTCGCAAGATCATTCAGGGCGAGCAGGTCATAGGCGTGAAGGTGCATGAAACCGCTGGCGCAACGCACACCAAGACCAAGGGCGGAAGTCAGCTGGGGAGGGCGGTGATCGGCGGCGTGATGCTGGGAGGCGTCGGGGCTTTGCTTGGTGGCCTGACAGCCAAGAAGATCAGTACTGGTACGTTGGCAGGCATAGAGGTATTGATCTCCACCACAGACCAAGATTTTCAGTTGGTCACTATCACCCTGCTGGCAAGTGAGCACAGGGCTGATTCATCAGTGGTGGCGCACGCAAGACGAGCTGCAGAGATATGGGTAGCAAGAGTTGAAACACTCATCAAGCAGTGTGCGCGTAACGCGGTAGCGGCTGCCAAGATGAATGGCGGCAGTGTCGCTGACGAGCTGGGGAAATTGGTGTGGCTTCGTGATCGTGGCGAAATAACCCAGCAGGAGTTTGAGCTGCTCAAGGGGCAGCTGCTTGCAAATTGCAATGCAAGTTAAGATGCAAGCAGCTATTCAATCATCACCGAACAGACCAATACTGCACAGATGTGGACATCCTCATTTACCTGGAGCATTGGATATTGCGGGTTCAATGGCTTCAACCACCACTGGCCTGCATCCATCACAAGTTCTTTGAAGGTCATGTCGTTGCCATAACGGGCGATGACTTTCTTCCCGGGCGCCGGCTCAACATCGGGATCCACGATGATGATGGTGCCATCGGGATAAGATTTGCCCCCCATCGGCGCGACCATTGAGTCACCCTTCACTCGAACCGCATAGGCTCTGGTTCCCACGCGCACCGGACTTATTGTGGTTTCTTCAGCCTCTTCAAGGGTTGGTACATCCCCGCAATCCCTAAACTCGCCAGCGCTGACCCAAGCAATAAGTGGCACCTGATAGATAGGGAATGGCTGAGGCTCGACATTGCCTTCACCCGTATCGGTTCCTGTAAGTAGCCACTGCACGCTCTTACCGGTGATCCTGGCCAGCTCACCAAGTCTTTTAACCTCTGGCAAGCCTTCCCCTCTCAGCCATTTGCGCACCGATATTTCGGACAGGTCCTCTCGCAGAGTTCGCTTGAGCATGGCAATTCTGCCCCGCTGTGGCCATCCAAGTTCATCCAGAGCGAAGTTGAGTCGCTCGGCGAATGCCATTTTATCGGCTTCGTAACGCGCCATTTGTGTCTGTTTCTCATCCATATCCTAACGTCCGGTTATTATGTTGCGATCTGGTGCTAACTTTAACCTCTTGCTGGTTTTGCTAACCAAGAGTTATGATTTGAGCTGTAAAAAAGACCAGAGGACGCCATGCATACCCTGATAACTCGATTTGGCTCCAAGAGTGCTCTCGCTAACGCACTGGACATTACCCCCGAGGGTGTAAGCAATGCGTTCCGGAGAGGCAAGGTCCCAGTGACCTGGGTACCCAAGCTCAAGTTGCAAGGTTTGAGCCAATCTGAACTTGCAGCTCTACCCCTCACTGATGAGGGGCGGGCGATTGTATCAGCATTTGCCGAGCGGCAATAACTAGCAGTTAGGAACAACTATGACAGAGCAACGGAATGACACAACGGCAAAAGCTCAGGCAGTTTTCCGGTCATCTGATGTGATGGCTGCTGCCTACGGCATTGGCCATCGCTATAACGCCAGCGAGCTGGCGCGACTGATGGGCCGCAAACCTGGGGAGTTTTGCAAGAAGCTCAATCCTGATTGTGACGATCGCCACATCACACTGGCGGAGGCTGTCGCGATCACCGAACTCACCGGTGACAACGCGATTCTTGAGGCCTGGTCAGCCAGCCGCGGCAAGGTTCTGGTAGAGCTGCCTGCCGGCGTTGTCAGTGATGACGATCTGGTTGAGCAGGTGCTGTTGGCACAGGCGGTGTTTGGCTCGCTGATGCAAGCCATTCACGACGCTCGCGCTGACGGCATCATCGACCGGATGGAGCACGGCCAGATTGAGCGGATCGGCACTCAGGTCGCAGAGCATGTGTTGGGGCTGATCAGTACCACGGCAGTCAACGTTCGACAGTTGCCAACGAGCGCCAGCAAGTAGAAACAAGGCGGCCCCGCACTGCGTCAACAGTCGGGGCCATGGTTCAAGCATCGAACGAGGATGTGAACATGGAAAATCATACGGATATCAAGCCCATTGGGCAAGTGTGGGATGCCGCGGAGCTGGACGAGATTAATGCGTGGTCTCGTGCTCACCCCCCTGTCAAATCGTGCGGGAGCTGCAATGGCACCACCCGGCGCAACGTGATTCCCGAGGTACTGCCGCGCCTGGTTGATGGTACCAGCGGCACATTTCTGGTCTACGGCAGCCTGAAAAGCGGGCTTAAGATCCCGGTTACCGCCGAGCAGGCCCTGCGCCATCTGCAATGCCTGCTGCAGCATCTGCAGGAGGTTCGCCATGGGTGAGGTAGTTAGATTGGCGGCATCTGTGGTCGCCCCAATTCAACGAGGTTGCAACGTGGATGAGAATGCCCGCACCGGATTTCGCCTGTTCTATCGCAGCATGAAGAATGCGGCATGGTACCGCGATGTGGCGAAGAAGGCGGTGATGTTCCACCTGATCCTCGATGTAGCCCATGAACAGCGGTCAGTGGTGTTTGCAGGCAAGCGTGTGCAGCTCTCTCGCGGCCAGCTGGTGTGCTCTGCCAAGAGTTTGGGGCAGGATTGTGGCATCTCTGAAGATCAGGCCCGCAGAGCGCTGGAGTTCTTCAAGGCTGACGGGGCGATCAGCTGCGTTGGCTCTCGTGGCAAGGGTGGTTACACCATCGTCACCCTGCTCAATTTCGATGCGTATCAGCGCGGATTATCACAAATATTTAGCGCGGAATATGGCGCTGATTCTGAGGGCTCGCCAGCACTGGGGTTTGAGGCAGGTTCTCTAATTGGCGGCGCGGATTTACCCGCCGAACAACAAGCCGAAGACTATATCAGTAAGAACATACAGAACATAAAGACAGATCTTAAACCCTCTTTGTCGCAACTCGCTGACGCGAGCTTCGACCAGCGGAGTGAACAGCTCATCGCAGCTGAGCCTGTTTCTGCAGAACAAACCACCACCGAGCCTGACTCTGACGAACCAAAGACCCGCGTTATCCCTGAGGCCGCCATCCAGACCACGAACGGCAAGGCATGGGGCACAGCTGAAGACCTGAAGGCCGCGCAGTGGATGTTTGTCCGGGTACAGCGGATTAACCCAACTGCACTGGAGCCGAACTGGCCGCAATGGGCCAACGTGATCCGCCTGATGCGCGAGCTGGACCATCGTAGCCACAGCGATATCTGCGAGCTGTACGACTGGGTGAGCCGGGATCCGTTCTGGTGTGCCAACGTGCTGTCACCGCAGAAGCTGCGCCAAAAATGGGACCAACTCAACGCCAAGCGCCTGGTTGCGCCGGTAGCAAACAAGTCGATGGCCAATCTAGCCAAGGTTCAACAAGCGGCCGGTGCGCTGCGTGACGCGGGGGTCAGCTATGACCGCAACACACCTCTGTAATTCGGCGGCCATGCCTGCGGTGCGCGGCTCCATGCAGGTGAGCTCTGGCATGACCATGTTTCTCGCCGAGGAGCTGCTGCCGCTGATGGCTGGTCTATGGCCTGCCAGTGCCAACCAGCTGGACGGCAATGTGCGCGGGGTGGCGATGGCGTGGGGCCTTCAGCTTAGCGGTTTTACGGCTGACCAGATCACCGACGCCGTGATGGCGCTGGCCAGCGATACCAATCGCCAGTTCGCCCCGCGTCCCGCCGAGGTGAAGGCGGCGATCATGACCAGTTTGGCTGCATCACAACCAGTAGTGCCAACTGGGCAAACCATATCGATTCGGGCATGCGAGATGGAGGCCACTGTTCGCGTGTATTTGCGGGTGGGGAAGGTTGATGAATTGGTGACTGATGATGCCGTAGCCGCAGAGTTGCAGTCGATTTTATCCGATAAGCGCCGCGCAGGTGTCACTGTGACAGGGAGGATTTAGTGATGGCCAGTCAATTCAGTGAAGTCGCCGAGCGCGATGTGCGTGAGGCGAAGTTCTGCCGGGTTGCCATCTATCCGCCGGTGCGCGGCTGGGTGGGGGAGCGAGTGCAGCTCGAGGTTGCAATTTCACCGGAGAAGTTCGGAGAGACTGAATACCTGACTGATACCGGTTATTACCTGGTGGTTGGTGACCCTGAAGAGGTGCGGGCAGAGGCGGAGCGGATCCGTGGCAAGGCTGTCGAGCTGGTGAGGGTGGGGTCATGATGCACTACTACGCCCAGCACACGGCAACCCGCGACTGGTTCGCACCGGTGCTCAGGATTGATGAGGTCGAGCAGGCAAGGCTGGCTGGTGTGCAATGCACCGAGACCCCTGTGCTGCTGATGACAAAAGGGTTTGATATGTGGGCTGCTGACGTGGCCCAGATCGTCGGGGTGGCGCTCCATCGCGCCGCCCACCACACCACCGCCGGGAGGGGGAGGAGTTGATGGAACTGGTATGGATGTTTGGATTGATTGGGCTGCTCTGGCTGGTGTTGCTGGCCATGTTGGTGGTCACTGTTCGCCAGTGGATGGCAGAGGCGATTGGGCCAGAGCTCGATTGTGACGAGTTCGAGGATGAGCCGCGGTTGGTATCGGCCTGCCGCGAGCTGAGCGAACTGGCGGCCAAGACCCGGGAGGCCAGTCATGGTTAAGGCCTTCTTCCTGTTGATGTATGTGTTTGTGGTGCTGTTTGTGCTGGCCCATGTGCCCTATGAGGGCGGGGTAGGGTGGCAGATGCTACAGGCGCCGGTGGTGTGGGTGATCACGGCAGGTTGGGTGATGGTGATGTTCCCCCGTCAGATCGCCCGCCTGCTACTCGCACCACTGCGGGCCGTGCTGCTGGCGGTGGTGTGGTGCGGCACCCTGTTCCTGGCGTTGGCAAAGGCGGTTCTGGTGAAGCTGAACCGCATGAATCGCGATCTGGCCGAGGAGGCCCATCATGACTGTTAAACCGAAAGAGCTGAACGAGCAGGGGTTGATCGACCTGACTGGAGTGAAGGTCTATATCGCTGGGCCGATGACCGGTTTGCCGATGTTCAACCGGCCAGCCTTTTTCGCCGCCGAGGCGTATCTCCAGGTACAGGGGGCAGTGGTAATGAACCCGGCGATCTTGCCTGACGGGTTCAGTCATGACGCCTATATGCGGATCGCCATCCCCATGATGATGGAGTGTGAGGCTGTTGCGTTTTTGCCGGGTTGGCAGCAGAGCAAGGGGGCGCGGCAGGAGTTCACAAGGGCTCATGCATTCGGGCTGGAACTGCTGCAGCTTGAAGTGGAAGAGGTCGTCGGTGAGCTGTGGGTGAAGCGCCACCTTCCCTTAGTTGTGTAGTGATGACCCGGTATTGCAAACCTAACAAACGGTGATTGTTGCCTGTATAAATAAACAGTAATATTTGGGTCTACCCCTATCCATGACAATCGGGAGAGTGACATGCAGGTGTTGAGTTTTGACAGCGCGGAGTTTGGCAAGGTGCGGCTGATCCAGGAGGATGGGCGCGTGTTGTTCTGCGCAGTCGATGTGTGCAAGGCGTTGGGCTACAGCAATGCGCGGGATGCCGTGAAGCGCCATGTGGATGAGGGGGATGTCGTGAAACGCGACACCCCCACAACCAGCGGAGTTCAGGAGGTATCCTTCCTCGATGAGGGTGGTGTCTATGCCCTGATCTTCGGTAGCAAGCTGCCGGCGGCCAAGTCGTTCAAGCGCTGGGTCACTGGTGAGGTGCTGCCATCTCTGCGCAAGGTAGGCCACTACCAGATGGCACCCAGCCCCGCGGTCAATGTGGAGGCGGTGCAGGTGGAGTTGCTGTTTGTTGAGACCGCCGCCCGTATGCTGAACGTGAGCAACTCCGGCAAGCTTGGCATGCTGCAGACCATCCAGCGCCAGCACGGCTTGCCCAATCTGCTCCCGAGCTACGCCATCGATGCGCCGAGCGATGCCACCGATGGCAGTTCGCGGGCTACCTTCTCGGCAACCGAGGGGCTCAAGCAGCATGGGGTGACCATGGGGGTGCGCTACTTCAACGCCCTGCTGGAGTCGAAAGGGCTGATCGTCAAGATGACCCGCCCCTCTTCCAAGACACCGGATAAGCAGAAGGAGTTCTGGTCGATCACGCCAGCTGGGCTGCGCTATGGCAAAAACATCGTGGATCCGCGCTGTCAGCGAGAGACTGCTCCGCACTGGTACCAGAGCCGGTTTGCCGAGCTGTTGGTCCAGGTCGGGCTGGGGAAGGTGGCGGCGTGATTTAGGATTCTGATTTTTATTGATATTTTTGTTTTATTAAGATCGTTTAGTGGCTTGTTTCTGTGATGTCTATTTGCCACTGCTGATAGAGAAATTGTTTGTGGCACGATACTATAGTGTGTCGAACGGAGATGGATGATCACGTTTTGAGAGTTGCGTTAGTGGGTCTCTATCGGTTTTTTAATTTGCAGAACGCAAACTGATAGTTTACGATTCATGTCAAGTGGAGATTGACGGTTGGCAATCAAGAGTTTCCGCCATAAGGGGTTGAAAAACTTCTTCTACAAGGATGATCGAAGTGGGTTAAGCCCAATGTACATCGATGCCATCGGAGATATCCTCGATGCCCTTGATGCATCGCACCATCCTCAAGATATGAGAGCAATTTTTGGTGATCAATTCGCCAAAAAAAAGGGCCATGCGGCAGGTGTTTACAGTGTGGAAGTGAACGGCAATACGCGAATCACTTTTGAGATAGAGGATGATGGGGCTGTTGTAGTCGACTATGTCGATTATCATGGCAAGAAAATCGCAAAACGGTAGTTTTATTTGGAGTACATAACGTGACTGAGAAGCGTATCAGAAAGCCTACTCACCCCGGTCTTGTTTTTAAGCGTAGGGTGTTAGCTAGACTGGGCCTCAGCATACAACAAGCAGCGGATTATCTCGGTCTGTCGAGACAAACGATGAGCAAGTTCTGCAATGGCACTTCGCCTTGCACTCAAAACCTTGCAAGAAGAATCGCTGAAGCAACCGGAAGCAATGTAGCTGTGTGGATCAATATGCAAGCTGCGCTGGATGCTTGGGAAGCTGAGAACATGGAAACCCCTGTTGTAACCAAGTTTCCTGTCAAAGACGCAGCATAGACATTCAAGTCGCTAATTAATGAACAAAACGGCCAAGATCTCTTGGCCGTTTTTGTTTTCTTAATGCTAACTTTTGGTTTGCATTTTTAGTATGATTTCCTCATCCCCCTACCGTGAGGTACTGGTTATGAGTCAATTCACTAGCCGCAGTGCGGCCCGTTCACGCCATCTGCAACAGCAGGCCAGCAACCCGGCTGGTACCGCGCTCAACGAGAGCGCCGAGCTGTTCCGCTCTATCAATAGCGCCTGCCCTGGCCTGACCGCCGCTGAGGCCGCCCGCCGCGTTATCGCCTCAGAATCAGCCGCCCTGCGCCGCAGCGCCAGCTATCAGCTGCTCGCTCGCTTGGGTCCGCTGCTCGACAAGCTGGAGATGGTGGAGAAGCTGGCGTGAACCCTACCCATCCGGTCTTTGTACCTGAGATGGGGATGGTGTTGCTGGTGGTAGGGGATGGGTTGGCCAAGCTGCGCTCATCCCTTGGCAATCGTCCGGCAATGCTGGTACCCGCCACAGAGGGGGGCGATTTGCTGGCTCAGTTCCCCGAGCTGGCCAGCTCGCTGCTTCACCCCGATATCGTCAAGGCTGCCGGTGGCGAACTGGCCTTGCGCAGCGTGGGCCAGTGCCTGATCGGCGAGGGGTGTGTTGGAGAGACCGTCACCGCCGAGATGGGTGGGCTGCCGCTCCCCCTGTGCTGGCACCACGATAACGAATATCGGGATGGTCAGTTGCCATTCAACCCCGCCAAGCATGCCACTGCCATTGCGCGGGCGCTGCTGACTCGGGTTGCCGGGTGGTGCGGGGTGCAGCTTGCACAGTTGCAGGCCAGGGATCTCTGTTGGTGGGCCAGCGTTTACAAAGTGCAGGGGCATCTGCCGATCGCTGTGGTGCGCCACGCATGCCGCTTGCCGCCGCTGGAGCCTGAACGGGTGCTTGTGCCTGGTCGCGGTTATCGGGAGACCGATGCCCGCTATCGGGTGAACCAGGAAGCGCTGCTGGCGCAGGACCCGCTGGCTGAACTGCGGCCCAAGATCCGTGCCAAGCCGGCGGTGAAGGCCATCGACCCGGATCCGCCGATGCTGCACATCCCCCGCCCAAAGATGAAGCGTTTGGAGTCTGCCAACTATCTGGCGTTCGTGCGCCAGCTTCCCTGCGTGGTGACAGGCCAGACCGAGGGGGTCGAGGCGCATCATGCGATCGGGCACGGCCTAAGCGTGATGGGCAGCAAGGCGAACGACCTGATGACCTTTCCGCTCAGCCACGATGCGCACATGGAATTGCACAACAAAGGCTGGCAGCAGTGGGAGCGTACCCACGGCAGTCAGCTGGTTCACGTCGCGATGACGTTAAACAAGGCCGCTGGCCTGGGAGTGTTTGGATGACGCCTTACAGTGGGAACAAGCCGGTAAAGGGCAGGGCACGGTCACGGCCGGTGCCCGGCAAGATGAACCAGACAGAGCAGGCCTATGCCGATCACCTGCGCTTGCTGATGCTTGCAGGGGAGATCCTCGCTTATGAGTTTGAGCCGCTCAAGCTGAAGCTGGCCGACAAGACCTTCTACACCCCTGACTTCATGGTGGTTGGCAAGGATGGCTTGATCGAGCTGCACGAGGTGAAGGGGTTCTGGGAGGATGACGCCCGGGTCAAGATCAAGGTGGCCGCCAAGCAGCACTGGATGTTCACCTTCGTCGGTGTGATGCGCAAAGGCGCCAACTGGTCACTGGAGGCATTCTAATGCGGCTCGAATATGCAATCTCAATCGGTGCCCCACGTTCGGTGATGATCCAGGCCATTCAATCCCGCTCGACAGGAGCAAGTCATTTGACCAAGGCAGATGTGCTGGGGGCGCTGGGGCTGGTGCAGAAATATGAGGCCGTTGGCCTGGCGCTGATTATGGCCCGCTACACCAAGGACAGAGAGAGCCACAAGCAGGCGGTGATCGGCGTGATGGCCCACTGCAGCAATGTGGCGCCAAAGTACGTGGGGGCCAACAAGGCGCGGGGGCACGGCATGGCGCTCAAGGCGCTTGCGGCGCTTGCTGTGCAGCACTTCTGCCGTACCGTGGATACCCCTGGGGCGGCCTGCCACCCGCAGTTCTGCCGTGGGCGCGGGGTGATCCGCGATCTGGAGTTGAGCCGCCTGCACGGCAAGGCGATCGACAAGACCTGCCCGCGCTGCAACGGTACCGGCCTGCGCCCGATCCCGGGCACTCAGGTGCGCCGTGCCATCGAGCCGCTGCTGGGCACTCTTACCCGCGGCGAGTGGGAACAGCAGTGGTACCCGCTCTATCAGGCGGTACTGGCATGGTGCCATGTGCAGGAGAGCGAGGTGGCGGTGATTTATAAGCGGGTGACGTTGTAACATTTACGGCTTGTCGTATATCCCAGCGCCTGGCTCACGGATACTTACGGGAAGTTGGTGCGTGGCAGGTATCATCGCAATTTGTCCATGATGGTTTGGAGTGATCTGCATTAGGGGGAGTATTACAAGCGGTTAATGCTAGTAAAGGCTGAATCAAGTATTTATAGTTGTTTTCATTTTTATGATCTTTGGCTAGTATTTAGTAAATTATGATTGTCATGTTTTTTCAATGCGATAGCATTGATTTAGGGTAAAGTGCGACCAAACTTCCTGGTTATGTTTGGCTGTTTTTTATAGATACCTTTTGAAGGATTGAACGAAAAATCGGTTTCTATCTCGTTAACATGGTCAACAAGAATAAGATGGGAAAATGAAAATAGATACTTTTTTAGATGGTTTAAATATAATTTCACGAAAGCATCACTACGAATCATATGTTAATTGTGATAGGCTTGTTTTCCATAGAAATGGAACGTTATTGACTATTCCTATTGAGTTCCACGGCGATAATGTGGGCATATATTTATATGCGCGCACAACATCAGGAGATGGCTCCGGGGATAGAACTGACATGAATGATGTCTTTTCAACCCTTCCCGCATTATTTTTACGGATTCATAATGTAAACATATCTAGTAAGCTTTTTGACTTAGAACACCCTCTTGGGCAAGGTGAAAATGGCTGTATTAGCGTAACAGAGTTGTATGCGAGATATATAACATTTTCTCAACCGTTCAAAGGAGGTGTTTTTCCATTATCAAATGCAACGATTAAAACTATTGATAGAATACTTGAAGCAGTGACTAGTTATGAATTTAGTCTATATCACTTTGTCGAATGCAACCATGATGTTGAAGCAAAATCTATATACAATGATCTTGGACTTCATGTTTGGGCTGTTTCGATCGCTAAGTCTTTAGGTGAAAATATAAAGTCAGAGTTGATTTCATATAATAAAAGACTGAATCCAAACTGGTATTATTTTCGTTGTTTAAGCAAAAACCTATCAGTTATACATGCGCCAAAAATGGCATATATGTTTAGGCATCTTATTAATGATAAAAGTCAGGTTAAGAGCTATTCTAGTGATGGTTTTGAATTTTATGTGACTGGCGAAACATTCAATGCATTTAGGTCCGCTTCTGTTGATAATGCTTTAAGTGTATTCAAGTTACTGGGGGAAAAGTTAGAAAAAATATTATATATCCCACTCGAGAATAAACTTGTGGCTGTAGGTGAAGTTAATATTGTTTTTCTAGACTGCGATTGTGGCACTCAAGTTTTTAACCAAGGGAAACATGCGGTAATTCATCGCAGGAAGTGGGAGCAGGATGTATTATTCAATGGGAGGGCCTATGTTTGGGCTAAGAAAATTGATGGGGAAAGGTTTGAAGAGTTTACTAGAGACTTACTCCGTCGCAGAATGGGGGTGGTAAAAGTTAGCCAAACTTCAATTACTAATGAGCCCGATTCTAACGCTGATCTAATTTGTATCTGGGATGTTTCCGACCTATCGGATATGCCTCAATCAGATGATAGAGGCCCAGTTGCAAGACGGAAAATTGTTGTTCAATGCAAGGCTTGGGCTAGAAACATTGGAAAAAATGATGTACCAAGCATCAGGGATACACTCGATCGCTTTGAGGCAGATGGTATGTTGGTTGTATCGTCTAGGTCTATAGCGAGGAGTTTATTTGACCATTTCGAGGTTTTACGGAAAAAAGGTATATGGGTTGATTATTGGGATAGGGCAGACCTTGAGAACATGCTTGATGAAAACCCTGATTTGATGTCTAACTACCCTGATGTAGTCTTATACGATGAATAAACTTGTAATATACTGTGATCTATCAATTTCTTACTCTTGTGTTTCAAGACTAAGTTAGAGGTTATATCTTGTTGATCCGAATCAGATTTTATCTTCGCTAATACGATAAGCTGGTTTCAGATAGAGGGTTGAAGCAAGACTTAGTTATTGGTTTCTCGCTTCATCAGCCCATATCGGCAAATCGGCACTTTTCCTTAATTCCTTAATGAAATCGTTATTAAAGAGCTGGGAAAGTATGAATAGCAAATTGAAAACGCCAGCTCTGAAGATGGCGGGCTGGGGGCTACTGCACGCAGAGTTCTTCGACCTCTATGACGTCGTCGAAGCGTTTGAGATCCCCAGTGGCCTAGCGGGCCAACTCATGATTTACCTGCGCACGATGCACAGTGTGGAGCTGGTGGCAGAGGCTCGTGTTGGGTTGAAGGAGCAAGGAAGGGCCAACAAGCGGATGTTCTTTCAAGGTGCTCTGCCTTTACCCCGACGTTACGCCAAGTCCCAAGAAGGTTCAGCCGGTGCCAAAGTCGGTGTCTCTTCAGCAGCAGTTGACCAAGCGGGTCAAGCTTATGCCTTCACCGCTGGGAGCTCGTTGAAACCAGCCGTACTGGCCTGGTGCCATGTGCAGGAGAGTGAGGTGGCGGCGTTCTATAAGCGGGTGACGGCAGTGTGAATGCAGTTCAAATTCTGGCGATAATGGGAGTATACAACGGATTTTTTCGAGTCGAACTGGCAAAGGCCGGAAAGGCGATAGGCCTTATGACCAGATAATCGCGGCCCATGCCCGTAGTCAGGTGCTGATCATTGTAACAAACAATGTGCGTGAGTTTGAGTGAGTGCCACGCTCGCGAATTGAGGACTGGAACAACCCTAGCCTGTAAGGTTATTCCAGCTTATAACGCCATATACCTGCCCAGAACCGAAAGCATGTCGGGGGGATGTCCAAAATTAGATGATCACCATCAGGCCTGCGGAGCCTCAATCGCATCGTCGAGCTTGACGACGGTCTCGAGCATGCGCCGAACGATCACGGCGTCGAACTCTTCTACCCGGCCCTCCTCATGGGTTCCCTTGTTCAGGTGGCTCCACTCGACTTTGTGCTTCTCGCTGTATCCAAGCATCTCGTTCAGGTGCGGCACGGCTTCCTGGAATACGGTCACGTCCTTCCTGTTGAGAAACTGGTAGAGCCCAGTCGCCAAGCTCATGAGGTCTGGGTCTCCCGGCCCCCTCATCCCGATACTTATCTGCGCCGACAGCTTCTTATTGGCAATCTTCTTCCAGAGACGGTTGAGTTCTTCTTCAAAGGCCTTCCGGATGTAGCTCAGGGAGTCGCGTATACGCCCTTCTTCGTAGCTGCGGGTCGCCACAGTGAGGTAGTGGCGTGGCGAGTCGAGCTTCACTGCGATCTTCTTGGCGGTGAAAGGCACAAGGAAGTCGATTCGAGTCACCGTTTCCTTGTACTTTTTCATCGGCACGGCATTCTCTAGTCGTTTCACGAAGTCCTCGCCGTGAGTCGTGACGATGAGTTGCCTCTTGCCGACCTCTTCCGGATTCAGTATGAGGTCGATGATCGCACCCCGGTGCTCGTCGTCGATCGAGTTCACTACGTCGTCGAATATCAGGAACGGGAGGCCATCCCTGGTGATCTTCGCCAGCAGGATTGCTAGCCCGAGGCACCGAATGTGGCCTTCGCTGAGGACCTGGAGCGCGTCGCACCTGTCCCCGTTCTCGAACTCAATCTCTATCTTCTCCCCGGCGGCTGTCGGTAACCTCAGGGACTTGAGCTTGTCGGAAGGGTGGTCGTTCTTGTTAACCTCGTTGTAGAACTTCAGGGTCTTTTCATTGAGATCCGCGGCTAAGGCCAAGGGCAATTCGGCGTTGTAAGCCAAGAGCTTTTTGCGGAGCGAGGCGTAAGCAAGGCTGTAACCCAGGTTTCTGGCTATTCCTGGTTTCTCGGCTTCCACCTCCCTAATGAGCTCCTCGTTTTCCCGGTTGAACATCTCTATAGCCTTCGTTGCTTCCGTCTCGCTCTTCGAGTTCGCAGCAACGAGGGTCGAGATGGCCACGATTTCCTCGAGGTCCTTGGAGATCGCCAGGTTATCGTCTTCTAGCTTTTTGATCGCGGCTTTGGATTGTTCGACCTTTGCGTTATGGGTGGCGGTTGCGTCCTTTAGCGCCTGAAGGAGCTCGCGCTTGGCTGGTACGGTTCTGAGGAAGAGCTCGATGTCTATCGCACTCTTGGCATCGGATGCCTCTGTGCTGAACGAGCTGATCTCGGTCGCACTGACGAACCCAATGGCCGCGGCGAATGCCGGAAGCCTGGCGATTTTCGAAAGCAGGTCCCGCCAGCCGAGGTTGAGTGCCTCCCGGACTTCCTTGATCCGCCCTTCGACCATCAGGGCGGCGTCGAATTGCTTCAGCTTTTCCTCCGCGTTGTCGTACGGATCGAGCGGAACAGCGAGTTGACCGTCGCGGTAGAGGTCGGAGGCACACGCGGGGCATTTGTTCTCGAACCTTTCGCGGTTCCTCATGATCGCGCCGTAAAGATCCCTAAGGGAAAGCTGTTCTTTGTACTGTTTGAGGAACTCTTCTGATTCAGCCTTCTCTTTGATGAGCCGGAGCAGCTCGTCGGCGTCGGCCAGAATGCTGTCCGTCCCGGGATCTGCGGCTGTTTTAAGGTTCTGCAGGTGGCCGATTTCGGTGTTGTTCGCCTTTTGTTTGCCGCCGTTGCCCTCGGGGCCGGTTAGAATGGCCTTGATTTCTTCGATGTCCTTGCACCCCGGATATTTCGTAAGCAGCGCGGCGCCTCGCGTTTCGGCGGCTTTGGTTTTTTCCGGGAGGCCTTCAAGGAACGCTTTGTGTCCGGCGATGCCCTTCGCTCGGTCCGCGAGTTCCTTCCCTTTTTTACCCGTTAAGTCCAAGTAAGAGTCGATGTTCTCGTTGAACTGCGTTGCGAACGAGTTGAACTCTTCCAAGCCAAACAGAGCGGCTAATCGCGCCTGCTGGGCTGCCGGGGTATTGGCCGCCACTCGCGCGAATCCGTCGATCCGGTTCTTTTCGATGAAGCAGAATTCGAAACTACGGGCGTCCGCTTGTACTTGGATTCCTTTCTCCTTCCCTGTATCCCCGTACAGGACGGGTTTTGCCGACTTCCTCGATGTGGCGTTCCTTATGTAGTCAGTGACGGGGATCCGCTTCGAATCCGCTTCGTGGATCGAGGCGAGCAATCCGAATTCGAGAGCTTCACAGAGACTCGACTTTCCCGTCCCGTTCGGCCCGAAGACGAACGTGTAAGGTGTTTTGAATTCGAAGGTGTGCTTCTCAGAAAAACCCCGAAAATGCTCAACCTCCACTTTGGTAAGCCGGAGAATCTCACTCTCGTTGGTGTTCGCTTCGTCAGCCGCGATATCGAGTACAGGCGACGCCGACTCCCCTTCGTCGACGATCAGTTTCGCCAAGGCTTTCCCGCGCCGGCCTCCGGCCGCTCCGACCACTGCGATTTCGTCGAATCGCCCCAGAATCAAGTTGGCTAGCTTTTTCTCGTTTTCAGTGAGCTTCGGGGCCGATTTGACCAAGAAGCGTTTGAATTCGACTAGGGACTTGGACATGTCAGTTCTCGTAGCGGTTGTTATCGATTATGCGGTAGGGCGCGGGGTGTCAGCTGATGCCTCATTCTATTATGTAAAAACGTTTTTTAGGAATGCCTTGTTCGATTTTTGCGGGAAACATCTCGGTGTCAAAAGACAAATTTTCTCATGTAACAGAGGCGGTGCCCAATACGATTGCCTGCGCTCGACGACGCTATAGCGTTGACACATGTATTTCGGGTCGATCGGACACAGTGTGAATCGCCCCGGCTTCTCTATGAATCGCGCAGGCGCTCCAACGGATGAACTACCTGCGTACCTCTGATTGGGTGGACAAGGCCGTGAAGGTTCGCCGTGGATTGAGGGAAGAGGGAAAGGCGCCAAAACGTATTTTCATCAAGATGCTCTGCATTCATCAGGAACCGGCACCCAGATTGGAGAAGGTGCCACCAGATTCAAATTGGAAGTCGATTCAGCAGCAGCTGACAAAGCTGGTGAAGTTCATGTCTTCACCGCAGGGAGCTCGTTGATGCAGGTGGTGTAGCGGGGGCTCAATTTCTCTCTCTTCATCATCCACTCCCTAGTGTCCCGGCTGCGGGCTGCGAAATAGACCTTTCCCAACCTTCCCTGATTGATCTGGTCTATCACCTTCATCAGAGCATCGCTGCGGGGATCCTGCTGCTGGTCAGCGAATAGATCGCCCTGGTGCATACTGGCCGGGGTGACGTCGGCCAACATGACGCCCCCCTTCATATAACGGACATCTTCCCGCCAGATGTTGGATAGGAGCGGTCCAATCAGGGCAAGCAGCGCCCTGGTGTCGTTGGTGGGGGTGGCTATCCGGGTGCTGATCTGGTTGCCGTAGTATGGCTCTTTGTCATTGAATGGACTGGTGCGGATAAAGAGGGTGACGTGACGACAGCGCATCCCTTCAGCTCTGAGCTTCTCGGCAGCCCGCTCCATGTAACCGGCAAGGGCCTGGTGCATGGCGCCGATCTGGGTGATGCGATCGCCAAAGCTCCGGCTGCAGATGATCTGTTGCTTGGCCTTGGCCATCTCTTCCAATTCGGCGCATGGGATCCCCCGCAGCTCCTGGACAGTTCGCTCGACGACGACCCCATATCTCCGCCGCAGGCTCTTGGCATCTGCTGAGACCAGCTCTGCCACGGTCCGGATCCCCAGTGATTCCAGTTTGGCGGTCAGCCGTCGGCCAATTCCCCACACTTCTTGGACCGGAGTGATGGCCATCAGCCTAGCCCGCCTTGCCTCATCGCGCAGATCCACCACGCCGCCGGTGGCCGGCCACTTCTTGGCGGCATAGTTTGCAAGCTTGGCCAGCGTTTTGGTGGGGCCGATGCCGACTCCTACGGTGAGGCCAGTCCACTGTTGCACCCGCTCACGGATCTGGCGACCGTATGTCGTGAGGTCACCTGCCCATGATTCGCTGAGCTCGATAAAGGCCTCATCGATGCTGTAAACCTCTACCGTCGGCGCCATACCTTCCAGGGTAGTCATGACCCGTTGCGACATGTCGCCATAAAGGGCGTAGTTGCTGGAGAACCAGACGCCTCCCATGGCTTCAAAGAACTGGCGGATCTGGAAGTAGGGAACTCCCATCTTGATCCCCAGCGTTTTCGCCTCTGCCGAGCGGGCCACAATGCACCCGTCATTGTTGGAGAGCACCACGATAGGTCGCCCCTTCAGGTCTGGCCGGAACAGGCGCTCGCAGGAGGCGTAGAAGTTGTTCACATCTACCAGGGCAATAGCCTTCGGCATGGTTTACCCCAGCTTGGTCTTGTGGAGTACGAAGGTGACGACGCCGAATATCTCCAGCTCCTGCCCTTCTTGCGGATAAATTGGAGGAAAATCGGGGTTGGCCGGCAGAAGGGCGGGCCGGGGTGTTTCCTGCAGTTCCTTGACGGTGAACTCGCCATCCAGGCAGGCCAGTACAATGGCGCCGTGGCTGGCCTTTACTGCCCTGTCGATAACCAGCAGGTCGCCGTCATGTATCCCCTTTCTGATCATGCTGTGCCCACTGGCGCGCACGTAGAATGTGGCGGCCGGATGCTGGATGCAGATCTGGTTAAGGTCGATGGTCTGCTCCACATAGTCCTGTGCTGGGCTGGGGAAGCCACAAGCGACAGGCGAAAGGAACAGCGGCAGCTCAAGGCTGTCGGGTGATGGGTGCGGGATAGCAAGCATGGTTGTGACTCTTACTGTGTTTTTGTACAGTATAGCAAGGGCCCGTGCCGTACGCATCAGGTGCCAGTTGGGTTAACGCGGGTTTGCCCAGGCAGCCTTTCACCTCATTAAAATCATTTTAGCGGCTAAAAATGTACTGTTGTGACAAACCCAGATTCTGTATCGGTAAAACATTCTTAAAATACTATATAAGCAATGCATAGATGCTTTAGGCGACGACAGGCTTGTGCCGTTAAAGTGTTTAAGTAACTAACTCGCTTAAACTCTTTTTCGTGGCGGATGATGCCAGTCTTAAAATCATTTTATAGCATCCGCCAATGGTTACTTTTGGTGCACATGAACATCCTAACAATCAATATTAAAAATCTGATGCTGAACAACCGGCCATGATTATTTGATTTTGTGATGATATCATCATGCTGAGCTCACAAAAGTAGATAGTCCATTAAAGTCAGGTGGCATGCCGGTTCCGAGGTGGTTTAGGTGATGGCATTGGTTCGAATGAGACTGCCACTGCCCGGCGCCGGCCCACATCAAGATTGCAATCTTGATTGGTAATCAGCCATAAAGCCTTTAATGAAGCTGTGTTTGCGTGAGTGGACAGCCACCATGGTTTGATGCGATGGGTAAGGACAGTTAGGCAGGCTATGATGTAGCGGATAGTGGCAATGTTTATATCAGGTATAAAAAACATTGTTATCTATTATTGTCGTGACGCTTCAACGATGGATGGGATGATATTTCACGTATTGCTTTTATGTTTTACATAAACTCAAGTTAAAAAATTTCTTAACTATAATCTACAGGCAGTAGAAAAATGCTACAGAGAGTAGCTTTGTTCCGATGGAACAATTTTCATCGCTCAACTTTGTTAATAAAGAACTTTCCGAAACCAGTTGACAGACTGAATTTCAGATCTGTAAATTATGAGCACTGGCAGCTCCTGCCGAATAACTTACGCATTCAATTTTTATCCGAGCAGGTGATGCCGGAGGCCCGTTATTATGTTGATGACTGAATATCCTCTCCATTATTGGCAGGAGAGAGGGGTTTATACATCCCAAGATCACGAGGATGCTTTTATGGAGTTCAAGATTTTCCAGCTGCTTGGGGCTGGTAACTCTGCGCTCATGATGCTGATCTTGGCACAGGAGCGGGATGGTCGTGATATGGGGGCATGCAGGGCGGAGTTGGCTGCGCTGCAACAAGCCACCTGCATGAGTGGGCTTAGTGGGGTGTTGGTGTTGACTGATAGGCTTTTGCCGAGGAGGCGTGATGGGAGTCAAATTAAGATTAGCAGTAGCGGCGGTAGTAGTTGGGTGCTTGATATCTCCACTGGTCAGTGGCGGCACACTGTTGGGGGAAAGTAAGCTCAGTTCGAGACGGAGTCAGGTTGTAATGTGCACGGAGGGGTTGCATGGCAAGTTACCAAGGGGTTTTGCTGAACAGTGCGCCGTGCTGTTTACAGAGCCAGCTGGGTTGATAACCAAAATAGACGATACGCATGCGATTTTTTTAGATTTGCAGGTCGAGAAGTCTGATATTAGGAGGTTGTACGAGGTCGTATTATCTGAGGCTCCTGAGAAACTTGCTGGCAACACCGTGTTTGAAGCGTGGTGGAAAAAGCAGCCAGTGCAAGGCAGTTGACAGTCAAAAGCATTTTTGTGTAGATTGAAACCCAATGATGGAAGACTGCACCCGAATAGATGTGGTCTTTTTTTCAGCTTCCAAACCTCGGCCTGTGCCGGGGTTTTTTCGTTTCTGGGCCCTAGCTGGAGCCCGCATGTCGGCAGCAGGCTGGCGTTTGAATTCGGGGTGGGGCATGGGGAGAGAGGAAGAACTGGCCACAGCAGCTGCGGCCGCTGGTGTGGCAAAATCCGCTCCGCCAGTTGTTGTGTCAGGAATGACGCTGGCCGGTTACTCACTCAATGATTGGGTACTCGTCGCGACGTTGATATGGATTGCTGTGCAGCTGGTGTGGTTTGTCTGGTCGAATATCATTAGGCCGAGATTTGGTGGAGGTTTAGGGTGAGCAAAGTCCGTATAGCCATTGCCGCCATCACACTGAGCGCAACAGGATTTGTGGGGATCCTGAATCGGGAGGGATTTGAGCCGGTGGCTTACCCTGACCCGGTACACGGTACCAAGCTCCCAACTATCGGCTTTGGGAGCACGGAAGGGGTCAAGATGGGTGAAACCATCACGCCCGTCGCCGCGGTGAACCGGAGCCTTCGGGAGGTACGGGTATTCGAGGATGCCCTCAAGTCCTGCATCAAGGTGCCGCTGCACCAGTATGAGTTCGACGCCTATGTCGAGCTCTCCCACAACATCGGCCCCGGCGCCTTCTGTCGCTCCACCATCGTGAAGCGCCTAAACGCTGGCGACTACTCCGGGGCCTGTGAGGCGATCCTGCTGTTCAAGCGCTCCGGCAATCAGGACTGTTCGGTGCCAGGGAACCGGGTATGCCCAGGTCTCTGGAAAGACCGGCTACGCCTCAACACCAAGTGTAAGGGGATGTGATGGCACCGTTCCCGCAAAGCAACGCGATCTCCTTTCTGGTCGGCGCACTGGTGATTGCTGCATTGGCCTGTGCTGGTGTGGCCCTTTACCAATCTGGTCATTCAGCTGGTGAAGAGGGTGAGCGCAAGACATGGCAGGCAAAATGGGATAGGCAATCTGCTGAACTGGCAGAGGCCAGGGCCCAGAACGTTCAACTGGCACGTGAGGAAGAGCAACGTCGCCAGCGTACTATCGATAAGGTGAGGCAAGATGCGGAACAACAAATCGCCCGGGTTGAGACTGATGCTGCTGCTGCCAGTGTTGTTGCTGCTGGGATGTACGAGCAAGCCAGCCGCTTGGCAGCCAGAGCCAGTCAGTGCTCCAGCCATTCCAGCACTGCCCAGTCTGGCGATGCAGCCGGACAGTCCGCCGTGGTGCTCGCCGACCTGCTCAGCAGGGCTGATGCGCGAGCGGGAGAGCTGGCAAAAGCATATGACCGAGCTCGAGCATCAGGTCTGGCCTGCCAAAGTGCCTACCTCTCCTTGAAGAACCCCGATTAAAAGAATTGCCGCACCGGGTCACTCTCCCATCTGGCGGGTCGTCCCGCGTTAATGTGTGCCGGTGCGGCACCTATCAGGAACAGCCATGCCTCCACGTGTGCCAAAGGTCTGTCGTGAGCGGACCTGCCATCAGTTGACTACCGAGCGGCATGGTTACTGTCCTGCCCATGTTCATCTACTCGATGGATGGAAGAAGGTGGCCAAGGTCAGTGCTGATGACCGCGGCTATGACTGGGCATGGCGCAAACTGCGCAAGCGGATCTTGGTGAGGGATAACTATCTCTGCCAGGTGTGCGTTGCCCTTGGCATTGTGACACCCGCAACCCAAGTGGATCACATCGTCAATAAGGCCGCTGGCGGTACCGATGCGGAATCCAATCTGCAGGGCATATGCAACCATTGCCACGATGCCAAGACACGAGCAGAGGCACTGGCAGCCCGCCAGGCTGGGCGCCAGAGGGGGTAGGGGGGATCAAATCCTTCCAGCTTTTTGCTTCCCCCACTGCTCCGCCTCGTCAAATTTTTATACCCGCGAAATTAAAAATTTAAATGGAGGGCGCGATGGCCGGTGCAGCTGCCGTGCCCGGGCGCGGTAGAAAGCCCAAGCCGACAGCTCTGAAGCGCCTGGGTGGTAATGCCGGCAAGCGGGCACTGAATAAAGATGAACCTTCATTCACCCCATTGATCGGGGTTGCCTGCCCTGAGTGGCTGGCAGAAGATCAATGGGCCCCCACGCTATGGGACATGGTGATCCGCGAGCTCTGCAGTGCGGAGGTGTTGTGCATCACCGACCTGCACAACCTCGAGGCATTCTGTGCAGCCTACTCGCGTTGGCGAAGAGCCGAGATCGAGATCACCAAGCACGGCCTAGTTGTCGAAGGGGCAACCGGCGGGCCGGTGAAAAATCCGGCCTGTACCGTGGCCAATGAATCACTTAAGCAAATGACAACTTATGGGGCCCTGCTCGGGCTGGACCCGTCCAGCCGTTCACGCCTGATCGGCGGCAATAAAAAGAAGGGAGGGGGGAACCGGTTCGCGGCTTTGTAGGGATGGACTATGGCAGCACGCAAAAGTTATCCCTATGTCAACGTAGCGAACGGCTACGCCCGCGACGTTGTACGCGGCAAGATCCCAGCCTGCCGCTATGTCATCCAGGCCTGTCAGCGCCACCTCGATGATCTGGCCAAAGAAAAATCAACTAAGTTCCGATACCGCTTCGATAAGGACAAAGCCGAGCGGGTAGCCAAGTTTATTCAGCTCATGCCCCACACCAAGGGTGAGTGGGCATTCAAGCGCCAGACCCTGAATCTTGAGCCGTGGCAGTTGTTCATCGTCTGCTGTGTATTCGGCTGGGTGCGCAAGGGCAGTGGCCTGCGCCGTTTCCGTGAGGTCTACAACGAGATCCCCCGCAAAAACGGCAAGTCGGCGCTCTCTGCGCCGGTCGGCCTCTATTGCTTCGCTGCTGACAACGAATTCGGTGCCGAGGTTTACTCCGGCGCCACCACAGAAAAACAGGCGTGGGAGGTGTTCCGCCCAGCTCGCCTGATGGCTAAGCGAACTCAGGACTTCCTCGACAATTACGGGGTCGAGGTCAACGCCAGCAACCTGAACATCCCTGCTGATGGTGCTCGCTTCGAGCCGCTGATTGGCAACCCGGGTGATGGTCAGTCGCCATCCTGCGCCATCGTGGATGAATACCACGAGCACGATAGCGACGATCTCTACACCACCATGATCACTGGCATGGGGGCTCGTCGTCAGCCACTGCTGTGGGGCATCACCACGGCCGGCTACAACGTCGATGGCCCCTGCTATGACAAACGGCGGGAAGTGATAGAGATGCTGGCAGGCACGGTGCCGGATGATGAGTTGTTCGGGATCATCTACACCATTGACGAGGGTGACGACTGGGCGGATCCGGCAGTGCTGGCGAAGGCCAACCCCAACATGGGTGTCTCAGTCTATGCCGAATACCTGCTGGCGCAGCAGACCAAGGCGATCAAGTCGGCCCGCTTTGCCAACATTTTCAAGACCAAGCACCTCAACGTCTGGGTTTCGGCCAAGACGGCATTCTACAACATGCAGCGCTGGGCGGCCTGTGAGGACAAGAGCCTCACCTTGAAGCAGTTCGCCGGTGACGAGTGCATCCTCGGTTTCGACTTGGCTCGCAAACTCGATATGAACTCCATGGCGCGGTTGTTCTGGCGAGATATTGACGGCAAGCGCCACTACTACTCGGTGGCGCCCCGCTTCTGGGTGCCGGAGGATACCGTTTTTGATAACGACAACCGGCGACTGGCAGAGCGCTACCAGAAGTGGGTCAACCTTGGAGAGCTCAGCACCACAGACGGAGCCGAAATCGACTATCGCGAGATCTTCGAAGAGGCGAAAGAGGCCAACTTGAGCAACAAGGTCTTGGAAACCCCGCTCGATCCTGCTGGTGCCATCGCCTTGTCTCACTCATTGGCGGACGAGGGTATGTCCCCCATCACCATCACCCAGAACTATCAGAACATGTCCGGCGCCATGAAGGAGCTGGAGGCAGCCATCACGGCTGGTCGTTTTCACCATGACGGCAACAGCCTGATGACATGGTGTATCGGCAACGTGATTGGCAAGTTCCTCCCTGGTAACGATGACATGGTGCGCCCCGTAAAGGAGAGCGCGGATCAAAAGATCGACGGCGCGGTCGCGCTGATGATGGCTATCGGTCGAGCCATGGTGCCTGACCGGGAAGAAGAGAGCTCCATCTACGAAACCTCGGACGTCTTATGTTGACACAACTTTCAATTTTCATCGTGGGCCTGATCGGCGCTGCGGCGCTGGCCTATGGTGCCAGCCTCTACTCACCGCCTTTGGGGTGGGTTGTAGGCGGCATGCTCTGCTTGGCCTGGTCATTTTTGATGAGCAGAGCCGTTGCTGCAGCGGACTATGCCAAGCGTAACAAGGGGGATAGCTGATGTTCCTGCCAATCATGTTCGGCAGCGGGCGCAAGGGGGGAAACTTCAGTCAGTGGATCAGCAGCATGGGCGGCAGGACAGCAAAGTCCGGCGTACTGGTTACGCCAGAGACGGCTCTGACCCAGGGCGTAGTGAGAGCCTGTGTCACGTTGCTGGCCGAGTCAGTCGCTCAGCTACCCTGCGAACTGTATCGCCGTGAAGATGACTCACGTAAACGCGCAACCGAGCACCCGCTCTACGATATTGTCCACGCCAGTCCAAACCAGAAAGATACCTCGTTTGAGTTCAACGAACTGCGAATGGGGCATCTCGGCCTGCGCGGTAACAGTTATAGCCTGATTGACAGGGACGGCAGTGGGTACATCACCGAGCTGATCCCGGTCAATCCGGACAAGATTGCAGTGCTCAAGGGGCCAGATGCGCTGCCTTATTATCAGCTGCTTGATGGCAGCAATCAGATCCTGCCGATGCGAATGGTGCACCACGTCAAGGCATTCAGTCTTGATGGCTATCTGGGGCTGTCACCGATCCAGACCAACCCTGACAGCATCGGGCTGGCCATGGCAGTGGATGAGCATGCCGGGCGGGTTTTTGCCAATGGCACCACCTTGTCAGGTGTTATCGAACGACCACACGAAGCAAAGGCGATCGGCGATCAGAAAGTCGTCAACGCCATTCTGGACAGCTTTACGTCCCGCCACTCTGGGCTGCGTAACTCCTTCTCTGTCGCAATGCTTCAGGAAGGAATGCAGTACAAACAGTTGGCGATGAATAACGAGCAGGCGCAGCTGCTTGAGTCGCGGAAGTATGGCGCCATCGAGATTTGTCGGTTGTACAAAATCCCGCCACACATGATCGGTGAGTTGGAGCGGGCGACCAACAACAATATCGAACATCAGGGGCTGCAGTTCGTTATCTACACCCTGCTGCCGTGGGTCAAGCGCATCGAGGCCGCCATGATGCGCGACCTCTTGTTGCCCCAAGAGCGAAAAGACCTCTACATCGAGTTCAACCTTTCCGGCCTGCTGCGGGCAGATCAGAAGTCCCGTTACGAGTCATATGCACTCGGTCGCCAGTGGGGCTGGCTCAGCGTCAACGATATCCGCCGGTTGGAAAACCTACCCCCGATCCCGGGTGGTGACATCTACCTTACCCCGCTCAACATGGTCTCTACCGGCAAGCTGCCGCAAGGCATCAGCCAGGCGACCCAGGAACAAATCAAGGAAATCGAGGCCATCCTATGCCGAAGCTGATGATCAACTACCCGCACCTAGCCAGTCAGGTGTTCGGTGTGCCGCTCTACGTCACCCAGGAGGTGCTGGCAGGGGTCAAGAGTCTGCTGATGCCGCGCATGCTGGGCAACCAGATCGAAGTGATGGCGGCTGATGACTTGCCAGATGGGCTGGAACCCAAGCCGCTTGAGGCACGGAGCGAATCACAGTACCGCGTCGAGGGACTGGCAGTGATCCCGCTGCACGGCATCCTGGTAGCGCGGCGCGGTCACATCGATAACGCCTGCACCGAGCTGACCAGCTACGAGTGGTCGCGGGCGCAGATTGCCACGGCGTTGGCTGATGAGCGGGTCAAGGAGATTGTGCTCGATATCAACTCCGGCGGCGGCCATGCGGTCGGATGCAAGGAGCTGGCTGAGTTCATTTATGCCAAGCGCAGCGTCAAGCCCATTACCGCGCTGGTCAACTTCTCCGCCTACTCGGCGGCCTACTTCATCGCCGCAGCCTGCAGCAAGGTGGTAGTCAGTGAAACCGGTGGCTGCGGCTCTGTCGGCGTCATCATGGAGCATATGGAGGTGAGCAAGTGGGAGGAAGAGGTTGGGCTTAAGTTCACCACCTTCTACCGCGGCGACCGTAAAAAGGACGGCACCCCCCATGAACCGCTCAGCGATGGGGCCATGGCAGCCATCAATCACCGCATGGATCAGGCCTACGACCTGTTTATCAGCTCGGTAGCCCGCTATCGCGGCCTGTCAGTCGAGCAGGTGAAAGCCACCGAAGCCACCCTCTACAGCGGGGATGAGGCGGTCAAGAACGGGCTGGCCGATGAGTTGGCCAATCCGCAGGACTATCTCAACGGTCTGGCTGCTAGCGTGGCCAAGTCAGCCAAACCGGCTCAGAGCATCGGCCTTCGGGCCCGCGCCATCGAAATGCAGAACCAACTCTAGCCCAGCGGCGGAGTCCATCCCAACAAGCCCCGAAAGGGGCTTTTTTTATGTCCAAAGGAAACCAATCGATGAAGACTATCGAAGCCCTCCGCCGCGAGCGTGGCGAAATCGCCGCCCAGGTCAAAGCCTTGGCAGAACTCGAAGCCAGCGGTACCGCTCTCACCGACGAGCAACTGCAGCAGTTTGCTGACCTGGAGAGCGAAGCAAACAAGATCAGCGCAGCCATCGCCCGCCAGGAGAGCGCCGAGCGCCTGATGGCGCAGCAGGCGGTACCGGTCAACGCTCACGGCTCCCAGGCGCCTCCGGCTGTCCATGTGAAGCAGGAGCTTAAACAATATCAGGGCGCAGGCTTTGCCCGTATGGCGATGGCAGTCGCTGCCGGTAAGGGCGACCTGCAACTGGCAGAGAAGTTTGCAGCCACAGAGATCGGCGACCAGCAGGTGGCTATGGCCATCAGTACCGCCGCCGGTTCCGGTGGCGCCCTGATCCCCGAGAATCTGCACTCCGAAGTGATCGAGCTGCTGCGACCGCGCACAATTGTTCGCAAGCTCGGCGCCCGCGTCTTGCCGCTGCCCAACGGTAATCTCTCCATGCCAAGTTTGACCGGCGGTGCAACCTCTGGCTACGTCGGTGAGGGGAAAGATGTACGCGCCACCGCTAGTTCATTCGGTGATGTCAAGCTCTCTGCGAAAACCATGATTACTCTGGTTCCGATCAGTAACCAGCTTATCGGGCGCGCAGGATATAACGTTGAGCAGTTGGTGCTGGGTGACTGTATCGCCTCGATGTCAGTGCGCGAGGATAAAGCCTTCCTGCGCGATGATGGCACCAACGACACCCCGACTGGCTTCAAGCCCGTTGCCACAGCAGCAGGGCGAGTTATCGAGTGGGCTGGTGAAGCTAATCTCACCACCATCGATACCTACCTCGACAAGCTCATCCTCAAGTTGATGAACTCCGACAGCATGATGATCACCCCTGGCTGGGGCATGAGCCCTCGCACCTGGATGAAGCTGTTCGGCCTGCGCGACGGAAACGGCAACAAGGTCTATCCCGAGATGGCTGCCGGTTTGCTCAAGGGCTACCCCATTGCGCACACCAATACCATCCCGGCCAACCTCGGCACAGGTCAAAACGAGTCTGAGATCTACTTCGCCGACTGGAATGACGTGGTGATCGGCGAGCAGGACAACATGACTGTCGATTTCTCCACCGAGGCTACCTATGTGGATACCAACGGCGATCTGATCAGCGCCTTTGCGCGCAACCAGTCGCTGATCCGCTTGGTAGGCAATCACGATGTGGGCTTCCGTCACCCAGAGGGTCTGGCGCTGGGTACCAAGGTTACCTGGTAAGGCCACAGCAGGGCGCCGCACTGGCGCCCTCTCTCATCACCTTGTAACAAGGAGCCGACATGAGCAAGCCATCGAAAGGCGATCGCATAGGGCAAACACCTGCCACTGACGCCGATCACGATCAACAGAGCGGCGAACTGCCGCAGGAGCCTATCAGCAATGCTACTGACACCCCCCAACCCGATGCCGACGCAGGCTCTGGACAAGATCCTCACGCCGGGACTGGCGAAGGCGATGAATCAGATTCTGACCACCACCCAGCAAGTCAAGCGCCAGGCGATGCAGCCGGAGTTGGCACCGCGACGCTGACCGGCGAGCAGTCCACTGGCGCCCCTGAAGTCGATCACGAGCAGCAGAGCGGAGATGAGCCAGCGCCTGACCATGATGAGCGGGTGCTGGTGCGCTTCACCGGCCCGTGGAAAAACTACAGCCGCGGCGATATCACCCGCCTGTCATCTGCAGAAGCCGAACTGGTGTTCAAGAAAGCGTTGGCAGAAGCAGTGGCAGAAGCAGTGGCAGAACCAGACCTGGAGTAAACATGTTGCTGATAACCGTGGCTGAGGCCAAGGCGCAATGTCGTATTGAGCCAGATGAAGTTGACGAAGATGCGTTGTTGACTGGCCTGATTGAAGCGGCGATCAGCCATATCCAGTCTGATATCAACAAGCCGCTGGTGGCTGGGGGGGAAGAGGGACAGGCCCTCACCCCGGCGCTCAAGTTGGCGGCATTGCTGCTGATTGGGCACTGGTATACCAATCGCGAGGCGGTGGTGACAGGGACCATCGCCACCACCCTGCCGTTGGCGTACGAGTCATTGATCCATCCCTATCGTGAAATCGTGGTTGGCTAGGGGGAAGCATGGTTAAAAGTGGCGAACTGAATACCCGGCTAATGCGCTTTGGCGCAGCGACCGGATCGCCCTCCGTATGGCCACCACTGGGGAAAGTTTGGGCAAAGGTCATTGACCCAAAGGCAGCAGGCCGTGAGGCACAAGCCAGTATTTACGCGACAGGATCGACCATGATCACGGTACGTTACCGTTATGACCTGCTGCCAGGTCAGCTGCTTAAAGGGAGAGCCTGTTGGTATCTGATTGAAGATATCGCCAGCGAACCCGGGGCTCTGCAGATCTCGGCCCGCAAACTTTCAGGCGAACCGGCCACCTACACCCCGAAACATGGGGTGGCCTATCCGGTAACCGTCTTTATGGCGGCTGAAAACCTGATGGTGGGGGCGCGTAGCGAACCGCGCCGCCAGATAGACCTGATATTGCCTGAGCTGGTCTGGCCGTTTGCACGCCAAGGTGACCAGATCACCCTGCGCGGACGCAGCTACCGCATCGATGGGGTGGTCGATGGCAGCGACAACGGCACCACGCTGCGAGTGATGGTGGTCTGATGCCGGGGGGACTGAGCCGTAAGCGCAGGGCCAAGGCTATCAACGTCACTGGCCTGAGCGAGAGCAAAGAGGCCTTTGAGGCGCTCCCTGCCAAGATCCGCAAGCAGTTGGTGGCGGTGGTCAATGAAGTCGCCCGCGATACACGCAATGACATGGTAAACCGGATTGCGGCAGATGGTTTCAATACCGCATCGGTCAGGGCCAGGATCAAGTTCGACAAGGCAACGGCAACCCATGACGTGGCGACCCTGAGCCTTGACTTGAAAAAGGTGCCGTTCAGTCGCGTCAAATTCTCCTCAATTCGAACAGATGGAACCGGAACCCGAGCCAGCATCTGGGTGCTGCGTGGCGGCAAGCGGGTGCAGGTCTACGGTTTCATCAACCCCTACGGCAAGAAGCGCCGACCAATGATCCGATACAGCAAAGCTGGCAAACAAAGGTTGGTCATGGCTGGTGGGGTAGGGCTGCGCGGCTGGTGGAATGACATTATCACCGAGCAGTATCTGGCTGAAGTGCAAGCCAAGCTCACCAACACCTTTAACAGGAAGATGACATGACCGAAGCCACCGTCATCATCGATCAGCTACTAGCCAAACTGGGGGCTGTGAGCTCCTTGGCTGGTGATGGGCAAGTGTGTGACAGCGATCCGCAAATTGACCTGTACACCCCATTACCACTGGCGCACTTTCGGGAGCTGAGCGAAGGCAAACCTGAACGGAGGGGGCGTGAATGGAAACGTACCCGCAATATTCAGGTGGACCTCTACCAACCCGTAAATGCAGGCCGTGCCGGGCGTGACCAACTGTTATCGGAGGTACTGGCGGCATTGGTGCCATCGACAGCAGGGGTTCCGCTTGTTGGCACGTCACTGATCTCCATATCGGTTGGCAACATCATTCTCGAGCCAGAGGAGATTGGCCGCGACACCCTGTTGACCTCGATCCCATTCACTCTCACCTATACCGCCAGCCTCTAGGTTGGCAACAATCCTGGATACCATAGGAGCATCCAAGCATGTCATTTACCGACAAAGGCCTGCTGTTGGCTGGTGATGTCTACATCGCCGAAATCAACAACGGCGTGAAAGGGCCCCTGATTGGCCCCATCAACGTCAACGAGATCACCGTCACCCCGCCGACCACCGAGGAAAAGTCGCGCATCTCCAAGAAGCGCAGCACCTTCGGCCAGGCGCTGGACTCGGTTCAACTTCCCAAGGACCCGGCCAAGCTCTCCCTGAAATGGGACTCCATGACCAAACAGCTGCTGGCCGATGCCATCGCCGGCAAACAGGTGGCCTTCACCCAGTCCGAGGCTCCAGTGTCGGACGAGCTGGTCACGCTCAGCAAAGAGGGGTGGGTTGAGCTGGCGAACGCATACATCAAGCCTGGCTCGATCACCGTCAAGTTAAGTGCTGGTGGCACGGCGTTGGTACTGGATACCGATTACAAGGTCAACGGCAACATGGTGATGGCAATCAGCGACCAAGCGGCCGCAGCCTGCAAGATCGGTTACACCAAAGCAGCGGTGACCGGCACCACCTACACCGGCACCACAGAAACACTGAAGCCTCGCTACTTCCTGATCGACGGTGAGAACTTGGCAAACCCTGGGCAGCGCGTGCGCGTCACCATCGACCAAGCCATGCTGGCAGCCCAGGGCGCATTGGCGCTGATGAGTGGCGAGTTTATGGAAGGGGAGCTGGAAGGCTCGCTGGTCACCCAACCAGGCAAGTCCGAGCCGTATCGGATGGAAATCCTTAACTGAAAAGGTTGTTGATTGCTGAGTCCCATTCACTGAGGGACTCAGCCGCTCATTTAATATATAGTCAGCTCATTAATAACACTGAGTGGTGATATTGTGAGCAAGATCTATGAAGTCAAGAACATTGAACATTTTCCATTGTTAATTTATTCAGTAACGATATATCTATTTATTGCTGGTGCCGCTTATGTGTTTGGTTATTGGGCTTTGTTCCCAATAAATATATTTGACTATATGGGCGTGGTAGATATAGCAAAATCATCAGTACCAAGTATTATGTTTTCATTCGGAATTGCATCCTCACAAGTAATTACTCATCTGTTTGTTAATCGCTTTTCAGATGAAGTTGTACCAGTGCAACACAGTAAACTAACAGTTTATCTAACAAAACATATTAAGGTAATATACCTGTTTTTTATGTTGTCTTTCTGTGGTCCCTTTGTTTTTATAAATGAACGGCCTGAACTAGTAATAAAATATGATAGTTATATCATTCTGGTTTTATGGGGTACAGTTCTATTTTCAGCAGTGCTAACCTACTTGTTTATGGTGGTTAAGGGATTTGCAGATGAATTAAACGCTAGGAAGTATGCAATAGGATTAACGATTATTACGCTTGTTACATTAGCATTTGCATGCTTCACTATTGGTTTTACGAAATCTGTCAATATTATTAATGGAAAAAAGTTCAATTACGTTGACTACTCATCTGAAAAAATGGGGAGCGTTAAACTTAGTGTTATGGAGAAAGACCGATATTTAGGGTTCTATGGTGGTAAGAATTTCATGTGGGATCCTTTGAGTCGTTCTATAAAAATAGTGTCCGGTGATGAAGATATAGAAATCAAGGAATACAGGGTGTCAAGAACATAAGGTATTCCATATAAGTGTATTTAATAGTTGTGTCTATTTACATTCACCCGCCTCGGCGGGTTTTTCCATTTTTGAGGATTTCCTATGGCCAGCAATGATACCGATATCCAGTTGCGGATCCGCGCCGCTGTTGAAGGGCTGGCCGAGATCAGCAAACTCATTGCCGAAGTGGATACCCTCGGCGGTGAGACAGAATCAAGCAGCGAACAGGTAGGTAGCCTTGGCGATGAACTGCATCGTCTTGGTGAGCAGGGCACTACCCTAACCCAGTTTGCCAACCTCAAGCGCAGTACCGCTGATTTGGGGGATGGGCTGGAACAGGCTCGTACCCGGGCAACTGGTATGGGCAAGGCACTGGCCGAGGCCAAGAAGGAACTAACCTCATCCAATGCGGCCTACAGTGCCAGCCGTCAGGAAACTGAACGGTTGGCCACGGCCCATGCAGAGGCCAAGGCAAAAGTTGATCTACTGCGCCAAGCCAACAGCGAAGCCACCACCGTCACCAAGGAGCAGCGACAGGCGCTTAAAGATGCACGGGAGCAGGTTCGCCTGCTTGGTGAGCAGTACAAAGAGAGCTCAGGCCAAACTAATGAGCTCAAACGTGGGCTGGAATCCAGCGAGAAAGCCCTACGCCAGCAGACTCGGGAGTTCAATTCTGCACGCCGGGAAGTTCAATCCTTGGATACTCAGTATCAGCGCCAGAACGTGACTCTCAACGGGCTGCGCCGTTCGCTGACCGATGCAGGCATCGATACTCGCAAGCTGGCCAGTGAGCAGAAGCGGGTAGAGGCCGCCAGCCAGCAGGCAGCCAATCAGATCACCTATCTGAAAAACCAGCTGACCGGACAGGCTGGCGCCCTGCGAGCCAATGCCAGTGGCTTGACAGAATACAGCCAGAAGGCCAAGCAGGCAGAGCAGAATACCGAAAGTCTGCATAGCGCTGTCGAAGATGGTGAGCAGGGGTGGGCGACATTGGCCACCAAGATCGGTGGTGTTGCCGCTGCATATTTGACCTTTGACCAGTTGGTGGCAAGAACCACAGGCATGGTCAGAACAGCGGACGAGATTGAACGCCTTGGTGTATCACTCAAGAGTGTAGAGGGCAGTGCCGCAGGCGGTGAGAAAGCGCTGGCCTGGCTGCGTGAGTTCAACGAAAAGACGCCCTTTCAACTCAACGAGATCACTACCGCCTTTATCAAGGCGAAAAACTATGGCCTAGACCCTTACAACGGGGTACTGCAGGCCGCCGCCGACTATACCGCCAAAACGGCGGGAACCTACCAAGATCTTGAAGGTGTCATCGTCGCGCTTGGGCAAGCCTATGTTAAGGGAAAGCTGCAAGCCGAAGAGATGAACCAGCTCAACGAGCGATCTGTTGCAGCGGCCCAGTTGCTGGCAAAAGCGATGGGCAAGACAACGGATGAGATCATCGCGATGGCCTCGGCTGGGAAGCTTGGCAGGAATGAAATCTACCTGCTGATCAAGGCAATGGGAGACGATGCTGCCGGTGCGTCAGAGGAAATGGCGCAGACCTTCAGCGGGATCTGGTCAAATTTTCAGGAGCAGCTGAATAAAGTCGAGCTCGCAATTGCTGATGCGGGCATCTTCGCTTTCATCAAGTCAGAACTTGCTGATGTCACCGCACAGATCCGAGCGGCTGCAGATGATGGAAGTTTGGCTGACTGGGCCAGAAGTGTTTCTGACGGGATGAAAACGGGAGCAGTGGCCATTCGCGGCATCACTGAAACCATCATTGACCTCAGTGCCGGGGTGGGGATCCTCGTTAAAGCTTGGGGCACCATGAAGGTGATCCAGTGGAGTGCTCAGCTACTCGGTATGGGGCAGGCCATGAAGAGCGGTGTGGTCATGCCGACAGTAGAAGCTGGCAAAGAGATGGACGTTACCAGCAAGAAGGCGGTCAAGCTCAATGGTGTACTCAGCGCCTTGACCATGGGTAACGGAGCCTTGTTGGCGGGGCTTTCAGTGCTGGTTTATGAAGGTGGCCGGGGTCTAGTCAAGCTGGCAAAGGATGCCGGTGTTTGGGCTGCAAAGATGGGAGAGGCGGGAGAGATTGAGCAGCGGGTTACTGAACAGTCCAGAGCCTTCTTTAACCAACTGCAGCGCCAAGGGATGACCACCATGGCACAGTTTGACGAGTTCAAAAACGTCCAAGTCCTCACTGCCCAGGAGGTTGCCAACCTCTCGGCAACAGAACGAGCCGCCTATGAGCAACGGCTGCAAGGACACCGTGAATACCTGACTGGTCAACTGCAGGTACAGAAGGCTCTCGAGGCATCAGGCCTCAAGGCCGAGTCGATGCAGTATCAGGCCGATGCCGCGCTGGCTAGCATGCGCCAAGGGTTTATTGACCTTGCGGCTGGGGCGGATATGGCAGGGCAGGCTATTGATGCCAGAACCCGCCCTGCAGTGGTGAAGCTGGTTGCCGATTTCGACATGCTCAAGGCAAAAGGAAAGGAGACCGCCACCGGCATCAACGAGATGTTCAAGGGGCTGCAAATGGGGGACCCCACCTCTTTGCAGAACATCACCTTGGCTCTCGACTCTCTGCGTGAGCAAGGCAAGGTCACACAGACCGAGATCGACGCCGGACTTCGCAAGAGCCTGCAGGATATGAGTCTGCAGGATCTCGAGGTGCTGAAAGTCCAGTCTATGGCTGCTTTCGAAACCATGAAAGGTAGTGTGATCAGCACAGCTCAGGTAACCGAATCAGTTCTTGCTGAAAAGTTGCGTCGTCTCGGGCTGGACTATCAAGAGCTGCAAACCGGGATTGATGCGGTAGGTCGGGCCACTATTGACACCTTCCGCGCTATCGCTACCGATGCATCCGCCACCTCTGTAGAAATCGCCGCGTCGATGAAAGCCGCAGTGAACAAGGCAGATACCGCGCAAGAGCTGGAAGAGTTGCGGAAAATCTGGGCGCAGTTGGGTCAAGCCGGGAAGCTGTCATCTCAGGAGCAAGCTCGCGGACTTGGTTTCCTCGATGAGAAGATCAAGGATACCCGCCGTAAAGCGGCCGAGATTGGTGACGGTTTTAATACCGCCGCCGACAAGTCCAAAGCGGCCGCTGACACCATGAAGGACAGTCTGAAGGGGGTGCAGCAGGAGGCACAGAAGACCAAGAGTGACGTTGAAGACACTATGGCGAGTGTCAACGCTATGAACTCTTCATCTGGTCGTGGGGAGGTAACCCGCACCGTTAATGCCGGTTCTTTCTTCTACAAGACGGTAGATATCAACCAACTGCGCGGTAATGCCGATGCTCTGGCCAATACCTTGGCGGGTGTCGAGGATGAACTCGCCCGTTACAGCCAGAAGGTCAAAGACATTCCGGCCTATAGCGAGTGGTCGAAATGGTACGGCGAGAAGTTCCAAAAGGAGATGGAGGCCATGCGGGCACAGCTCCAGAAAGAGCTGAACAAGGCGCAGCAGAAGGAAGTAGATAAAACTCAGACCACCTCCCAAAAGGCCACCGCCTCTCCCCCTAAAGCCCAAACGCAAAATGACCAACGACGGCCCGTAAGTGGCAAGACAGTCACCATTCACCTTAATACCCCCAATGGCAATGCAGAAGTCCAGTCTGATGAAGAAAATCTGGATGCTCTGTTGCGCCTGTTGAAGCAGCAAGGACTGAGAAGCTGATGATCAAATTGGCCGACATTGAGTTGCCAGATGACCTGGATTGGAGTGATGAGTTCGAGTGGGAACCTATCGGGCAAGTGATCACGCCAACTTTGTCTGGCGCGATCATTGTAGAAGAGGCCGCTCAATCGGAAGGGCGGCCGATCACATTGCGATCTGATGGCGAGGCTTGGGTGATGCGCTCGACTGTTGTTGCACTTCACGCTTTAGCATCAGCGCCATCGGCAAAGATGCCACTCGAGTTAAATGGGCGTCACTTCACAGTACTCTGGCGCCGGGAGAGTGGTGGCGGGTTCGAGGCCAAGCAACTGTATCGGATTGCTGATCCTGACGAGTACACCCCCTATGAAATCACCCTTCGCCTTATCGAGGTAACCCCATGACCATTCTCTCTGGCGATATCGTGTTGTTGGCTAGCCAGCGCCTGGTTGATACCGATGACGGCGGTGGTCGCATCACTGGCCGCGAGATCATCAGCGGTAACCATAACAGCATGTTTCCCGATATCAGCGACATGGATCGGGCCTATGGCACCGTGAATATGCGCAAGGCGTTTCTAGCGGTGCAGACGGACGACACCGACACCTACTATGGCGCCAATGCCATGGTGCTGCTGCCGCCCAGTGACCCCAGTGTCAACCTGACGCTGATGACTACCAAAGACCACAACGACACCCGCGATAACGCCCGCAACACTCTGGAGCGCTATCAGGCCCGAGGCCCAAAGTGGCAGGGGGTGCTCTACGATACCCAGCTGGAAGGGCAGCGGGCGATCCGCATCCTGCAACGGGTAGAGGTGCGGTTGCCGGAGGTCGGGGAGGTGCTGGTGCTGGTCGGCAACGAAGGGAAGGGGAACGAGGTTGAGCAGTATGTACGGGTTGACCGGGTAACCGCCGAGCTGCGCAAGTTCGGGGTGGCGGGCTACCAGGGCGAGTTCACCCGCAACGTGGTCACTTGCGTGATCACTGACCCGCTGCGCCACACCTTTGAAGGGGAGCAGCCCAGCCCCTATGACCAGGCAACCACCAAGACCACCCTGCGGGAAACCGTGGTGGCCGATGCCGCCCACTACTTTTCAACCACCAAGCTGGTCGCGGATGCGGCGCTGGGGGCAATGCGGGTGCAGGCCAAGACCATTTTCACTCAGCTGGTACCCAGTGCTCGCAGTGAAACCCCTGTGGTCGATCTGACCGCTGCCGGTGAGCTGGGCGCTCTGCTGGAATCCGGGGTGGGCAGTCCCCACACCTTCACTACCACCTCACCGGTCAGCCCCAGTCAGGGGCTGTTCCTGGGGATTGGTGCCATGCCGGGCAGCGTATCGGTCACCATCGGCGCGGCGGTGATCACCGACAAGGGCGGCGAGCTGTTCCTGGTCGGTACCGTGGTGGGGTCTATCGACTACGGGCGCGGCTTGCTGACCTTCAACAGCCAGTGCCCGAACTACGGCGCGGCCAGCAAAACCGTGAGCTTTCGCCCGGCAGTGATGCCATCGCGCATCGCTGACACGGCCCAGATCCAGATCGCCGCCAACAACCGGGGCTATGCCTACACCGCGACCCTGCTGCCCACCCCTTGCCCCGGTTCGCTGACCGTCAGCTATCTGGCCCAGGGCAAATGGTACGACCTCAAAGACAACGGGCGTGGGGAGTTGTTTGGCCAGGACAAATCCTATGGCTCTGGCCTGCTCAACTTCACCACCGGCTCTGTGGTGCTGACCCTGGGGGCGCTGCCGGATGTGAACAGCTCGATCATGTTCAGCTGGGGCACCAAGGTCTCTTACCTCAACCGCGCCAGCATGGTGCTGGATCCGGTGCAGCTGACCCATAAGCTGGCCCATGAGGGGATCACCCCCAACAGCCTGACCCTGACCTGGCAAGCCGGTGGCGCGACCAAAACCGCCATCGACAACGGGGCGGGCCAGCTGACCGGGGATGCCACCGGCACCATCAACTATGTGACCGGCGATCTGGCCCTGCGGGTGGCAACCCTGCCAGATGGCGGTCAGGAGTACCAGGTTGTTTACCAGTACGGCGACCCGGACACCCAACGCTTTGACTACCCTGCCCGCAACCCGGACGGGACGATCACCCTGCAGCTTACCAAGCAGAACCTGACCCCAAGAATGGTCTCGCTGCGCTGGAATGCCCTTTATGAGGATGTGAAGGACGACACCGAACTGGTGATCGCCCACCATGACCCGATCATCAGTGTGCGCGACAACGGTGCTGGCAAGCTGCTGGATGCGGCAGGGGTAGAGCGGGGCAGCGTCAACTACACCACCGGCCAGATCACCATCAAGCCGGATGGCCAGGGCGGCATTCCGAAAACCCGCTATGAGTGGCGCACTATCGGCACCTATGGCGATGGTCACGGTAACACCATTGCCCGCCAGCGCTGGACACTGGTGGAGATCTACTATGTGCAGGCCGCTTACCTGTTCCCGGTGGACGACAGTGGTTGGGTCGAGGTGGAGTACCGCAGCAATAACGCCAGCAGCGCGGGCCAGGACACTGTTAAGGCTACCCCGCTGGTGCTGGATATCACCCCGCGCAACGGCGAGGCGATCCTGGCCAACTCAGTGCGCTTTGCCCTGGGCGGGTCTGTCTATGTGGACAGGCAAGGGATCCTCTATCGCAACATCGACCCCGCCACCGGAGCCGGTGAGCAGGCCGGGACGCTGGATTACGCCACCGGCAAGGCGACCGTGACGGTCTGGAACCCTGGTGCGGCGCCCGTGCCTAACCTGAGTTCGCTGGTCACCAGCCTGGTGGCCCAGACGGTGGACGAGGTGACGTTCAGGACGCCGGGGGCACCCATTGCGCCATCCAGCCTCTACCTGAGCGGCAACACCGCAGATGGGCGCCGGTTTGAGGTGACCGCCAACGGTGATGGCACCATCACCAGCCAGGATGTAAGCGGCAAGGTGGACTATCAGACCGGGGTGGTATCGGTGCGCTTTGGCCGCCTGGTGACGGCAGCGGGCAACGAGGGTAAACCCTGGTTTGACCCCGACATGGTGGTCGATGGCAAGATCTGGCGCCCCTTGTCGGTGGTGGCTGACACCATCCGGTTTAATGCGGTGGTCTATAGCTATCTGCCGCTGGATGCGGATCTGATCAAGCTGGATCCGGTGCGCCTGCCATCCGATGGCCGGGTGCCCTTTATTCGCAAGGGGTACATCGTGGTGGTGCATTCCACCAAGCGCAGCGCCTTCCCCATGGGGGTGCAGGCCGGGCAGCAGCTCAGCACCGGGCGAGAACGGCTGGCCTATTGCCGGGTGGAGGACAAGAACGGCAAGGAGCTGGCGCCGCAGCTTTACAGCGTCAACATGAACAGCGGGATGGTGACCTTGGCCAGCCCGCTGAACCTGACCGGCTATGTAGAGCCGCTGACCGTGGTTCACCGGATCGAGGATATGAGCCTGGCCACCGATGTGGAGATTTCTGGCCGGATCACCCTGGCTCGGCCCCTCAGCCACAACTATGAGGCGGCGGATACCCTGGTCTCCAGCGCCCTGATCATCGGTGACCTGTGGGCCCGTTATGGGGCGCTGTTCGACCAACGTACCTGGACAAATAACTGGTCTGATTTTCTGATTGGCGACCCCTGCACGGCAGAATACAACGATACGGACTTCCCGATCGTGGTGACCAACCGGGCCACCCTGCAAGAGCGATGGGCCATCATCTTCCAGACCTCCACCACGTTTATTTTGGTCGGCGAGCATGTGGGCCAAATTGCGGTGGGGGACGTGAATACCGACTTTTCACCCATCAACCCCAACAACGGCCAGCCCTATTTCAGGGTTGACCGCCGTGGCTGGGGGGCCGGTTGGGCTGCGGGCAACGTGCTGCGGTTCAACACCTACGCCGCCAATTACCCGATCTGGTTTATCCGCACCATCTTGCAGTCGGTGGCTGCGGTAGATACCGACCGTTTCGAGGCCCAGCTCAGGGGCAACGTCAACCGTTAACCGGTGAGGCGTTGCGCCTTGCCCGTGGAGAGAAAAGAGATGGCTGAATACAAGGTCAAATGGTTTGCAAGCGAGATGCAGGGGGCCCCGAACCTGGGTGATACCGCAGAGGGCGCCCTGGCGGCGCTGCTCAAGGCGGTGCTGGTCACCGGCTTTGGCACCCTGACCATCAACGCGCTGGCTTTCGATGTCGCCAAGGGGTGGGCAGTGGCGACCTTTACCGGTGGTCATGCCTATCTGCAAGATTCGGTGATCCAGGTCGAGGGGGTATCGCCTGCCGCCTACAGCGGCGAGCATCGGGTGATGCAGGTCACCGCCACTCAGGTCTGGTTTGAGATTGATGGTGGCAACCCCGGCGCTGCGGGTTCCGGCGCGGCCATGACCATGAAGGTGGCGCCGCTGGGCTGGACGATCACCCATGAGAGCGGTGACGGCAAGATCTTTATCGTGCGCCCAACCAACGTCAGTGAGTCGGGGAATGTCAGCCTGCGCATCGACAATTCGGCGTTTACGGGGTGGATGGGGCCAAACTATTTCAACTATCTGGCCAAGGTGGCGATGGTTGAGGATGTGGTGGATATCAACAGTTACACCAATATTGGGGAGTGGCGCTGGCCTTGTACCGGGCGCTTTTCCAACCGGCGTTGGGATCTGGTGGGCGATAGCCAGTTGTTTTACTTCATGCCTGCTTATGCGGCAGGTAACTACCAGTTTATGTATAGCTTTGGCTATATCCGATCGGTTCGACCAGGCGACCGCTATCATGCCGTGATTAACATCTATCCGACTACCAATGCCAATGAGCAGGGGCGTAACTGGCAACAGGGTTCATCCAGTTGGGCGGTTTGGGGCAACCTGTATCCCAATTTTGACAACGCCAGCCACCGGATAATTGCCCGGCCATATCACCAGCTATTCGGTGCCACCAACTGGTTTATCAAAGGGCTGTTTGGCCGATTCGGTAACGGTTTGAACATCCCCAACGGCCCGGACAACGGTTTCTATGTGACCCAGGATCCCACCATGGTGATCGAGAGTGGCAACCACCTGCGTGGGTACTTGCCCGGTTTGGTGTGCCCGTTTGCCACCATAGGGGCGTGGGACAGGAAGAACTTCAAAGACCTGCCTGCCATGCCTGGCAAGTTGTTGCGGTTTGTCAGGGTGGGGTTTCAGGAAGATAACTATACCGCTGGGCAGACCTGCCTGATGGGCTTTGACCTGACTGGCCCCTGGAGGTAAGTCATGGCGACTTTCTTGCCGTCAAAAGGGTGGCTAATGTTATCGGCCGCCCAGACCATTACCTACGATGCCGCGCTTGATGTAACCGCGACCGGTGGGGCGGAATGGGCAGACTGGTTTGGCGATACCGCCGATATCGGGTTGTTCCGTTATGCCTATAACAAGAGCGGTGCCGCTGATACCGGCGTATGGGGTGGGTCTATCCCGTTCAAGCCCATTGGGTATCGGTTGAAGATTGGGGCAGCCAACGCCTGCTGGGCTAATGACCTGTGCGATATGGATCTGGAGTTTTTGGATGCGGCGGGCAATGTGGTCGCCGCCCTTCGCACCCGCACCGATGGCACCTATCGCAGCGGGCTATGGTACGGCCCAAGCCTTACCAGCCTGACCAAAGCCACCCAGCGAGACGCATACCCGCGAACCTATGGAGAGCTGACCTTTACCCCAACCAGCCTGATTTATACCGATGATGGCGGTCAGCATCGCAACCAGTCATTTACCCTGACCTGCAATATGGCGGTGGTAACGACCCTGCGCTTTAGCAATATGCGCTCCTACGAGACCTATACAGGTGGCAACGGTTGCCGTGCTGAAACCTATTTGCGCATTGCAGGCGGGCCACCTGGGTTTAATGGGGACTTTGTGGCGCTGACGGCAGAGCAGTACACCGCATTGCAGCCGGATTTGGTATTGCCAGTCGGTGCGGCTATTGAACATCAATCCGGGATTGGGTTGGTTGCTTCTGGCACTGCACCATCCTATGTCTTGGCGCGCGGTATCCTGCCTGGTCAGACTGGGGTGCTGTTCGATGCGGCTGGCGCTGTGGTTGCCAAACTGGCCTACCTGAATGGTGTGGCCAAATTGACGGTGGGCGGGGTGACCACTCAAGGGCCAGCGGATGCACCCTATCTCGGCTTGGCCGCTATCAATGGGCAGGTGTTTGGCTACTACCAAACCAAGGTGTTTACCCGCTCAACGCAATTCATTGCCTCATCGCAATACAAGATATGGATAGAGCTGCAACCGGGAGACCGACTGGCCAAGATAGGGACTGAATTTGTCCCGCTCCAGGTCGAGTTTACCTATGTGCTGTTCACCACCCCGATGACCGTTACCGTGGCCAACCAAGAGACCCGCGCCCAGTTCCTGCCGCAAGATGTGGCGTGGCAAGGGAAACCGCCGTTTTATCCCGGCCCGTTGAGTATCCAGCAGATGAGCCAGCGAGTGATCTGCAAGGGGCGAGATTACTTCTGGATCCGCGATGGGGTGCGCAACGTGGAGCAGGGGTTTATTGAAAGTACGGTGACCATCAGCGGGATGGGGGTACGGCGGCGGGTGCTCTGCTTCACCCAGGATGGCGAACTGGTAGGCGAGACCTACAGCCGCGCAGCGGATGGGGTCTATCGGTTCGATCTGTTGTGGCTGAATCGCCGTTATATGGTGGTTGCCCAGGATGACCCGGCATATGGCCCCGCTGACTACAACGCCGTAGCCGCCGACTATCAGGCGCCAAAACCCTATCCGCCTGGTGGTGGCGTGGCGCCCGAGCCGTTCCCCCTGATTGCCCTGCTCAAGAGGAAATAACCATGATCTCCTATGCCGAAGGGCTGCGCACCAGTCGCGCCCAGCTATTGGCCACGGCCATTGATACAGGCAGCGGGGCCAGTGCCAAGCTGACTATCTATACCGGCACCAAACCGGCACCTGGGGCGGCTACGACTGACCAGCTGGCTCTGGTGGTGCTGACGTTCAGCCACCCTTGCGCCAAGACGATCAGCGGTGGGGTGCTGACCCTGAAGCCCCTGGCCGAGCAGATGGCCACCGCCAGCGGTGCCCCTACCTGGGGGCGCATTGTTGACCGGGATGGGGCCTTTGTGGCGGATCTTGATGTCGGGGTGCCGGGCAGCGGCGCCGATCTGGAGCTGCCCGCAGCGGAGTTTTTTGCCGGTGCGCTGATCCGCATTAATACCGCCACCATCACCGAACCGTAACCGGGGGGCCATATGGCCAGAAAGGATGCCAGCCTAGCGCTGCGTAAGGCTCGCAGCATCAATGGCCAGCTGGAGCTGAACCAGTCCGACGTGGTGCGCCTGGTAGGTATCCTGAATAGTACCAACTTGCCGCCACGCCTGAGTGCGTCACCGGGTCTGGTGCTGTCATCGGTATTGGATGGCACCCCGCATCGCTCCAGCGCGATGCTGGGCGGCTCTGTGGGACTTGATGCGGTGCTTGCCAGCCATACACATGGCCGTGGGGAGCTGGTCGGCGCGTTCGTCATTGAATGCACCATGGCCAGCACATCCCGCGCCCCGCTGCCTGTGCTCGCCGGGCAGTATGACCAGAACGTATTCCGAGGCCCTGCCAGTGCAATGGGGGATGTTTGGGATCGGGCTGATCGCCATTCCCAGGCCCTCAGTAGCGAATGGCAGAAGGCAGGAACCGAGCGGGCAACCAGCCGCTCCCTGTGGCAACAGGCCGCCGCGCATCAGCAGCAGGTGGCTGAGCTGGGCGAGCAGATGCCCCAGACGTTTATGGCCAATCAACAACGCTTTGCCGAGGGGCTGCCGGTCAGCCAGCAGAGCCGCCAGGGCTATAACAGCCTGGCCGCTGGCCATGTGGCGAATCAGTCCCTGTGGGTTGAGGCGGCGCCGGTCAGCAGCTGGCGCCTGGTCGGGTTCACCAACCCGCCGCGCTTTGACAAGGCTTGGCAGGCTGACCAGTGGCAAGAGGGCATCCTCATTGGTAAGGGGGTCGCCGCTCAAGCCTGGCACCACGGCAAGCCGCTGATAGAGGGCTGGCGTGATGGCTGGGACGAGGCCATGTTGCCCTCCTGGGGCAAGACGCCACCACCAGAACCACCCAAGCCCCCCATCCGCCCCGATAAGCGGGTGCTGCGGCTGGCGTTCGGGCGCAAGCGCGACACGGCAGAGCTGGAGTTCGTCTGGCAGGGCAGTGATGCGGCAATCGTCATTCCAACCCGGAGGGTTTATCTGGTGAGCAATACAGCGAAGATCGTGCGGGTACGGGATGGGCTCGATATCCCGGCCACTGCAGTGAGCATCGAGCTCGATACCGACTCTTGGGCGTGGCAGTTCAGCGCCCAGATCCCCCGTATTGCGGCAGCTGCGTTGACCGATGAGGAAGAGGTCAGCATCCATATCAACGGTCAGCGATGGGACTGCGTGTGCGATGGTTGGCAATCGAGCCAGAGCTTTGGCCGCGAGTCGGCAACGCTGACGGGCCGCTCGCGAACCGCTTACTTGTCGCCAACCCATGTATTGGCGCAGGCGGTGAGTGAGCGTGCAGCCGCGACCATGGCCCAGCTGGCTGCGGCCGTATTGCCGGTGGGGTGGACGCTGGATTGGCAAGCGGCTGACTGGTCGGTGCCTGCAGGGTTCTTTAGCCTGGACAACCAGACCCCGATCGAGGTGGTCAGGTACCTGGCCGAGGCGGCCGGTGGCTTTGTGCTGCCACACCAGCGTAACCGTCATCTGGTCATCAAGCCGCGATATCCCACAGTGCCGTGGCAGCTTGATACTGCCCAGGCCGATGTGGCGATCCCCCGAGCCATCATTACCACCCTGGGCAGTGACTTCCAGCCGGGTCATGCCGCCAACGGGATCTGGGTAAGTGGTGGCCACCAGGGCATCAGTGTGCGGGTTGTGCGCCAGGGAACGGCTGGCGAGCAACAAGCGCCGACCATCACCCACCCGTTGGTGTGTGATGTGACGGCCGCCCGTGCCCAGGGTGTGGTGGGGCTGGCCAAGACCATGCCCAAGCGTACCCAGACCATTGAACTGCCGTTGTCAGCTGATACCGGCTTGATCCTGCCGGGCGCATTGCTCGCCGTGGACGGTTGGAAGGGCTACAACCGGGGCGTCAGGGTCTCTGCTGCGCTGCAGAGCCGGGCCATGACGGTGCGCCAACAGCTGAGTGTGGAGCGATTTGTATGAATCTGTTTAGGCGATTCCTTGAACTGGTACCCGGCGCAGATCCCTTGTTGGTTGGTACCGTGACAGCAGTAGGTACCACGACCACCACTCTCAATACGTTGGCTGGCGGGACAGTCACAGTACGGGGCACCGGGGTAGCCATCGGCAAGAAGGCATTTTACAGGGGAGGGGAGCTGACAGGAGAGGCGCCGGATTTACCGACCTATGAAATAGATGTCTGATTGAGGGCGTACAGTAGTCAGTAGAAATCAGTTGCAGAGATGTGCCGAATAACTGGTCGTTAGACCACACAATCAAAATTAGTACAAAATCTAGTACAAAGTTGTAATTTCCTATTCTTTTTCATTTTAAAACAAACCATTAATTACATGGCTCGTAGTCGTGGAAGTAGTAAGTGGGCTGGGTGGTCTGCTTCGCTGATGTGCTCATGTGTTCTTGTGTGTTCGCGCTTCTGATTGATTTTTCAGGGTTTAGTGCCGTTCTGGTGAGGTGAAAATTCCGAAGACACTTTCATCGTTCACCCAAACCTGACGTTGTTCAATGGCCTGCTGGTACATTATCTGGTACAAAATACCCCCATGAGAGTGGTACAAAATTTTAATGGGGTAGCAATGGCGTTATCAGATAGCTGGCTTCGAGGGGTGAATGGTAAACCATATGCTGGCCCGAGCGAAGTGAGCGACGGTGATGGGTTGAGTGTCCAGGTCTCACCGAAGGGGTAGTTGCGTTCCAAGTTCGGCATGTGGTCGACGGGAAGCGGGTTCGGACCTCTCTTGGTCGGTACCCGGTTCTGACCTTGCGAGAGGCCCGGATAAAGGCCGATAAGCTCAAAAGCGGTGTTGCGCGGATCAGTGCCTCGGGCGACGAGCCTACGCCTGCAGCCTTGTTTGATGAGTGGTTCGAGAAGTACGTGATGCGGGAGTGCCGAGAAGGCACCCAGAAATACTATCGCTATACCTTCTCGTCAGTGAAGAACCGCTTGCCTGACCGGCCAATCAACCAGATCACCATGGACATGTGGTTGAGCTATTTCGATACCATCAGTGAGCGGGCACCAGGGGTAACCCGGGCTGTGATCACGGCATTGAAGGCGTGCTTCAACTGGCAGGCTCGCCGCGGCACGATCTACATGCCCAACAGATGAGTCTGCGGGCCAGGGATGTTGGCGCTCCCGCTAAGACCGGTCACCGGGTGTTGACGGTGCCAGAGGTTGCGAAGATCTGGCGGGCCATTGAGGCCAGTCGGACTGGCACCGGCAACAAGGTGATTCATCTGCTCTGCCTGGTCTATGGGGGCAGGCTTTCCGAGGCCAGAACGCTCAGGCGTCAGGACCTGGATTACGAGTCTATGGTCTGGACCGTGCCGGCGGAGATCAGCAAGACCGGCAGGCCTATCCGCCGCCCCATCACATCGGTGGGCAAGCAATTGTTCGAACGAGCCGCCATGGCGTCGGTGGACCCGGTCTATCTGTTCCCCGGTCAGGGGGAGGGGAATGGTCCGCTAGAGATCCACTCATGTAATCGGTTGGTGAGCCGCTTGCGCAGCAGCCTGGGGATCCCCCATTGGCGGATTCATGATGCTCGTCGAACGCTGTCGACCAGGCTATCGGAATTGGGGGTGTCGCCCCATATCACCGAAGTGATGCTGGGGCACACCCTGACTGGCGTGATGGCTGTTTACAACAAACATGACTGGCTTGAGGATCAAGCGGCTGCCTATGAGCGCTGGTGGACAGTGATCCAGCGGGAGCTAGGCGTTGCCACTGATCCGGTTGTGGCTGTCAATCCAGGCCATGATGTGTGACTTTATCCAGCGCAGTGGCTGGTGGTCGATGGGTTTGGGAAAGGTGGTATCCCTCATGCGCAAGTGTGTACAGATCTAGTTATCACCTGACACCGGCCTCAAGCCGGTGTCTTGTTTACGCTACTTTAGAGCGCACTTCCTTCGGTATCAATTTCAGACCCTTCTTGAACATGCTGTAGGGCGTCAGTCCCTCCATCATCCTGCCCTGATGCGGCCGCTGGGTGTTGTAGTGCGCCAGGTAGCTACCCAGGTCTGTCTGCATCTGCTCTATCGACTCATACCAGGTCGTCCTCCCCTTGATACGGAAGTGTTCATCCAGCAGTGTGCGATGCAGCCGTTCGATAAAGCCGTTGCTCTGCGGCCTGCGTACCTTGGTTGTCCGGTGCTCAATCCCCTCCAGTTGCAGGAACAGCTCGTAGGGATGATGGTCTGGGCGCCCACAGAACTCGCGCCCGTTATCCGACAGAATGGTATAGACCCGTGCCTCGTGGGCCTCGGAAAACGGCAGTACCGTTTCATTGAGCACATAGACCGAGGTCACCGGCAGCTTGCTGATGTAGAGCCGTCCCCAGGCGTGGCGGCTGTAGCAGTCCAGCACGGTTTGCTGATACACCTGCCAACCCCTTGGATCGCGCCGACGAAGAAGGTGTCGACAGCCACCAGTTCTCCGGTGTAGTGGACCTCAATCTGACGTTCTCGAAACTCTGGGCTGAGACGCTCGAACAGGCGAATTTACTCGTCATTGAGCTCAATGGTCAGCTCCCGGTGTGTTTTCTCAAGGCGCAGCAAGCGGTCGTGTTTGGAGAGCAAGTCGTGCCGTTGCCACACGCCACGCACACCGCCCGCACTGACGTTGATGCCTTGCAGAGCCAGTTCTTGTGCGACCCGCTGCGGGCCATGAGTTGGTCTGGTGAGGGAGTAATCGAGGATGGCCTGTTCACTCTCGGGCGCAACCCGGTTGGGATGAGCCCCTTTACAGCCGGGCAATTTGTCGAGCAATCCCTCGGCGCCATAGGTCTGGTAATTACGGCGAATTTCGTAGAACTGCTGACGGCTGTAGCCGATGAGCTTGCAGGCTTTGCTGACATTATTGAGCTCTTTGGCAAGCTCTAGCAGGCTGAGTTTACGACGTGCTACTTTCTCGTTGGTGGTCATATGGTGACTCAAGATAACACGGTAGGGGTACCGTTTTGTTATCCGGTTTGAAGCCGTATGACCACTCCCTTTTGTGGGCAACTGTCAGGTGAATACCATTTCCATACAGCATAACCTCTCGCCTGTTTTTCATATCTGAAACCTCTTCAGCCATCCGAAGCACCGCGCGACTGCATTTAGCTGCAATAACGAGCTTTGTTTAACACCAGTGTGCGGAACCTTATGGTGTCGCGACTGCTCGCACATGCTGTGCGATGATCGCTTTTATCCTTCTACGCCGGTTGGGTGTATCCCGGCAATGCCATCGAGCAGCAGGTCTTGTTCGCGTGAAAGAGGCCCGGTTGAGCGGTAGTAGGGATACAAGGGCTCTATAAGCCTCTTTGCACTGCTTTTTGCAAAACCGTGATGAGGTAAACCATGGGATTAATGACTAGATTTATCAGTAGCAAGGAGTAAAACGACACCCTTGCATCATCACAAAACAGCATGGGACAGGGATCATGAACAAAGCGCAGGAAGCCGGTTCGTGCTCGCTTCAGGTGGATCTCAGACAGGTCGTTTATGCCTTGTCTGCGTCACTGGATCTGGTAGGAATTGGCGATGTGGCCCATGGTAAACGGGTCGGGATCATGGCGGCCGAGTGTGGTCGGGTATTGGGGCTGGATACAGCTGAATGTTGTTTGTTGTTTGAGCTCGGCGTGCTGCACGATATTGGTGTCTCCTCGACCATCACCCATCACCATCTGGTTAGTGAGTTCGATTGGGAGTCCTCCCAGCGTCACTGCGAGGTAGGATATCAGCTGCTCAAGGATTTCCGCTTGCTGGCCCCGTTGGCACTGCCTATCCGTTATCATCATACCCACTGGCATCTCTTGCGCGAGATGGCCGATGTGGACCCCCGGGTTGCTCGTCAGGCCAACCTTATCTTTCTGGTGGATCGTTGCGATGCGCTGGCTGCCCCATTCTATGGCGATGGCTCATTGTTAATGCATACACACGAGATCCGTGCACGCCTGCAGGATTGCCGTGACGAGTTCTTTGCCACCGATCTGTTGGATGGTTTTCTCCAAGCCTCCCGCTCGGAGGCGTTCTGGTTGCAACTGGAGGCGCGAGCCATCAATGATTACATGCACGAGATGCTGAGGCAGCGGGAGTCCTGCATCACCGATAATGGTGAGCTAAAAGCGTTGGCCAGGATCTTCTCGGGTATCGTTGATGCCAAAAGTCCATTCACTATGACACACTCCCTCGGAGTGAGCCGTCTTTCGCGTGCCCTGGCTGAGCGGCTGGGGGTTAGTAGTGTCCATTGTGACATGCTCGAAATTGCAGGGCTGTTGCATGATCTCGGCAAGTTGAGGGTTCCTGATGAAATATTGGACAAACCTGCCGGCTTGACGCCGGAGGAGCGGGCAATCATCAATACCCACAGTTTCGAAACCTACCAGATCCTGCGTCATATCGAAGGGTTTGAGGAGATAGCCTGCTGGGCGGCCTATCACCATGAGGAGCCTGACGGGGAGGGCTATCCGTTCCATCTGCCGGCATCCGCCATGGCGCTCGAAGCGCGCATCCTGCGGGTAGCCGATATTTTCCAGGCCATGGTGCAGGACAGACCTTATCGACGTGGGCTGCCTGCTCGTGATGCTCTGGCCTTTATGCAACAACTGGCGGCTCAGGGTCGGGTAGATCCTGTCGTGGTGGCGACGTTAGCGGATCATCTGCCACAGATGATGGCTGCGGCCATGCCGGCCAATGAAAACAGATATGCAATCGGTTGATGGGGGAGGAGAGGCTGACCCATCCGGCAGTGAGCCAGCTATGCTTGGAGCAAGCCGTGCGTGGTGCCGGTACTGACGCGCAAGACGCCAGCCTGATTGGACTATGGATAGGGGAATTGATATGGAATCGCTAAAAGCCAGGGATTATATGCAGAGCAGACCCATTACCTTCACTGCAGACATGATGGTGCAGGCTGCGGTCGAGAAATTTCTGAACAGTCATCAGCTCGGTGGCCCGGTGGTGGATGGGCAGGGCCATCTGATTGGCTGGATCTCCGAGCAGGATTGCATCGCAGTGCTGCTTAAAGAGGCCTATCACTGCGAACAGGTGGCGCAGGTCAAGGATGTGATGCGCAAGGAGGTGTTGTCGGTGGGACCCGATACCAGCATTTTGAGTCTGGCGGAGATGATGATGGGGCAAAAGCCGAAGATCTATCCGGTAGTGGAGGAGGGACGCCTGCTCGGTGTCATCAATCGCCACAACGTCATGCAGGCCATTCACGCCCAGCTCACCACCTGTTTTGTCCATCATTCCCACGGTTAACCCTGTTTTTCTCTCTCCCAAGGCAAGCTTCGGCTTGCCTTGGCTATTTAATATGCTGCCATTTATTCATGTTATGCCATCTTACAATGGTTGTTTTGTCATGTTTGAGGAGCGGCCAATCTCTCTGTCTTCCCATATATAACGCTACGTTAAGGCTTGCACCGCCCCCGCTCGCTCTTTAGGATCGCTCCCAGCTTATCGATATGGCCCCTTTGGGCACCTATTTAAGGAATTCGTACCTTGTCTCTCTCTATCGAGGCGCTGCGCCGCCGTCTCTCTGCCTGCATGAACCTCGACGCCCGCCGTCTCTCCAGCCGTCTGCACGGGGTCAAGAAGCTGCCCGAGGTCAAGCAGGCTGCCGTGCTTGAGACTATTGCTGCTGATTTGGCCGTCGCCGAAGCGCGCTATCAAACCCGTCTGGCCGGAGTGCCAAAGGTCACCTATCCGGACAATCTGCCAGTCAGCCAAAAGCAGGCGGAGATCGCCAAGGCGATTCAAGAGCACCAAGTGGTGATCATTGCAGGGGAAACCGGTTCGGGCAAAACCACCCAGATCCCCAAGATCTGTCTGGCGCTCGGGCGCGGGGTGAAGGGCTTTATCGGCCACACCCAGCCACGCCGTCTGGCGGCCCGTACCGTGGCGGCCCGTATTGCCGAGGAGATGGAGTCCGAACTCGGCCACTACGTGGGTTACAAGGTGCGCTTTACCGATCAGGTGAGCGAGCAGACCCACATCAAGCTGATGACCGACGGTATCCTGCTGGCGGAGATCCAGAACGACCGGATGCTCACCCAGTACGACACCATCATCATCGATGAGGCCCACGAGCGCAGCCTCAATATCGACTTCATTCTGGGTTATCTGAAACAGCTGCTGCCAAGGCGCCCCGACCTCAAGGTGATCATCACCTCGGCCACCATAGACCCACAGCGCTTCTCCCGCCATTTCAACAAGGCGCCGGTGATCGAGGTCTCCGGTCGCACCTACCCGGTGGAGGTGCGCTACCGTCCACTCACCAGTGACAAGAGCGAAGGGCTCGAAGAGCGCGATGAACTGCAGGGGATTTTCGATGCGGTGGAAGAGCTGGCCCGTGAAGGGCTGGGGGACATCCTCATCTTCATGAACGGCGAGCGGGAGATCCGCGATACCGCCGATGCCCTGCGCAAGCTCAATCTGCGCGACACCGAGGTGCTGCCGCTCTACGCCCGCCTCTCCAACGCCGAGCAGAACAAGGTGTTCCAGCAACATGCCGGACGGCGCATCGTGCTCGCCACCAACGTGGCGGAGACCTCGCTGACGGTGCCGGGCATTCGCTATGTCATCGATCCGGGCACCGCTCGCATCAGCCGCTACTCCTGGCGTACCAAGGTGCAGCGCCTGCCCATCGAGCCGGTATCCCAGGCCAGCGCCAACCAGCGTAAAGGGCGCTGCGGCCGGGTGGCGGATGGTATCTGTATCCGCCTCTACTCGGAGGCGGATTTCAATAGCCGTCCCGCCTTTACCGACCCCGAGATCCTGCGTACCAACCTGGCCTCCGTCATCCTGCAGATGCTGGCGCTCGGCCTTGGCAATATGGAGGCGTTTCCCTTCGTCGAGCCGCCTGAGTCGCGCCATATCAAGGATGGCCTGACCCTATTGAAAGAGTTGGAGGCGGTGCGTGAGCTGCCCGCCACGGGCGATCGCGAAGCCAAGCTGCAGCTGACCGAGACCGGTCGCCAGCTCTCGCGCATCCCCCTTGATCCGCGTTTGGCGAAGATGGTGATCAGCGCGGCGCAAACTGGCTGCCTGAGCGAGGTGATGGTGATCACCGCGGCCCTCAGCATTCAGGATCCCCGCGAGCGGCCCATGGAGAAGAAGCAGGCCGCCGACGAACAGCACAGGCGCTTTGAGGACAAGGATTCCGACTTCCTCGCCTTCGTCAATCTGTGGAACTACCTGAAAGAGCAGCAGGATGCCCTTGGCAGCAACCCGTTCCGCCGCATGTGCCAGAAGGAGTTTCTCTCCTATCTGCGGGTGCGCGAATGGCAGGACATCCATTTCCAGCTGCGTCAGACGGTCAAGGAGCTGGGTTTTAAAGCCAACCATGAACCGGCGGATTTCAAGACGGTGCACTGTGCCCTGCTGACCGGCCTCTTGAGCCACATCGGTAACAAGGATCTGGAAAAGCCCGAGTTCCTTGGTGCTCGCAATGGCCGCTTCCACCTGTTCCCGGCCTCGGGTCTGTTCAAGAAGCCGCCCAAGTGGGTGATGGCCGCAGAATTGGTGGAAACCTCGCGCCTCTACGCCCGCATCAACGCCAAGATTGAACCGGAGTGGGTGGAGCCGCTGGCAGGTCACCTCATCAAGCTGCACCACAGCGACCCCCACTGGTCGAAGAAAAACGGTGCCGTGATGGCCAAGGAGAAGGTGACCCTCTATGGTCTGACTCTGGTCAATGAGCGCACCATCAACTTCAGCCGTATCGATCCGGCGCTGTGCCGCGAGCTGTTTATCCGCCGCGCACTGGTGGAGGGGGATTTCGAGACCCGTCACCGTTTCTTCAGCGATAACCGCAAGCTGTTGACCGAAGTGGAGGCGTTGGAGCACAAGTCCCGTCGGCGCGACATCCTGGTGGATGATGAGGACTTGTTCCGCTTCTACGATGCCCGTTTGCCGGAGGAGGTGATCTCCGCCCGCCACTTCGACAAGTGGTGGAAAGAGGTGCAAAAGCAGGATCCCGAGCTGCTCAACTTCGAAAAAGAGATGCTGATGAAGGGGGATGCCGCTCACATCAGTGATCTCGACTATCCCAACTTCTGGCAGCAGGGACGCCTCAAACTCAAACTGACCTATCAGTTCGAGCCGGGGGAGTCCGCCGATGGCGTGACCCTGCATATTCCGCTGCCGCTCTTGAATCAGGTGGAGGTGAAGGGGTTTGAATGGCTGATCCCGGGGTTGCGTCATGAGCTGCTGGTCGCCCTGATCAAGTCGATGCCCAAGCCGATGCGCAAAAACTTTGTGCCGGCGCCGAACTACGCCGATGCGCTGCTTGCCAGCATCAACCCCGAGCAGGGGCCGCTCTTGGACGAGATGGAGCGCCAACTGCGCCGCATGACCGGCGTCACCGTACCCCGCGAATCCTGGGACTGGGCTGCGGTGCCCGATCACCTGAAACTCACCTTCCGGGTGGTGGATGACAAGCACAAGAAGGTGGCGGAAGGGAAAGATCTGGAAGCCTTGAAAGAGTCGCTGCGTGGCAAGGTACAGGAGACCCTGTCGCAAGTGGCGGACGATGACATCGAGCAGTCCGGCCTCACCCTGTGGAGCTTTGGCGAGCTGCCGCAGGAGTACAGCCAGAAGCGCCGCGGCTTCGAGGTGAAAGCCTATCCGGCGTTGGTAGACGAGAAAGATTCGGTCGCCATCCAGCTGGTGGAGAGCCCGGTGGTGCAACAGCAGCTGATGTGGGCCGGTCAGCGCCGGCTGGTGCTGCTCAACGTGCCATCGCCCATCAAGTATCTGCAGGAGAAGCTGCCCAACAAGGCCAAGCTCGGGCTCTATTTCAACCCGTTTGGCAAGGTGGCGGAGCTGATTGACGACTGCATTGCCTGTGGCTGCGACAAGCTGATCGAGCAGCATGGCGGGCTGGCTTGGGACGAGGCCGGTTTCGAGGCGCTCAAGGAGTATGTTCGCGCCGAGCTCAACGATGCGGTGGTGGAGGTGGCCAAGCAGGTGGAAGCCGTGCTGACGCTCTCCCATGAGATCAAGAAGCGGCTCAAGGGCAAGATGCAGCTCGACACCGCCTTTGCCATGTCAGATATCCAGCAGCAGCTCGGCAACCTTATTCACAAGGGCTTTGTCACCGAGACCGGCTGGCAGCGGCTGCCTGACTTGCTGCGTTACCTGCGGGCCATCGAGCGACGTCTGGAGAAGCTGGCCATCGATTCCAACCGGGATCGGGTCTACATGCTCAAGGTGCACAGTGTGGAGTCGGAGTACAAGGCGCTGCTGGCCAAGATCCCCAAATCCCAGCTGGTGCCCACCGAGGTGGCCAATATCCGCTGGATGATCGAGGAGCTGCGGGTGTCGTTCTTCGCCCAGAATCTGGGCACCCCTTATCCGGTCTCCGATAAACGGGTGCTTAACGCCATCGCTCAGTGCTAAGCTGCTATCTAACTGTTTTAACAGCATGATAGCGCGTGATAAGAAGGGGTTGCCGGTCAGGTAGCCCCTTCAAACCGCAAGTCAGGGAGGCAAGGATGCTGGGGGTCTGGTTGAGTGTGGCGCAGGTGGTGATCAGCGGTTATCAACCCATTGCGGAACAAACCTGGGTGCAGTTGAACCCGGAATATTACCCGCTGGCGCGCACGCCGCCCGCTATGTTTGTGGCATGGCACGGCAACCAGTTTCCGCCGCTGGCCCAGAAACAGAAAAATGGTCGCTGGCAGATCCTCTTTCCTGCCCGTCTGGTACCTCCTTTTGATCTGTTCGAGGGGGAGGCGCAGCTCTCCAAAACCTATCTGGCAAGATTGCGGCGCATCGACGAGATGGCTTACGGGGTCGCCCCCGGCCAGGTCGCTGCAACCGTGCAGCATGGCAGTGTTTCACCTTTTGAGCCATCGCAACTCATAGCGCCCTTTATCGCCGAGTTCAACGTTCCTCGTGCCATGCCGGTTCAGTTGGCGGTCGCCCCCCGCTACGAAGCAGAGCCATTGCTGGCGTTGCTTGGTGCCGCAGTTGGCGAGAGGGGGAGTCGCAGTGATGGTCTGCTGGCGGCCAGCGTGTCATCTGATAGCACCACACTGACACTCTCTGCGCCGGCGGTTGGCGAGGGGCGCTCAGTGTGCCATCGGGTCGCGGCGGGTGAGACGCTGTGGCGCATCGCCAATCAGCTATCCAGCAGGGTGGGGGCAGATACTTACAGCTATCTGCTGGCCTTGGCCGCAGAAAACAGGGCGGGCCTCGGTAACAGTATCCGGGTCAAAACCGGGGAGGGGCTCTACTGTCCTCGCGCCGAGACGCTTGCGCAGTTTGATGCGTTGAGTCCGGCCCAGCGGCAACAGCAATTTGCTCGTCTTGAGCAGGGGCGTTAAAGCGCGGGATGAGCCTTGTATCCGCTATTGGCCCATGGTAGTATTCGCGCTCGTTTTGCGAGGTGCTGACCGGTCGCAGTTTGCACCATACATTCCTTTAAAAGAGATACATACTATGTCTTTCGTATTCCAAGCTGAAGTCCGTTCTGACCTGGGGAAAGGTGCGAGCCGCCGCCTGCGTCAAGCTGACCAAGTTCCTGCCATCGTTTACGGTGCAGGCAAAGAAGCCCAGTCCATCACTGTTGACCACAAGAAATTCATCCTGGCCCAAGAAAAGCCGGAATTCTATGAGTCCGTACTGACTCTGGTTATCAACGGCGAAGAAGTTAACGTGAAAGTGAAAGCTATCCAGCGTCACCCGGTACGTTACAAGCTGGTTCACCTGGACTTCGTTCGCGTTTAATCACGAACCGTCAGGTAGCAGAAAAGCCACTCTCAGGAGTGGCTTTTTGTTATCTGAAGCATGAGAAGGGGATCTCACGGCCCCCTTCTTTAACGACCCAGTTGCTGCAATGCCTGTTGACAGCGCCGCTCCGCGGCATCCAGCTCCAGCAGCACCATCCTGATATCTTCCATCTGCTGCTGCAGCGTCTCCCGCTTTTCGGTAACCAGCCCGAGCATGGTTTGCAGCTGGGTGCGGCTGCTCTTGTCGGCATCATAAAGATCAAACAACTCCCGGATCTCGGCCAGACTGAAACCGAGCCGCTTACCACGCAGGGTCAACTTGAGACGAACCCGATCCTGCTTGCTGTAGATGCGGGTCTGCCCTTCTCTGGCGGGATTGAGTAACCCTTGATCCTCATAGAAACGGATGCTACGCGTCGTAATATCAAATTCCCGAGCCAGTTCACTGATGCTGTAGCTCCGGGCTTCATCCTTGTTTTTGTTCATATAAACTTCTTGGCGAGCTAAATCCTGCTGGCACCTTACCTAAACGTAAACTGCACTGCAACTCTTGTTCCCATGGCATAGAAAACCTATGTTATGACCAGGTAACTAAAAGAGGCGGGCAAATGGATATTGCAATTGTGGCTGCAAAACGTACGCCAATGGGGGCGTTTCAAGGGGCACTGGCAGAGGTGGCGGCCCCGGAGCTGGGGGCCTGTGCCATTGCCGCTGCGTTGGCACAGGGCGGGCTTGTTCCCGAGCAGATCGATGAAGTGTTTATGGGCAATGTGCTCTCGGCAGGTGTGGGACAAGCGCCGGCAAGGCAGGCGATGTTAAAAGCGGGATTGCCAGAGAGTGTGCCTGCTACCACGGTCAACAAGGTGTGTGGCTCCGGCATGAAGGCGGTGATGCTGGCGGCAGATTCCCTTCGTCTGGGCGATAACAAGGTTGTGGTGGCTGGGGGGATGGAGAGCATGAGCAGGGCCCCCTATCTGCTGGATAATGCCCGCAATGGTTTTCGGATGGGCCATCAACAGCTGTTTGATCACCTTTTCCTCGACGGATTGCAGGATGCCTATGATGGCCAGTTGATGGGAATACACGCCCAGCGCAGCGCCGATCATGCCAGTTTGACCCGCATTGCCATGGATGAGTTTGCCCTTGCGTCGTTGCAGCGTGCCCGCGCTGCGCAGCAAGCCGGCGCGTTTGCATCCGAGCTGGCAAGTGTCTATCGCGGTGATCGCTTGTTGCTGGCCGAAGACGAACAACCGGGCAAAGGGAGGCCGGAGAAGATCCCGACCCTGAAGCCTGCATTTGGTAAAGATGGCACCATTACGGCGGCCAATTCGAGCTCCATCTCGGACGGCGCGGCGGCGCTGATATTGATGGATGGTGCCACTGCGCAAGCTTGGCAGGTACCTGTATTGGCGCGGATCGTCGGTTATCAGAGCCATGCGGCATTGCCGGCCGAGTTCACTTCCGCTCCCGTTGGCGCAATATCCAGACTGCTGGCTCGTCTCGACTGGTCAGTGGATGAGGTTGACCTGTTCGAAGTCAACGAAGCCTTTGCCATGGTCACCATGCTGGCCATGAGCGGGTGCGGGATCCCCCATCACAAGGTGAATGTTCATGGTGGCGCCTGCGCATTGGGTCACCCGCTTGGCGCGAGTGGAGCACGTATTCTGGTGACGCTGATCTCGGCATTGAGGTTGCGGAGAGAGAGACGAGGCATTGCGTCTCTTTGTATCGGTGGCGGAGAGGCGACCGCTATTGCGGTAGAGATCCCTTAATCGCCGGTATCCATCGCTTGCAGTTGCTCGTTCACCCAGGTCGTTGCCGCGAGATAAAGGTGGCTTACCTTATCTTCATTCAACCCCAGGCGGGCTGTTCGGGCCGTGACTTTGGGCCAGTTGGCATTCTCGTAGTCTTCACAAAATGCGAGATAGAAACCGAGAGTGCCTTTGCGCTCGAGCAGCGCCAGCCGGATATCCTCGATCAGGGGGATAGTCCCCAGCAGCTTGTCCATCGGCTGCTCCATAAGCACATCCAGTAGCGAAAAGAGACCGGTGATAAACGCTTGCTGAGCCTGTAGGGTCGGCGCATGGGTATGCGCCAGCAACTCGCAGAAACGGGCACGGATCATCGACATCTGGTAGAGCTCGGCACTTTTCCCCTTGCCTGCACTGGTCGCAGCCACCAGTGAAACAAAACGCTTTAGCTGGGTATTGCCCAAGTATATCGCAGCCTGGCGAAACGAGGAGATGGGGTTGGCATGGCCTTTGAGATGATTGACATAGCGCAGCAACTTGAGTGACAGAGAGATATCCTGGCTGAGCAGTTGCTCGATCTTGTTGATATCGGGTTCTGTCTCGTTGACCACATTGAGCAACTGCATGACCACGACCTGGGCGGGCTCCATAGTGGCTTGTTTGACCATCTCGGGGCGGCTGAAGAAAAAGCCCTGAAACAGCTGGATCCCCAGCTTTTTGGCTCGTTCGAACTCAGCCTTGTCCTCAACTTTTTCTGCCAGATAGGTGAGTCCCAGCGCCTGATGGCGCTTGATGAACACCCTGATCTGCAACAGGGGCGTGTCACGCAGATCAAACTTGATGATGTGGATAAACGGGAGGAAGCGCTCCCAATCCGGCGACATGGTGAAGTCATCGAGTGCCAGCTGATAGCCCAGTTTGTGCAACTGCTTCACCTTTTCCAGAAGGGCATCATCCGGAGGGGCATCCTCCAGAATTTCGATCACCACCTTTTCGGGTGGCAGGCACTCGGCCAGTCCTTCCAGTAACAGTGAGTGGGGGAAATTGATAAAGCAGGGGCGGCCACCCAACAGCTGATCGATATTCTGTTGCAGAAACTGCTCGACCACCAACCGGGAGGTGGCTTGTTGTGAGGAGATGCTCGGGAAGACATTATTCAGGCTATCGCGAAAGAGCAGCTCATAGGCATGGGTATTGAGGTCTCTGTCGAGGATCGGCTGTCTGGCTACGTAGGAATACATGCCTTGCTCCAGTATGGGTACTGGGTTGATTTTATGGTGTTGCAGAACACTATGCCAGTTTTGACCCTGTTCGGTAAGGCAATAATTGGCATAGTGTTTTTCTGCAGGGAGGGAACTTAGAAGAGATAACTCATTTGGGCGCCAGCCAGCCAGGCATCTCCCTCGGAGGTGCCCTGGAAGGTGGAGGTGCTCTGCGGGTTGCCCGGTTGCAACTCCATTTTTTCAGTAACATCAACCTTCTTGCCATCGATCAGGGTTAACCCCAGATCCATGGTCAGGTTGGGGGTGAACTGATAACCCATCCCCAGGCTGTACCAGATCCGGTCGGCATCAGGAATGGAGATAGTACGGCGATCCGCTGGTACCGGGCTCGCATCGTAAGCAACTCCCGAGCGCAGCTGCCACTGGGGAGTCAGTTGATAGGTCATCCCGATCGCATAGCGCCAGCTATCTTCCCAGTGTTCATCCTTGATATGCATGTTGGGCAGTGTATCCAGATCGGCTTCCAGCTGGACAAATTTGCTCCAGTTGGTCCAGTTCAGGCTGCCATGGATCGCCAGTTTTTCGGTCAGCTGGTGAAATGCAGCAAGCTCTGCCGTTGCGGGTAGCGGAAGATCCAGAGAACCTGTGTCTTTTAGCTCCTTGCCGTTGGGCAGGCCAAGAATGGCATCACCCGAGAGTGTCAAATTGACATCGTGGCGGTATGAGAGCCCAATCCGGGTTTGCTCCGACAACTCCAGCAAGGTGCCGACATTCCAGCCCCATGCCCAGCCATCCCCTTGCAGATGTTTTGCTATCAGATTGCGAGAGGGGAAGGTGCCACCGACTTCGCCCTCGCCCTGAATAGCAGAGATCCCTGCGCCAATTGACCACATCTCATTGATGCGATAGGCAAGAGAGGTTCCCAAATCCATGGTCTTGATATCGGAAACATTGCCAAAGTGGCCGGCACTGTAGTTATCCGGCATCTTGATGCCAAGACCATAGTAAGAGGTGGCCGAGAAGCCGAGGCGCCACTGCTCATTCAGCGGGATGATGAGATAGGCGTTGGGCACCCAGGCCGAGGCCGCGATATCGTGTGCACTCGCATCGGAGGTGACGATGCCGGCTTGCGTCGGCAAACGTGTGTGGCCTTCGATATTGACGTCAGGGCTGACATAGATAGCTCCGCCAGACAGCGCCATCTGATCGAAACGGGTCATGGCTGCGGCATTGCGGGAGAGTACGCTGGCGTTATCCGCAATGGCGGCTTCACCGGCAAAAGCGCGTCCCAGGCCCGTGGCGGATTGTTCAGCCAGCTGGAACCCGGCGGCATGGGTTTGACCCGCGATCACCAGCAGGGCGATGGCGGACGGTTTGATGATGGAATGCATGGGAAAATCCTTGCTGTTACCCGAGGTTTCAATAGGTCATATGGATGGAGGCAGGATTTTATATGGTATGACCAGTAAGGCAACACTCATGGTGGTTATCCGGAGAAAACAAGATTTAATGCTGGGATGATGTAGTCTAATAGCTTGATTGAAAAAGAAAAATAAACACGTGTGTGCTACAGCTGTGCGCTGAAACTGTTTTTTCGGATAAAAAAAGAGCGCCTGTCGGCGCTCTTTTCGGTGGCGTTCTAATCAGAACTTCATATTGAACTGGGCAGAGGCCAGGAAGGCATTGCCGTGGGAGGAGCCTTTCCAACGCAGAGGGTCTGAGTGGTTACGCAGACCTTCGTTGACATCAACCTCTTTACCGTCCAGATAGGCCATACCAAAGTCAATGCTCATATCAGTATTGATATGGTAGGTCGCGCCAGCGCTATACCAGACACGGTCAGAATCCGGGATGCTCAGGCTGCGGTATTCGGGCTCGATTGGGCTGTTGTCATAAGCAAAGCCAATACGCGCTTCCCAAGCCGGGTTGATATACCAGGTACCGCCAATTGAGTAACGAGTAGAGTCTTTAAACTTCTCATCCTTTTGCAGACATACGCCGCCAGCGCATTGGCCGCTGGTTGCTTTCAGCTCCTGGAAGGCACTCCAGTCAGTCCAGTTGACAGAGTAGTGAACGGCGAATTGCTGATTCAAACGGTGATAACCGGCAAACTCGGCCTGAGCAGGGAGATCCAGTTTCAGATTGCCATCAACAGTGCGGTTCCCTGAAGTGAGCCCCTGGAAGTCACCATCAAAGCTCATATCGACCTGTGAACGGTAGGTCAGAGCAAAGCGATGGTTCTCATTGACTTCGTACAGAGTGCCAACGTTCCAGCCAAAGCCCCAGGTATCGCCTTTCAGGTGAGCCAAGCGAGTATCTGTTGCCAGCGGGCCACCCTGGCTCGGTGGGTTCAGCGGACCCAGCAGACCAGCATAGCGGTTGAGTTCGGCAGCACCGTAAACGGCGTTGATACCGGCACCCACACTGAAGTGCTCATTGATGCGATAGGCGATGTTCGGGTTGATATTGAGAGTCATCAGTTCAGTATCACCGGCACCGGCACCAGCCGGGAAGGTTTTGGAGTACTCGGTAGATAGCCCGTAATTTGAGAAGAGGCCGATACCCCAAGCCCACTGGTCATTCAGCGGCTGAATAAAATAAGCGGCAGGAACGAATGCTGACGGAGCAATACCTGATTCGCTGGCAGGAACTGTACCCAGAGGCGTAGCAACGCTGCCATTCACATCGACATCCGGCTTGATGTAGGTGCCGGAGACAGAAACCGCCATCTTGTCGAAGGTGGTCATGGCAGCCGGGTTACGGGCCAGCACGGAGGCGTTGTCGGCGATAGCCGCTTCACCGGCATAGGCGCGACCCAGACCGGAGGCCGAGTGCTCGTTCAACTGGAATGCCGCGGCATGGACTTGACCGGTGGCCAGCGCGATGGTGGCGGCAATCAGGCTCTTCTTGAAAATAGTTGTCGTCATGGTGTTCTCTCTTGTAGGCAGATTTTTTTGCCGATATTGGCTGCACGTTCAATGCAAACCTCGACAAAATCCGTTTTTATTTCAGCTTCTTCCCAATCAATTCTGGCGTGATTCTATGGATCTGGTAGGAGGTAAGAAATCAGACCAGTGACAGCAGAATACATAAAAGTGATCGATGTGTTAATCATTTGTTTTAACTTGCTGTTTAATTCATCATTTTCAGGGTCTAAAGGCGGAATATTGACCTGGATTGCCGATCTCCGTCACAAAAATAATTTTGTCAATTTTTCGAAATCTTGAGGCAAATGAGTGACAAAGGGGAGTAAACAGGGAGGGAACAGGCAGCGTCTCGTGACCGCCGCCTGCTATTGAGGATGGCTCTGAGGTTGTTAACCAGCGATGTTAAATGTCCCACTGCAGACGTGACTGCAGGGCGTTGGCAACAGGGGCAAGTGGCTCTTTCATCTCGCCAATCAGTACCATATTGGCGCCTTTGAGCTGGACTATCTCCCCTTTGAGGGTGCCATCATCAAAGGTGTCCTGTTGCAGGGTTAATGGCACATGTTTGGGCACTAAAAAGAGAGTGACTGGCCCCATCTTTCCCTGGATCACCATGTGCAAGGCCGGTCCCTGATAAAACGAGCAGTGATTGACATAGGTCACCTTAAGCCCATCCATCCCGCTTAAGGTGGCGCCATACTTCTCCATCTTGGCATTGATGCTATGCAGATTGACCTGCTCATCGACACCTTCAATAAAGGGTTCTTCACCATAGACATGAGCCATCGCCACCTGTGCGAGGGAGAGGGCCGCAGGAGCCGTTTCTGGCAGCGTGATCCAGCGGGTGCTCATTCCCAGCAGGAAGGCGACCGATGCAGCCAGGGCGATCTGGCGCCAGGATGTCGATGTCCGGATCTTGACCGGCGCCGTGCCAAGGGGGCGGGATGGCGGCATATCATCTGGCGCGTCACTGTCTTGCAGCATGGCTTGCCTGAGCAGGATCCGCTCGGCCAGCCCGGCGGGAACCTCTACCTGCATGGTGCGCTTGAGGCTTCTGTCGAACTGCTTCATCTCGTCGAGGTAGTTCCGATTGGCCTGGCTTGCTTCAGCAGTTTTGAGAAAGTCCGGTTGTTGATCGTTGGGCTGGATCATGGCGTTGCGGCGAAATTCGAGTTCATCCATGTCCGTGTCCTCTTGCTTGGTTCTTCTGCTCCATCGCCTCCTTGATCTGGTTGCGGGCGCGAAACAGTCGGGTCATAACGGTGTTCTTGTTGAGGCCGAGCATCTCGGCAATCTCCTCACCACTGAATCCTCCCACGACTTGCAGCAGCAGTGGCTCCTGATACTCCTCGGGCAACCGGGCGATGTGACGGTGCAACCACTCGTTCTCCATCTCCTGTTCGCTGTGCAGCGCATCGTGCTGGGGTTGAGGGTGATCGTCGAGATCAATCAGCTCCAGCTGTTTGCGTTCAAAGCGGCGGGCGTTTTCCCGTCTGAGGATGGTGATCAGCCACCCTTTGGCTGCCTTGTCATCCTGCAGGGTGTCGATAGCCTTCCATGCACGCAGAAAGGTCTCTTGCACCAGATCTTCCGCTACGTTGGGATCCCGGGTCAGCCAGTAGGCATACCGGTAGAGATCGCCGTGCAGCGCATGAACCAGTGCTTCAAATTTGGTTTGTTTGTCAGCCATGGGATCAGAGACCGGCGAAATGGCCGGATCATTTCCACCAATATGCTGCTGAGCACGTTTTTTTCTAAAAAACAGCTGTGCCATAGAGCAATCCTTGTCAGGGGGCGTGGCGGCGGGAGCGGGAACTCCCGTGCGCCAGCAGGTAAATCAGGTGCGCAATACCGGCAGCTTCATCTGCCCTGAGGGTACGCGCCAGAGCGCGCCACTCGATGGGGGGGCCAGAAGAGGGTCGTGAAAAACAGGCTCGCTCGAGTGCGGCTAGCGCGTTGCCGACCCGATTATGCCCAGCGTCAGGCAACTGGCCTAATTGATAATAGGAGACCTGCCAGCGCAAGGTCGCCCACCGGATCAGCGTCTTGCGACTGGCATCCGGCTGGTGTCGGGCAAGGGCTCGTTGCAGTTGATAGAAGGCGCGCCAGCGGGGCCAGTGGCGCCATAGCGCACGCAGCGTTATGGCCAGCACGACCCACCAAAGGCTCTCTCGCAGTGCCATCTGCGATGTCTGCTGATCAGGTTGCCGATTTGTCGTTGCCTGAAACGTCAGCGTGATGGCAGGTAGGCTGGCCTGCTCAATCCGGCCACTTTGGGTATTAAACCAGGGCAGATCAATGGGGGGCAGCTGGTAGTCGCCGCTCTGCTCCGCGACCAGAGTCTGGCGCCACTGTCGCTTAAACAGCAGCTTGCCATCTCGGTAACGCTCCTGCTGTTGCTCGCCATCGGGATGTGCCTGTATGCCGCTTGGCAGTTGATGGGCCATCAGGGGGGCAAGCTGGATCTGGGCACTGTCACCATTTTCCATGGTCAGGGTGAGGATCCGGATCAGCGGTTCACCCACTTCCCCCGTGGTGGCCGGTTCAAGTCGTTGACTCAGGGTCAGCCGGGTGGCCACCGGCGTGGCGGGGGCCTTGTCAACCCTTACCTCGAGCGGTGCCGCGCGGGCCGAGAGTTTTTGGGGCTTGCCCCCTTTCTGCGTGAGCTGCCCCTGCAAGCGGGGCGAGTCGAGGTGCCAGAGCCCAGGCGCTTTTGCCTGAACGAGCCAGCTGCGGGTGAGCCTGCCGGGCAGACCAGCCTGAGCGGGGGCGATCCACTCGTCGCGACCGAGGCGACGGATAGTGAAGTGGGCAGAGCTGAGTTCGCTCAGCGCCGGGTTTTGCATACTGGTGGGCAGCCATAGTGTCAGCCGGTAGATCACCGGCTGGCCGGGATAGAGCGGGCCCTGATGATCAAGGCTGGCCTGCATCTCGAGGGGCGAGGGGGCTGCGGGTTGCGGCAGCGCCGCTGTTTTCACCTCTCTCAATGGCAGGGTGAGCGAGGGAGTGAACTCATTTCCCAGCTTGAGCGGGGCAATCACCACCTCGGTATTTGCGGTTGAATTGCTCTGGTGCAGCGGGATCTGCCAGCGAGTCAGTTGTTGTACCGGGGTCGTGACCCGGCTCATGGTCACTCTGCCCACTGCAAATTGGCGCAGTAGGGGGGAGATCTCCAGCTCGTTGCTCTGGCGCTCGCCATCCGCTTCGATGATCAGCAGCCAATCGCTGGGGTCAGCCCCCGGCAGCAGCTCTGCCCGGGGGGGTAAGGCCCAGCAAAGTGGACTCGCCAGTGCGAGCAACAACCCCCATCCTGCCCGCGTCACCAGGGCTCCTCCACCTTGATAAGATCCCGGCGCAGCGCCTCTTTACGCAGTCGCTGCTCCAGTAGCAACACCGGGGGAGAGGAGGGCAAGGGCATTGCCGTCGCCTGCTGAGCTGCCGATGGTTCGGGCTGCTTGCTGTTGCTGGTATCGGGAGCGGCCGCCGCTGTGCCCTGTAACAGAGAGAGGTTATAGAGCGCATCTTCATGGCCGGGTTCCAGTGCCAGGGCCGCCAGATAGGCCTCCTTGGCCGCGGCAAACTCCCCCAGCTGCAGCAGGGCATTGCCGCGGTTGTAGTGGGCGGTGGCACTCGCCGCTTCCTGATAGGCTGAGATGGCTTGCCGGTAGGCACCAGCTCGATACCAGGCGTTGCCGCGCCAGACTGGATCGTTGAAGGTGCGGGCTGCCCGCTGAAAATCCCCCTCTTGATAAGCCTGCATCGCTTGCAGGTCTCCCCTCTCTGCCGCTTGCAGGTCTTGTGGCGCAAGCAGCTGAGCACCCACCATCAGCGCCATCATCAACCGGGCGCCGACTCTGGCCAGCAAGGCCAGTGGTAACAAGGGGATCAGCAGCCAGGGGCCAAGATCCAGTGGTGCCGGGGTGAGGGCCGAGGTCGTGGTGGGGAGGGAAGCAAAGCGGGGTGTGTTGCTGCCAAGCCACTGCAGCTCACCGCCGAGGCGATTGGCCAGTGCGGCAATGGCCTGACTATCGGGGGCGGGCAACTGCGCGGGCATGCGGGCGGCAAACCCCAACTCATTGGCCGGAATGGCGGGCATGGGGGCCGGTTGACCACTGCTGGCAAGCAGAATATCGAGGCGTGCCGACTGGGTGTCGCGGCAGAGAAGGCGTTGCTGGCAGGGCCACAGAGCAGCGATTTGGGTCATCTGATTCTGGGTGAGGTCGTCGGTGATCAGCAGCAGACGTGCTTGTTCACCGGGAGCAATCTGCTTCATGGCAAGTTCCACCGCCCGTGCCGGGTTGCTGCCCTGCAGCGGCATGATATCGGGGCGCAAGTCGGGCAGTAGCAGCGAAAGGGCTTGATGATCCCGGGTTGGTGGCATGGCGAGGTAGGCATCGCCCGCGTAGAGGATCAGCGCAATGCGCTCTCCCTTTGCGCGGCTCAGCAGCTGCTGCAACTGCCATCTGACCCGGGTCGCCCGATCCGGTTTGACGTCGGTGGCGGTCATCGAGCGTGACAAGTCCAGCAGCCAGATATCGAGCGGCGCCGCAGGCTGCTGTTGCAGCTCGCCGCGCAGTGCGGGACCACTCAGGGCTAAAATGACGGGCAGGGTTGCCAGCCAGAGCCAGGGGCGCTGAGGACGAGATGCTGGCAGCAGATAAGCCTGCATCGCAGGTGCGAGCAGCGGGGGCTGGCGACGATGGTGCCACCCTTGCCAGAGCCAGGGGATGAGTGCGATCAGCCACAGGGGGCGGAGCAAGATCAGCTCCATCTGCGCGTGCCTCGTGCCAGCCAGTTACGCACCATGCGAAACTCCAGTCTGCCGTGCCCTGATGGCAGAAGCAGCAAGCCACAAAGCAGTGCCAACGGCCAGGGATAGAGCTCGATCACCGGCTGGTACTGGGCAATCGGCATGGGGGCAGGTTCAAGGGCATTGAGAGTCGCATTGATGGTATCGAGATCGCTTTGGGTGCGTGCCCGAAAGTAACGCCCCTGGCCTGTCTCGGCCAGCTCTTTCAGGAGCGGCTCGTCAAGTTCGCTGCTGGGATCGGCCTGACCGCTGCCCGCCTCATCGTAGGGTTGGATAAAGGTATCGGGATCGGCCCCGACCCCCAGCGTGTAGATCCGTATTCCCTGCGCTGCGGCGAGTTTGGCCTCCTGCAGCGGATCGGCATTGCCTGCGGTATTGCGGCCATCAGTGACCAGCAGCAGGGCGGTGGGGCGACCCGGATCCCCATGCTGACGTGCCAGCTGGATCGCCTCGCCAAGGGCGGTGGTACGGCCGACCAGATCAAAATCGAGCTCGTCGCTCAAGGTCAACAGCGCCGGTATCTCCTGAGTGAGGGGAGAGAGCAGATAGGCGTGATCGGCAAAGACGATGAGGCCCACCCTGTCACCAGCCCGCTTGGCGATCAACGCCTTGATCTGCTGGCGCACCGCCGTCAGGCGCGCTTGCTGTTCGCCGTTGTCGAGCATATCCGGAGTACGCATACTGTCTGACAGATCCACTGCCAGCAGCAGATCCCGACTCCCTTCATATTGGATAACCGGTTCCCCCCACCACTGGGGGCGGCAGAGGGCGAGAATAAGAGCGCACCAGAGCAGCATGGCGCGCCAGAGCGGTAATCCGGCCTGAGGGCGCAGCAGCGCAAACCCGGGATGAGCCAGATAACCGCGGCGCAGGGGTGGCAAGCCGAAGCGCACCAGCAAGGGCAGCACCAGCGCCAGCGCAAACCAGGGCCAGGCCAGGATCATGGCTGCCTCCGCGCAGCTTTACGCTTCAAGCGGGGATAGCGTTGCAAGAAGAGGCTCTTACCCCAGCGGCGATAATGTTGCCGAAGCTGTTCGCTCTGCTCGCGAGTCGGGTTCTGGCTGCCATAGAGCCAACTGCTCCAGTGAGACGAGAACTGGCTGAAATCGCTGCCACCGTGACGATCGACGAAGGCGAGCCACGCCTCTCCCTGAAGCTGGCGCGCCTCGGGCCAGCGTTGCAGTGCTTCATGACGCAGGGCCTCCTGTATGCGTGCCACCAGCAGTGCCGGATCTCCCTCCAGCTGACGACACCAGCGGCGGTAACGTATCACCCTCTTGGCAATCAGGGCGATCAGCAGCAGTAATAACGCTGTGATCAATAGCCACAATAGCGCCTGCACTCTGGGGTCAAGACTCTGTTCAATCAGATCCGGCCCCGGGTGGATGTCGCGCATCAGGGCGGCCAGCGGCGGAGTGATGGCCTCGGAGGCGGGACTGGCGCTGTCGAGTTCGGTGGGCGAGCTCATCCCTGATGACATAACCCCTCCTGCCACTGCTGTTGCAGCGTCTGGCTGTTATCGAGCAGATAGAGGCGCTGCACCAGCGGCAGCAACAGCTGCTTGCCATGGGCCAGCTGCTGTTCGGCAGCTTGCTGGTAGCGGCGGGAGAAACCGGCATGGCCCCCATCCAGCCAGCCCTGATAGTGCTGGGCTGGCCGATCGATGGCCACCGGCAGCTGGCCGTCAGGGGGAAGGGCAGCCTCAAGGGGATCGCGGATCTGCCAATAGTGGATATCGTGGCGGCGGGAGAGCAGCTGCAACTGCTGACAGAGCGCTGACTCACAGGGTCTGTGGTCGGTGATGATCGTCAGCTTGGCACCGTGAGGCAGCTTCACGTCGGACAAGGTGTCGCCCAGCGAGTGAGAAAGCGCCCGGCGGGCCAGCCCTTGCTGATAGTGATGGCAGAGGGATTCGAGCAGGGGCAGCACGCTGCCGCGCTGGCTCTGGTGATTTGGGATAAGCCCGTGGTAAATCAGGGTGTTGTGCAGCTTCTCCCCTTGCCAGATCAGGGCTGCAGCCAGCTCGCACCCCAGTCGCGCCTTGAGCTGCAGTGTGGAGCCGAAATACATGGCGGGAGAGAGATCGAGCAGCAGCCAGTGCGCCTGATCCAGCTCCTCGCTATAGAGGCGGGTATAGGGACGACCGAGGCGTGCGGTCACTCGCCAGTCGATATGGCGTACCTCGTCACCAGCCTGATAGGCGCGCAGCTCCCGAAACGTGAGTCCGGGAGAGCGGCCCGGTTTGCCGCGTTCGCTGCTGCTTCTGCCTGCGTGAGGTGGCTTCCTGGCCTTGGCCCATAGCCGGATATTGAGCAGCCGTGGCAGCGACAGGGCGATATCGGGATGCAGACCGGGTTCTAGGGGCATGGCACCTGATCCAGCAGTTGAGCGATCAGGATATCGTTATCCAGATTGTCGGCCAGTGCCTGATAGCTGGGAATAAGGCGGTGGCGCATCACCGGATAGGCTTGCAGCTGGATATCTTCCGGTAGCACATAATCTCGTCCGGCAAGCCAGGCTCGGGCGCGGGCGGAGCGAGCCAGCCCCAGCGTAGCCCGAGGGCTGGCCCCCACGGCAATCAATGGCTCAAGGGCAAGGCAAAGGCCGCTGCCCGGGCGAGTGGCGCAGACCAGCTCCACCAGATAGTGCTCCAGTCGGCTTTGCATGGTTACCGCCAGCACTTCGCTGCGGGCACGCTGCAAGCTGGTCTGACTCAGGGTCACTGGTGCCGCGCCAAGCTGTTCGCCGCTGGCGTTGAGCTGCAAGATGGCGAGCTCCATGGTGGGGCTCGGGTAATCCACCATCAACTTGAGCAGAAAGCGGTCGAGCTGCGCCTCCGGCAGGGGATAGGTTCCCTCCTGCTCGATGGGGTTCTGGGTGGCGGCGACCATAAAGAGAGGTGGCAGCCGCCAGCTCTTTTTGCCCACGGTGATCTGGTGTTCGGCCATGGCTTCCAGCAGCGCTGATTGTACCTTGGCTGGCGCCCGGTTGATCTCGTCTGCCAGCACCAGATGGTTGAAGAGGGGGCCTGGCTGGAAAACAAAACTGGCATCCTGCGGGTGAAACACCTCGCTGCCGGTGAGATCGGCAGGAAGCAGGTCGGGGGTAAACTGGATACGGGCAAAGCGCCCTTCGACGGCGCCAGCGAGCGCCTTGACGGCGCGGGTTTTGGCAAGGCCGGGGGCCCCTTCGATTAACACATGTCCTTCACATAACAGGGCAATCAGGAGCCCTTCTATTAGCTCCTCCTGCCCCAGGATCTGACTGCCAAGATAGTCCCTAAGTGCTCTGAACTCGGCCGCTGCCATGCGATAAACCCGTTGTTTTTATGGAAGTTGATCTTTTTATACTCCAGTTGCTCCCCAAGGGCGAGCAAAGGGGCCTTGCCGTGCTTAATTTAGTTTCAATCAGCTGTATGAAACTTGTGATTGGATTGTTAAGATGTGGCGCAATGAGGTCAGACCTCTGCCTTTTAAACCAAGGAGCCAGGATGAAACAGCCATTGAAACTGACGACTCGCCAGGGCGAACGGATTGCCGTCGTGGCGGGGCTGCGTACCCCCTTTGCCAAGCAGGCCACCGCCTTTCATGGCGTGCCTGCAGTCGATCTCGGCAAACTGGTGGTGAGCGAGATGCTCGCCCGTACCAATCTCGATCCCAAGCTTATCGACCAGCTGGTGTTTGGTCAGGTGGTTCAGATGCCGGAAGCCCCCAACATTGCCCGTGAAATCGTGCTTGGCACCGGCATGAGCGTCAATACCGATGCCTATAGCGTCTCCCGCGCCTGCGCCACCAGTTTTCAGGCGGTGGCCAACGTCACCGAATCCATCATGGCGGGCACTGTGGATATCGCCATCGCTGGCGGTGCGGACTCCTCCTCCGTGCTCCCTATCGGAGTGAGCAAGAAGCTGGCCCGCGCCTTGGTGGATCTCAACAAGGCGCGCAATCTGCAGCAGCGCTTCAATATTCTACGTCAGCTGCGGGTCAAGGATCTGCTGCCGGTGCCGCCTGCCGTGGCGGAATACTCTACTGGCCTCTCCATGGGACAGACCGCCGAGCAGATGGCCAAGAGTCACCAGATCAGCCGCGAGGCGCAAGATGCGTTAGCTCATCGCTCCCACACTCTGGCCGCGCAGGCTTGGGCCGATGGCAAGCTCAGTGGCGAGGTGTTTACCGCCCATGTACCGCCCTACAAGTCGCCGCTGGAGCGGGACAACAATATCCGTGAAAGCTCGGATCTCGCGAGCTACGCCAAGCTCAAGCCGGTGTTTGATCGGGTTCATGGCACAGTGACGGCTGCCAACGCCACGCCGCTGACCGATGGCGCTGCCGCCGTGCTGCTGATGCGCGAAGGGCGGGCGAAAGAGCTGGGACTCGAACCGTTGGGTTATATCCGCAGCTTCGCCTTCTCGGCCATCGATGTCTGGCAAGACATGCTGATGGGCCCCTCCTATGCCACGCCGCTGGCGCTGGACAGAGCCGGCATCACGCTCGGTGATCTCACCCTGATCGACATGCACGAAGCCTTTGCCGCCCAGACGCTGGCCAACCTCAAGATGTTTGCCAGTGCCGATTTTGCCCGCGACAAGCTGGGCCGCGATCAGGCCATCGGCGAGGTGGACATGGAGAAGTTCAACGTCCTCGGCGGTTCGCTGGCCTATGGCCACCCCTTTGCCGCGACTGGTGCGCGGATGATCACCCAGACCCTGCACGAGCTGCGTCGTCGCGGTGGGGGACTGGGGCTCAACACCGCCTGTGCGGCGGGTGGATTGGGCGTGGCTATGGTGTTGGAGGTTGAATGATGAGCGCTAAGACTTTTTCCCTGGATGTTCGCAAAGATGGCATCGGCATCCTCACCATGGATGTGCCGGGCGAGAGCATGAATACCCTGAAGGCCGCCTTTGTGGAGGAGATCCGCACCGTGCTGGCCGAAGTGAAACGCAACAAAGATTTGATCGGTCTGGTGATCACCTCCGGCAAGAAGGACTCCTTCATCGCTGGTGCTGATATCACTATGCTGGCCACCTGCACCAGTGCCAAGGATGCCGAGACCCTGTCACGAGAAGGACAGGAGATCTTTGCCGAGATCGAGGGGCTGACCATTCCGGTGATCGCCGCCATTCACGGCCCCTGCCTCGGAGGCGGGCTGGAGCTGGCGCTGGCCTGTCATGGTCGGGTGGTGACCGATCATGGCAAATCTGTGCTGGGATTGCCGGAAGTTCAGCTCGGCCTGCTGCCGGGCTCTGGCGGTACCCAGCGTCTGCCGCGCCTTATCGGGGTGGCCAAGGCGCTGGATCTGATGCTGACCGGCAAGCAGGTCCGGGCCAAACAAGCCAAAAAACTGGGGCTGGTGGACGATGTGGTGCCGCCGTCAATCTTGCTGGATGCTGCCATCAAGCTGGCCAAGAAGGGCAAACCGCGCCATCAGTTGAAACGGGATCTGCAGGGCAAGGTGCTGGAGACCAACAAGCTGGGCCGCAAGGTGTTGTTCGATCAGGCCAGCAAGGGGGTGAAAGCCAAGACCCGCGGCAACTATCCGGCGCCGGAGCGGATCCTGGACGTTGTGCGCATCGGCGTGGAGGAGGGGATGAAGGCCGGCCTGGCTGCCGAATCCCGTCACTTTGGCGAGCTGGTGATGACTGCTGAGTCTGCCGCCCTGCGTTCCATCTTCTTTGCCACCACCGAGATGAAGAAAGAGGTCACCTATCAGGGGGCCGAGCCGCGCAAGGTGGGCCACGCGGCCGTGCTGGGCGGTGGTCTGATGGGGGGCGGCATTGCGTTCGTCACCGCCACCAAGGCGGGCGTACCGGTACGGATCAAGGATGTGGCAAGTAGTGGCATCGGTAATGCCATGCGCTACAGCTACGACATTCTGGCCAAGAAGCTCAAGCGTCGTCACATTCTGCGCAGCGAACTGGAAAAACAGATGAGCTTGCTGACCGGCACCCTCGACTACTCCGGTTTCCACCGGGTCGACATGGTGGTGGAGGCGGTGTTTGAAGATCTCGCGCTCAAACACCAGATGGTGAAGGACGTGGAGCGTGAGTGCGGTGAGCACACAGTGTTTGCATCCAACACCTCCTCCCTGCCCATCAACCAGATTGCGGCAGAGGCGGCGCACCCGGAGCGAGTCGTGGGGCTGCACTACTTCAGCCCGGTGGACAAGATGCCGCTGGCGGAGATCATCCCCCACGCTGGCACCAGTGCCGAGACGGTCGCCACCACTCTGGCCTTTGCCCGTGCTCAGGGTAAAACGCCTATCGTGGTGAAGGACGAAGCCGGTTTCTACGTCAACCGCATCCTGGCGCCCTACATGAATGAGGCGGCAAGACTGGTGCTGGAAGGGGAGCCGGTGGAGGTGCTGGACAGCGCGCTGCTGGACTTTGGTTTCCCGGTTGGCCCCATCACCTTGCTGGACGAGGTGGGGATCGATGTGGGCGCCAAGATCTCCCCCATTCTCGAGAAAGAGCTGGGCGGCGAGCAGTTCCAGGCGCCCAAGGCGTTCGACAAGCTGCTGCAAAATGATCGCAAGGGACGCAAGAACGGCAAGGGCTTCTATCTCTATGGCAAGGCGGCACCGCGCAACAAGCTGACAGGCAAAGAGGGCAAGAAGACGGTGGACGAGAGCGTCTATGGCGTGCTCGGCATCAAGCCGTCTGCCAAGCTGGCTCGCCAGGAAATCGCCGAGCGCTGCGTGTTGCTGATGCTCAACGAAGCGGCCATGGCGTTGGATAGCGGTGTGGTGGCTTCGGCCCGTGATGGCGATATCGGCGCCATCTTCGGCATCGGTTTCCCGCCTTTCCTTGGCGGCCCGTTCCGTTATATGGACACGCTCGGGATCGATCATCTGGTTGGCCGTCTGGAGTATTACCAGAAGCGCCACGGCGACCGGTTCGCCCCCTGTGCCCGTCTCAAGGCGATGGCCGCAGAGCAGCAGACCTTCTACTGATAATCGCTGCAGAGTGACCGCAAGACAACGAGGCCCGCACCCATGCGGGCCTCTTTCTATGTTGTGGTTTGTTCGGGTTATTCAGGTAGTGCTGCGATGATGCAGGCAGAGGCGAAGGCCGAAAAAATGGCCCACCGAAGTGGGCAATTTGCGAGGTAGCATGGTTCAGATACCCGGCTTACGCTCCGGGCAGCGGCCGATAATATCGGGTGGCAGTTCACCGTTGTCCTGCTCCAGCACCACGTCGAATCCCCACAGTTGATGGAGGTGCTTGAGCACCTCATGGCGAGAGTCGCCAAGGGGGATGCGGTTGTGGGGCACATAGCGCAGGGTGAGGGAGCGATCCCCCTTCACGGCGACGTTGTACACCTGAATATTGGGTTCCAGATTGCTGAGGTTGTACTGGGCCGACAGAGTATTGCGCACCTGACGGTACCCCTCGTCATTGTGGATGGCGGAGACCTTCAGATAGTTCTTCAGATCGTCGTCATCAATAGCGAACAGCTTCATATCCCGCATCACTTTCGGGCTTAAGAACTGGCTGATAAAGCTCTCGTCCTTGAAGTTCTGCATGGCAAAGTGGAGGGTGTCGACCCAGTTGCTGCCGGCATAGTCGGGGAACCAGTATCTATCTTCCTCGGTCGGGTTCTCGCAGATGCGGCGCAGGTCGGTAAACATGGCAAACCCCAGCGCATAAGGGTTGATCCCCGAGTAGTAGCGGCTGTTGTAAGCAGGTTGATAAACCACGTTGGTGTGGCTATGCAGCACCTCCATCATGAAGCGATCGCTCAGCTTGCCCTCGTCATAGAGGTGATTGAGGATGGTGTAGTGCCAGAAGGTGGCCCACCCCTCATTCATCACCTGAGTCTGCTTTTGCGGATAGAAATACTGGCTTATCTTGCGCACGATGCGCACCACTTCCCGCTGCCAGGGCTCCAGCAAGGGGGCATTCTTCTCGATAAAGTAGAGAATGTTCTCCTGGGGTTCGGCGGGGTAGCGCCTGTCCTCCACACCAGCGGCTTTATGCTGCTTGGGCAGGGTTCGCCACAGCTCGTTGACCTGAGTCTGCAGATAATCTTCCCGCGCCTTCTGACGCCGCTTCTCCTCAGCCATCGAGATCTTCTGTGGACGCTTGTAGCGATCCACCCCGAAGTTCATCAGGGCATGGCAGGAGTCGAGCAGCTGTTCCACCGCCTCGATGCCATGCTTCTCTTCACACTGGGTGATGTAGTTCTTGGCGAACAGCAGGTAGTCGATGATGGAGGAGGCATCGGTCCAGGCCTTGAACAGGTAGTTGTTCTTGAAGAAGGAGTTATGACCGTAGCAGGCGTGGGCCATCACCAGCGCCTGCATCGGCATGGTGTTCTCCTCCATCAGGTAGGCGATACAGGGATCGGAATTGATGACGATCTCGTAGGCCAGCCCCATCTGGCCGCGCTTGTAGTTGCGCTCGGTATGGATAAAGCGCTTGCCGAATGACCAGTGCTGATAGCCGATGGGCATGCCAACGCTGGAGTAGGCATCCATCATCTGCTCGGCGGTGATCACCTCGATCTGGTTGGGGTAGGTATCCAGCTTGTAGAAACGGGCGACCCGGGCGATCTCCTGGTGATAGGTCTCCAGCAGATCGAAGTTCCAGTCTGGTCCGTCATCCAGTGGCGCTACACGTTTTTCTGTTTCGATCATGTGACCTCCTCACGCCGCTTGTTTCTTGAACAGCTCGCGGAACACCGGATAGATATCCTCGACCTTGCGAATGTGCTCCATCGCAAAGTGGGGGAACTGGCTGGCTACCGACTCATATTCGTGCCACAGGGTCTGGTGGGCACGGGTGGTGATCTCGATGTAGGAGTAGTACCTCACCCTTGGCATGATGTCCCGCGCCAGGATCTCCCTGCACTGCGGTGAGTCATCAGCCCAGTTGTCACCATCCGACGCCTGCGCCGCATAGATGTTCCACTGGTTGGCGGGGTAACGCTCGTTGATGATGTCATTCATCATCTTGAGCGCACTGGAGACAATAGTGCCGCCGGTCTCCTGGGAGTAGAAGAACTCGTGCTCGTCCACCTCCTTGGCCTGGGTATGGTGGCGGATATAGACCACCTCGACATTCTTATAGGTCCGGCTCAGGAACAGATAGAGCAGGATATAGAAACGCTTGGCCATCTCCTTGGTGGCCTGATCCATGGAGCCCGATACGTCCATCAGACAGAACATCACCGCCTGACTGGAAGGGACGGGCCGTTTGACGAAGTTGTTGAATTTGAGGTCGAAGGTGTCAATAAACGGCACCGCGTCTATCCGTCGTTTCAGCTCCCTGATCTCCTTCTCGAGCAGGGCTATTTCGGCAAAGTGCTCGTTGGGATCGGTGGCCAGCAGAGCCAGCCGCTCTTCCAGTTGGTGCAGTTGGCGTTTCTTGCCCGCTTGCAGCGCCATGCGCCGCGCCAGCGAATTTTGCAGGGAACGCACCACGTTGATGTTGGCGGGCACCCCGTTTGAGGTGTAGCCCGCCCGATAGGTTTTGACCTCCATCAGCTGATTGAGCTGGGTTTTCTGCAGCCTGGGTAGCTCCAGATCTTCAAACAGCAGATCGAGATACTCATCCTTGGAGATCTGGAACACGAAATCATCGGCCCCTTCACCCTGATTGGATGCCTGTCCCTCGCCGGAACCCTGTCCACCGCCCCCTCCTTTGGGGCGGTCAATCTTGTCGCCGGAGACGAACTGATCATTGCCGGGATGCACCATCTCCCGTTTACCGCCGTGCCCCTGATGAAAATGGGGCTCGCCGATATCCTTGGTCGGGATGCTGATGCTCTCACCCTTGTCTACGTCCTGAATGCTGCGCTTGGAGACAGCATCCGAGACCGCTTGTTTTATCTGCTTCTTGTAGCGGCGGATGAAGCGCTGCCGATTGACAGCGCTTTTGTTTTTGCCGTTGAGCCTGCGGTCGATAAAATGCGCCATAACTCCCCCTTGAACAGTCAGGGTCAGGATGACTTGCGTACCCTGAGATACCATTCGGAGAGCAGTCGCACCTGTTTACGGGTGTAGCCTTTCTCCATCATCCGTTCGACAAAGTTATCGTGCTTCTTCTGCTCCTCGGCCGAGGTTTTGCTGTTGAAGGAGATAACCGGCAGCAGCTCTTCCGTGTTGGAGAACATCTTCTTCTCGATCACGGTGCGCAGCTTCTCGTAACTGGTCCAGTTGGGGTTACGGCCTGCATTGTTGGCCCGGGCACGCAGCACGAAGTTGACGATTTCGTTACGGAAATCCTTCGGGTTGCTGATCCCGGCGGGTTTTTCAATCTTCTCCAGCTCGCTGTTGAGGGACGCTCTATCAAACAGCTGGCCGGTTTCGGGGTCACGGTACTCCTGATCCTGGATCCAGAAGTCGGCGTAGGTGACGTAGCGATCGAAGATGTTCTGACCGTACTCGGAGTAGGACTCGAGATAGGCGGTCTGAATCTCCTTGCCGATGAACTCCACATAGCGCGGGGTCAGATAGCCCTTGATGAACTCAAGGTAGCGATCGTGCAGCTCTTGCGGGAACTGTTCGCGCTCGATCTGCTGCTCCAGCACATAGAAGAGGTGCACCGGGTTGGCGGCCACTTCCGCGTGGTCGAAGTTGAAGACGCGGGAGAGGATCTTGAACGCGAAGCGGGTAGAGAGACCATTCATCCCTTCATCTACACCTGCGTAGTCGCGATACTCCTGATAGCTCTTCGCCTTGGGATCGGTGTCTTTCAGGCTCTCGCCATCATAGACCCGCATCTTGGAGTAGATGCTGGAGTTTTCCGGCTCTTTCAACCGTGACAGTACCGAGAACTGGCCCAGCAGCTCGAGGGTGCCCGGAGCGCATTTGGCCTCGGTCAATTCGCTGTTGACCAACAGTTTTTCGTAGATCTTCACCTCTTCGGAGACGCGCAGGCAGTAAGGTACCTTGACGATGTAAACCCGGTCGAGGAAGGCCTCGTTGTTCTTGTTGTTGCGGAACTGCTGCCACTCGGATTCGTTGGAGTGGGCCAGCAGAATGCCGTCAAAGGGGAGGGCGGAGAGCCCTTCGGTACCGTTGTAGTTACCCTCCTGGGTCGCTGTCAGCAGCGGGTGCAGCACCTTGATGGGCGCTTTGAACATCTCGACAAACTCCATCACCCCCTGGTTCGCTTTACACAGCGCGCCTGAGTAGGAGTAGGCATCGGCGTCATCCTGGGCGAAGTGCTCCAGCATGCGGATGTCTACCTTGCCGACCAGTGAGGAGATATCCTGGTTGTTGTCATCACCCGGTTCCGTTTTGGCAATGGCAATCTGATCGAGAATGGAGGGGTTGACCTTCTCCACCTTGAACTTGGTGATGTCGCCGCCAAACTCGTGCAGGCGTTTGGCCACCCAGGGGGACATGATGGGACGCAGGTAACGGCGCGGGATGCCGTACTCTTTCTCCAGGATCTCTCCATCCTCTTCGATGTCAAACAGACAGAAGGGGTGATCGTTGACTGGTGAGCCCTTGATGCGATAGATGGGCACCTTCTGCATCAGGGATTTGAGTTTCTCTGCCAGCGAGGATTTACCGCCGCCAACGGGGCCCAGCAGATAGAGGATCTGTTTCTTCTCCTCCAGCCCCTGGGCGGAGTGTTTGAGGTAGGAGACGATCTGTTCGATGGCCTCTTCCATCCCGTAGAAATCCTTGAAGGCGGGATAGCGTGCCACGACGCGGTTGGAGAAGAGTCGGCTCAGTCTGGGGTTGGCTGAGGTGTCTACCATCTCCGGCTCACCAATGGCGGTCAGCAGACGTTCGGCTGCGGAGGCGTAGCAGGCTTTGTCCTGCTTACACATATCCAGGAACTCCTGGATGGTATATTCCTCTTCTCTCGCTTTTTCATATCGCTGTTGGTAATGCTCGAATATGCCCATAACTTTGCCCTCGTTATAGTCGCTTACCCTGAAAAAAGTGGATGACTGCTTTTGTGTTGTGCGCTTTTAAAGCCTAGTCAACAGACTCCAGTAATCCATCACGGTTGATAGGTTAAATTCTGAAGAAACCTGCCCGATCCTTGTGCGGGGAGGGTCAGTCAACAACACCGCTATGTTACTGACTGTTAAATTATTTTTGCCACGATAGTGAGGCAAATGTCAAAGACATAAAAAATAAATGTTTATGGGAAAGAGGGAACTTATTGCGAAAAGATTAAGGGGTTTGACGAAAGGCAATAGGGCTGCGGGTTGGCGGGGTTATGGATGAGAATGTCATTACGTGAACGTCAACGTAAATCACTCTGTTTGGAGTTTTGGCTCTAATTTTTACATTGACGCTACATTTTGAGTGCCCTAGATTGGCGAGGTGTGAGCAGCAAGATGCTTTAGCAAGAGAGTTGACTGTTGCCTCACCAAGCTCTGTTTAAGCACGTTTCCGTTGGCTTGACCCTCGCAACCGCGAGGGTCTTCTTTTTCTGCGTCTGTAAACGCTTGTTTCTGTTGGTGGCTATTGACGCCGCCAGCACTCATCTAGCAAGGGTAGGCTTGTTGCACGGCCGCCAGGACGCTGGCAAACGGGTGGGCGGCCAACTGGCCTGCGCCCGCCAGCGATTTGGCTTTGACCCGGCTGGTCAGCGGTGTGGTGATGCCGCACAGGAAACGGGCCAGAACACGAGCATCCACCGAACCGGTTTTGGTAATCAGCGGATCGCACCAGGCACGGATCCCCGCCGCGTTTGGCATGGTCAGTGGGGGCAGGGGAGGGAGATGTGCCACCTCGCCGCGACAAACCGAACAGTGGCCACAATGAACCGGCGCCACCTCATCGGCAAAATAGCGGGCGAGGCGGTGACTCAGGCACTCATCCGAGGTGAAAAAGTCGAGCATGGCTTGCAGTCTGGCCAGCTCACTCTGCTCTTTTTGCAGGAACAGGGCGTGCAGGGCATTTGCTTCCTGCTCGTTGTCCCACCTCTGACGGGTGATCCGGTAGACCTCGGTCATCTGTTTGCTTTCAAGCTCGATCCAGCCTTGCTGCTGCAGGTAGTCGAGCGCCGCAACCGCCCGCTGTCGCTCCCCCTGATAGCCCTGCCAGAGGGCGTCAAAGTCCATGGTGCACCAGCTGCGCGCTTGCGGGGCGCAGGCGAACAGTTGCTCCAGAAACTGGCGACGATCCGGATTGAAGCGGCTCACTATCTCGCCTTTATCCAGCACAAACTTGAAGCGGTAGTCGGCGTAGTAGCTGTAGGCCGGGGTGATGATGCCTGTCATCTCCAGATAGACCAGCAGGGTTTTAAGGGGCAACTGGCGGATATTGGTGTCGTTGGAGAGGCGCAGCAGGGTGAATTCCCACTCGCTCCCGCTCTGCTTGATGATGGCAAGGAGCTGGAGGATGGCACTCAAATCCGGCGTATCGCCGTAGACGAAGTTCTCCAGCACCGGTAGTTGGCTCTGGTTGGCCAGCACGATACAGCGCGATGGCTGGCCATCCCGTCCGGCGCGGCCAATTTCCTGGCTGTAGTTTTCGATGGATTTGGGCAGATCGTAGTGAATGACCCGCCGGATATCCGCTTTGTCGATCCCCATCCCAAAGGCGATGGTGGCGACGATGCAATCCACCTTGCCCGCCATGAAGTCGTGCTGGATCTGACTGCGCAGCACCGAGTCGAGTCCGGCATGATAGGCGCGGGCGTTGATCCCTTCTCTAATGAGTTGCTCGGCACAGGCTTCTGCGGTGTGTTGCAAAGTGACGTAGACGATGGTGGGGGCCGCCGGATCGTTGGCCAACTCCTGCGCGAGCCAGCTATCCCGCGCGTCGGGCGACAGGGGAATGACCGCCAGATCAAGATTGGGGCGGTAGAAACCGGTGACCACGACCCCCTCCGGCGCGATGCCGAATTTGGTCTGCATATCCTGAATCACCGCCGGTGTGGCGGTGGCGGTGAGCAGCAATACCTGCGGGATCTTCAGATCATGGCAATAGCTCGGCAGCTTGAGGTAGTCGGGGCGAAAGTTGTGGCCCCACTCCGAGATACAGTGCGCCTCATCGACGACCAGCAGCGAGAGCGGCACTTGCTGGATAAAGCGGCGAAAGCGCTCGTTCTTGAGTCGCTCCACCGAGATCATCAGGATCTTGAGCTGGCCATCCAGCGCCTGCTGCATCACTCGTCGGCTCTCCTCCGGGCTCTGGCTTGAGTCGAGGGTAGCGGCGCTTATTCCCTTGCTTTTAAGGAAGGCGAGCTGATCGTGCATCAGCGCCAGTAGCGGCGAGATAACTAGGGTCAGGTGAGGCAGGGCGAGGGCCGGCAGTTGATAACAGAGGGACTTGCCGGAGCCGGTGGGAAAGATGGCGGCGGCACTCTGACCTGCCAGCACCCGGCTGATCACCGCTTCCTGACCTGGCCTGAGTGCGGAGAAACCAAAATATTGGTTGAGCAGGGATGGGATCATGGCAAGGCTCCGCGGCAAATGGGGGATGATAGCACAGCGATGCCGGTCACGGGTGACACAGGAATGGTCGTGAGGGTAAGGGCAGAGAGTGTCGATAAAACGTACAAAAATGGGTGGTTGCGCTGTGGTTAAGGTTTTGTTGCGGTTTTTTGTGATGGAAACGGGATATTTTTTGGTGAGTCTCTGGAAAAAAAAGATGGCGAATGGGATATTCCGTCATGCAATCCGGTGACTGGCGGATCGGCCCGGCAGAAGGCTGGCCACAGACACCACATCCGGGCGACAGGGGTCTCCCGATGAGTGGTTGCAGACAGGACTCATGATTCATGCACTACGGTGCTTAGGGACTTTTTTGATGACACAACAACACCCCCTCCTTCGGCTGGTCAATAGCACCAGTCTGGTCAGCCAGATCCTGGTTGGTCTGGTATTCGGTATCTTGCTGGCGATGTTTGCCCCCGAGTGGGCGAAAACGGCTGGTCTGCTCGGCAGTCTGTTCGTTGGCGCACTGAAAGCGGTAGCCCCGCTGCTGGTATTCGTACTGGTGATGGCGGCCATCATTGGTCACAAGCAGGGTCAGAAGACCAATATGCGACCGATCCTGCTGCTCTATCTGTTTGGTACCTTCTCTGCGGCCGTGGTCGCGGTGATTGCCAGCTTCCTGTTTCCCTCCAACCTCCATCTGGTGGCCAATACTGCCGAGATCACCCCACCAGGCGGGATCACCGAGGTGCTGCAGACCCTGCTGTTCAACGTGGTGACCAACCCGGTCAAGGCGCTGATGGATGCCAACTATATCGGGATCCTGGCGTGGGCCATCGGTCTGGGTATCGCCATGCGCCATGCCAACGAGAGCACCAAGGCGCTGATCACTGACCTGTCTCACGGTGTCTCCGCCATCGTGAAAGCGGTGATCCGCTGTGCCCCGCTCGGGATCCTGGGTCTGGTTGCCTCCACGCTGGCAGAGACCGGCTTTGACGCCCTGTTTGGCTATGCCCAACTGCTGGTGGTGCTGATCGGCTGCATGCTGTTTATCGCCTTCGTGGTCAACCCGTTGATCGTCTTCTGGAAGATCAAGCGCAACCCTTATCCGCTGGTGCTGACCTGCCTCAAAGAGAGCGGCGTTACCGCATTCTTTACCCGCAGCTCTGCCGCCAACATTCCGGTCAACATGGCGCTGTGTGAAAAACTGCGCCTGCCCAAAGATACCTACGCGGTCTCCATCCCGCTGGGTGCCACCATCAATATGGCCGGTGCGGCCATCACCATCACTGTGCTCGCCATGGCGGCGGTACATACCCTGGGGATGGAAGTGGACATGGCAACGGCCGTGCTGCTTTCCGTGGTTGCCACCGTCAGTGCCTGTGGCGCGTCCGGTGTCGCCGGTGGCTCCTTGCTGCTGATCCCGCTGGCGTGCAGCCTGTTTGGTATCAGCAACGACATCGCCATGCAGGTGGTAGCCGTCGGCTTTATCATCGGTGTGCTGCAGGATTCTGCCGAGACAGCGCTGAACAGCTCCACCGACGTGCTGTTCACCGCCGCAGCTTGCATGGCCGAAGATGAAACCCTGCTTGATGTGGCTCCGGTACCGAGCCGCGAAGCCTGATCTCGTAACGCTCAGTTTCGCAACACACTTGCGCCCTCTTCGGAGGGCGCTTTTTATTGTCAGCTTTGCGCTGTATCCCTCTTTGATCAATCTCATTGGCTGATGTGCCGAACATTCTGTCGCCCTTCTCCAGGGCGCTGCCTTATCTTTATCCCTTCGAGTCGTGCTTCCTCCTTCTGTTGTGCGTTACACACCTTTGTCTGTTCTGCTAACAGCCGATTGCTATGGCTTACCCCAGATCTTCAGGACAATCACAGCATCACAGCATCACAGCATCACAGCATCACAGCATCACAGCATCACAGCATCACAGAAGAACGAAGATAGCTGGCTGCGGCAGATGAACCCGTCCTATCAGACACGCCATCATGGTTTGGTGAGGGGGAGTAAACGTGTTGGCGATATTGAGCTGCGGGCATGGGGGGTCATGTTGATGCCCGATGTGCTCAGTCATGGTGCTTGTGAGCATGCAGATATCCAACAAGGTGAGGAGAGTAATAAGGAGAGAGCAGGGGAATCGCGGAGGCACAGATTGCAGAGATAAAAAAGCCAGCCGACTATTCGGCTGGCTTTTTGCTATCAGCGGCAGGTAGGGGATTAACCGACCAGCTGATAGAGGATGGCGGAGATAGCGATCATCCCCATCACAGCGACAAATACGTTGCTGATATGGCCCTGATATTTCGCCATGGCCGGTACGCGCTTGATAGCGTACATCGGCATGATGAACAGGATGGTGGCGATGATCGGGCCGCCCAAGGATTCAATCATGCCCAGGATGGAGGGGTTGGCAATGGCAGTGCCCCACAGGGTCAGGATGAAGAAGGCGATGATGAACATCTCGACTTTCTTGGCGTTCGGCTCTTTGCCGGATTTGCGCATGTTCTGCACGATCATCCCCTTCAGACCTTCACGGGCACCCAGATAGTGGCCGAAGAAGGAGGAGACGATGGCCACGAACGCAACCAGCGGACCGAAGTAGGAGATGATGGGGCTGGCATGCTGGTTAGCCAGATAGGAGAGCACGGCGATGTTCTGAGCCTTGGCTTCTGCCAGCTGGGCCGGTGTCAGGCTCATGACGCAAGAGAAGACGAAGAACATCACGAAGCCCAGCAGCACCATGGCGGTACGCTTGAGGATGGCATCGGCTTTCTCGACAGCCTGATCACCGTGGTCGCGGCGCTGGGCCAGGGAGAAGCTGGAGATGGCCGGGCTGTGGTTGAAGGAGAAGACCAGTACCGGGATGGTCAGCCACAGGGTAGTGGCGAAATCCTTGGCAGAGGGCACTTGCTCCAGCGCCGCGCCGGTCCAGTCCGGGATCAGGTAGAGGGAGATACCGGCCAGAATGGCGATCAGCGGATAAACCAGCAGCTCGGTCACTTTCAGCATCAGCTTTTCACCGGCCAGCATCACCGACATCATGCCCATGATCAGCACGATGGAGAGGATCCAGCGCGGCGGAGCACTCATCTGCAGCTGGTTGACCATAAAGCTTTCCACGGTGTTGGTGATACCCACGCCGTAGATCAGCACGATGGGGTAGATGGCGAAGAAGTAGAGCAGGGTGATTAATTTACCGGCACCCACGCCAAAGTGTTCTTCCACCACTTCGGTGATGTCTGCGTTTGGCTTTTTGGAGGAAAGGACGAAGCGGGCCAGACCACGGTGGGCCAGATAGGTCATGGGACCTACCAGTAGCGCCATGACGACCAGCGGCCAGAAACCGCCCATACCCGCGTTGATCGGCAGGAACAGGATACCCGCACCAACCGCGGTCCCGAACAGACTGATGACCCAGGTAGAGTCGCGTTTTTCCCAACGAGTGGTTTGAGTAGAGCGGATCCCTTGCTCTGTTGACGCCGCAACTCCCTGCGTGCCAGTGACTGTGTTTGACATCTATCTCACCCCGAATGTGTGGTTCTTATTAAGTCGGCGCAAGGATACGGTTTTTCTAATCAAAAATGTTGATCAAATTCATCTTTACGGCACGAAAAACCGCACTTTCTTATGGAAATGTGATCAAAACAAGAAAAATTCAATTATTGTTTATCAATTGGCACGTTATTTTAGTGTTAATGATTAAATCTCGCTCAGTCAAATGTAGGTAAATTGTTATTTTGCGAGATGCTGGGCTAGCTGGTTGATCATGCTGGCGGTAGCCCCCCAGATAAAGTGCTGTTGCCAGGGGATCCAGTAGATGGTGTGTGCTTTCCCCCCTCTGGAAAGGGTCAGGGGGATGTGGTTGCGCCGATCCAGCAGATGGGTCAGCGGCACTTCGAAGGCGTGATCCACCTCATCCGGACTCAGGATGAGGGGATAGTTGCCATCGAGCAGTCCCAGTACCGGCAGTACCTCGAATCGTGACACCGTATTGAGCGGGTTGAGGGTGCCGATCACTTCAATCAGCCGGGCCGGAATGCCGAGCTCCTCTTCGGTCTCCCGCAGCGCCGTGGCAATGAGGTTTTCGTCGCCGGGATCCTGTCGCCCGCCGGGGAAGCTGATCTGCCCCCCATGATGACGCAGCCGTGGGCTGCGCTGGGTCAACAACACGCTGAGCCCCTCGTCGCGCATCACCACCGGGATCAACACCGCCGCCGGACTGAGCCCGCCGATGGCGAGGCGATGGGCCGGGGCGGGTCGCTGCAACTGGAAGCGGGTCAGCAGTTCGTGGCGATCCATGGCGGGGAGCTCTCCTGTGCGTTGGCCAGACAGTGGCGAGGGTTACAGCCCTGACAGCGGCGGCAGGATGCGGGCGACCTTGTCATAGGTCTCCTGATATTCGCTGTCGGCATCGGAGTCGGCGATGATGCCGCCACCGGCCCAGCAGTGCAGGCGACCCGCTTCGGCGATCAAAGTGCGAATGCAGATGCTGGTATCCATCCGGCCATGCTGGCTGAGATAGCCGATGCTGCCGCAATAGGCGTTGCGGCGCTGGGGCTCCAGCTCTTCGATGATCTCCATGGCGCGGATCTTGGGGGCGCCTGTGATGGAGCCACCAGGGAAACAGGCACGTAGCAGATCGACCCCTTGCCAGCGTGCATCCAGCTCACCATGGATGGTGGAGACCAGATGATGTACCGCCGGAAACGACTCCACCGCAAAGAGATGAGGCACGCTGACCGAGCCAGGCCGGCTGACCCGACCGATATCGTTGCGCAGCAGATCAACGATCATCAGATTCTCTGATCTGTCCTTGTCCGCCTGCGCCAGCTCCTGCGCGACTTGTCGATCGGTCGCCGGATCGGGGTGGCGAGGGCGAGTGCCTTTGATAGGTTTGGTTTCGATATAACGGCCATCAAGCAGCAGGAACCGCTCGGGGGAGAGGCTCAGCAGCGCACTATCCGGCAAGCGGATAAAGGCAGAGAAGGGGGCCTTGTTGGCAGCCGCCAGCAGGCAATAGGCCTGCCACTCATCACCGTGATAGGGGGCGCTGAAACGCTGGGTCAGGTTGATCTGGTAGCAATCCCCCGCGGCAAGGTATTCCTGAATGCGGGCAAACTTCTCGCCATATTCCGCGCGGCTCATATTGCTCTGCCACTCCCCCTGCAAGGCAAAAGCGGGGAGCGGGGCGGCCTGTTGTTGCTCAAGCCAGGCCAGCCGCTTGGCAAGGCCCGCTTCATCCCCCCAGTGCACCAGCTGCCAGTCGCCGGTCGCCACATTGCGCAGCAGCGCCCAGTCGTAGATGCCTACCGCCATGTCCGGCACCGCGATATCGGCGGCGGCCTGCACTGGCAGTCGTTCGAAGCGACGGCCGAGATCATAGCCAAACAGACCGAGGGCGCCGCCAATAAAGGGCAGGTGAGTGGCGCACAGTTCCAGCTCCCCCAGCAGCTGTTGCTGGGTATGGGCCAGCAGAGCGAGGGGATCTTCGTGGTGTTTGCTGATATTCATCCCGACACGCAGAGTGGTCGCCTCGCCGCGGGTTTCGAGGGTCGCCAGCGGATCGGCGGTGATGATATCAAAGCCGTTATCGGCACCGAGTGGTCCCGCCGACTCCAGCAACATGGCCCACGGCTGATGTTGCAGGCGGGCAAAAAGCTGATGGAGTTCAGCACTATGGTCTAGATGATGGATATGAAGTGTTGGCGTCATTTTATGTTACACAGGCAACAGTTTGGTTCCCGAACCCTAGTCGGTGCTGGTGGGCAAGCGTATCATAGGTGTCGGTGACTTAAGAAAAAACTGCCGTGTCGTTCGTTTTTTGCTGGTTGATAGTTTTTAGCCAGCACGTCAGCACGGCCCATCATATGGAAGCCCTTGCCCTGCTCCGTGGCAGAGACAAGGACCAGTGAGGATGATATGAGCATTATAAAAAAACAGGATTTCATCGATTCTATCGCAGATGCCCTCCAGTACATCTCCTATTACCACCCGTTGGATTTTGTTCAGGCTGCCAAAGCGGCGTATGACCGTGAGGCCAACCCGGCCGCCAAAGATGCGCTGGCCCAGATCCTGATCAACTCCCGCATGTCCGCCGAAGGTCATCGTCCGCTCTGCCAGGACACCGGCATCGTGACCTGTTTCGTCAAGATTGGCATGCAAGTCCAGTGGGACAGCGACATGACTGTGCAGGAGATGGTGGACGAAGGGACCCGTCGTGCCTACACCAATCCTGACAACCCGCTGCGCGCCTCCGTGCTGGCCGATCCGGCTGGCAGTCGCAAAAACACCAAAGACAACGCCCCTGCCGTGGTCCATATCGACATGATCCCCGGCAACAAGGTGGAAGTGAGCATCGCGGCCAAAGGTGGCGGCTCCGAGAACAAATCCAAGATGGTGATGCTCAACCCCTCTGACGATATCGTCGAGTGGGTGCTGAAAACCGTGCCGACCATGGGCGCAGGCTGGTGCCCGCCCGGCATGCTGGGCATCGGCATCGGCGGTACCGCCGAGAAAGCGGCGGTACTGGCCAAAGAGGCCCTGATGGAGCACATCGACATTCAGGAGCTGATCGCCCGTGGCCCGCAAACCACTGAAGAGAAGCTGCGGGTCGAGCTCTACGACAAGGTCAACAAGCTGGGGATCGGTGCCCAGGGGTTGGGCGGCCTCACTACCGTGCTAGATGTGAAGGTGAAATCTGCGCCGACTCACGCCGCTTCCAAGCCGGTGGTGATGATCCCCAACTGCGCCGCGACCCGCCACGTTCACTTCGAGCTGGATGGTTCAGGCCCTGCCGAACTGACTCCGCCGAAACTGAGTGACTGGCCGGAGATCACCCGTGAAGCGGGTGGCAACGTGCGCCGCGTCAACGTTGATGGCATCACCAAGGCCGAGCTGGCCAGCTGGAAGAGCGGTGATACAGTGCTGCTCTCCGGCAAGATCCTCACCGGTCGCGACGCCGCCCACAAGCGTATCGCCGACATGCTGAAAAATGGCGAAGGGCTGCCGGAAGGGGTTGATTTCACCAACCGCTTCATCTACTACGTTGGCCCGGTCGATGCAGTGCGCGACGAAGTGGTCGGCCCGGCTGGCCCCACCACCTCCACTCGGATGGACAAGTTCACCGACATGATGCTGGGTGAGACTGGCCTTATCGGCATGATCGGCAAATCCGAGCGTGGCCCGAAAACCGTCGAGAGCATCAAGCAGCACAAGGCCGTCTATCTGATGGCGGTAGGCGGCGCCGCTTATCTGGTGGCCAAGGCCATCAAGAAGGCGCGTGTGGTAGCTTTTGCCGATCTCGGCATGGAAGCGATCTACGAGTTTGAAGTGGAAGATATGCCGGTGACCGTTGCGGTCGATTCCGAAGGCAACAATATCCACGAAACCGGCCCGGCCTACTGGTCTGCGAAAATTGCAGAGCTGGACGGCAAACTCTCCTCCTGAGTGACCGTTTTCGCTGCCGGTTAACGGCATCGGCCATGTAAACAAGGCGCGTCCATCCGGATGCGCCTTGTTGCTTTGGCTGGTCTGTTATGAGCTCAAGTTGGCCGTTTGCGACAAGCAGGTATAAAAAAAGGATGGCGTGACGCCATCCTTTTTCGTTGTGCTTGTTCTCTGGCCGCAGATAGCAGAGCAATCGCCCTTGGCTTAGGCCTTTTTCAGGTAGGCCGCAACCAGTACGATCTGCACGCCATTGACCTTGCCTTCGATATGAAGCGGGTTGTTGGTCAGACGGATGCCCTTGACCAGGGTGCCGCGCTTGGCGGTGAAACCGGCGCCTTTCACGTCCAGATCTTTGATCAAGGTGACGGAGTCGCCCTCTTGCAGCACGGCGCCATTGGAGTCAACGGTCGGTACGCTGTCGTCATCTTCGTCAGCAATACCAGCTTCAGCCCAGGCCTTGGCTTCGTCTTCCATGTACATCATGTCCAGCAGATCCTGAGCCCACACTTCACCCTTGCCGGAGAGAGCTTTGAGCTGGCGCCATGCCATCACCTGCACCGCAGGCACCTGGCTCCACATGCTGTCACTCAGGCAACGCCAGTGGTTGACCATCAGGGTATCCGGTTGTTCCAGCTGACCACGGCAGGTGTCACAGATAGCAACGCTGTGATCATCGTCGCTGGCGGGGGAGTGAGGCACCACGAAGGCGGTCAGCGCCTGCTCGGCGCTGCACAGTTCACACTTGGCGCCCGCGCGCGCTTGCAGAATGGCGTTGATGGTCATGTTGTTGGTCCCATAGCTAGTGGTAAAGCATCCCGCGTTGGCGGGGCGCGTGAAAGAGGGGGCGGAATATAGCATAAAACCCCGCACTTTGTCAGGTCTGCCCTGGCTCACAAGGTTGGCTGTGCTGTTGCGCGGCGCTGATCGTCAGGTATTGAGAGTGCAATTTGAAGCGGGATCGCTAGAATGAGCCTCCTTTTTGACTGCAAGGCAGGGGCATTCGTGCTGGCTCAACGTTTTCAACAACTGGATCGACTGCTCACCCGCTACCGACGCTGGTGGCAATATCAGCCATATCATCATTTGACCATGGCCTTTGCCGATGAGGCGCCCGAGCTGGCGGTACTGCTCAATGGGCTGACGCTCGGCCAGTTGGCAGAGCTCGATGCGGATATGGATGCCCTCAGCAGTCTGCTTGCCCCCTGGATTGCCGAGGGAGCCGAGCTGCAGCAACTCAGTCAGCTTGCCCCGTTTACCCCTGAGCCAATCACTTGCAGCAAGGAGATGGCGCTGCATATGCCGGGGCGCAAGCAGGCCCAGATCGAGTCGTTCACCGCCTGTCTGCCTGCCCATCAGGGCCCCTATCTGGAGTGGTGTGCTGGCAAGGGCCACCTTGGGCGGCTGGTGTCACTTCATCGACAGGCTCCGATCCTCAGTCTGGAGTTGCAAGATCAGCTTTGTGACGAAGGTCGGCTGCTGGCCGAGCGAGATGGCGCCAATATGACCTTTACCTGCGCCGATGCTTTTGCCCCCGAGTCGGCGGCGCTGATCGCCCCCGAACATCACGCTATGGCACTCCATGCCTGCGGCGAGCTGCACACCCATCTGCTGGAACGGGTGGCCGAGCGCAGTGCCAGCGGCGTGACCATCTCTCCCTGTTGTTACCACCTGATCCGCAGCAGCCACTATCGCCCGCTGTCGGCCGCGGCCAGCGCCAGCGAGCTGGTGTTGAGCAAAGCGGATCTCAAGTTGCCGCTACAGGAGACGGTGACTGGCGGTGCGCGGATCGCCCGCCTGCGCGAGCAGGAAGTGGTGTGGCGGCTCGGGTTTGATTGCCTGCAGCGTCAGGTGCGCGGGGTGGATGAGTATCTGCCGGTGCCCAATATGCAAAAGAGCCTGCTGACCGGCACCTTCGAGGCGTTCTGCGTTTGGGCTTCCGAGCGCAAAGGGATTGTGCTGCCCGCCGGGCTCGACTATTCCGCCTGGTTGGAACATGGGGAGCGTCGCTTTGGTGATGTCGCCCGCATGGAGCTGGTGCGTCATTTGTTTCGCCGTCCCCTCGAGATCTGGCTGGCGCTGGATCGCGCGCTCTTTTTGCAAGAGCAGGGTTATCGGGTCGAAGTGGGGGAGTTTTGTGCCAAACCCATGACCCCGCGCAATATCCTGATCCGTGCCGTGCGCTCCTGACACCGAGCTCTTTGTGAGCGTTATTTGAACATTGTTGATGGCTGACGGGTGAAGCGGGTCAGCCATTTTTTTTGCCACGAATAATAAATTGGTGACAGATCATCTGATCGTCTTTCGCCTCCCCATACGGGTGACAAAACAGGCCAAAATGGTCATCGTTTGAGTTCTTTTATGTCGTTTTAGCTGCGTTGAGTAGCACAAGGTGAAATGGTTCACAAATTACGCGCATTTCTTAATTTTCATCGTGAATTTAGTTGTTGGAACACCTACTCTTGGAGCGCATTAATTCAAACAAGGACGATAAACATGTTCAAACCCAAGCGTTGTGCCTGGCTGATCGCTGCCGCTTGCACATTGCCAAGCTATGCCGCAATGAGTGCAGCCATGAATATTCAACCCGATCCGCAAAATGCGGGAGGATATGTGATTGCGGCCCCGGATCTGGCCGCTGTGGAAAAGGCCAAGACGGCCAACCCCATGTATGCAATATGGGCCAAGGCACTGGCCACCCGGTCAAATAAAATAGTCGATGCCATTGAACCGGGTCTGGCAAGCAATCCTGACAACGTAAAACGGGTTGAACGGGTATTTCCCCAATCTGAATGGGAATATTTAACCCAGATGGCCGCGCCGGAATATACCTATGTCCGCTTCTTGCGGGCCATCGGTAAATTTCCTGCGTTCTGCGGTGAATATACCGATGGGCGCGATTCTGATGCGATCTGTAAAAAATCCATTGTGACGGCCTTTGCCCACTTCTCTCAGGAGACGGGCGGCCATATTGCCAAGGAGAACGTCTCTGATAACCCGCTGGGGCTGGAGGAGTGGCAACAGGCGCTGGTGCATGTGCGGGAGATGGGCTGGTCAGAGGGACAGACCGGCTACACCACCGGCTGTGGCCAGAACGACTGGCAAAACAAGAAGTGGCCCTGTAGTACCGGACAAGGTTACTTTGGCCGCGGCGCCAAGCAGCTTTCTTACCACTTCAACTACGGTGCCTTCTCCGAGGCGATGTTTGATGGCGATGCCTCAGTGCTGCTCAACAACCCGGGGCTGGTGGCTGACTCCTGGCTCAACCTCGCTTCTGCCATCTGGTTTTTCCTCACCCCTCAGGCCCCGAAACCGGCCATGTTGCACGTGATTGATCGCACCTGGGTACCCTCCAAGCGGGAAGCTGACGCTGGTATCGGCTATGGCTTCGGTACCACCATCAACGTCATCAACGGCGGCATCGAGTGCGGCGAGCAGAACAAGGACAAGGGGCAGCCGGTCAATCGCATCCGCTACTGGGAAGGGCTGGCCAACCACTACCAGATCCCGCTCAAGGCGGATGAGAAGAACACCTGCTGGCAGCAGACTCCTTATGGCAGCCTCAATCTTAACGGCGCTACCGACGTGCTCTACACCAACTGGGATGGCAACTGGAAATACTATCCGGATCGCCCGGGCGGTTACTCCTTCGAGTGCGAGCTGGTGGGCTTTCAGACCGCTTATTCTGCGCTGGTGCCGGGTGATTACGAGAAGTGCGTGACCAACTTCTACGGCTCCCACGCCAACTGGCCGAAAGTGCGGATCGTCGCCAAGCTCGATCCTGCCCCGGTCGATCCGGTTGACCCGCCCATTGATGGCCAGCCTGCCTGGGAGGCCAGCAAGGTCTATACCGCGGGCAACAAGGTGAGCTACAAGGGCGCCGTCTATCAGGCCAAATGGTGGACGCAAGGGGATGATCCCGCCAAAGGTGGCCCCTGGGCTGTGGTGGTGACCAAATAAGGTTGCCGTTGGGATCATGGTCAATCACCATGATCTATCGGTAGTGGAAACAAGCAGGCTGCAGGGAGGAGATATCTCCCTGCTTTTTACCCGTTATCGGCCTGTTGTCGCCCCATCAGGCGGGATCAGAAACGGTAGTTGAGACCGACACTGACCCCTTTGACATCGAGTCGAGGCATGGGGATATATTGGTACTCTGCATTGAGTCCGATACCCGAATCAAAGCGATATTGCCAACCCGCAGCGCCATACAAACCGACCCCGGAGTTGCTCTGATCTTCCTTGTTGATGGTGTATTCGACTCTGTGGGCGTTGGCACCCAGTTTGGCATAAAAGCTGTTGCCGGAAGAGACCGGGAATTGTGCATACAAGGCAGAGCGGATCCCTTTGTAATGGATATCTTTTACGTCATTGAGGGTTGCATCGAAGAGGGCGCTGACTACGCCACCGGTACCAAACAATATTCCTGAATCGATACCGATATAATCGTTGAACATATAACGGTAATAGAGATCGGCAGTCATATTGTCACCGCCATCGGCCTGATCCCCATTTTGTGCTTTGAATGACTGGGTGCCATAGCCAAGGGTGGCGCCGACGATATGGGGAGAGGGGGTTGCTATCGCCACGGAAGAGAAGATCGCCGTGGCAACCACCAGGGGAGTGAATAACTTCATCATGCAGGTTCCAATTAAATAGCGTGGAATATGGCTGCGACGAACAGATTTATATGGGCTCGGGTGAGCTTGTCTTATATTCGCAGGCCAGTAGTGAGTGGCAATATCTCATATTGTCAGGGGGATGAATAATCAGAGCCCCCATAGTTGTTATGATGGGAGGTGAGAGTGGTTATCTTCTGTCTGAACAATGGTGAAATGTGTCAATCCTATCTGAAATGAGCGCTGATAAATCGCAAATTTCATTGGTTTTCTGCACTAATCAACTTAGTGTAACGGGATGTTAGGCTGGCAATATATGCCTTCAAACGTGGACTGGATGGTAAACAAGATGGTGATTTCTCGTAACGGGATATTAGAGGGGGGGTTGCCATTGTGGTGCAATCCGCTACAAGGTGCTAGCTGCTCCCTTTGCTACCGATTTTTGCCACTGCCGGGATTGTCAGCGCACGACCGGCGCCTGGATGGATTTTCGGGTGAAACAGGTGCAATGGCTATGCGGCGTATTGACTGAGTACGCCTCGTCGGAGGCGATTCGACGCGGCTTTTGTGCAACCTGTGGCGCCACCCTCAGCTATCGCAGCATTCAATACCCCGAGTACCTGACGCTGGCTATTGTCTCACTTGATAACCCCGAAACGGTCGCACCAACCTATCACATCCATACCGTCAGCCAGCTCTCCTGGTTGCCGATCCAGGACGATCATCCCCGTTATCCGAAAGGGAAGTAGTTTTGCGATATTCCACGTAGAAAGAGGAGTACACCATGGAGCTGATAGTGATCCGCCATGGAGAGACCCAAGCCAACGCCGAGGGGCGCTATCAAGGGGCGTTGGATATCGGGCTTAACTAAGATGGCGCGCGGCATATATGCTGGCTGGCCGATGAGATAGCGACCACACTGGCCCCTTTCGAGCGGTTGCTGGCGTCGCCCCTGCTGCGAACAAGAGAGAGCGCCGCGATCTTCTCACGTCAGTTGGGCTTGCCTGTGAAACTTGCTCCGGACTTTCGTGAACGGCATGTCGGCCTAGAGGCCAAGGCGCGTTATCCCGAGTTGTGGGTGCGCAACATCACCCGGCGCTGGGCGGAGGCTCCGCTTGGCGGTGAGAGGCTGGATGAGGTGATTGCCTGAGTCTCGCAGGGACTAACGGCACTGGCCTCGACCATGCAGGGGGAGCGGGTATTGCTGGTGGCGCACGGTGTGGTCGCCAAGGTGACCCGCGCCCTAACGACCGCCGGATTTGATGACTTCTTCGCGTGGCAGTTGCCCAACGGCGGCATGCTGGTGGTCAATCTTGACTCCTCTATATCACCATTGCGATTCAATCGACCGGTTGGGCAGAGTTAGTTTGTGCGCTGCTTTTTCTACTCTTCGATATCCAGCAACACCAGAATGGCGCTGTCGCCGCCCCATTCGCGGGGAGCCTGATGGAAGGCGCGAACATTGGGGTGCTGGGCCAGCCAGCTGGGAATGCGCTGCTTGAGAATATGTTTGCCGATGCCGTGCATCACCGAGGCGACGTGAATGTTCTCTTTCTGGCAGAGGGTGAGCAGGGCGGCCAGCTCCTGTTTTGCCTGCTGCTGGTTCATGCCGTGCAGATCCAGGTAGATCTCCGGCGGATAAATGCCCCGCTTGAGCTTTTTCAGCTCAAATTTTGACACATCTTCCCGCACGTAACGGGTCGGCCCATCATCGTCGAGATGGGGCTGATACTCATCGCTGAAATAGTGGTCAACCCCAAGCTTTTCGCGGGTTTCGCGCAATTCGCGTTTCTGCTTGACCGGGCGTAACTCGGCCCTTATGGTATCTTGCTTGATTTTCCGGGTACCTTTTATCGCATCGCGGAACAGCAGGGTTTCCTCGTCTGTCGGTGAGGGCGTTTTTTTCATCAGATGCTCATGTATTAGGAATGCGTCTTGCCCGCAACGTAAACGGGGCTCGGGCCGGATATTACTCGACTTGGAGGTGGATTTGGACAAGATATTTATCGATGAGGTGGTTGCCGAGATGCACACCATCCAGGACATGTTGCGTTGGGCCATGAGTCGTTTCAACGACGCCGGGATTTTTTACGGTCATGGAACCGACAACGCCTGGGATGAAGCTGTGCAGCTGGTACTGCCCGCGTTACATCTGCCACCGGATGTAGACCCGGCCATGCGCCACTCCCGTCTCACCAGCAGCGAGCGTCACCGCATCGCCGAGCTGATTATCCGCCGTGTACAGGAGCGGGTACCGGCCGCCTACCTGACCAACAAGGCCTGGTATGCCGGTTGGGAGTTCTACGTGGACGAGCGGGTGCTCATTCCCCGTTCCCCTATTGCCGAGATGGTCGCCAACCGTTTCGCGCCCTTCCTCAAACATGAACCGACCCGGATCATGGACTTGTGCACTGGCTCCGGCTGTATCGCCATCATCATGGCCCACGAGTTCCCGGAAGCGGAAGTGGATGCCATCGACATCAGCATCGATGCGCTGAACGTGGCCGAGCGCAATATCAACGATCACGGGCTGGAGCAGCAGGTCATTCCGATCCGTTCCGATCTGTTCCGCGATCTGCCAGCGGGCGACAAGTACGATCTCATCGTCTCCAATCCGCCCTATGTGGACTCCGAAGATATGTCGGATCTGCCGGACGAGTTCCGTCACGAGCCTGAGCTGGCGCTGGCGTCCGGCTCCGATGGTCTCAAGCTGACCAAGCGTCTGCTGGCCCATGCCGCCGATTTCCTCAAGGATAACGGTGTGCTGGTGGTTGAAGTAGGCAACAGCATGATCCATCTGGAAGCCCAGTTCCCCGAGATCCCCTTTACCTGGGTTGAATTCGAAAACGGCGGTCACGGCGTCTTTGTGATGACCCGTGAAGAGCTGGTGCAGTATCAGGATCATTTCGCCATCTACAAGAACTAAGCAGGAGCGCGCATGGCAGGGAACAGTTTTGGTCAACTCTTTCGGGTCACCACCTTTGGCGAGAGCCACGGCCTGGCGCTGGGCGCCGTGGTCGATGGTTGCCCGCCTGGGCTGGAGATCAGCGAAGCGGATCTGCAGGGGGATCTGGATCGGCGCAAGCCCGGCACTTCCCGCTACACCACGCCGCGCCGCGAGCCGGACGAGGTGAAGATCCTCTCCGGGGTGTTCGAGGGCAAGACCACCGGCACCTCCATCGGGCTGCTCATCGAGAATACCGATCAGCGCTCCAAGGATTACTCCGATATCAAGGATCTGTTCCGGCCGGGTCATGCTGACTACACCTACCACCAGAAGTATGGTCAGCGGGACTATCGTGGCGGTGGTCGCTCATCTGCCCGCGAGACCGCGATGCGAGTGGCGGCGGGGGCGATTGCCAAGAAGTACCTGAAACAGGTACATGGCATCGAGATCACCGGTTTTCTCTCCCAGCTCGGCCCCATCAAGGCTGAGGCGTTTGACGCGGCGCAGATTGAGCAGAATCCCTTCTTCTTCCCCGATGCGGGCAAGCTGGAAGCGCTCGATCAATATATGCGCGACCTGAAAAAAGAGGGCAACAGTATCGGTGCCAAGGTGCAGGTCATTGCGCGCAATGTGCCGGTGGGCCTGGGTGAGCCGGTGTTTGATCGTCTCGACGCCGACATTGCCCATGCCATGATGGGCATCAATGCGGTGAAAGGGGTGGAGATCGGTGATGGCTTTGCGGTGGTGGAGCAAAAAGGCTCCGAGCATCGCGACGAGATGACCCCGGCGGGCTTTGCCAGCAACCATGCGGGCGGCATTCTGGGCGGCATCTCGTCGGGTCAGGATATTGTGGTGAGCATGGCGCTCAAACCGACTTCCAGCATCACTGTGCCGGGCAAGACCATCAATACCGAAGGCGAGGCAATCGAGATGATCACCAAGGGGCGTCACGATCCCTGTGTCGGCATTCGCGCCGTGCCCATCGCCGAAGCCATGCTGGCGCTGGTGTTGATGGATCACCTGCTGCGCCATCGTGCCCAGAATCAGGGGGTGTTGACCCATACCCCACAGCTGCGTTGATCGCTCTTGCTGCACATCGACTGATCGCACCCTGTTCAGGGTGCTGGTTCGTCAACCAAATCAAAGGCGACCTTCGGGTCGCCTTTGTTCTTATGCTCTGCGGTACTTCTATCACTCGTCGGTTATCAAGAGTGATCAGCGTCCTGCGGATCGGCATCGAGACGGCAGTTGGGGGGAGAGAACTTCCCATGGTGTTTGGGCATAGCGTGAATGGCCTCGTTGACCTTGAGGAGCTGCTCTTCGCTCATGCTGTTTTTGGCAAACATCAGGCTGACCGGCTGATGGTGCAGCAACAGCTGACAACTGATAAACCCCTCGGCGCCCAATTGGGAGAGCCGATAGCGTGCATATTGCCACTCCATAATGATGCCATCGAGACGGCGGGCCAGCAGCAGTTCGATTAGTCGATCATCGGCATTGTACTCGGTCGCCCCCTTGAGGGCAGGACACTCGTCCATTTGATGAATGGGGCGAGTACCGCGCAGTTTGCCAATTTTGAGCTCCTTGTTGTGGCACAGTTTGGACAAGGTATCGAGCTTTCCCCAGCGATCCTGATGGCCTGGAATCGGGTTATTACTCAACAGCACATAGGCGCTCTGGCGATAGGGTGCAGAGAAGCGGGCATACTTCTGCCGCTCCGGCAGGGGGAGGGCGGCCATCGCCACATCCAGCTGATCGTGCTCCACCAGATGGAGTGCCCGCGCCCAGGGGATCTCACGAAATTTGGGGGCAAAGCCCGCCTGGGTGAGGATCTGGCGAGTCAGGCTGACATCCAGCCCGTCCAGCTCACCCCTGTTGTTGATTTGACTGAAGGGGGGCCAGTGGCTCCAGGCCACGGTCAGGGTCTGACTGGCCTGCAGGGAAGGGGTCAGCAAAAGCAGCAGCAGGCAGAGCTTGGCCTGCCAGTTGCCGTGGGGACGATATTGCGTGCTCATAGCTTAACCTCGTTATTCTGCTTTTTGTTCTCTACTATCCCGTGCGCCTGCGACCCGCGCATCACGATGGCGGGACAGGTAATAAGTTGTCAGTTAATAGTGTGGTGCGTGCTTCACTGGTCAACGGGATTATTCGGTGGAGAGCAGAGGGCTTTTCTGTGCGTGCTGGGAGGAGCATCACATTTTTCTCGTTTATCCGGCACAACTCCGTTAGACTGCGCCCCTATTCTTTCCCCTTTGCTCTGCTCCCCGGGGAAATCGTTGTGTTCTCAACAGGCCCGAGTCTGGCGAGATGGCATCGGCTCAGCAGAGGAGCCCCATCCCGGATTGTCGGCGCCCCTATCCCTAGCAGGTAACTATGAGTTTTACTTCCCTCGGTCTGGCCGAACCCTTGTTGCGTGCCGTTGCCGAACAAGGCTACGACACCCCGTCTCCCATTCAGCAACAAGCGATCCCCGCCGTTCTGGCTGGCCGCGATCTGATGGCGGCGGCCCAAACAGGGACCGGCAAGACCGCAGGCTTTACCCTGCCGATGCTGCAACGTCTGATGGAGAGCAAGCGCAAGGTCTCTCCGAACCGCGTCCGTGCGCTGGTACTGACCCCGACGCGCGAGCTGGCCGCCCAGGTGGGCGAGAGCGTGCGCAACTATGGCAAGCATCTGCCCCTGCGCAGCCACGTGGTATTCGGTGGCGTGAGCATCAACCCGCAGATGATGGCGACTCGCCGTGGTCTGGACGTGCTGGTGGCCTGTCCTGGCCGTCTGATCGATCTCTACAACCAGAATGCCGTCAAGTTTGACGAAGTGGAGATCCTGGTACTGGACGAAGCGGATCGCATGCTCGACATGGGCTTTATCCGCGACATCCGCCGCATCCTGACCCTGCTGCCGAAGAAGCGCCAGAACCTGCTCTTCTCCGCCACCTTCGCCGATGAAATTCGCGAGCTGGCCACCGGTCTGCTGGATAACCCGGCGGTGATCGAAGTGGCCCCGCGCAACAGTACCGCCGAGCGTATCGAGCAGCTGGTGCACCCGTGCGACAAGGCCAACAAGATTGCCCTGCTGAGCCACCTGATCTCCAGCAACAACTGGCAGCAGGTGCTGGTCTTTACCCGTACCAAGCACATCGCCAACCGCGTTGCCGAGAAGCTTGAAAAAGACGGCATCAGTGCTGCCGCCATTCACGGCAACAAGAGCCAGGGCGCCCGTACCCGCGCGCTGGCCGGTTTCAAGGATGGCAGTGTGCGCGTGATGGTGGCGACCGACATCGCGGCCCGTGGCCTCGATATCGACAAGCTGCCGCAGGTAGTGAACTTCGAGCTGCCGAACGTGGCGGAAGATTACGTGCACCGTATCGGTCGTACCGGTCGTGCCGGCGCGGCCGGTCACGCCATCTCCCTGGTTGCGGCCGATGAAGGCAAACTGATCAAAGCCATCGAGCGTCTGACCAAGCAGAACATCCCCTGCGAGCAGGTGGCTGGTTTTGAAGCGTCCCGCGAGACCCTCGACAACATCGCCCGTGGTATCGGCGCGCCGCTGCGCAAAGAGCCCCGTGATCCGAGCGAGCAGCGCCGTGCGCCGCGTCCGCAAGGTCAAGGCCAGCGTCAGGGTGCCGCTCGCTCCGGCAACGGCGGCAAGCCCAAGCCCCAGGGGGGTCAGCGTCCGGCTGATGGCGCCGCCAAGCCGGCTCAGGCCCGTCGCCCCCGTCGCGCCAGCCATAACCAGTAAGGGCAAGGAGAGCCACTCTCCCACCCTGATCGGTTAAACGAAAAGCCCTGCCATATCGGCAGGGCTTTTCTATTTCTGCTTCTGCGGCTCCGCGTTTGGCTGACCTGCTCTGGTCAGGAGAGCAGGGCGGTGATCAGGAGACAGGCCGCACTCAGCAAAATGACGGTGAAAGTCAGCCCCATTCCCACTATTCGATAGCGGAAATTCTCCGGCGTGCGGCTCATGCCGAAGGCGTGACAGAGGCGACCAAGCAGCAGGGCACTCCCTAGCAGATGAACCAGCCAGGGGGCATGGCTGCCGGTTTCGACGAAATAGATGAGCAGCAGGGCGAGGGGGACATACTCGGCAAAGTTGGCGTGCACCCGCATGGCCCGCAGCATGGCGGGATCATCGCCATGGCCGAGCGCCACTTTCTGGCGGTGACGGGTGCGAATGGTGCGTACGCTGAGCAGGACAAAGAGCAGGGCAAGCAGGGCTGCATAGATGGGCAGTATGGTCATGGCGTAGGGCTCCCGAGGTGATGGATAAGCATGGATCTGTTGCGTGCTCAATGGCTTGCCCTTGAGGGTAGCAGTAAAGGGGGCTCGGCCATGGCGCCCAAAGCACCCTTGCCGGATAAAAAAGCCCCGCCAGTCTGGCAGGGCTTGTTGTCTGGTTTTAGGTGGCGTGCTCTGTCAGCTGCACTTCGCCAGTCAGGCGCCGTAGGGGAGAGAGGAGTGGTGCAGCACGATGCGCACCTTGCCATCATTCCCCTTCTTGAAACCCCAGCTCTTGTCGACCGTGGTCTCCTTGTTGTCGCGATCCACCAGATGCACCTTGCCCATGGTCAGCGCCATGTTGCCGTTGATATAGACGGCGGCATTGTCATAGCGGTAGCTCTGCCAGTTTTTCAGGGCAAAACCGCTATCTGCCGGATAGGCGCTGTTGTTGCCGACAAAATAGGCCAGCGCCCCCTCGCGGGTGGTGCGAAAGGTCTGCTCACCACCGGCGAGGGTGGGTTTGAACAGTACCGGCCCCTGCTGGTAGCCATAAGCGCTGTCGAGTACCGCCTCGGCGGTGGCTTTGGCGCGCTCAATGCCGCCGGCCCGATAGTCATCGCTGATCTTGATGAGCACCGCGCCCCAGGCATCCTGCGCCGCCTTGATGTCGGCCTCGGTGATATTGTTGTTGGTGATTTCGGCCGCGCTGAGGGCGCCGCTGGCTGCCAGCAGAGCAAGGGCAAGGGAACTCTTCGTGAGATGCAACATCATTGTTTTCAGGCTCCTGAAAGCGATAAACGAGGGGGCAGTGTAGCGAGCGGGCATGAACGGGTTTTGAACTGTCCGTTCAGGCTTCGGTGGCAAAAAAGATTGTATAAAACACGGTTCTTGGCGGTTTGTTCGGTGGTGCCCCGATCAGCGGATGGGGGTCAGCAGGGCCGAGAAGTAGCGCTCCTGCATCTGCTGCCAGCGGCCGCTCGCTATCAGCTGCTGCTGGGATTGGACAAGGGCGGCGATATCGGCCTGGCGGCTCTTGTTGAGGTAGAGATAAACCTCGATATCGGAGACCCGTTTCCATGGTGCGGCAAGGGGGGATTGATTGGTGGGCAGTAGCCGGATCACCCAGTCGGTTCTGCCGCGCTGGAGCAGGGCGAGACCCTGCTTCTCATCGTTGAACCAGACGATGCGTCGACTGTCGAGATAGCGGCTGCACCACTGAATGCCGCGCAGGCAGCCAACCCGCTCCTGACTGGCGGGTGGCCAGCTGGCGTCCTGCTTGCTCTGGGCATAGATGGTCACTTCGCCAATCGCCGTGCCGACCGGGATCATATGCGGATGGGTCTGCTCAAAGCCCTTGATCCGGGCGATATCGCCAGCGATGGTGCTATCGGAATCAAGCAGCTTTTTGCAGCGGGCGCTGGTACAGGGGATAAAGGTAAAATCGACCCTGGCCTTGCCAAACCACTCCTCATAGAAGGGGCGCAGCAGGGAGATATATTCCACGGGCGCCGCCAGCGTCAGGGGCGCGCCCTGGGCAATCGAGTTCAGGCAAAACAGCAGCCACCAGCCAGCCCACTTCATACCTTGCTCCCCACTCCATTGCATATGGAGAAAGCGTAGCTGAAACGTCCTTTATCCCTCTTGTGCGAGGAGGGAATGGGCAGAATCATGGCAGCGTTGATAGCACAAAGCCCCGCCAAGTTAATTGGCGGGGCTTTGCTTTCAGTATCGGGGATTACAGCGCGGGCAGCAGTCCCATGCTGACGCTGATTTGGACGCCGACAATCAGCACACCCATCACGCCGGCCACTCCAAGCGCCACTACGCCACCCGGGGCGCGGTAGTGGTGGGCGGGCGCCTGTTTGCGGCTCTGCCACACCAGCGCCACCGGCAGCAGTACCGCGAGGATCGCCAGCGCAATGGCGGCGTAGCCGAGGGCCATGATAAAGCCCTGCGGGAAGTAGAGGGCAAACAGCAATGGCGGCACAAAGGTGATAAGGCCAGTCTGGGTGCGGCCCTGCCAGTTGTCCTTGCGGCGAGTCACCTTGGCCATAAAGTCAAACAGTCCCAGCGTTACCCCGAGGAAGGAGGTGGCGAGCGCCAGGTCGGCAAACAAGTGCATCGCCTGATTAAACACAGGCCAGCTCACCAGTTTGCCGACGTTTGCCAGCAGGCTGTCCAGCGCACCACCGGTTTGCAGCAGGGCTTGTTGGCCGAGCAGACCGAGGATCGCTACCTGCCACAGCACGTAGAGGATCAGTGGCAGGGCTGAGCCCCAGACAAAGACCCGACGCAGCTGTTTTGGGCAGTCACCGAGGTAGAGCATCACGCTCGGAATGGAGCCGTGAAAGCCAAACGAGGTGAAGATGACCGGCAGGCCCGCCAGCAACAGGCCCTGACCCAGCGGCATCGAGAGCAGATGCTGCCCTTCGGTGCGGGGCAGCAGCAACGCCAGCACCACCACCATGATCACCAGTTTGACGGTGAACATCAGTCGGTTGAGGTAATCCACCGAGCGGGTGCCGACACAGACCATGCCACCAAACAGCAGGGTAAAGGCCCAAGCGGCCTGCTCCTGGCTCAGGGTGATGCCGGCATCGGCCAGCGCCTGTGCCAGCAGGCTGCTGCCGCCGCTGATGTAGGCGGAGGCCAGCGAGTAGAACAGCATCAGGATACAGAAGGAGGCGATACGCTTGCCCCAGGGGCCGAGCAGATGGTCCGCCAGCTGGTGCAGGTACCATTTGCCGGTGTTGAGGCTTGCCTCTACTTGCAGCATGGCGGTAAAGGCCATCAGGGCCCAGAGGCCGACCATCAACATCAGGGTGGCGGGGCCGCCGAGGGAGGAGGAGGCCAGCGGCAGGGCCAGCATGCCGGCACCTATGGTGGTGCCGGCAATCAACAGGGTACAACCCAGAGTTTTGGTATTCATGTTATCCATCCGAACATAGCGGTATCAGTGCAAACAGGCGATGTCAGCAGTGACGTCAACAAGAGGGGGCCGATTGGCGTTATCAGAAGGTGCCTCCGGTGATAGGGCCGGAGGCTAGCAATATCGGAACGGGAACATCTGTACCTAAAACCTGTCAGTTGTAAAAGATGGTTGCCACGTTAGCGGATCAAAATAGCGGAAACAACCCCCTTTATACGGATCTTGTGCTGGCTGGTGGCAACAAGTGGAAATAAATGATGACAGTGATGGCTAATTGCAGAAAAAAGCACCGAAAAAATGACTGGCAGGGGCTCATTGATACAGGTCAGCCAAGTGGTTGCTGCACGGATGGGGGAGTGCCTTGTCGTAGCGTTGGCGTTTAGTTGCGGGGTGAAAGGAGTGTGGAGGCCGGTTGTTTAGTCGGCCAGACGGTAGAGAAAGCAAAGCGGGCGGGTAGGGTTGTGGGGGAAAACAATAAGGCTGCCGATGCTGGCAGCCTTATTGTTATCTGTTCGCTTTACCCACCCATTGACAGCAAATCGGGTCTGCTGCGGTCAGGTTAGCGGCGGCGCTTGAGGGTGCGGCTCACATAGTGCAGCCCGCTCTGGTATTCGCCGTTAACCGCCTTGAGCGCCAGATCCAGCGCCTGGCTCGCCAGCGCGTCGTGCTGCTGGGGCAGGGAGTTGATGCCAAAGGGGAGGAAGTCGAGCAGGCGATCGTCCCCGAAGGTGGCCATGGCGAGCTGGCTCATGTCGATCTCTTGCTCCAACAGGTAGTCGAGTACTCCCTCCATCAGGATATAGGAGGTGGTGATCAGCGCTTCGGGCAACTGGCCCAGCTGCTGGTGCAGATCTTTGATCAGGCGATACCCCTCAAGGCGGGAGAAGTGATCCCCCTCGCACAGGTGGCGAGCCGCGCTGTGACTGGCGACCGCCTGCTCGAAACCGGCTTTGCGCTCCTGACTGATCGTGAGTGCCGGCAGCGCGGTGATCAAGGCGATATGGCGTAAGTTCGGGGTGAGCAGGGAGCTGGTGAGATCAAAGCTCGCTTTCTCGTTTTCACTGGCGACGGTGACGAACTTGTCGGCGGCCATCGCCCGGTCGATGGCGAGGATCTGGCTGCCTTGCGCCTGCAATTTGCCGTAGAAGGGGTCGTCCGGGGGCAGGCAGCTGGCCACCAGCAGGGCATCCACATGGCGGCTCACCAGCATCTGGGCCAGCTCTTTTTCTGTGGCGGGATCATCCTCCGAGCAGACGATGAGCAGCTGATAGCCCTGCGCCCGGGCCCCCTGTTCCAGCCGTTTGGCCAGCTTGGCGTAACTAGCGTTCTCAAGGTCGGGCAGGATAAAGCCCAGAGTCTTGGTCTGGCCGCCGCGCAGGGAGGCGGCGCGGCTGTCCGGCTGATAGTTATGGGCGGTGACAACGGCCATCACCTTGTCGCGGGTGGCCTGACTGATGCGGTATTGATCGGCCTTGCCATTGATCACATAGCTTGCCGTGGTGCGCGAGACACCGGCGAGGGCGGCGATTTCATCCAGTTTCATCATATTGGCTCTGTTTGAGTTGCAAGGCCCACGGTCACTGCCGGGTGAGGGCACCGAAAAGTGTGCGCGGGATCATATCATTGAAAAGCACTCTTTGTGGGTACTTGATCAATTCGCTGAAACGATTCAGTCTGAGTGTAAGTGAAACGATTCAGCCTGTCAGCAACGAAGAGACCCAGTGGCCTGAAAATCAGGCTCCGATCACAGTCAACCGTGTTCGGGTCTATTGTCAGCTGGCGAGTTACCCGAATGTTCAATTGTGACGTACCGGCGCGGCCGGAACCTGATGGAGAGTCTCTATGTTGAAGTTGGCGCGAGAGCAGATCTTGCTGGGACAGTCGGTGGCAACCAAGTCGGACGCCATTGCCCTGCTGGCAGGCAAACTGACCGAAGCCGGTCTGGTGGAAGCGGGCTATGTGGATGGGATGCTGGCCCGTGAAGCGCAGCATGCCACCTATCTTGGCAGTGGCATCGCCATTCCCCACGGCACCACCGATACCCGTCATCTGGTGAAGAGCACAGGCGTCATGGTGGCCCAGTTCCCCAATGGTATCGAGTGGGACGAGGGGCAGATCGCCTACGTCGCCATCGGCATCGCCGCCAAGTCCGACGAACATCTGGGCATTTTGCGCCAGCTCACCCATGTGCTGGGTGACGAGCAGGCGGCAGCTCAGCTCAAAGAAGCCACCGATGCCGACACCATCATCAACATCCTGACTGGCGCCACTGCCGCCAAAGAGGTGCAATACCTGACCCTGGCTGACTTCCCGGCCGATGATCGCGACCAACTGCTGCTGGGAGCAGCCGCCCGCGCCAAATCGGCGGGCTGGGGCGATGCCGCCATGGTGAGCACCCTGTTGGCAAGTGAACCCGCCTACCTGGGCGAGGGCGTCTGGCTGGCGCGGGCCAATGTTCAGCAAATAGCATCGGCCCAGACTGGCTGGGTGCTGGCAACCCCGAGCAGCGAACTTCGCGCAGGTGAACTGCCGGTCAGCGCCATGCTGCTGCTGTGCGCCGCAGATAGCGGCCATCTGCCGCAGCTGGAGAATCTGGCCAAACTGGCGGCTGCAGGCCAACTTGCCACGCTGGCGGGCGGTGAGGGGCTGGCCATGTTGCAGGCGGGGCCTGCGAGCGGTCTTTCCGAAACCTTCACCATCATCAACCCCCACGGCCTGCACGCTCGTCCCGGTGCCATGCTGGTCAAGGTGGCCAAAGAGTTTGAATCCGACATCCGGGTTGCCAATCTGGATGGCAGCGGCGAGGCGGTCTCCGCCAAGAGCCTGATGAAAGTGATCGGCCTTGGGGTCAAGTGCGGGCATCGTCTGGCGTTTCGCGCTGAAGGGGCAGATGCCGAAGCCGCCCTCAAGGGGATAGGTGAGGCCATCGCCGCAGGTCTCGGCGAGGGGGCGCATTGATGAAGATTGTTACCATCACCCTCAACCCTGCCCTTGATCTCACTACTCGCCTTGAGGCGATGAGTCTTGGCGAGGTCAATCTGGTGAGCGAGGCCAACTTGCGTGCCGCAGGCAAGGGGATCAACGTCGCCATGGTGCTCAAGGACTTGGGCCGCGACGTGGGCGTCACCGGCTGGCTGGGCGCAGACAATGAACAGAGCTTTGTCTCCCTGTTTGCAGAGCGTGCGCTGGATGATCACTTTGTCCGTGTCGCGGGCAGCACCCGCATCAACGTCAAGATCTCCGAGCAATCCGGTCGGGTCACCGATCTCAACCTGCCGGGGCTCACCATCCAGCAAGGGGAGGTGAGCGAGCTGGAGCAGGCCATCGACGAGCTGGCTGCGCATGCAGAGTGGTTTGTGCTGGCGGGCAGCCTGCCCAAAGGGGTGGCTCCTGATTACTGCACCCATCTGATCCGTCTGCTCAAGGCCAAGGGCAAGCAGGTGATCTTCGATTGCAGCGGCGCGGCCTTAAGCGAAGGGATCAAGGCGGCACCGACCCTGGTCAAACCCAATCTGGAGGAGCTGAGCCAGTGGGCGGGCCGCCCGATCAAGACGCTGAGCGAGCAGGCCGAGTGTGCCCGCACGCTGCAGGCAAGCGGCATTCCCAACGTGGTGATCTCCAACGGCGCCGATGGCCTTATCTGGTTTGCTCCGGATGCCGTCTGGCAGGCCATTCCGCCGCGGATGCAGGTGGTCAGTACCGTGGGTGCCGGCGATTCGCTGGTGGCCGGTCTTGCCCATGGTCTGAGCCTTGGCTGGGCGCCGGAGCAGACCCTGCGGCTGGCCACCGCCGTCTCGGCCTTGGCGGTCAGTCAGGTGGCGGTCGGCTTTGACGATATCAATGTGCTCAACCCTTTACTTGAACAGGTGCGCGTAGAGCGTCTGGATGCGCTGGCACCGGTTCAATGCCATACCCCCTCAATGGAAAACTCAGGAGATGCCCAATGAAAGCAATCTTGGTTACGGCTTGCCCGGCGGGCATTGCCACCAGCTTTCTCGCTGCAAAACGGATAGAACAGCAGGCCAAACAGGCTGGCTGGGAACTCACCCTCGACGTCGGCTCCAGCGTGCAGCCCCGCCAAGTACCGAGCAAGGAGCAGATTGCCGCCGCCGATCTGGTGCTGGTTGTCGCCAGTGCCCCGGTGGATCTCGCCGCCTATGATGGCAAGCGAGTCTATCAGGGCAGTATGGATCTCGCCATGCAGGATCCGGCTGCCTTGCTGGAAGCCGCAACCAGCGGTGCCAGCGTCTATCGTCATCAAGCCGCGCCCGCTGCCGCCAAACCGGCCGCTGCTGGCAAGCGCATCGTGGCAGTGACAGCGTGCCCGACTGGCGTTGCACACACCTTTATGTCGGCAGAAGCGCTGGAGACCATGGCCAAACAGCTGGGTTATCAGATCCGCGTCGAGACCCAAGGCTCGGTCGGTGCCCAGAACGCCCTGACTGCCGAGGAGATTGCATCTGCCGATCTGGTGTTCCTCGCCACCGATATCGAGGTGGACATGGCCCGTTTCGACGGCAAGCCGGTCTATCGCACCAGCACGGGGGCGGCATTGAAGAAAACCCGCGCCGAGCTGGACAAGGCTTGGAGTGAGGCGAAAACCTATCGCCACAGCGGTGCCAGCCAGCCCAAGAAAGAGGAAAAAGCAGGCCCCTACAAGCACCTGTTGACCGGCGTCTCCTTCATGCTGCCCATGGTGGTGGCGGGCGGCCTTATCATCGCGCTCTCGTTTGTGTTCGGTATCGAAGCGTTCAAGGTGGAAGGCACTCTGGCCGCCGCTCTGATGAAGATCGGTGGTGGCTCCGCCTTTGCCCTGATGATCCCGGTGCTGGCCGGTTACATTGCCTACTCCATCGCTGACCGCCCGGGTCTCGCTCCCGGCATGATCGGCGGTATGCTGGCAAGCTCGCTGGGAGCCGGTTTCCTCGGCGGCATCGTGGCCGGTTTCCTGGCCGGTTACAGCGCCAAATACCTGAGTGACAAAGTGCGCCTGCCGACTACCCTGGAAGCGCTCAAGCCCATCCTGATCATTCCGCTCTTTGCCAGCCTCTTTACCGGTCTGGTGATGATCTACGTAGTGGGTGGTCCGGTGGCTGGCATCATGAATGCCATGACCGAGTTCCTCAACAACATGGGCTCTGCCAATGCCGTGCTGCTGGGTGTGATCATCGGGGCCATGATGTGCTTCGACATGGGCGGCCCGGTCAACAAAGCGGCTTACGCCTTCGGTGTCGGCCTGCTGGCCTCCAAAACCTACGCCCCGATGGCAGCGGTGATGGCCGCTGGTATGGTGCCGGCACTGGGCATGGGTATTGCCACCTTCCTGGCCCGCACCAAGTTCATCAAGGCGGAGCAGGAAGCGGGTAAAGCCTCCTTCGTACTGGGACTGTGCTTTATCTCCGAGGGGGCCATTCCGTTTGCCGCCAAGGATCCGATGCGCGTTATCCCGGCCTGTATGGTTGGCGGCGCCCTGACCGGTGCGCTCTCCATGCTGTTCGGCTGTGAGCTGATGGCACCCCACGGCGGCCTGTTTGTGCTGTTCATCCCGCACGCCATCAGCAATGTCATGATGTATATCGTGGCCATTGCAGCAGGCTCGCTGCTGACCGGTGTCTCCTACGCCATGCTCAAGCGCGGCGAAGAGCAGGCCAAGCTGGCCACGGCATAAGCCTCGCCACCCGGCAAGACGTCATAACCAAGAGCGGCCTGCGGGCCGCTTTTTGTTTTGTCGGGAGGATAGGTAACCTGTGAGGGGAAGATAGGGAGTGGTTAAAACTCCCAGCCTTGTTGTTCTGGCAACTGGGGTTGCGCTCCTTCCAGCGCTTTGCGCCGCGCAGCCTCAACCCGCGCCTTGCGGGCGCGACACAGACGCATTACATCCTGTTGCTGGGCCGGGCTCATTTTCTGCCAGTTGAAACGCTCCTCGCGATTGCGCAGGCATCCTTTGCAATAGCCCTTGTTGTTCACCTCGCAGACCCCGATACAGGGGCTCTGCAACGGGAATATTTCGAGCTGTTCCATCCATTACCTCGCATATCCTGTCACCTTGTTATAACCCAGCATCCTCCCTTTGGAGAAATCTCTCTTCAAGTGATTGATGTCGTTTGCTTTCCCCCTGCAAATTTGGCATCTTGCCGCCGAGCAGGACTCTTGGTGTTAAATGAGGACATATGAACAAACACGGATTCTGGCTGACCGCGATAGTGCTGGGGTTGGCCGGGTGTGCGGGTAACTCTGACAAAGCAGAGGTGCCAAAAAAACAGACTGATGACAGATGTTTTCTCAACTGCGAGGTGCCGGAAAATCTGGGCAAGCAGTATCTGGACGGTACCTTGCCGGGGGATCTGGTGCGGGTCGAGCGGGTCAACAGTCGTGCCAGTGCCGATTACAGCAAGTTTGGCCCCCAGAGTCGCATTGTCATGCAGCGTTCAGGGCGGATGGCGAGCCGTTATGGCGAGCTCTATCACCAGCTCTCCCGCTGGGTGGCGGGCGGCGGCAATCCTGCCGACATCACCCGTTACGGTATCAGCCTGGCTCAGCTGGGCGGCGCCGATCGCATGGGTAACGTGCTCTTTACCGGCTACTACTCGCCGGTGCTGGAGGTGCGTCACCGCCCGGATGCCGAGTATAAGTACCCCATCTATGCCATGCCCAACTGCGGCAGCCGTTGTCCGACCCGGGCACAGATCCACCAGGGCGCCCTTGCCAACCGCGGGTTGGAGCTGGGTTACAGCAAATCCCTTATCGACAACTTCCTGATGGACGTGCAGGGATCGGGCTTTGTTCACTACGGTGACGACGATAGGCTGCAATATCTGGGTTACAGCGGCAAGAACGGCCACGGCTATGTGAGCATTGGCCGGGTGCTGATTGACCGCGGTGAAGTGCCCAAGGAGCAGATGTCGATGAAGGCCATCAAGGAGTGGGCCAACCAGCAACCTGAGCACAGGGTCAAGGAGCTGGTAGAGCAGAACCCCTCCTATGTCTTCTTCGAGCGTCGCCCGACTAATGATGTGATCGGTGCCGCCGGTATCCCGCTGCTGCCGCTGGCGGCCGTCGCTGCCGACAAGACCCTGCTGCCGATGGGTACCCCGATCCTGGCCGAAGTTCCCTTGCTCGATAAAGAGGGCAACTGGACCGGCAAGCACCAGCTGCGCTTGTTGATTGCGCTGGATGTGGGCGGGGCGGTGAAGAAGGGTCACCTCGATCTCTACCACGGCATGGGTGAGAAGGCAGGTGTCGCGGCCGGTCACTACAAGCACTTTGGCCGTGTCTGGAAGCTGGGCCTGCACCACGGGCCGACTGCTGCCCCCTGGTTGTAATACTCTGAGGGTTTGGGCGTCTGTAATCGGGCGCTCGAGCAAAGATGAATATCTAGTCCTGAAATAGGTTTACACATTTTCAACTAGCATTTCTCTACTCAGAACCCCCTATGTACCGCATCGGGGGTTCTGTATTTCAACGCATGATGCGGCCGCTCCTCGTTGTAAATATCCACCGCCTCACGCACCATTTCCCGCGCTTGCGCCAAATCCTGCGGGCTTTGCAACAATAACTCTCCTTTCAAAATCCCGTTCACCCGCTCCGCTAACGCATTCTGGTAGCAGTCATACCCATCCGTCATCGAGCATTTCACCCCGTACCGTTCATGTAATGACTGATACAG